>NZ_CP058669.1:1847500-2447500 GCF_014323565.1 Hyphobacterium sp. CCMP332
AGTTGGAGATCGCAAATCCGGTACGCGGCGATTTGGGGTCGCGGATCAAGGAGTTAACCGATAGGTATAGGGCGCAATCCGGTGCGAGGGAGGAAACCGCGTGAGCTGGCGGCGTTACATTCGATGGATCAAATGGCCGTGGCGCTGGGTTTTCGACCAGCGCGAGCGGAAGGACTATATCGCGCAGGCCTTCTCCTGGACCGTGGCGGCACTGATCGGCCCGAAATCCATGGTCCGCCAGACCTGGACGGGAGCCGACAGGCTGGAGGGCGCAAAAGACGTCGCCGTGCTGGTCACCTGGGACGCCAAGGGCCGGGTGCATGATTTCCTGATCGAACACATGCGCGCGCTGAGAAAAGCGGGCCGCGCCGTCATTCTCGTCTCCAACAGCCCGGAATTTCCTGAAAGCCAGATCGAGCGCGCAAAGCCGCATTGCGCGCTGATCGCCTGGCGCCACAATCGCGGCTATGATTTCGGCGCCTATCGCGACGGTCTGATGCTGGTGCCGGACTATGATTCGCTGGAGTCAGCCATCGTCATAAACGACAGCATTTACGGACCGTTTCAGCCGCTCGGCCCTCTGCTCAAGAAAGCCAGCGCCGCCAGGGCCGATGTCTGGGGCATGACCGATAGCTGGGATACACGCTGGCACCTGCAGAGCTATTTCATGCTGCTGCACAGAACGGCGCTTCAAAATCAGAAGGTCCGCGATCTCTGGTCCCGATGGAAGCATGTCCAGTCCAAATCCTGGGTCATCAACAAGCTGGAGATCGGTCTGACCGGACAATTCGAGCGTGCCGGGCTCACCTGCGCTGCCTTGTTTCCCTATCGCGACGAAGTCACCCGGTTTGCCCATACGGTGCGCAGCAATGAATTGCTCGCCGATGAAAGCCTCGCCAAACCACACCGCGATCTGCTGGAAAGAATGCTCTATCTGGCCGATGCCGGTGCGCCCATGAATCCCTGCCACTTTTTCTGGGACCAGTTGATCTCTGAAGGCTTCCCCTATCTGAAACGGGAGGTTCTGACGACCAACCCGATCGGGATGCCGCGGCTCTATGAATGGAGCGATGTCGTCGCGAATGCCGGAAAATACGACCCCGACCTGATTGTCCGCCATCTCCGCAAGATCGCCAAAAACCGGGTGGTTTGATGACAGGAAAGGCCGATATCGACTGGATTGAAACGATTGCCGGCTTGTCAGAGGCCGATATCAGTCGTGCGCGGCGCCTGTCTGTTGAAACTGGCGAGCGCCTCGCCCGGTCGCTGAAACGCCTCGGCGCAGCGTCCGATGCCGCGATTGCCGATGCGCTGGCGGCCGCCTGCGATCTGGAGCGCGTCTCGCCCTCCGCTTTCCCGGCACACGCCGCAGAAGCGGGGGGTATTTCGCCTCAATTTTTACAGGAATCAGCCGCCCTGCCGCTCTCGGAAGCCGATGATCTGATCGTTCTCGCGGTTGCAGACCCGACCGATCCGTCGCCGGAAGAAGGCGTTCGCCTCGCAACCGGAAAAGCCGTGACGCTGAAAGTGGCGGCGTTTTCAGACATCGAAGAGGCGCACACCCGGCTTTATGGCACCGATACCGCACTGGGTGATGTATCGGGCGATGACTTTGGCGATGGGGAAGACCTCAAGGATCTTGCCAGCGAAGCGCCGGTCGTCCGCCTGGTGAACGATCTGTTCGCCGACGCGCTGAAATCGCGGGCCTCTGACATCCATGTCGAGCCCTTCCGAGACCGACTGCGCATTCGTTTTCGCATTGATGGTGTCCTGCACAATCGCCCTTCGCCGAAACCGGGCCTCGCGCGCCTCATCACCAGCCGTATCAAGATCCTCGCCAGTCTCGACATTGCCGAGCGCCGGCGGCCGCAGGATGGCCGGGCCCGGGTCACCATCGCCGGAAGCGCCCTGGACTTGCGGGTGGCGACGGCACCCACAGCGCATGGCGAGAGCGTGACCATCCGCTTGCTCGAAGATCGCGACACGCAAGTCAAACTCGACGATCTCGGTCTCTCGCAAAAACAACGCGATCACCTGACGCGGCATCTGACAGCGCCCTACGGCCTCATTCTGGTCACCGGCCCCACGGGTTCGGGTAAAACCACGACGCTGGCCGGTGCGCTGGACCAGTTGAACACGTCGGACCGCAAGCTGATATCGATTGAAGACCCCATCGAATATCAGATCGAAGGCGTCAATCAGATCGCGGTGAATGCGCCCATCGGCCTGACCTTCGCCAGCGTGTTGCGATCGGTTTTGCGCCACGATCCGGATGTCATCGTCGTCGGCGAATTGCGCGACGGCGAAACCGCGGAAATTGCGGTCAACGCCGCCCTGACCGGTCACCTCGTCCTGGCTACCGTCCACACCAATACAGCATCAGGTGCCGCGCCCCGGCTGATCGATATGGGTGTCGATCCCGCCCTGCTCCGTTCAACCATGCGCCTGTCCCTGGCCCAGCGTCTGGTCCGTCAGCTTTGCCCCGACTGCAAGGAGCCCGCGGCCCCGCCCGCCGGACTGACCTCGGCATGGAAGGCCGTCGGATGCGATCATTGCTCGGGAACCGGATATCGCGGCCGCATCGGCGTATTTGAATTCGTCGATATGAAGGATGAATTGTCCGATGCGCTGAAGCCCGGCGTATCATCGTCCGAAATCGAAAAGCTGGCCCGCAGGAAAAAAATGGTCTCGATCCGGCAGGATGCGCTCGAGAAAATCGAAGCCGGCATTACCAGCGTTGAAGAAGTCGACCGCGTGCTCGGAGTGTTCTGATGGCGCTTTTCGCGGTATCAGCCATACGTCCTGATGGCGGTGCAGAAACCATCCGCATTGACGCCGCCGACAAGGCCGCCGCGGCCGCCGCCATTTCCGCGCGGGGCCTGACCCCGATCCGCGTTCAACCCGCCCGCGAAGCCCCGCAAAAGCAGGCCTCCGGCCGGGCCAAGAAAATGGCAACGCGTCTGGCGCGCGAATTGTCCGTCCTGACCGCAGCCGGCCTCAGCATTGAGCCCGCGCTGGCCGCCCTGTCCCGACATGCCGCTGAAAAGAAGCTGAAAGAAGCTGCGGACATGTTGCTGGCCGATGTCCGCAATGGTGCCTCCTTGTCGGAAGCCTTTGCCAAGCGGCCTGAAATCTTCCCTTCACCCTTCCCCGAGATCGCCGAGGCCGGAGAAGCCGGCGGAGCGCTGGGCAAAGCACTGGGCGAACTCGCCGACACCCGCGAGCGCCGGGAAGCGGTCGAGGCGACGATACAGGGCGCTTTGGCCTACCCCGCCTTCCTCATGCTGATGGCCATCGGCGCCGTTTCGGGCCTTCTGGTTTTTGTCATTCCCAGATTTCGCGGCCTCTTTGACCAGATCGGGCGGGAAATTCCGTCTCAGGCGGCTTTCGTTTTCGGCGCCGCCGATGCCATTGGCACCTATGGACCGTGGGTCATCATTCTCATAGCGGTGATGGTGCTGATCTGGCGCGCCGCGTTGAACCGGCCGGGCTTTCGCGAAGCCTATGATCGATGGTTATTGGGTCTGCCGCTCATCGGCACCGCTTTGCGAACGATGATTGCGGCCCGCTTTTGCCGCGTGCTCTCGCTGCTCCTGAAAAACGGCTTGTCAGCGGTTCCGGCGCTGAGGCTGGCCTCCCGCGCAGCGGGCAATCTCTGGGCCATCCGGCGTCTCACCGAGGCCTTGGCCGAAGTCCGGACCGGCAAGGGGTTTTCCGAGCGGGTAGAAGCCTCGGACGTGCTGCCGCCACTGGCGGCGGAATTGCTGTCTGTCGGCGAGGAGACCGGTGATCTCGGCGCGGCCGCCGAACGCCTGGCCACATTCTATGAAACCCAGTTCGAACAAAATGCGCGGCTGATCTCGCGCATTATCGAACCAGCTGTTATCGTCTTTGCCGGTCTTGCCATTGGTGGTGTCGTTGTCTCGATCCTGTCGGCACTGGTCAGCATCAATGAAATCGATTTCTAGAGGTTAGCCATGCACCGCAATTCAATCAGAACCTCCGACCATCGCGCTGGTTATTCACTCACCGAAATCATGGTCGTACTGGTCATTATCGGATTGCTCATTGCCCTTGTCGGGCCCCAGCTCTTCCGCTTTGTCGGCCGGGCCAATAGCGACACGGCAGCAGCCCAAGTCGAGAGCATCTCTACCCAACTCGATTTCTATCGTCTGGAAAACGGCGATTATCCGGATAGCGCGCAGGGGCTGACCGCGCTGGTCCTCGAGGGCGGACAATCCGTGCCGGATGATCCCTGGGGCAATGCCTATGTGTATGAGTATCTGGGTCCGGGCCGGGCACGGATCGGGACGTACGGACGCGATGAACAAGAAGGCGGTGAAGGTGAAGATGAAGACATCTTCCGAAATCTCCAGTAGTCGCCGCGGCTTTACGCTCACTGAACTCCTTGTCGTACTGGTAGTCGTCGGGCTGGCGATTGCGCTGGTCGGGCCCATGCTATTCCGAAATTCGCCAGCCAGCGAATTGCGGCACTCCGTCGAATTGATCGAGACGGCGGCCCGAATGGCCCGGACCGAGGCCCGCCTGTCCGGACGCGATACCCTGTTGAGTCTCGATCTGGACGCCAGGACGCTGACCGTCTTGCCCAGCGAACGCGGTTTCCAGCTCGGCCGGAACATCGATCTGCGCGCCACCGTTGCCGATCAGGAGCTCGACGGAGATATCGCCTCTGTGCGTTTCTTCCCCGAAGGTGCCACGACGGGCGGAACTTTCCTGCTGGAACTGGACGACACGCAGCGTGCCATCCGGATCAGCTGGATTACCGGCGCAACCGAGAGGCTGGATCCCGATGACATCGAGTAAGAGCGGTTTCACCCTGCTGGAAACAGTCATCGCCATTGCCCTGGCCAGTGCCGGACTGGCATCTGTCTATCAGGTCTATGCGTCCTCGGCGCGCGCCGAGCAGGGGGCGACTGAAACCGAAACCGCAGCCCGCATTGCGGAATATCTCTTGTTGACGGCAGACTCTGATGCCAACGGCGAAACTGATGGTTTTGTCTGGACGATCGAGGTGTCTGAAGATTCCCGATGGGAGGAGCTTGAAACACTCACCCTTCGCATGATCGCCCCGTCTGGCCGCGAATTCGAACTGGCGCTGGACCGCCCCCGGGCATCGGAGACGCCCTTATGAAACGCGGCTTCACCCTGACCGAAATGCTGATCGCGCTGGCGCTGACAGCGGTCGCGATCACAATCATTTCCGAAGGCGTTCGGCAGACACTGAATTTCCAGCGCCAACTCCAGTCCGCACGCGAGGCCCGCGAAACCCAGACGGTGACGCTTGAAGCGATCCGCAACCGTCTGGAACATCTCGTTCCGGCGACCCGGCCGGGAGATACGAATGGTGAGGCCCAAATCCTGTTCGATGGACAGGCCCAGCGTCTCGTCTTTCTGGCCGCAGACCCCGGCTATCCATCGGAGGCGGGCGTCTATGAATACACGCTGGAACTGACAGGCGGTGAAAGCGAGGGAGTTGAAGACGACGAGATCACCACACCGCAGCTCATCCTGCACCGGCGGTTGCTGACCGATCTTGATGACTTTGACCGGCCCGCTCGCGAGGATGTCGCCTTTTGGGCGCTCCCGCTGAGCCAGCCCTTGAGTTTCGGATATGCCGCGGCAGGAGGCTCGCCCTCCCCCGGCTGGCAGGACACAGCCGCCTACCCGGCGCTGATCACCCTGGCGTCCAGTGAAGCTGACTACGCAGCCCTGACAGTCTTGCTGCCGCGCGAACGCCCGGAGGCAAATGAAGAAACACCCGGACAGGAGACAACACAATGACGTCCCGCCGCGGCATTGCCCTGTTGATCGTGATCGGGCTTCTGGCCGTTCTCGCCATGGCCGCCGGCATGACAGCGCTGGCGGCCCGCGTCTCGACCTCCGCGGCTTTCGCAAGCATGGAAAGACTGGAGCTTCGCACAGCCATCGACAGCGCCGTCGCCCGCACGGCTGTCCAGTTGTCCCGTGAAGACGATCGCTGGATGGCCGATGGACGTCTGTATGAAATGGAGATCGGCGATGTCAGCTTGCGCATTCGCGCCCTCGCCGAACCCGGCCGCTATGATCTCAATCAGGGCAATATCGAAACACTCGCGGCTCTGCTCGAAGAGCTTGATGTCCCGACCCTGACCGCGCGGCGCATTGCCGGCGCCCTCGCCGACTGGCGCGACGAGGACGATGATGTCGGCAACGACGGAGCCGAAGCCGGCGCCTATCGCGCGGACGGACGGCCGCCGCCCGGCAACCGGCCATTCATTGCCGTTGAGGAATTTCGTCAGGTTTTAGGAGTCGACGCGGCCCTCTATGCTGCCGCTGCTCCCTACCTGACCCTGAATGGCGGAGAGGCCGTGACGGGCCGTTATGCGCCGCCCCGCCTGATCGAGGCGACAGGCGTGTCCGCCGGTGATGCGCGCCGTATTCTGTCAGCGCGGGAAGGCAATCGCAGCATCCCCGAGGTCAATGGATCGGCCCAGTTCGATCCCGCCCAACCGGCGGCCTATGCCATCTTTGTCGAGGCCGAAGCGGCATCAGGTGCACGCCTCTCGCGCGAGATCATCATCAGCCTTCCCGGCGCGGAAGGCTTGTATGAGACGCTGTCCCGTCATAGCCATGTATTCGGATATGCTGACTTTCTTGATCCGGAGCCCGATGCGTGACGACAATCCTTGATGCCATTGGACGCGGGTTGAAAACCTGGCGTGACGATGTCGACAGCGCAGCGGCAGAGCTTCCGGTCATTGGTGGTCTGTTCGCCCGTAACTGGCGGGTGCTGCGATATGAAAACGCGAGCGTGGTCTACACAACGGCCAGTGGCGAAAGCCTCGAAATCCCGGCCAGCGAAGAAGCCGGCATTGCCAGCGCCGAAATTGCCCGGCTCGGCAAGAAGGGGCCTCTGGTGCTTCGTATTGCGGGCGCTCTCGGATTTCGCCGGTCCGCGAGCTTTCCCGAGGCGGCCCGGAAGCATCTGGACGAAGCCATAGAACTTGCCTTGCCACGATTATCGCCCTTACCGGCGGCAGATATCGTCTTTGCGGCCGATCGCTCCCGTCTGGAAGAAAGCGATGGCCGGATCAGCCTGCCGGTTTCCATTGTCCGGCGCAGCACGCTGGACGACGCATTGAAACGGGCCTCAGCCCTCGGGCTCGATGTCGCCGCCATTGATCTGGAGCATGATGAAGCCGGCATCGCCCCGAGTCTGGATTTGCGCGACGGCCGGTCTGCGCCCTCAGGCGGACGATCAGCCTTCGTTTTTGCAAGCATCGTCAGCGCCCTTCTGATCGTCGCGACCGGCGGCTTTCTGATTGACCGGGCCGTGCGGCTTGATCCCGAATATGCGACAGCGCGGCGCCCGGCGAGTCTCGAAGCCCGTCTGGAAGCCGCGATCGCGCACGCCGAAAACAAGGCCAGGTCCGGATCGGCCGTCGCAGCGCTCGCAGATCTCAGCCGGCGCTTGCCCGATGGCGCTTACGTCACCAGCTTTGCCTATGAGAACGGCAATGTCCGTATATCAGGTCTGGCCTGGGATGCCGCTGCAGCGCTTCGGGCACTGGATTCTGCCGATGAATTTGTGGGGGCATCGTTCGACGGTGCCACCGTTCGTGACGACGAGACCGGCCGCGAACGGTTTGAGCTGACCGCGCAACATCGCATGATTGGGTCAGGAGGCGGAACATGACACCCGACATTCGCCGCCTGGTGTCATTGATCGCGATCGGCCTCGTTCTGGTCATCAGCCTGACAGGCTTTGGTGTGTCGCTGACCGGTTGGATGGGCGTGCGGTCGGATATCGATCAGGCCCTTGCCGATCAGGACGTCCCGCCGGCGGCCGATCCGGCGCGCTATCTCTCTCCGGGTGAAAGTCACGCCGTCGCGGGATCCAACCTCCAGACCCGCCTCAACGAGGCTGCGCGCAATGCCGGTCTGACAACCGGACGCGTGAACATTTCCCCCGTCAATAGCGCTGACCCGCTCGCCGTCGTGGTGGATTTTCAGGCCGAAGGTGAGATGGATAACCTCGCGCGCCTCTTGCATAGTATGGAAGCATCACTGCCGGCGCTGATCGTTGAGGAAGTCCGCCTGACGCCGGTCCGCAATTCCAGCCGCCTTCAGTTGACCGCCACAATCCGCGCGCGCCGTGAACCCGGAGGCGGATCATGAACCGGCGCACCCTCATCCTGGCCGGTATTGCGGCGGTTCTGACCGTCATCGTCATATTGCGCTACACGGTTTGGAGCGAAGGCGGCGACTCCCGTGTCATAGCGCCCGCGCCACCCCCAGCCTCAACGGTCGCCATACGCGAGGAAAGCGGTGATTTCCTGCCGCCATATTCAGCCTTCCCGGCGATTTCCGATCGTCCACTGTTCCGGCCGGATCGCCGTCCGGAACCGGATGCCGTGATCGAAACACCGGTAGAGGCACCGGTCCAGACACCAGACAGCGAGCCGGAATTCGTCGTTATTGGCACTGTCACCGGGCCGAATGGCGGCGTCGCCACGATCCGCAGCCAGAATGAAACCCGGCGGGCCTATGTCGGCGATACAGTCGAAGGCTGGCGGATTGATGCCATCACGGGTAGCGGCGTTGACGTTTCACGAAACACGGACAGATTTCGGCTGTCGATTGGGGAGCCCGAATAGCCTTTCTTGTCTTTCGGTTTTCGGGGTGAAATCCCAGTCATCACAGAGCGAGCGGCATTGCAGGCTTGCGGTTTCGCGCTATGGTAGGATTCAGGCGAGGAAGTCTCCGCTCCAACAGCGGTATTCAGGGAGTACAGCATGCATAAATTCCTTATTTCGGCATTGGCGCTGACAGCTTTTTCGAGTCCGGCAGCCTTCGCTGATGACATGTTTCAGGGCGTTGAAACCCTTGCCTTTTCGGGTGGTGCCGGAGACGAAGTCCGGTTCACGTCACTCGCGCCTGATGTCATGGAAATGCGCGTCGGCGATCGGATCGACCTGAATTTTGGCCCGGGCTATGTCGCTGAACTGGACCGCATCGACCAGCAGGCCATGGGCGCGCGCACCTGGATCGGCCGCATTGAAGGCGGCGATATCCATGACCGTGTGATCATCTCGGAATTGAACGGCTTCACCTTCGGCAGTATCGCGACCGACGATGGCGTCTGGAATATTATTCCCGGCGAAAATGGCGGTCATCGTATTTTCCAGCATCCGGAAAATGCCGTACTTGAAGGATGGGGTGACGACGAAATCGTCCCGACTCCGGACAGTGTGATTGCTGAGTTTCAGGAGTCCGCGGCGGACAGCGGAGAACTGTCATCGACGGATGCCGTCGCTGTCGGCTCGAACGGAACCATTGATCTCATGGTGCTCTACACGCAGAGCATGGAAGACACCTGGGGCCTCGCCGTTGGCGGGCGGGTTCAATATCTCGTCGCGCTTCTTGACCAGGCGCTGATCGACAGTGACACCGGCCTGCGCGCGCGTCTGGTCTACCTCGACAAGCTGTCCGCTAGCGAGACGGCAAGCAATGCGGACACGCTTTACGATTTGCAGGACGGCGCCGGCCGGGGATTGGCATCCGATAATTCACCACAAGGTGCCGGTCAGGACTTCAGCGCACTTCTCGCCATTCGTGATGCCGTCGGCGCGGATCTGGTCTCCATTATCCGCCGCCATTACAGTGGCTCCGGCGCTGTCAATCGCTCTGGCAGCTCGTGTGGCGTTGCTTTTGTGAATGGTGGGAGCCAAAAAACCATTGGCGTGGCGAATGCCGTTAATGGCGTTGGTATTGTCAGCGACTGGGTCAATGGCAACGACACCAACCTTCTCGATGGATATGGTTTCTGTTCCGATTTTACCTTCGCACATGAGACCGGCCATAATCTCGGTTTCTCTCATAATGTCGAGGATACGACGCTCGGATCGGGCGTGCGGAGCTTTGCACACGGTCATCGGGTTGACTGCGAATTTACGACCATCATGGCGTATGGATCTGATGGCGACGTAACGTGCCCGGGTACCGGCCGCAATGAAGCGCAGGCCCCTTATTTTTCAAACCCGGATCTGAATCTCTGTCCGGGCGGCGCAGCGTGCGGTATTGCTGCACCAGCGTCCGATTTGTCAGCGCCTTTGGCAGACAACCAGGATCCGGCCGATAATGCCCGGGCGGCGCGTGAAGAAGGCAAGAATGTCTCCATCTTCCGCAACGAGGCGCCTCGCATCGTCTCATCAGTGCTTCCCATCACACGCTCTGTCCAGAATGGTGCGACCGCGACGGCCTTTGCGACCATCATCAACCCGGCCGCAACAGGCTCAACCGCAACGGCATGCGGACTGCGCCTCGCAGGCTCTGATGCCTCAAGCTTCTCATATCAGACGACGACATCAGCAAATGCCTTGTCGGGCACAGCCAATACACCCGTTGATATCGCAGCTGGCGCGGCTCAGAATTTCATCTTCTCGGTCACATCGGCTTCGGACTTCTCCGACAATAGCAACCAGGTTGGGGGGGTCGTACCGAGCAGCAATGTCGAAACAGACCTCTTCATCGAAGCGCATTGCTCCAACCGGCGCTCCGCAGAATACACGCTGGGGCTCAACTCGCTGACCTTCCTGTCGCTTTCCATTGCACCCGCAGATGTGATTGCGCTGGCAGCAACGATAAATAATGATGGCCGCATCAATGTACCGACGACCGGCAATCGGGTCGGCGTGGCGTCAGTTGCCGTTTCCAACGTCGGAGCAGGCGCCATTATCACCGCATCGGCCGACACCGCCGGACGCGCTATGGCCGTCTCGGAAATTGAAATCTGTGGGACCGATGCGGCCGGGGCCTGCGTTACCACACGCGGACCCTCAGCGACACTGGCACTCAACACCAATGCGACTGCGACATTTGCGGTTTTTGTTCGCGGAACCGGCGCTGCTATCGCCGATGATCCTGCACGCAATCGTATCTTTATCCGATTTAACGAGGGCAGCGCCCCACGGGGTGCCACCAGCGTAGCCGTTCGCACCCAATAGGAGGGAATATGCGCTATTCTTCCACATTCCTGATTGCAGCGGCATTTGCCCTGGCAACGGCCACTGCGGCGTCTGCGGAAATCCGCGTTGAAGATAATGACGGTGTCTGGACCGTGTCTGCCACTGGCGAGCCCTTGTCAGAAGTGCTGGCCACCATGCAGTCCGAAGCCGGTTTTCGCCTTGTTGGTGCAGATCGTCTGATCGATGATAATGCTATATCGGCTGATATATCCGGCTCACTGGGTGACGTGCTGGCGCGTTTGCTGTCGGGCTTTGACTATGCACTCGTTTATGGCGAGACGCCGGAAACGGCCGATCAGCTTCAGCGCGTTGTGCTGCTGTCCGGGCGTGCCGGCGATGCACCGGATGAAAGTCAGCGCCTGACGGTCGAACGGCTGCCGGCAGAATTGAGCGAGGAAGATGGCGAGCGTGTCAGCGATCTTCTGGCGCGTCAGGTCCAGCCTCTCATGGACGCAGAATCCGGCACAACGAATGCCGGCGGCGGGGACAGCAGCACACTGTCTGCGGCGCCTGCAACACCATCGACGGCGCCGTCAACGTCCAGCGGTGATGATTACGAGCTGGACCCCGAGACCCAGGCGGCCCTGGCCGAAGCGACACGCCGGGCGCAGCAGGATCTTCAGGCTCTGGTCAACGCGCTTCAGGCGGCCGAAGACAACGGCAATAACGACAACTAAGGCGATATGTTTTGAGATACCGGGACGCCGCGGACATCAGTTCGCGGCGTCTTCGTATCTGCCTTCCGGCAGTCCGAGCGCGAGCGACAGATTCTGCATTGCCTGTACGGCAGCGCCTTTCTGCAAATTGTCCAGCACCGAAACGACGGTCAGATGCCGGCCATCTTCAGCGAGACCGAATCCGCCGACAATGGCTCCGGGCCGGCCCGCAATCATGGCCGGCTCGGGAATGTCCTCGACGACCTCGACCAGGGGCTCGCCTTCGTAAAAGGCCCGGTACACTTCCCGACATCCGTCAACCGTCATCATGCCCGTAATCGGAATGTGGACGGTTGTAACCAGTCCGCTGAAAAAGGACGCCACATGTGGCGTGAAATGAATTTCCACGCCGGCATGTGCGGCCATTTCGCGCTCGTGAATATGCCCCGTCAGCGCATAGGGCATCAGATTATCCTTCAGCGCGGCCGCATCATTCTTTCGCGATGGCGTCGTTCCGGCGCCGGAATAGCCGGACACACCAAAGACATGCACCGGCCCCGAAACCATCTCCCGCATCGGGGCAATCGCCAGCTGCCCGCACGTCGCATAGCATCCCGGGTTGGCAATGCGCTTTGCGCCTCTCAGCCTGTCCCGGCCGTAAATCTCCGGCAGACCATACACCCAGAGAGGATCAAACCGGCCATCGGCGGACAGGTCCACCACGAGGGTGTCCGGATCAATATGCTCCAGAAAGCCGGCAGCGGCACCATTGGGCAGGGCCAGAATGATGGCATCCAGCTTGTGACCGCCCAGCGCCTCGGGCGCGACCGCGTCGAATGTCAGATCCGTATCAAATTCGGGCGCGGTATCGCGAACCCTTTGCCCCGCCAGCTCCCGGGAACTGGCCAGCACCAGCGTCATATCCTGTCGCTGCGACAGCAGACGCAAAATCTCGCGGCCGGTATAGCCGCGTCCACCAATAAGCCCGACCCGCGCCGTCACCGGATGGTCTCCAGTGTCTCCGGCAAACCGGCAATTTCGGACACGCGGGCAGGAATACGCGAAAGATCGTTTTCGCCTTTCCAGAAAATCGTCCAGGGCCCCGCCTTGATCGATCCATCGCACTCGTGAAAATAAAAACTGTTCACCGGATTGCTGGTTTTGGACCGCCAGTAGAGATGCGGCGCGTAATCGACCATTTCCTGCCAGACCGCGCGCGCCAGCCCTTCGCCCCGCGCCTCTTCCAGCACGGCGAACTTGTCGAGATAGGCGACCCCCTCCATGCGGGTGATCACCGCTGCCGCGCGATAGTTCTCGGTCACAAACAGCCGGTCGAAGGCCAGCCTGTCCCAGTATCCGGCAATCGGCTTGCGCCCGAAGGAGGCCGCAATCAGCGCCTCGAGCCGGGGCCAGTCGACGTCGGGTTTCCGGGTCAGGGTCAACAATTTCTCGCCGCGGCGGATCAGCGTGCCGGCCCCCGCATGGGTAAACAATTCCTGGCTCAAACCTTCCGGCGAGGTGATCGACACCGAGCTGGTCAGAGGCAGGTCATCCAGCAGGCTTTGAATCTGGTCGATCTTCACGCGCATACCGCCCGTAATCCAGCCCGCTGACATCAGGCGGTCCCGGTCGCTGGCAAGGTTCAGCGTCGAGATCACCTCGCCCTTGTCATCCAGCAATCCGCCGGTCTCGGTCAGGAAAATGATCTTGTACGGCTGAAGCGTCTTCACCAGTGCGGCGACGGCGTGGTCCGCATTGATGTTGACCAGCCGGCCATCATCCGTCTCTCCCAGACAGGCCAGCACCGGAATCTCTCCACCACGCACAGCCGCATCGACAAGGTCAAGATTGACGCCGTCGGGCGCGCCAACGCGGCCATAGACGGCCTCATCCAGAAGGCGCGCCGAAAACACGCCGGTCGGCACACTGGCCGCGCGCCCGCCGCTTTCCCGGATCGCATCGACAATGGCGATATTGGCGGCGCTGAGGGCCTTGCGAATAACCGGAATGGCTTCAGCCGGCGTGACCCGAAGTCCATCAATCCGCTCGCTCGTAATCCGGGCCGCTTCCAGCGCGGCATCCAGCTGTGGGCCGCCACCGTGAACGATGATGGGTGACAGCCCGACGGTCTGCAGGAAGGCCAGGGCCGCGGCCAGCCCGTCCAGATCATCCCGGATCACCGCACCGCCCACCTTGACCACCGCAAAGCGGGACTGATCCAGGCGCGAAAAGCGGTTGAGATAGTCGCGCACCTCCTTGCCATCACGCATATGCGATAGCAGGCGAATAATGGTCGAGCGCGTCGCGGTCTGGCTCATGGTGTGGTGTCCACATGGCGCGCCAGCGCTTCCAGCATGGCCTTTTGAACGTGCAGGCGGTTCTCGGCCTCTTCAATGCCCAGGAAAGCCGGTGAGTCGACGACGCTGTCGGCGATTTTCACATTGCGCCGCATCGGCAGGCAATGGCTGATCGTGGCATTGTCGGTGAGCGCCATCTTGGCATCATCGACCATAAAATCCCGGCCCTTGGCGCGATAAGGTGCTTCACCGTCCCACTGGCCATAAAAGGGCAAGGCACCCCAGCTTTTGGCATAAACCGCATCCGCGCCGGAATAGGCGGCCTCGACATCCGTCATGACGTCGAACGATGTGCCATGTTCCCGGCAACTGGCTTGCGCGGCCGACATGTATCGCTCGTCCAGACGATAGACCTCGTCCGGGACCAGCAGTCTCACATTCATGCCGAATTTCGATGCCATCAGAATGGCGGAGTTGGCGACAGCCGTGTTGAGCGGTTTGGGATGGGGTACCCAGGTCAGAAGGAAGGTCTTGTTTTCAACGCGGCCATGCCGTTCCTGCAGGGCCAGCATCATCGCCAGTTCCTGACAGGGATGAACGATGGTCTCCATATTGACGATCGGAACACTGGCATGACGCGCAAAGGCCGAAATCAGCGGGTCTTCGCGTTCGGTCTGCCAGTTCTGGAATTTCGGGAAACAGCGGATGGCGATCATGTCGACATAACGCGACAGCACTTTGGCCGCCTCGACAACATGCTCTTCGGCATCGCCATTCATGACGACACCATCTTCAAATTCCATCGGCCATGTCCCGGCACGGGCGTCCAGCACAATGCCCTGTCCACCCAATTGCGCAATGCCGATGTCAAACGAGGTTCGCGTGCGCAGCGACGGATTGAAAAACACCAGCGCAACAGACTTTCCGGACAGGGCTGAGCTCGACGCGCCGGCCTTGAGCGCCTTCGCGCGATCCAGAATGGATTGCAGCTCGTCCTGATCCCAGTCTTCAGTCGTCAGAAAATGGCGCATCATAATCGTCCCGTAGAAAAAAGCCCGGCTCACCGGGCCGGGCCTTCATAACATCTGCCTGCGCGCTTGAAAGCCAGCGATTTCATGCTGGCAGCGCATCATCTTGTTGCGGTCCCTCCTGCGCGCACACGCGGGTCAGCCAGACAACGCCAGCAAGCCGGGCCTGCAATAATCAAAAGGCGCATTTTTGCTCCCCTTTTTTGATGACCGGCATTCTTGCATGGACCCTGCGCGTGCAAGTCAACAATTGTTGATCCCATGCCCGGATTGCCGCAAAACAACGGCTCGATATCTGATGGGGTCTCATGTCCGTTCTTGCCGTCATTCCCGCGCGTTATGGTTCCACCCGGTTTCCCGGCAAGCCTCTGACCGACATTGCCGGTCGCAAGATGATCGAACGGGTCTGGCGCCACACCTCGGCCGCCGAAGGCGTCGACCAGGTTGTTGTGGCGACAGACGATATGCGGATCGCCGATTCGGTGACAACCTTTGGCGGGCGGGCCGTCATGACGCCCGAAACCTGCCGCAATGGCACCGAACGTGCGCTGGCCGCGCTGGACGCGCTGAACAGCACCGCCGAAATCATCATCAATGTTCAGGGCGATGCCGTCCTCACGCCGCCCTGGGTGATCGGCGCGGTGCCGGTCGTGATGCGCGCGGATGCCTCCATCGAAATGGCAACGCCCGCCGTCAGAATGCCGCCGGAAACAGAAGCCAAATTCCGGGCCGCAAAGGCTGCCGGCGAAGTGGGCGGCACCACCGTTGTCTTCGACAGGAATATGAAGGCGCTCTATTTTTCCAAAACCGTCATCCCGTTCCAGCGCAATCCGGATGCCGGCACGCCGACCTGGCAGCATATCGGCCTCTATGGCTATCGCGCGGAGACCCTGCGCCAACTTGTGGCGATGCCCCCCAGCCCGCTGGAACAGGCCGAAAGTCTGGAACAATTGCGTGCCCTGGAGAACGGTATTCCGATCCGCATTGTCGAAGTTGACTATCGCGGCCGGTCCGCCTGGTCCGTCGACGCCCCCTCCGATGTCGCCGAAGTCGAGGCCATCATCGCCCGCGAAGGCGAGCTGGTTGAATGAGCCTGCTTCTCCTCGCACGGCACGGCAATACATTCGGCCCTGGTGACAAGATCGTCTGGGTCGGTGCCAGGGAAGACCTCCCCCTCGTAAAATCCGGCGAAGCCCAGGCCGCGGCTCTGGGTGAAGCCCTGCGCGAACAGAGCATCGCGCCGGCGCGCCTCGTCTCCGGGCCGCTGAAGCGCACGCGGCGCGCGGCGGATATCGTCAAGGCCATCACCATGTCGGATGCAGACATAGAGATCGATAGCCGCCTCACCGAGATCGATTACGGCCAATGGGGTGGCAAGACCGACGACGAGATTGCCGAAATCTTTGGTGCCAATGCCATTCCTGACTGGCGGGAACACCACAAGCGCCCGGGCAATGCCGGCTGGTCACCAGGCGATGACGAATTGAAATCCAATGCACTGGGCGTTCTCGCCGACATGGCGACAGCGGCGTTTCCGGGGCTTGTCATCACCTCGAACGGTATTTTGCGATACTTTCATGCCGCCATCGGATTTGACGGCGATGCCAAGGTGAAAACCGGCCATGTCTGCGCGGCCCGCAAGACGGCCGATGGCTGGCAGCCCCTGTTCTGGAATGCACACCCTGAAACTCTTCCGGAGCTGACATGAGCGGTCCTTTAAGCGGCATCAAGGTCATCGAACTGGCGGGCATTGGACCGGGGCCGCTGGCCGGGCAATTGCTGGCGGATCTCGGAGCCGACGTGATCTCCGTCGATCGCAAGGCCGAAGCCATCGGCATGGCGCGTCCAAAGGATGCCAATCGCCGCGGCAAACGCTCCATCGCCGTCAATCTGAAGGCGGACGGTGCCAGGGATGTGATCCTGAAGCTCTGTGAAACCGCTGACATTCTGATCGAGGGCTTTCGCCCCGGTGTCGCCGAACGATTGGGGCTCGGACCGGATGCCGTACACACCCTCAACCCGGCGCTGGTCTATGGCCGTCTGACGGGCTGGGGACAGACGGGGCCTCTGGCCGACCGGGCGGGGCACGATATCAACTATATTTCCATCACCGGCGCCCTCGCCGCTATCGGCGAAGCCGGCCGCCCCGTCCCGCCGCTCAATCTGGTCGGCGATTATGCCGGTGGATCACTGATGCTGGTCTATGGCGTCATGGCGGCGCTGGTGTCTGCAAAAACCACCGGCAAAGGCCAGGTGGTTGATACGGCGATGACAGACGGCTCGGCCGCGATCATGAGCCTGATCCATTCCCTGCGCGCCTCCGGCATCTGGCAGGACAAGCGCGAGGCCAACATCATTGATGGTGGTACGCCCTTCTATCGTTGCTATGAAACGGCCGACGGCGAATTCATGGCGGTCGGGGCGATTGAACCCCAATTCTTCGCCGAACTGATCAAGGGGCTGAGCCTCGATGAAAGCTGGTGCGCCCGCCAGTATGATGCGGCGGGCTGGCCCGGGATGAAATCCGAATTCGAGCGTGTGTTTGCCAGCCGGACCCGCGAGGACTGGACCCGCATCTTTGAACCGACCGATGCTTGCGTATCGCCGGTTCTGACGATGGCCGAAGCGCCTGCTCATCCGCACAATGCCGCCAGACAGACCTTTGTCGAGATCGACGGCTTTCCCCAGCCGGCCCCGGCCCCGCGCTTTTCAGAAACGGAAACCGGACAGCCGAGCAGCGCCTTCTTTCAGGGGGAGCATACGCGCGAGATTCTCGAAAGCGCAGGATATACCAGCGACGACATCAACGCTCTGATCAGCGATGGAAAGGTCCAGATCGCACAATGATGAACCACATTGTCATTCTCGGTGCCGGACAGGCCGGCCTCCAGCTCGCCGACAGCCTGCGGCGCGAAGGTCATGATGGCCCGATCACACTGATTGGCGAAGAAACCCAGCCCCCCTACCAGCGCCCCCCGCTCTCCAAGGCGTTTCTGTTGGATCAGCTGGAAGAAGACCGCCTGCCCTTGCGGCCCTACAGCTTTTTCGAACAACGCAATATCATCACCCGCTTCGGAACGCGCGCCACCGCCATCGACCGGGAAGACAGGACCGTGGAGCTCGATACGGGCGAAACGCTGGCCTATGACCGGCTGGCATTGTGTCTCGGCGCGAATGTGCGCATTCCCCCGATTCCGGGCGCCGATCTGCCGCACGTTTTGGCGCTCCGCACGCTGGATGATTCCCTGAAGCTCAAGGCCGCACTGGCCAAAGCCAAATCTGTCGTCGTGATCGGCGGTGGATTTATCGGACTTGAAGTCGCCGCTTCGGCCCGAAAGATGGGCAAGGATGTCACCATCATCGAAGCTTTGGACCGGGTGATGAAACGGGCCGTCAGCGAACCGGTGTCCCGCTTCTTCGAGGACTTGCATCGTTCCCATGGCAGCACGCTTTTGCTGGACACGCTCACCGACGCGATCACGCCTGATGGCGTCAGTCTCAAGGATGGCCGGAACGTGCCAGCTGATCTGGTGGTGATGGGAACCGGCGTGTCACCGTGTCACGAACTCGCCCTGACAGCCGGCCTGAATTGCGAAAACGGTATTCTGGTCGATGAATTCACGCGCACATCCGATCCGGACATTGTCGCTGTCGGCGATTGCGCCGCGCATCCCAATCATCTTACCGGGCAGGTCTTGCGCCTGGAGTCCGTCCAGAATGCCATCGATCAGGCCAAGATTGCCGCCAAGACGCTCACCGGAAAGCCGGAAGCCTATACCGCCGTGCCCTGGTTCTGGTCCGACCAGTTCGACATCAAATTGCAGATGGCCGGCCTCTCCATGGACACCGATATCGCCGTAACGCGCGGCGATCCGGCCAGAAGCAGCTTTTCGATTTTCTACTTCAGGGACGGCGTCCTGATGGCCGTCGATTCGATCAACGCGCCGGCCGATCACATGGCGGCCCGCCGCATCCTGGCGCACGACCACCGGTCACTGACGCCGCAGGAAGCCGCCGATCCGGCGTTTGATCTGAAGCTGGCCTTCTAGCCGGCTTCAACTTCGCTAGGTTTCGGAGAGGCGGGCTGCATCTCTGACGTCCACGCCAGCCGGGCAAACCAGCCTGCGGCCAGTATCGCGCCGATAGATGCAAGGCCATAAAGGGCCCACATGACCGCTTCGGCCGGATGGAACATGCCGGCCATCGCCCAGACAGAGGCGAAAGCCACGACAAGCGCTTCCGAGCCGACCAGCACGGTAACGGCAATCACCGATGCGAGTGCTGTCAAGGAATAGGTTCGAATGCGCGCAGGTTTTTCTGAAGGCCCCTGCAAAGCCTGACTGTGAGACGCCATGCGCCTGTTCTTTCCACAAGGATCGGGCCCGATATGGGGCCGATGGCAAACAAGTGGGAAGGCCGGTTCCGCTTGCAATAGGCGGGAAGGCCGGAACTGACAAAATGGGAATCGGGGTTTTCTAGACCTTGCCGGTCACCGGCAGAAGCGCGCCGGTAATGGCGCGCGCTTCATCGGAGGCCAGAAACAGCATGACCGATGCCAGATCGGCCGGTTTCACCCAGATGTCCGGGTCGGTATCCGGCATGTCCTGACGGTTTTGCGGTGTGTCGATAATGGACGGTAGAACGGCATTTACCGTCACATTGGTGGATTTCAATTCTTCCGCCAGGGCTTCGGTCAGACGCATCACACCGGATTTGGACGCCGCATAGGCACCCATGCCCATCCCGGCTTTCAAAGCGCCCGCCGCGCCCACATTGACGATCCGGCCCGCCGGTGCGGCTTTCAGATAGGGCAAGGCCATCTTGCAAGCTGTTGCCGCGGTTTTCACGTTGATCTCGTAGAGAAAATCCCAGCTGTCGATCGATCCGTCTTCCAGCGTCTCCCACCGGAATCCACCCGCAATATTGAGGAGCGCATCCAGACGTCCGTGCTTTTCAACAATGGCATTGAAGAGGTCTGCCGTGGCCTCTGCATCGGTCAGATCGACACCGCCGCGCTGGTCCACGCCGTCCGGAAACGTCTCGCGGGGGCCCTCGGCCCGGTCGATCGCCACGACCGTCCAGCCTTTTGAAAGTGCACCCTTGACAGCCGCCTCTCCCAGAATGCCAAAACCACCCGAAATCGCGATCACCTTGCCGGACATGAAGACCTCCTCTTGTATGCGCCGGACACTAGCGCGCGAAAATTCTCCCGCAAGACTGTCGGCATTGAATGACCCGTTTTGCGCCCGCAGATGGACACAAATGAAGGGGATGAAGTTTCCCGCTACTCGTGAGAGAATGCACATTCGGGAAGGGACAGGGAGATTCCATGATGACGACCGGTTTGACACGCATCGGCCTGGGGGCCGTGGCAATGGCATTGGCACTGACAGCCTGTCAGGAGCGACAGACCGGCACGGCAGGGACGGACCGCGACGGCATTCAGCTCTCGGATCGATCCGCGTCAGCGCCCCGGCCCGAACCGGAATACCCGGACCAGTTTGACTATCTTCGCTATCGTATTGATGTCTCGGCAGCCCAGCCCGCCGCCTGTTTTGTGTTTTCCCAGGCGCTGGACCCCGCCGTCGATTATTCGCCCTATGTCGAACTGGATCCGCCCGCAAATATTGCCCTCCGGATTGACGGATCATCGCTCTGCGTCGGCGGGCTGACCTTCGGTCAGTCGCCCGATATCACCCTGCTGGCAGGCTTGCCCGCCGCCGATGGCGATACCCTGGCGATATCCGAAACCACCACGATCGAATTTGGCGCGCGCCCGGCCTATGTCGGCTTCTCCGGAGACGGCGTCATCCTGCCGCGTATTGATGCCGATGGTATTCCCATCGAGACGGTCAATGTCGATGAAGTCGAAATCGAGGTCTTGCGGATCACGGATCGCGCGCTTGTCTTCCGCGAAATCACGCAAGGCTATACCGCCTCGGAAGATGAATGGGGCTATCTCTATGGCGAAGAAAGCCCGAACGATGTCGGGCGGACCATCTGGCAGGGCACGATGGACACATCGGGCGAGCCCAACGCCCCCGTCATTACAGTTATGCCGCTCGCAGAAACGATTGGCGTTCTGGAGCCCGGCGCCTATTTCGTGCGCGTCCGCGATGCCACCGTTGATGAATCTGAAAACCAACCCGCCCGGTCCGAGCGCTGGTTTGTCATCACCGATCTGGCCCTGACCTCCTATGTCGGACAGGACGGCATCGACGTCACGGTGAGGTCGCTTCAGACCGGCCGGTCCGTGGAAGGCGTCGATATCCAGCTGCTCGCCCAGTCCAATGAAATTCTCGCCACGGTCGAGAGCGATGACGATGGCCGCGTTCGCTTTGACGACCCGCTGACCAACGGCACGGGAGCCAATTCACCCCGCTTGCTGGCCGCCTACGGCCCGGACGGTGATTTCGCCCTGCTCGATTTCAACCGTGCACCGGTGGATCTCTCCGAGCACAATATCGATGGTCGCCGCACGCCCGACGGCGCGGATGCCTTTCTCTATCTGGATCGTGGCATCTACCGTCCCGGCGAAACCGTTCACGCCACGGCGCTGATCCGCGACCGGGAGGCCAATGCGATAGACGACCGGCCCGGCAGTTTCATCCTCTATGCTCCCAATGGCATTGAGTCCGATCGCCTGCGTTTTGATGAAGCGGACATGGCCGGTGGCCTGCAGCACGATTTTGATATTTCGAGCGCCGCCGCGCGCGGCATCTGGCGTCTGTCGCTGGAGCTGGATGGCGTTGGCGTCGTGGGACGCACCAGCTTTTCGGTGGAGGACTTCGTTCCGCAACGCATCGAACTGGATATCGAAGCCGATGACACCACGCCGTTAAAGGCCGAAGAAAGCCGCGGCATCGAAGCCAATGTCCGCTTTCTGTACGGTGCACCCGGAGCCGGCCTGCCGGTGGAAGGCGAAGTCCGTATCGAGGTCGATCCGTCCCCGTTTGAGGAATTTTCCGGCTATCGCTTCGGCCTTCATGATCAGGCCTTTCAGCAGATCGCCTATGACTTGCCCGATGCCGTCACGGACGGCGCCGGCCGCGCCGTGCTCGGGCTCGATGCCGGACGCCGCGGAGCCGAGGCTACCCAGCCCTTGCGCGCCCGGGTCGTTGTCTCCGCCATTGAACCGGGCGGACGCCCGGTGCGCGATGATGTCCGTATCCCCTATCGCCCGCGTGACCTCTACATTGGTCTGGAACCGGATTTCGACGGCCGGGCGGAACGCGATGCGGCAACCGCCTTCAATGTCGTCGCACTCGATTCCTATGGCGATCAGACCGACGCCCGTCTGGAATGGCGTCTGACCCGCCAGGACAATCGCTATGACTGGTATCGGACCAGCGGCGGGGCGTGGCGCTGGCGCCGGACGAGCTTCACGGTTCCGATTGAGGACGGTGTGATCCAGACCGGTGGAGAGATTACGGCGGTCAACACGCCGCCGCTGGATTGGGGCAATTACCGGCTCGAAGTCTCGGGTCCGGATGGCGCTTCCAGCAGCTATGGCTTCTGGGTCGGCTGGGGCAGCGTCGCGCAAGATGGCGTCGAAGCGCCGGACCGCGTCCGGATAGCAACGCCCGAGGACGCACCTGCTGTAGGCGATACGGCCCAGATCACGCTGCAAGCCCCCTATGCCGGTGAAGCGGAGATCGTGGTCGCAACCGACCGCGTGATTGCCAGCTACACCATCAGCCTGCCCGAAGGCGGGACCGGCTTCACGCTGCCCGTCACGGATGAGTGGGGCACCGGCGCTTATGTCATGGCGACGGTTTACACGCCGCGTGACGCCGCAGAGCAACCGCGCCCGCGCCGGGCTGTCGGGGTCGCCTATATTCCGGTCAGCGCCGCAGAGCGCACCATTGATCTCGCCTTCGACATGCCCGAACTGGTGCGCCCGCGTCAGATCGTCAGTGTCGATCTCGAAGCCAGCCAGAATACGCGCAATGCATATGTGACGGTCGCAGCGGTCGATGAAGGCATTTTGCTCCTCACACGCTTTGAATCCCCCGATCCCATCGACTGGTATTTCGGACAACGCGCCCTCGATGTGTCGCTCTATGATGATTATGGCCGCCTGCTCGACCCCAATCAGGGTGCAGCCGCCCCAGTCAGGTCCGGTGGCGACCAGATCGGTGGTGCCGGTCTGACCGTTGTACCCACGCAAACAGTCGCCCTCTTCTCCGGCCCGGTCGAATTTGATCGCAATGGCAATGCCTCGGTCGATATCGAGGTGCCGGATTTCAACGGCGAATTGCGTCTGATGGCGGTAGCCTGGTCGGATACGGCACTCGGTTCGGCGTCGCAGGCCCTGACGGTCCGCGATCCGGTTCCCGCCGAACTGATCCTGCCGCGTTTCCTGTCTCCGGGAGATCAGGCACAGGCAACGCTGACCATTGACAATGTCGAAGGCGAAGCCGGCGATTACATCGCCATGTTCTCCAGCAACGGGCCGGTCTCCTTCGACCAGCCACAGAATGGTGCGGCCATGGAACCGGGCGAACGCCGCGATGATACGGTCGGCATCACGGCCGGTGATATCGGTATCGCTCAACTGTCCATGGATGTGATCGGCCCGGATATCGAACTGGAATCCAGCTATCCGATACAGGTGCGCTCGGCCTTCCGGCCGCAAGCCGATTATCAGCGATACGCTCTGGCGGCCGGCGAAAACTGGTCACCCGATCCGGCACTCCTGTCGGAATTCAATACCGGTGATGCCGAACTTGAGCTCAGTTTTTCGGCCATTCCCATGGATGCGGCAGCGATCTACCAGCATCTCAGCCGCTATCCTTTCGGCTGTACCGAACAACAGACAAGCCGCGCCATGCCGCTGCTCTATGCCGGCCAGATGGCCGCATTGGCCGGTCTCGAGACGGATAGCGATTCCCATCAGCGCATTCGCGATGCCGTCGAAACCATACTCAGCCGGCAAAGCTCCGATGGTGCCATTGGTCAATGGCGGATGGGCGATCGCTACGCCGATGGGTGGCTGGGCGCCTATGCCACCGACTTCCTCGCACGGGCCGACGCGGCCGGGTATGACGTTCCGGAAGCGGCCCTTGATCGCGCCTATACGGTGCTCGGTCATATCGCCCGCGGTGATTTCTATCGCGCTGGCGGGTATGATACGGACATCCGGCGAGGTCCGTGGCAACGCGATACGCAGCAGCGTCTGAATGATCGCAGCCAGGCCTATGCCTTCTACGTGCTGGCCCGCGCCGGACGCGCCGATGTCGGGCGTTTGCGTTATTTCCACGACGAGCGAATCGACCAGATTTCCAGCCCGCTGGCCCGGGCCCATGTCGCCGCCGCACTGGCCATGGTGGGGGATCGCTCGCGCAGCCAGAATGCGTTCGATCTCGCCGAACGTGTCCTCGGCTACAACAATCCCGGCGACTATTACCAGACACCGCGCCGCGATCTGGCGGGCGTGTTGGCACTCGCCGCCGAGGCGGGCGATACGGACCGCGTCGAGCGTCTTGGCAGCCGTGTGGCCGTTGAACTCCCGGCGGTAGACAGCCTGACAACGCAGGAAATGGCCTATCTGCTGCTGGCCGCCAACGCCCTCACGCAAGAAGGCGACGAGGTGGAGATCGCCCCGGATGGTGCCGTCACCGTACGGGCGGAAAATCGCAGTTTCGCGATGTCGCCGGACGATCTGGCGCAAGGGGCGAGTTTCACCAATGCGAGCGATAATCCGGTCTGGCTGACCAGCGTCGCGCGCGGCACACCCAGCGAGCCTCCGGCGGCCGAGGCGTCGCGCCTGACAGTCAGCAAACGCATCCGGAATACGGATGGCAGCGAAGCTGACCTTGCCAATATTTCGCAAGGCGACCGGCTGGTGATCTCGTTTGAAATCGTCAATCCGGAATCGCGCCGGGCACCGCTGATTCTTGCGGATTTGCTGCCGGCCGGTTTTGAAATCGAAGCCGTTGTTCAGACCAATGAAGGCGGACCGAATGGCGTCTATAGCTGGCTCGGATCCATCGATTCCGCCCGCATACAGGAAGCCCGTGATGATCGCTATGTGGCGGCCATCGAGGTCTATGGCCAGCGCACAGAGCGCTATGCCTACACCGTCCGCGCCGTAACGCCCGGCCGGTTCACCATTCCGGGTGTCGTGGTGGAAGACATGTATCGCACTGATGTCTTCGCTCGCACCGCCGCTGGTGAGGTTGTCATCCGGGCCCGCTGATGTCGCGCATACTGACCGCCTGGCGCTGGACCAGCCTTGCCGCCCTGACCGCCATGGTTCTGGCGGTGGGGCTGGACCGCGTCTTTCCGCCGCCCCCATTGGCGGAGCGCTCCATTGTCGTCACCGACGAGCGCGGCCAGATGTTTCGCGCCTTTCCGGTCGAGGGCGGACGCTGGCGGCTGGCCGCGGACCTGGAATCGATCGACCCGGCCTTTGTCAGCGCGCTTATTGCGGTTGAGGATTCCCGCTTTTATGAGCATCATGGTGTCGATCCGATGGCGGTTGTTCGCGCGGGTTTCAATGCCATACGCGCCGGCGAAATCGTATCCGGCGCCTCGACATTGACGATGCAGACGGCGCGCCTTCTCGAGCCGCGCCCCGAACGCAATCTCGGCTCCAAGCTGATGGAAGTCTTGCGGGCATTGCAACTGGAATCCCGTTATTCCAAAGACGAAATTCTGGAAACCTACCTGACACTGACACCCTATGGCGGCAATCTCGAAGGCGTCACCGCTGCCAGCTGGGCCTGGTTTGGCCACGCGCCCGACCGTCTGACACCCGGTCAGATCGCTCTGCTGATCGCCCTGCCACAAGCGCCCGAAGCCCGCCGCCCGGATCTGAGGCCGGAGAATGCCCGGTCAGGCCGCGCGCGAATTCTCGACCGGCTTGCCAGTTATGACATCATCGCCGCAGATATTGCCGCGGAATCCGCCAGTGATCCGATTCCGGTCCGCCACGATTTTCCGGGTTTGGCCTGGCATGCCAGCCAGTATTTACGGACCGCGAATGCTGACGGAGCCGTCAATATTCGCTCGACACTGGATTTCGGCCTGCAACAGCAAGCCGAGCGTCTGGCCCTCGACGCTGCTGAAGCGGCGGGGCCGGATGTCCAGCTCTCCATCCTGATCGTCGAGAATGAGACCCGCGCCGTGCGTGCCGCCATTGGTTCTGCCAGCCGCGCCCGTGATGGCGGATGGATTGATCTGTCCGACCGGCCGCGCTCACCCGGCTCCACGCTGAAACCCTTCATCTACGGGATGGCCTTCGATGACGGACTGGCGATGCCGCACACCCGTATCACGGATGCCCCGCGCCGCTTTGACAGTTATATGCCGGAGAATTTTGACCGCATGTTCCGGGGCGATGTCACCGTCGCCGAGGCCTTGCAACACTCGCTGAATGTCCCCGCAGTCGAAACACTTGATGCGGTGGGTGCCAGCCGCTTTGCCGCGGGTCTGCGCTTTGCCGGGGCCTCACCGGTCATTGGCAACAGCGCCGATACCGATACCGGTCTCGCCATTGCCCTGGGCGGAGCCGGGCTGACCGTTCGCGATCTCGCGACACTCTATACGGGCCTCGCGAATGGCGGCGAAGTGCGTCCTCTCGTCTGGACGGCAGACGCGCTGGCCGCCGACGCGCCCGGCATGCAGATCATGAGCGCCGAATCGGCCGGCGAGATCCTGAACATTCTGCGCGGAGCGCCCCAACCGTCCGGCCGCGCACCTGCCAGCCTGACCAGCAATGCGCCGGCCATCGCCTTCAAGACCGGCACGAGCTGGGGATATCGGGATGCCTGGGCCGCCGGAATTGCGGGAGGTTATACCGTCGTCGTCTGGGTCGGCCGCGCGGATGCGCGCCCGCGCACAGGGCAGACCGGACGCGAGGCGGCCCTGCCGATCCTGTTTGATATCTTCGACATGCTGCCACAACAGGAGACGCCGCGCGAAGACCGTGAGCCCTGGCGTCTCGCGCAGGAAACGCCCGAACCCATGGCAAGGTACAATCGCGACCCACAGCCGGAGATTCTGTTTCCGCCGGATGAAGCCGAAGTCTGGATGGAGGCCAGTGGCCGTGATTATGTCCTGGCGGGCCGGGCGGAAAGCGCCCTGCGCTGGTATGTGGACGGGCGGCCTGTCGCGCTCAATGCGGCGGGTGAGCCGGTCTGGACGCCGCAAGGCCCCGGTTTCTATGCCGTTCGCGCGGTCGATATAGAAGGGCGCTCCACCGTGTCACAGGTCCGCATCATCACGCCTGCCGGATAGCAAGACCCCCAAAAGAAAACGCCCCGCCCGGTATCCCGGACGGGGCGTTTCACTGGCCGGGCCGGAGCCCGGATCAGACCTTATTGACGGCCGAGGATGCGGCTCTGGGCAGCACCATCATAGTCGTCATTGTGGCTGTCGAAATCCACGCCACCGGAATGGTCCTGATAGGACATCGGCGTACGCGAACGTTCAACGGTCGGTGCGTCGAAGTTCGGAAGTTCGATTTCTTCGCAATCCATCATCCGCCACTCATAACGCTCGCTGGAAACGAGACGGTAGCGCGTAATGGTTTCCGAGCGGCCCTGAACAGTGCGGCTCTCAACCGTTGCCGGCTGGGTCAGAACCTGAACCGTATAGGTGTCGTATTCTGCCGGGATCGGAATTTCCTCAACGCGGCCACGCTCGACGAGCACTTCACGCGACACCATGGCATATTCTGCCGGTGTCTCGATTTCATCAATGCGCGCCGGTTGCACGACCACATTGCGGGTCACTGTGCGGTATTCGCCCGGCTCTTCAACCAGACACCAGACTTCACCGGTTTCCGGGTCATAGCGCGTGATCTGGGCACCCGGTACACGACCGCGTTGCCAGGCCATGCGCGGCTCACGAACCATGACCTGCTCGGTCACGGTTTCATGGACGGCCGGACGCACGACATATTCGGTGTAGGCTGGACGGACGAGAACATTCTCTGTGACCGTCTCGTAAACCGGCTGATGAACGACATAACGCACACCGGCATCGCGGCGGACATATTCCTCGATGCGCTCTTCAATGCGTGGCGGTGCCACGTCATAGGTCTCGTAGGCGTCAGACGACGTGATGGTCTCCGTGTAAGGCTCGTAGATCGGCTCAACACGGACACGGGCATAGCACTCACCCGGGGTCGCATTCGTCGGTGGCTCGGACGGAAACCAGGACATGTCGTCGGCGGCTGCAACACCTGCAGTCGGTCCGGCGATCAACGCGGCGGTGCCGCTGAGAAGAAGAAGACGTCGAAGCATTGGATATATTCCCCCAAAAAAGAATTTCGATACCCAACCGTATACCCACAGAAAGCCGGAGTTAAGCGAAAATTAATGTTTTCACCAGTTTTGACGTGGAATAATTGAGCAACTCCCGCGTGAGGGGAATTATTGCCGCGCCAGCCATTCATATATCGCGTCGCGGGCGACTGATTCGGTCAACAGGGGCGTGTGACCTGTATTCGGGACCTCGACATAGTCCATATCCGGACGGCGCAGCATCATGCGGTCCGCGATTTCGCGGGTGACGAGTTCGGAAAGCGCGCCACGGACCAAAAGTGTGGGGATTTCCCGCAACAGGTCGAAGGCATTCCAACGATCTTCGGGCGACGGACCGCCCCCGAGCGACGCCAGAATCGCCGGATCATAGTCCGAACGGAAACTTTCCGGCCCCGTCTGCCGGTGCGTTCTGCGCGCAAAGGTCAGCCAGAATTCATCGGAATCCTCGTCGGGATGGACATGACCATTCACGTCGCGGCAACGCCGCGCGGCGTCACTCCAGGATCGAATAGCTCCGCCCTTGCCCGCAATTTTCCGGATATTTTCCACCCCTTTCGGGTCAATTTCCGGCGCAATATCATTCAGGATCAATCCCCGCACCCGGTCAGGTGCCATCACCGCGGCATACATGGCAATGCCGCCGCCCATGGACGAGCCAATCCAGATGGCCGAATCAGCGCCAGACTGATCGAGCCAGGCCAGACAGTCCCGGACATAGGTTTCGATCGAATAGGTGGCGGTATCGGTTGCGTATTCGCTCTCCCCTCGCCCGCGCATATCGAGTGCGAGGACAGGAAAGCCTTGTCCGGCCAGAGCGGGCGCAAAATCCTCAAAGTCCCGCGAATTACGGGTGAGACCATGCAGGCACAAACAAAGAGGCTTCGCCGCATCGCCGGCATAATACCGGCCAAAGAGGCGAAGCCCGTCAGCAGAGGTCAGCCAGACCGGCTGAGCTTCAGGCATGGGAAAGTCCGCTATTCGGCGTGTCCGACAGCGGAGACATTGCCGTCGCCGCTGGCCTTGGCAACCGCTTCGACATAAGCGCGCCGCGCGTCGAATTCCTTGGCTTTCGCCTCGTCATCGCGTTGCAACTCTTCCGGATCGAGATTGGCATACTGGAGCACACCCATCTCTTCATAGGTCTTCTGGATGTCCTTGCCCCAGATACCGATATCCTTGACGATCGGCACGATGCGCTGGAACAGCATCTGCCGGTAAAGCTGAACGATCTCAGAGTTTTCCGAATAGTCGACACATTCCTGTTCGGGCAGATCCAGAGCGCGATAGACTTCGCGGGCATCGGTCATGCGACCGCGCATCAACCAGCAGGCTTCGACCAGAAATTCTTCCCGCTCATCGCGCTCGGCCTGTGTCAGCTGCGGGTAGTAATCCTTCAGGGAAATTCGGCCAAAAGCCACGTGGCGCGCTTCGTCTTCCATGACATAGGCATTCACCATCCGCGCCAGCGGATTCTGCGCCATATCGCGAATGGCACCAAATGCGGCCAGGGCCAGCCCTTCAATAACGACCTGCATCGCCAGATAGGTCATATCCCAGCGGCTGTCGCGCAGCGCCTGATTGACCAGCTCCTGAAGCGGGTGGGTCATCGGATAGGCCAGGTCGAATTTCTTCAGAAGCTTGGCATAGGCTTCAACGTGGCGCGCCTCGTCCATCACCTGGGTCGCGGCATAGAATTTGGCGTCGAGATCCGGGACTTGCTGGACAATTTTTGCTGCGCACAAAAGCGCGGCCTGCTCGCCCTGCAGAAACTGGGAGATATTCCAGGACTGGGAATGCCGGGTCAGCTCGATGCGGTCTTTCGCACTCATCCGTTCCCAGAGCGGCGAGCCATAGAGGCCGCCGACTTCGACCGGCAACTCCATCGGGTTTTCCGGATCCAGCTCTTGTGTCCAGTCGATGCGATTGACCGCATCCCACTGCATGTCCTTGCCTTTTTGATAAAGGTGCATGAGCGTCTTTCGACCCTCATCAAACTCCCAGTCAAAAACAGCATCAAATTCCTGCGGAACGGTCCAACTTGGGTCAATGTTCGGCAGCGGATAAAGGTCACGCAAGCTCATCAGTCTCTCCCCGATCGGTGCAGCATTTTATAAAAGTAAACGCTGTTCACTTCCGGGGAGAGTGATCGAAATTTACGGGAAACGCAAGAGGCCGCCTATTCCGCGGGCGAAATTGTGCCATCGGCATCGACCGGTGCCGGCACCGGCTTTTCAACGCCCGCTCTTTGCTTGATGGCTTTGGTCGTCAGCCGCGATCCATCCGGCGACCATCCCGGCGGCGCAAAAACATAGGCCAGCGCGTGCTTGAAGGACTTTGCCGAGGCCACATCTTTCACAATGCCCCACCATTCATGGATGGAAATACGCAAGGGGTTATAAGTGCCCAGATTCCGGATAATGCCATAACGGCAGGGCTCTTCGTCCAGCTCGGCCTGAAACGTCCCGAACATGCGGTCCCAGATAATGAAGACACCGGCATAATTCCGGTCGAGATAGAGCGGGTTGGTCGCATGGTGAACCCGGTGATGCGACGGCGTATTCATGATCGCCTCGACCGGCGCCGGCAGGCGTTTGATCACCTCGGTATGGATCCAGAACTGATAGATCAGGTTCAGCCCCCCGCAGAACGCAACCATGGCCGGCGGGAAGCCCATCAATATCATCCACGATCCGAACCAGATGAATTTGAGCGTGAAGACGTTGAACCAGGGCTGACGCAAGGCTGTCGTCAGATTGTAATGCTGCGAAGAATGGTGCGTGACATGATCGGCCCAGAACCAGCGAATGGTGTGCGCGAAACGGTGTGACCAGTAATAGACGAAATCGTCCAGCACAAAGCAGATGATCCAGACATACCACGCCCAGCCGAAATCAAAGACGGCATACTGGCCGATAAAGGCGAACCAGCTGGCCCCCACGGCCGCAAAAACCACACCCGCAATTGTATTGCCCAGACCCATCGCCAGACTGGCACCGGAATCACGGGGCTCGAACTTCGCCTTGCCGGTCCGCTGCGCATAGATCAGCTCGGCCACAATCAGGAGCACGAAAAACGGAATAGCAATCTGGATCGGATCGGGAAGATCAGGCATGGCGTTCAGCTTTCCCCCGCCAGACGCGCGCGCCACTGTGCCGCCACATCTGAATTGTCGAACTCGAAAAGTGTATTCGGAAATGTGAAATCACGAAAGCGCAGATCAAGCGCGCTTCCGTTTTCGGTGATCCGGGCAATGTCGTCCGGCGACATCAACCGGGATACGAGAATATCGCCCTGTGCCACAACCAGCCCGATGCGGCCCGTTGCTTTCTCCATGATCAATGCCGCGCGTTGGTCTTTGGCCAGCACGCCGTCATCCGGCTCGAATGCCAGCAGATCCTGCCGCAGCAAATCGGCGGCGGTTTCCAGCGAGTCGATTCTGGACGGCGTCCAGCCGCCCATCCAGGCATTGAGACCAATCAGCCCCAGAATGAGGACGGCCGATACGGCGATAATGATCAGGGTCGTCATGTCCGGATGTTTGCCAAGAAAAAGGGCGGAGGCAAGGCCCCCGCCCAATCCCTGTTGTCGCAGGTAACGACTAGTTACGCAGGCGGAACGTCACACCATAGGTGCGCGGGTCGCCCGGATAGCCGTTGATATTGCCCGGCAATGTCGAGTCGAAGGAACCTTGCAGATACTCTTCATCTGCCAGATTGCGGCCCCAGACCTGAACTTCCCAGCGGCCATCTTCAGCCGTCAGACCGACACTGCCATTGAAGAGCTGGAAGCTCTCCTGAACCTGAAGCGGATCAAGCTGTGTCGTCAGGAAGGCGTCGGACCGGAAGAAGACTTCGCCGCGAAGGAAGAATTCCAGATTCTCCGAAACCGGACGCTGATAGAGCGCCGTCACATTCCCGGTGAACTCTGCACTGCCGCGTTCGCGGCCGGACAGATCCTGCACCGGCACCAGAGCCGGAGAGGTTGCGCTGGCACGGAACTGACAGTTCGACGTATCCGACACCGGGCATGGACCATCGGTGAAAGTCACATACTTGTCTTCCCAGAGCCAGATGACGCCACCGGTAAGGGTGAGGTATTCGGTTGGCTGGAACAGGGTTTCGATCTCGATACCCGAAATCTGGATCTCGCCCGCATTGTCCGGCACGAAGGATGAACCGGTGAACACGTTGGTCTGGAAGTCCTCGACATTCTGACGGAAGACGGCCGTGTTGATCATCAACACATCGCCGATTGTCGTCTTGATGCCGAATTCCCAGGCCGTGACGGTCTCGGGATCGAAGGTAAAGCTGCCGACCCGCGCCGCAGCAGAGTCGAGTGCAAAACCGCCGCCCTTATAGCCCTGAGTATAAGAGGCATAAAGGTTGAGATCGTCCGTGGCATCATAGCTGGCAATGATCGTGCCGGACAGGTTGGAGTCCGAACGCGAGGAGTTGAAGTTCGGTGCCGGCGGGAAGAATTGCAGTGCACCAAGGCCGAGCAGCGTGTTGACATTCGGATCTGCCGCTGCCGCCTGAGCGCCGGCAACGATTTGCGCAAAGCCGGCCGGGTTTGCACCCTGTACGAAGGCGACGTTAGCCGGCGTGAACGGAAGCCCGGTCGCCTGCGTAAACGCTGCCGGGAAGATCAGAGCGTTAAACCCGATCTGCACAAAATCCAGTGCCGCGTACGGATCCTGAATGGAAATGTCGGAGCGCGCATCTTTTTCGTCATTCGTATAGCGCAGGCCGCCCGTCAGGGTGAACCGGTCATTCACATGCCAGTCCAGCTGACCGAAGAAGGCCATACTGTCATTATTCTGCCAGAAGGTCGAAGACTGACCGGAGCCGGCCGCCAGATATTGACCCGGCACACAGCCGCCGATGAACGGGCCCTGCGGACCGTTACACAAGGCTTCGACAAAAGCGACACCACCACCGGAGAACAAATCCCCAAATGGCCGCAGAAGCGGACCCTGACGCGTAATATTGGTTGTGTTCAGATTCTGGTGGAAGAAATAGGCACCGAGCAGATAGTCGACAGTCCGGTCACCGGTCGAGGTCATCCGGAATTCCTGGGTCGTGGTCTGATAGTCCTGATCCAGGAAACGGCGCTGGTTGAACGGCTGATCCACCCAATCCGGGTCAATGTCCTGATCCTCATCATAGGCACGATAGGCCGTGATGGAGGTAAAGGTGAAGCCGTCGAACTCGTAATTCAGTTCAGCCGACAGACCGCCGCTATTGATCAGAGACGCAATGCTGCCATCAATCGCGATCTGACCGGAATAAGGGTTCACCGGCAATTGCGTCACGCCGAGAAGGGTAAAGGCACCGGCGTTCCCGGGAGACACTAGGGTAAACGGTGCGGCGCAGCAATTCTCGTCGATCTGCTGCATGTCACCAATGATACGCAGCGACAGGCGATCATTCGGTTCGAAGAACAACTGACCGCGCCAGCCCCAGCGATTGCGCTCATTCACATCCCGGCCATCCGGAACGTTGGTGATGAAACCGCCACGCTGGTTGATATTGACGTCGAGGCGGCCGGAGATGCCGTCGCCCAGACCATTTTCAATCATGCCGCGGAAGGTGCGCTGATTGAAAGAACCCAGCGTCACTTCGCCTTCATAGCCGAATGTATCGGCCGGCGTTTCGGTCACGAAGTTGATCACGCCGGCAGACGTGTTCTTTCCGAACAGGGTCGACTGCGGGCCGCGCAGCACTTCAATCCGCTGCACGCCGAGGAAGTCGCCGATCGATGCACCATTCCGGGACCGGTACACACCGTCCACAAACACGCCAACCGACGGCTCGATGCCGAAGTTGAAGGTCGAGGACCCGACGGCGCGAATGGAGAAGCTCGCATTGGATGACGAGGAGTTCTGCGACACGGAGAGTGCCGGAACAAGCGTCTGGAGGTCACGGACATCGCGCAACTGCGATTGTTCCAGAACATCACCGGACACAGCTGTCACGGCGACAGGCGTATCCTGAAGCGTGGTTTCACGCCGCTGTGCGGTCACCGTAATGGTGTCCATGCCTTGCGAATAGACTGGAGCTGCCGCAATCACGGCCATCGCCAGCGCAGTCGAACCGAGTGCCAGTTCGCGAATAGATTTCTGCATATTTTCCCCCTGGATCACCGCGTTTCTCTTGCGGCTTGAGCTTTTATTGCGCCTACTAGATCAAACTTCGATGCTCTTGTCAGTAGCGAACGCGCAACAGGCGAGCATCAGAATGCATCATCACGTGCAAGACGTGTGCCCGATCGGGGTTAACAGGGGGGAAATTCTACTGTCATGGTTATAAGAATCCTGGGCGGCGCATTGCTGCTGATCGTATTACTGGCAACGGCTTTTGCTGGCTGGTTCTATCGTCCATGGTCGGACTATTCACCGGCACGTGTGCAGCAGGCATTCGAGCCTGAGAATATTATCGATGTGTCACTGCACATGTCGGACTATTTCCCCTATGCGGGCCTGGAAGCGACCCATCCCGACCCTCTGCAGCGCGACATTCGCCCTCTTGATGTGACTTATGACTTCAACGGCGAGAACCGGTCGCTGGAACAGTATCTTGAAACCACACAATCTCTCGGCCTCGCCGTCATTGTCGATGGCGTGGTGGTTCACGAGCGTTATCTCAATGGCGCGGACGAGATGAGCCTGCCCACCTCCTGGTCTGTCGCCAAGAGTTTTGTCGCGACACTGATCGCCATGGCCCTGCACGAGGGCCGGATCGACAATCTCGATCAGCTCGCGCAGGAATTTGCGCCGCAATATGCCGGCTCAGCATTCGGCGAAACATCGCTGCGTCATTTGCTGATGATGTCCACCGGCATCGATTTCGTCGAGGATTACAGCGATACGGAATCGGATATTGGCGTCCTCTTTGCCGATCCCTTTGTCTGGGGCAGCGATATCGATCAGTCGCTCCTGCAATTTGAACGCACCACCGACGCTGGCACCGAGCTCGACTATATTTCCTCGGCCAGCCACGTTTTGTCTGCCGTCCTGCGCGGCATCTACGATCAGCCGCTTCATCAGATCGTGCAGGAGAAAATCTGGACCCCGCTCGGCATGGAAAGCGATGCCTACTGGAACCAGAACGTCATGGGCGAGGATGGCGTGTCGCTTGGCTATTGCTGTCTGAACGCGCGTCCGGTGGACTATGCCCGCCTCGGCCTGCTCTACCTCAATGACGGTGTCTGGAATGGCGAGCGCCTCTTGCCCGAAGGCTGGGTCGACATGGCCACCCACGCCAACGCACCGTTTCAGGAAGCGGATGTGACCTATTCCCTGCGCGGTTACGGCCTGCACTTCTGGTTCCCGGAAACGGATCGGGATGAATTTTTCGCCGCCGGGATTTACGGCCAGTACATCTGGGTCGATCCGTCCCGCAATCTGGTGATCTCGCGCTTTGCAGCGGATCCGCAATGGGGGGCGCACACCGCGGAAACCTTTGCCGCCTTCCGTGCCATCGCAGCTGAAGCCGCGGGAGAGTAGACATGGCGGATTATGCGACCGAATACGACTATATCATTGTCGGTGCCGGATCGGCCGGCTGCGTTGTCGCCGAGCAACTCTCCCGGGATCGCGACGTCACCATCTGCGTTCTGGAAGCCGGCAAGTCGGACGATCACCCGAACATTCGCACACCCATGCTGCTGAAAGAGGTCGTCTCCGGCGGTCCCTTCAACTGGAATTATGAAACCGAACCGCAGGAGCGGCTGAATAACCGGCGCATGTTCTGGCCCCGCGGCAAGACGATTGGCGGCTCCTCCTCCATCAACGCCATGCACTACATGCGGGGCGCGCCGGAAAATTTCGACGAATGGGGCGAGATGATTGGCGATGGCGGCTGGAGCTGGCCGGACGCGCTGGAACGTTTCAAGCGCCACGAAAACAACAATACATTTTCCGGTCCGCTTCACGGCACGGACGGGCCACTGCATGTCCAGTCCATCCCGAAGCTGAACCCTCTGACAAAGCTCTTCCTCGAAGCCGGCGGCGAGCTGCAATACCCGGAAAACGACGACTTCAACGGCGAGAAACAATTCGGTTTCGGCCCCTATCAGGTGACCATGAACGGCCCGCGCCGCTGGAGTGCGGCAGATGCCTTTCTCCGCCCCGCGATGGAGCGCGGCAATATCACCGTCATCACCGAGGCGCTCGGTCACAAGGTGCGTCTCGAAAACGGCAAAGCCACGGGCATGCTCGTGGACATCAAGGGCGAGCTGACCGAGCTGACAGCCCGCAAGGAAGTCATCCTCTCGGGCGGCGCGATCAACTCACCGCAATTGCTGCAGCTGTCCGGCATTGGTGACGCAGCCTGGTTGAGGGCTGCAGGCGTTTCAGTCGAGGTGGATCTGCCGGGCGTCGGCCGCAATCTTCAGGATCATCTGGATATCGCGACCGTGGCTCAGGTGAAGACCGCCGAGGCCATCGGTCTCTCGCTCCAGCGCTTCCCGAAGAATATGTATGACGTCTTGCGCTGGATGATCCGCGGTGATGGCGATTTCACCATCAACCCGGTCCAGGGCGGCGCCTTCATTTCGTCCTCGGTCGCGGGCGACATTCCGGATCTGCAGCTGGTCTTCATTCCCGGCTATTCGCTGAACCATGGCAAGGAGACGAAGATGGGTCACGGCATGACATTGCATGTCTGCCATCTCTATCCGGAGAGCCGTGGCGAAATCCGGATCAAGACGGACAACCCTGCGGACTATCCCGCAATTGATCCGAACTATCTGGCGACGGACTTTGACCTGACCGCCCTGACGGACGGCTATGAGAAGGTCATCGAAATCCTGCGCGCGCCAGCCTTCAAGGACGAGTTCGTGGAATGGGTGCATCCGGAAAAGCCCGGGACACGCGATGATCTGGTGGCCGATATTCGACAGCGCGCCGAAACGCTCTACCATCCGACCTCGACATGCGCGATGGGATCGGGAGAGCTGGCGGTGCTGAACTCCGACTGCCGCGTCAAAGGCGTGAAAAGCCTGCGTGTGGTGGATGCCTCTGCCATGCCGCGCCTCGTCGGTGGCAATACCAACGCGCCGACAATGATGCTGGCCGACAAGGCCGGCGAAATGATCCGCGAAACGGCCTGAGGGAGACCAGACAATGAGTGATTTGGACAACAAGCAGATCGAGCGGATGGGTGCCGTCTTCAAGGCCCAGAAGAACGCCTTCGAGGCCGAGCGCCACCGTAGCTACAAGGATCGTCTGCGCGATATCGATGCGATCGGGGCGCTGACCAAAAAGCATGGCGACGCCATCAAGGATGCCGCTGCCGCCGATTTCGGCGTCCGGTCACGTTGCGAGACACAGCTGACCGAAGTCACCTATATGACGACCGCGGTGAAACATACGCGGCGCCATCTCTGGAGCTGGATGCAGAACAGGAAGGTCTCCATCCCCGGAAATCTGGCACCGGGCAAGGCCTATATCCGCCGCGAACCCAAGGGCGTGGTCGGCATCATCTCGCCCTGGAATTATCCGTTCCAGCTCGCCTTTTCACCCATTCTCGCCGCGCTCGCCTCCGGTTGCCGCATCATGCTCAAGCCATCGGAACTGACGCCCAACATGTCGGAATTGATGCGCAACATGCTGGCCGAGGAATTTGACGAAACCCATATCGCCGTTCTGCTCGGCGGGCCGGCCGTCGGCGAAGCTTTTACGAAGATTCCCTTCGATCACCTGCTGTATACCGGCTCGACTCATGTCGGCCGCTTGGTCGCAAAAGCCGCAGCAGAAAACCTGACTCCGGTAACGCTCGAACTGGGCGGGAAATCGCCGGTCATCATCGATTCCGGTTACAAGCCGGAAGCGGCGGCCGCCTCCCTGACTTTCGGCAAGTACATGAATGCCGGTCAGACCTGTATCGCGCCCGATTACGTCATGGCGCCTGCCGACCAGACCCGCCCGATTGCCGAAGCCATTATCGCCAAGGCCGAGAAATCCTACCCGGACTGGGCCACGGACGAAGACTACACCGCCATCGTGTCCGACCGCCATTATGACCGCCTCAACGCGATGATCGAGGAAGCCCGCGCCGGTGGCGCTGAAATCCTTCAGGCCAAGGGCGGTGATCCTGGCAATGCCCGCAAGATCGCACCGACCATCGTCCTCAACCCGCCCGAAGACTCAAAGCTGATGCAGGAAGAAATCTTCGGCCCCGTCCTGCCGATTCTGTCTCATGACGGTCTGGACGACGCCATGAAGCGCGTGAACGCAGGGGAGCGCCCGCTGGCGCTTTACGTCTATTCGAAAGACAAGAAAGCGGCGCGCCGCGTGCTGGAAGGGACGATCTCCGGCGGAGCTGTGGTCAATAACACCATGCTGCACTATTCGGTCGAGGACCTGCCCTTTGGCGGCGTCGGGGCATCCGGCTATGGCGCCTATCATGGCGAAGCCGGTTTCGAGACCTTCACCCATGCCCGCAGCGTCTTCGAAGCGCCGGTCTGGCACCCCTCCCGCCTGATCGCACCGCCCTACGGCAAGCTCTTCAACATGATTGCGAACAAATAGACCATGCTGAAAGACAAGACTGTTTTGGTGACCGGCGCCTCGCGCGGCGTCGGCAAGGAAACCGCCCGCGCCTGCGCCAAGGCGGGGGCGAAGGTCATCCTTCATTTCAACGTCAATCAGGACGAAGCCGTTGCGCTCGCAAAAGAGATCGATGCGGTCGGCTGTATCGCCGCCGATCTGTCGCAAAAGGGCGCGGCAGACAGGGTCTGGCTGAAAGCCAAAACCATGGCCGGTAGCGTGGATGCCGTCGTCAACAATGCTGGCGTCTATCGCGAGACTCCGCTGCACAATGCGCAAAGCTGGGAAGCCGGCTGGGCCGAGCAGTTGCAGGTCAATGTCATGGCACCGTGCGAACTGATGCGGAACGCCATCAATGACTGGGGCTCAAGCGGTGGCGCCATCGTCAATATCGCCAGCCGTGCGGCCTATCGGGGCGATGGGCCGGACCATGCCGGATACGCCGCCTCCAAGGGCGCACTGGTCGCCGCGTCGAAGACGCTGGCGCGGGCCCATGCGCACAATAATGTCCTGATCTACACGCTGACACCCGGCTGGATTGAAACCGACATGGCCCCTTCCCGCGTCGAGGCGCGCGCTGCGGCTGTTGCGGATATTCCTCTGGGACGGGTCGCCCAGCCGCAGGAAATCGCCGCCATGGCGACGTTCCTGCTGTCCGGCCAGTGCGGATCGGCCACTGGTTCGGTCATCGACATCAATGGCGCGAGCTTTATGCGCTGACCTGACTCCCCATCCGCGCAAACCCTGCTAGATTTCCTGTGAACGCCGTTCACGAAGCGGGCGGGCATCATGAGGGGGAATTTTCATGCGTTGGGTTATTCGCGGCATTGCGGCCATTCTCGGCCTTGGCATTCTGATTGTGGCTGCGGGCCTCGGTTACGGGTATTGGCGCTTTTCCTCCTCCCTGCCGCGCACGGAGGGCACGGTCGAGGTCGCCGGCATTTCCGGCGATGTACAGATTGTCCGCGATGAATATGGCGTCCCGCACATCTTCGGCGAGACCGACGAGGACATCTATTTCGCCATCGGCTACGCCCATGCGCAGGACCGCTTTTTCCAGATGGATATGATGCGCCGCTATGTGCACGGCGAATTGTCTGCCCTGCTCGGCCACCTCAATCCGGCCACCGTCACCGCCGATGCCCGCAGCCGCAATCGCGGCTATCACCTTGTTGCCAATGCTGCGGCTGAAAATCTCTCACCGGAATTTCAGGTCGCAGCAAATGCCTATGTGGCCGGGGTGAATGCGCGTCTGGCTGAAGGTCATTACCCGCCGGAATATCTCATCCTGCAAGCGGCGCCCGAGCCGTGGGAGCTGCATGATTCCATGGCCGTCGTCGTATACATGGCCGATAGCCTTGCCGCCGGAGAAGGCGAGGAAGTGGCCCGCCGCGAACTCGCGGAAATTCTCTCCGAAACGCAATTGTCCGAATTCCTGCCGGGCTATCCCGACTGGGCACCGAACATGTTGCAGGCTGAGGATTTTGCGTCCGTCCCGGAGCCCGTAGAGCCCACCACCGAAGCCCAACCGGATTTCGATGATGGCTCCAACGCCTGGGTGCTGTCGGGTGAACACACCGCCACCGGAGAGCCGCTGCTGGCCAATGACCCGCATCTGGCGCTTGGCGCACCGGGCATCTGGTATTTCGCGCGGCTGAACCTGCCGCAGGGCGCGATTGTCGGCGCGACGATTGCCGGATCGCCCCTCGTTGTTCTGGGCCGTAACCAGGTCTCCGCCTGGGGCTTTACCAATACCGGTTTTGACGTCATCGACATGGTGCCGTACGCGCCGGGAAGTCTGACCACAACCGAGCGCACCGAAGTGATCGAGGTGCGCGGCGGTGCCGATATCGCCATCACGATCCGCGACGCGGACAACGGCCCTGTCCTCGATCCGGAATATTTCAATCTCGATGTGTTCGGAAATCAGGATGTGGTGCTGGTCTCGACCGCGCTGGATCGCTCCAATCAGGTTGCCAGCGTGTCCTATAATCTGATGCTGTCACAATCCTTCGACGAATTTGTCGAGGCCGGGCGCGGCTTCACGGCCCCGATGCAGAACATGCATTACGCCCATGTCGATGGCACGATCGGTTATACCACGCCGGGCCTGCTGCCCATTCGCGATGAAGCCGGTAACTGGACGGGTTTTGTCCCCTATGAAGACCTGCCGCGCGTTGAAAACCCGGTCTCCGGCCGTATCGCCTCGGGCAATAACCGCATTGTTCCCGACAATTACGCCTATGATACGCCGGGCAGCTATGCCGCCTATCGCGCAGCACGGATCGAGGAGCGGCTCGACGAAACCGGCGCCCATACGCCGGACACCTTCCACGACATCCAGATGGATCAGGTATCGGCCCAGATCCGGCGCATCCTGCCCGCGCTGCAGGCCGCAACGCCGCAAACCGAACGCGGCCAGCAGGCGCTGAACCGCATCCGGAACTGGAATGGCGATATGAATGCCCTGCTCGCGGAACCGCTTATCTATTCGCTCTGGTATCGCGATATCCAGGAAGGCATCTACGCCGACGAACTCGGCGATGATTTCCTGCGCCACCTGTCGACACGGCGGGTCTTCACCGAAAACGTGCTGATCGGCGATGACGGTCATTGGTGCGATAACGTCACCACCGATGCGGTCGAGATCTGTCCGGACATACTGGGCGCAGCGCTGGATGCGGCCATGGAGCGCGGTGTCGCCACCTACGGCCCGGACGTCAACAACTGGACGTGGGGCCAGGCCCACCAGGCCGTCTTCGATCATCCCGTCTTCACCGGCTCCGGCCTGCCTTTGCTGGAGGACTGGTTCACGGTTCGCCAGCCGGTTGGCGGCGACAGCTCGACGGTCAATGTGGCGGTCTATTCCGTACGTGCGGGCTCGTTTGATGTTTTCCACGGACCATCGCTGCGGGCTATTTATGATCTGTCGGATCTGGACGCATCGCGCTTCATGCATGCGCCGGGACAATCGGGACACCCCTGGTCGGATCACTATCGCGACCTCGCCCCGATGTGGGCGGCCGGCGAGAGCTTTGAAATGCGCACCGACTGGACCCCGGACACGGCACCCGACGGTGCCCGCATCTTGACCCTGACCCCTGCCAACTAGGACGCCAACCATGTCGATACGTATCACCCGTCGCGGCGCGCTCTTCGGCGCCTCCGGTCTCGCCTTCGCGGCGGCCGCCTGTTCATCCGGCCCGCGGCGGCCCGAGCCGGAGCCGCAAACCGGACCCTTCCGGCATGGCGTGGCCTCGGGTGAACCGGATCAGTCCAGCGTCGTGTTGTGGACCGCCATTACCGACGATGCCGGCGGGGAATACGTCTTTCAGGTGGCGGCCGATGAGAGTTTCGAAACCATCGTGTTCGAGGACCGCGAAGAGCGCACCTATGTCACCAGCAATGCGATCTCGACCTTCAAGGTCATCGCAACCGGGCTGGAACCCGCGACAACCTATTTCTATCGCATGCTGTTCAACGGCATTTCCTCGCCGGTCGGCCGGACCCGGACTTTGCCGGTTGGTGCCGTCGCGCGTTTCAACATGGCCGTCTGCTCCTGCTCGAATTATCCGGCTGGGTATTTCAACGCCTATCGTGAACTGGCCAACACGCCCGATCTCGATCTTGTCCTGCATCTCGGCGACTATCTCTACGAATACAGCGCCGACGGATACGCTTCCGAAGAAGCCGAACGTCTGGACCGCGTCGTCGATCCGCGTCATGAGCTGATCTCCTATGGCGACTATGCGCGCCGGCACGCCCTCTACAAGACCGACCCGGATCTGCAGGCCGCGCACGCTGCTGCCCCCTGGCTGATGATGTGGGACGACCATGAAGTCGCCAATGATGCCTGGACCACGGGCGCTGAAAACCACAATGAAGGCGAAGGCGTCTACGAAGAGCGCGTCTACAACGCCATGCTCGCTTATCATGACTGGAATCCGACGCGGGAGCCGGAAGATCAGATCGGCACGGCGCGGATTGCGGAGATTGGTGATCTGGCCACACTGGTCGTGACCGAATCCCGCCATGTGGCGCGCGACCAGCCGATGGATTTCTCCACCTTCCCGATTGCCGATGATGCGGACCCCGATGATCCGGCCAACCGGCAAGCCATCGCCGACTGGCGCGCCAATGAAATCGGCCGGGACGATCGCGAAATGCTGGGTGCGGCCCAGATCGCGCAAATCGCCGATGCCTTCGGTGCGGCCGCCGGCAAGCCCTGGCGCTTGCTGGGCGGTCAGGTGATCATGGGACGCGTGGAAACCCCCGACATGATCGAGGCCCTGCCGGGCTGGCTGAAATTCATTGTCTCGAAATCCGATGATCTGGCCTGGGGCTATATTCAGCGCTCCCAGTTCGACATCCCCTTCAATCTGGACGCCTGGGATGGCTATGTGGCCGAGCGCGAACGCCTGTATGATGCGGTCCGCGAGGCCGGCAGCGACATGATCGCCTTTGCCGGCGACAGCCATAATTTCTGGACCAACCAGCTGATGGACGATGACGGCCATCGCATCGGATATGAATTCGGTACCACGTCGATCACCTCGCCATCTCCCTTCGAGCGGGTGCCCGCGCCGGGTGTTTCCTTCTCCCGCCTCATCGAGGACAAGAATCCCGACGTCATCCGCCACAATGATCGCGACAAGGGCTTTATTCGCGTCACCCTTACACCGGAAGCGATGGAAGCCGATTTCGTGACGGTCTCAACGATAAGGCGTCGCGGATACACGGCCGGCAGCGACAGCCGCTGGCGGGTCACGCGCGGGTCAGACGGGCTGGAAATCGACGCCATCTGAGGGTGAATTTTCCGATTCAAATCAAGCTACTGAATCGATTCATATTTTTCGTTTCGGAATGAGATTCCGATTCCGCTTTGAAATTGATGCGCAAGCTGTAACTGGTCGCCCTCAAATCGTCATGATAGGCAGGCATCACGCTTTTTCATGTCAGACTGACGGGAAGGATTTCGGGCATGCCCTCACGTTTTGAAGCAACAGACAGTGAGCCTGTCCGCTCGGTGAAGTTTACCGGGCCGGGACGCTATCTCTTCTGGATGACAGTATTTCTGGCCGCGGTCGGCGTGATCGCCGTCCTGCTGATCGGGCCGCTGGAAGAGGCCTTCATGGCCAATATGGCCATAAACGGGCTGATCATCGCGGTTCTGCTGATCGGCATTCTCTACACCTATCTTCAGGCCCTCTCGATCGCGCCGGCCGCCCGCTGGCTGGTTCGTTTCCGGACCTCTGACGATTCAACCGTCCTGCCCAACCCGCCCAGCATGATTGCGCCAATGGCCTCGATGATGGGCGATGCAGGGTCCCGCGTCCGGATCTCGACCAATTCGGTCCGCACGGTGCTGGATTCCGTCGGCGCGCGGATGGCGGAATCGGGCGCATTCACGCGCTATTTCGGCCGACTGCTCATTTTCCTCGGCCTGCTCGGCACCTTCTGGGGTCTGCTGGCCGTCGTCTCCGAAGTCGGCGAAGCTGTCCGCGCCGTCACCGCCTCATCCACCGGAGGAGAAGCCGACGTCCTACGGCTGATGGCGGCGATCGAAAATCCCATTCAGGGCATGGGAACCGCCTTTGCGTCCTCCCTCTTCGGCCTCGCCGGGTCGCTCATCATCGGCTTCCTCGACCTTCAGGCCAGCCGGGCACACAACCGCTTCTTCAACGAGATCGAGGAGTGGCTGTCCTCCATCTCCCGCGTTGCGGCGGCCGGCCCGTCCACCACGCCGGATGGCGAAATGTCACCAGCCTATGTCGGCGCATTGCTCGAACAGACGGCAGAAACGCTGGACCGCCTCTCCCACACGCTGGAAAAGCATACGAGAGATCTGGATTCCACGCTCCGCCGCGTCGCCGAGGAAAACGCCTCCGGCCAGCAGGAGGCCTCCCGCGCCCTGCGCGACGAAATTCGCGTTCTGGTCCGCGCCATCGAGGCGCAAAACCGGTCACGGGGCAACTGATCCATGAGTTTCGCGCCCCGTCTTTCGCGATTTGCCGAGAATGATTCCGGTGACTACTGGCCGGGATTTGTGGATGCGCTGGCCACGCTCTTGCTGGTCATTGTCTTTCTCCTGTCGATCTTCGTGGCGGGGCAATTCGCGCTGAGCCGCGCGCTGACCGGACGCGATGAGCAACTGGCAACGCTGAACCAGCAACTGGCTTCGCTGACCGATGAGCTGGCCCTGGCCGAAGGCGAAAACACCCGTCTCGAACAGGAAATGACGACACTGCGCGCCACCCTGTCCGATGTTCAGGCCGAACGTGACGACCTCTCCGATCAGCTCGTCATCGTCATGGGCCAGTTGGAAGACGTCCAGTCGCGCCTGATTCTGGAAGAGGAAGTCACCGCAAACCAGGTCGATCAACTGACCGCCCTGAACCTGCAAATGCAGGCCCTGCGCGACCAGATCTCCGAACTCAGCGGATTGCTGGATGCTGCCGAGGCGCGCGAGGAAGAGCTCGAAAGCCAGATATTCAATCTCGGCGAACGCCTGAATTCCGCGCTCGCCAGCCGCGCCGCCGAACTCGCCCGCTATCGCTCGGATTTCTTCGGGCGTCTGCGCGAAATTCTCGGCAATCGCTCGGGCGTCAGCGTTGTCGGCGACCGCTTCGTGTTTGAAACCGACGTGCTCTTTGCCTCGGGATCCGCGGCGCTGTCGAATGATGGCCGCGAAAGCCTGCGTCCCATTGCCGACGCCATCATCCAGCTGACAACCGAAATTCCTGACGATCTGGAGTGGATTATCCGCATTGACGGTCATACCGACCCGCGGCCTATCCGCACCACCTATCCGTCCAACTGGCACCTTTCGGCGGCGCGCGCGATCTCGGTCGTGAACTGGTTTGAGGACCTCGGCGTACCCTCCGAACACCTTGTCGCCGCCGGCTTTGGCGAGCATCAGCCCATTGCCGAAGGCACCAGCGAGGAGGCCTATGCCCGCAATCGCCGGATCGAACTGAAACTGACGAGCCGCTAGCGGTAAAGCCGCTTGCCCTTTAAATGCCGCTCCGCTATAAGCCGCGGCTCATTTGACGGAGCAATCCGTTACACAGCCTGACGTGCCGGAGCGCTACGATGCAAAAAGATATTCATCCCGATTATCACACGATCAATGTGACCATGACCAACGGGACGGTTTTCCAGACACGCTCTACCTGGGGCAAGGAAGGCGATACGCTGAATCTGGATATCGACCCGACGACCCACCCGGCCTGGACCGGTGGCGACCAGAAGCTGATGGACCGCGGTGGCCGCGTGTCCCGCTTCAAGGACAAGTTCAAGGGTTTCGCCTGATCCTTTTCAAGGATATCGGAATCAAAAAGGCGCGAGACTCCGGTCCCGCGCCTTTTTCCTTGCCGGTTGTGCGGTTCTAGCTGAACGCGTTCTTGAGCCGGTTCATCTGGTCTTCGACCGGGCTGGAGCCGGTCGCGCCGCGGCTGTTTTCAAACAGGGAATCATCAATGCGCTTCAGCCGCGCATAAAGCTGTCGGGACCGCGCAGCGAGATCGGCCAGAACACCCGGTACGGGATCCCCGTCGGCAGGCCACAAATCCTCGATATCGTCATCATCGGGCAAGCGATATTGCCCCGTCACCAGCTGGTCTGCGGACAGATCCCCTTCCGCCACCTGCCGCTGCGCCAGAAGCCAGGACGCGGCCTGCATCAGGCGCGTGGTCAGCTTCATGCTCTCCGCCGCATAGGCCAGAGCCCCGCCGCGCCCGAGGGATTTGGCATCCTCACGGCCCGGCCCGTCGAGATAGGAGGCGGTTTCCTCCACCATATCCATCCCGTCCCGGAACAGGCGCGAGAAATGCTCGCTACCGGCAAATTCGGCCACACGTTCTGCCGGATTGCCCGACTGAAAACCGGTATCACTCACCACGTCACTCATACATACCTGCTTTGATCCACGTGCCACAAAGACTGCAATCGGCGGGCCAAGGATATCAACCCTGTCTGAAAATCGACTCGGCGACTTCCAGCCCGGATTGCTTTGACGCGATCATCTCGTCAATCCGCTGGATCTCGCTTTCGATGGACAGGCGCCGTTCTTTCAATCCCTCGATCGAGAATTCCGACAAATCCTCTCCCGGAATGATGACATTCGGATTTTTCCCAAGGGATGCATCTTCATCAAACATATCCACCTCCCTCTATTGCGATCGCCCACACTAACGCTCACCATCGCGCTTGTCGCCCCTTTGCTTGAAAGGCCGTTCATGTCTGTCCCGACATCTCACCGCATCGCCATTGCGCCAGAGCCCGGCGGCCCCGATGCCATCGGTATCGTCGAGCGGCCCTTGCCGGCGCTCAAGGCAGACGAGGTTCTGATCCGCACGGCGGCCTGCGGCGTCAACAAGCCGGACACATTCGAGCGCATGGGATTCTACCCGCCGCCGCCCGGCGCACCGGAGGGGCTGGGCCTCGAAGCCGCCGGAACGATCGTGACTGTGGGCGCTTCTGTGGATCGCTTCAAGGCCGGTAACAATGTCTGTGCGCTGGTGACCGGCGGCGGCTATTCCGACTATGTCATCGCCAAAGCGGGCAGCACCCTGCCGACACCGAAAGGCATCGAACTGACCGCCGCGGCGGGATTGCCCGAAACGGTTTTTACCGTCTGGGCGAATGTGTTTCAGGCCGGGCAGTTGAAGGCCGGCGAAACCCTGCTGGTGCATGGCGGCGCGGGCGGCATCGGAACGACCGCCATCCAGATGGGCAAAGCCGCCGGCGCGCGCGTATTTGCCACCGCCGGAACGCCGGAAAAATGCGCCCTGTGCGAACGCCTCGGGGCCGACCGGGCCATCAATTACCGCGACGAGGATTTCGTCGCCATCCTCAATGAAGCAGGCGGCGCCAATGTCATTCTCGACATGGTGGGCGGACCCTATGTGCAGAAGAATATCAATTGCGCCGCCTTTCGCGGGCGCATTGTCCAGATCGCCTTCCTGCAAGGCTCGCGGATCGAAGCCGATCTGATGCGCCTGATGCTCAAGCAATTGACCCTCACAGGCTCGACCTTGCGCGCACGCCCCGAGGCGGAAAAGGCCGAGCTGGCCAAAGCGATTGAAGACACGGTCTGGCCGTGGATCGAAAGCGGCCGGTTCAGACCTGAAATCCACGCGACATTTCCATTGGAAAACGCGGCCGAGGCGCACCGCCTGATGGATGCCGGTGATCACGCCGGGAAAATCCTGCTGACGCCCTGAAGCTCATCCCTTTTCAGTTGCCGGCGGACGCGCTATACAACGCGCAAATCGCTGGCTCGCCTGTAGACTTGAGCCAGCGTCGGAAGGCCATCCAACCCGGCATCCGTGCCGGGTTTTTCTATGGCCGAAACACATTACGTCTGGAGACGATTTAAATGACCGAAATTCTGATGCCGAAAGCCACGGCTGTCTGGCTGGTCGACAATACCGCGCTGACCTTCGAGCAGATTGCCGATTTCTGCGGCCTGCACCGCCTCGAAGTCAAAGGCATTGCCGATGGCGATGTCGCCGTCGGTGTGCGTGGCTCTGACCCTGTCTCCAGCGGCCAGCTGTCCCGTGAAGAAATCAGCAAGGCCGAAGCCGATGCGGCTTATCGCATGACCGCCGTCAAGCACCGCTATGATGATCTGCACCAGCCGCGCAAGAAGCGCGGTCCGCGTTACACGCCGCTCTCGCGCCGTCAGTCGCGCCCGGATGCCATTGCCTGGCTCGTCCGCAACCACCCGGAGCTGACCGACCCGCAAATCTCCAAGCTGATCGGCACGACCAAGACGACGATTGAAGCGGTCCGCGAGCGCACGCACTGGAACTCCTCCAACATCAAGCCGACCGACCCCGTCACACTGGGGCTGACCACGCAGATTGATCTGGATGAACAGGTGCGCAAGGCCTCCGCCCGCCGTGAAAAGCTGGAAGAGGAACGCCGCGCTGCCGGTCAGGATCCGATTGCCGGACCCGCCGAGCAGGAATCCGAAGAGCACGAAACCGCCACCAGCATGGACGACGTCAATCTCGAGACGCTGTTTGGCGGCAAGAAGGCTCAGTCAGACGATGACGACAGGTAGTTGAGGGCCAAACGGCCTCCATCGGCATAGATACATTCGCCGGTGATATAGCTCGCATCCTTTGATGCCAGAAAGGCCACGACCCCGGCGATCTCGTCGGGGTCGCCTATTTTTCCGAGAGGCGTCCGCGACAGGACCTTGCCCATCGCCTTGCGATCTTCCAGCACGGCTTTGAGCACATCGGTATTGATACTGCCCGGTCCGACGGCATTCACGCGCACCCCTTGCGCCGCCAATGCCAGCGCCATGGACTTGGTCATCTGGTTGATCGCGCCCTTGGTCGCGCAATAGGCCAGCTGATCCGCGATCGCGACCACCGCATTGACGGACGACATATTGATAATGGCATAGCGTTTGCGGCAATCATCGGGACGCTCGTCATCATGCTCGATCTGGTCGATCATTTGCCGGGCGGCGGCACGCGCCACCAGAAACGCCCCGCGCAGATTGACGGCGAGCACCTTGTCAAAATCATCTGTTTCCAGAGACAGGATGTCGCCCTTGGCGACGATGCCCGCATTGTTGACGAGGATATCGAGGCGGCCAAATGCCGAACGCGTCTCCGCCATCAGATTGGCCACTGACAGCTTGTCGGACACATCACAATCGACAAACAGGGCCCGGTCCTTGTCTGCGCCCAGTTCTTCGGCCAGCGATTTGCCGGAATCCCGGTCGCGGTCGGCAATGACGACCTTCAGCCCGTCCTCGGCAAACCGCCGGGCGCAGGCGCGTCCGATTCCGTTGGCTCCGCCGGTAACGATTGCAACGCGATCAGATTGGGCCATGACAGTCTTCCGCTCTATTGGTTTTCAGCGCGGGTGCGCAGATAATCATTTTCAAGGGTCTCACTGTCCGGCATCAGCTCATAGGCGTCGGCAAACAGCTGGCGCGCTTCATCCATGCGTCCGACACCTTCCAGAGCCGAGGCGAGCGAATGCACAATCGCGCCACTCTCCGGCTCCGCCGCGACAGCCTGCTCGCAAAGCGGCAGGGCCGTTGCATACTGCTCATCCGCAACCAGTGCCCAGCAAAGTGCATTCAGGGAATAACCACTCTCGGGGTTCAGTTCGACGGCCCGGCGCGCCTGATCAATGGCTTGCTCATTCATGCCCATTTCAAGGAAAGCGGCCGACAGATTGATCCAGCCGCTTGGCCAATCCGGCTCGAGCCGTGTGACGTTCTGGTACGCCACGACAGCTTCGGCCTGGCGGCCCAGCTGATCATAGGTCCGGCCCAGATTGAGCTGGGTGGAGATATCGTCGGACATTTCCTGGACGGCAATTTCCAGGTCTGTCAGCGCACCGTCCGCATCACCTGTCATCAGCCGGGCAATACCCCGATTGCGGCGGATATAGGCATTGTCGAACGCGACGCCGCGCGTTTCGGCGATGGCATAGGCCAGATTGAAAGCCTGCAGGGCTTCGTCAAAGCGTTGTTCGTAGAGATAGGCACCGCCCAGCCGGGTATGGATGACCGCCTCTTCGCCCGGTTCCAGATCCGCAGAATTCAGACAGGCCTCAAACGCCGTAATGGCTTCATCGGCATTGCCTTCCGTCAGCGCGTTTTCGCCAACCTGACAGGGATCGCCATTTGCCACCGCGCCGGAGTCTGCCGGCGTACACGCGATAACCATTGCGCTAATGGCCAGAAGAAAGGGGATTCGAAACATGCAGCGGCTCCAGAGTATTCCGGTACGATCATGCAATAAGGGCGGCCTTTCGCAAGGCCGCCCGACTGTAAGCGTGATCAATTTGACGTCAGTGACTTCGTCGAAGGAGCTCTATCTGCTCCTTAAGTCGAAGTTTTTCTTTCTTGAGGGAGGCAATCTGAAGCGTGTCAGACCCGGGACGCTTGCATTCGTTTTCAATTTTGTGGTCCAGTTGATTGTGTCGAGCGTCCAGTTCACGGATGTGCGCTTCAATCGTCATAAGTCGCCTCCTTGCGTTAACTACAACGGAATGAGGAATTGAAACACCGTCCGGCCTATATGTCACTTCACAATTCGTATCGGAGCAAAAAATGTCTGAACGCGGACGAATAATTGTCGGAATTTCCGGCGCATCGGGCGTGATTTACGGCATCCGCGCCCTGCAAGCCCTTCGTGAGCTCGGCATCGAAACCCACCTGGTGGCCTCGAAAGCGGCTGAAATGACACTGGGGTATGAGACCGATACCACGCCGGCGGAACTGAAGGCACTGGCCGATTATGCCTACAAGCCGTCGGATATCGGCGCATCCATTGCCTCTGGCTCGTTCGGTAATATGGGCATGCTTGTTGCGCCCTGCTCGGTCCGGTCAATGTCTGAAATCGCCACCGGCGTTACGTCCGGCCTGATTGCCCGCGCGGCAGATGTGACGCTGAAAGAGCGCCGCCGTCTGGTACTGATGGTACGGGAAACCCCGTTTCATCTCGGGCATTTGCGCACGATGACACAGCTCACCGAGATGGGCGCAGTCATCCACCCGCCCCTGCCCGCCTTTTATACCAATCCGGAATCGATCGATGACATTGTCAACCAGTCCGTTGGACGGGCGCTTGATCTGTTCGGTCTGAACTGGGAACCCACCCGGCGGTGGGGGGAAGATCTGGCTGGCGGCAAACGCCCTGCATCCCAGACATGAGCCAGGCCTTCTGGGAATGGTCTCTGGACCGTTATGAGCAACCCGGCGTCGCGGCCGCCTGCCTCGACTTGCAGGATCGCCACGGTCTCAACGTCAATATCTGTCTCTGGTGCCTGTGGCTGGCGACAGAGGGCCGCAACGCAACACCGTGTATCGAGGCAGCGATGAAGGCGCTGGCGCCCTGGTCCGGTGAGATTACCTCCGCCATCCGCGAGACACGGCGCAGACTGAAAAACCGGCCCGGCGCGGACACACTCTACAAATCCGTGCTGGCCTGTGAACTGGATGCCGAACACATCGAACAGGACCTATTGTTCGAACTGGCGGCCAGCGCGCCGGAAAGCCGGATGGAGGTCGAGCCGGCCGCCAGGCAGGCGCTCTCGGAATACGCGGGTTTGAAAGGCCTTCACATTGATTTTACGCCTCTATTGAAAGCCGTTTTATCTCCCGTCAAAAAAGTGTAAGACACGGGGCTCGCCCCGTAAGAGAGGGCGTTTTCTGACAACAATAAAGAAACACACCCGGCGATGAGCGAAGACGAATTCCTCGAGCAATCCACAATACGGGCGAAGATTGACGAGCTTAAATTCCGTCACCGGTCGCTGGATTCCGAAGTGCGCGCGCTTCAGGACATGGGCGTGGCCGATCAGTTGAAAGTGGCGCGCCTGAAAAAGGAAAAGCTTCAGCTCAAGGACCGCATCGCCGAGCTTGAAGACCGCATGACGCCCGACATTATTGCGTAAAATCAGCCGGCTGCGGCGGTTTTCAATTCCTGCTTGCGCGCATACATGGCCGCATCGGCCTGCGCCATCGCCGCATCGACATTCACACCGGGTTGCAGCGGGTGAACCCCCCAGGCCGCATTGATATGCAACTCGCGCCCGTCATGCATGAAAGCGGTATTCTCGATTGCATCGGCCAGATCACTGGCCTTGTACTCGGCCTGACTGACAGTGGTCAGTGTCAAAACGACGCCGAATTCATCGCCGCCCAGCCGCCCGACCGAATCAGTTTCACGCAGATTGGCGGTCAGCGTCGCCGCCACATGATGCAGGGCGGCATCGCCTGCGGCATGCCCGTAGCTGTCATTGATGTCCTTGAAACCGTTCAGGTCAAAATAGACCAGAGCCGACGGCGCTTCGTGGCGTTCCGCCAGAGCCAGCGCGCGCGAGACTTCCCGCACAAAGGCCCGGCGATTGAGGACCGGCAGGAGCACGTCATGATCAGCGAGCGATTCCAGTTCGCGCACGCGGCTGCGCAAGCGTTCCGTATCCTTGCGAAGCTGATCAACCTCGCCCATCAGGCCCAGCAGGGCGCGCTGGACATTCGGGGTCAGTTCGTTTTCCGGAACACCCATGATCTGGGCCGCATCACGCGGCGCCGACATTGACGCCGTTGCGGATGAACCACTCGCCGAGGACGCCTTGCTGGCATCGCCGGTCGACTTCATTTTGTTCAGCGCATCAAAAGGACGAATTCGCATGTGTTCAGCCCGAAGTATCTGATCCAGCACAAATCTTGGCGAAGGGCAGTTAAGAAAGGGTCAAGGTTAATGGTTGGTTTTGCCCTTTTCCTTGACGCGCGCTGGCATCTGCGTATGTTCCCGCGCTTCCCGAAAGCCGAGGAGGCTGACCGTGAGCGCCAAAGCGCCCCGCATTGCCATCATCATGGGGTCCCGGTCCGACTGGCCGACCATGAAAGCTGCTGCCGATATTCTCGACGCCCTTGATGCGGACTACGAGACGCGCGTTGTGTCCGCACATCGCACGCCGGACCGCATGACCGACTTCGCGAAATCCGCGAAATCAAAGGGCATTCAGGTGATTATCGCCGGAGCCGGAGGCGCAGCCCATCTGCCCGGCATGGTCGCGTCCATGACAACCCTTCCCGTGCTCGGCGTGCCGGTTGAATCAAAGGCCCTGAAGGGCATGGACAGCCTCTTGTCCATCGTGCAGATGCCGGGCGGCGTGCCGGTCGGCACCCTTGCCATCGGCGAGCCCGGCGCAAAGAATGCCGGTCTGATGGCCGCGTCCATCATCGCCTTGCAGGATCCGGCGCTCGCAGGCCGGCTGGAAGCCTATCGCGATGCGCTCGAGGCCTCGGTTCCCGAAACGGTGGAAGACTGATCCGGCATGACTGACGCGCTCGCGCCCGGCTCCGTGATCGGCATTCTCGGCGGCGGACAGCTGGGCCGCATGCTGGCGCAGGCCGGTGCCCGGCTGGGCTTCGACATCCACATATTCGACACTGCCGCGAACGGGCCCGCCGCGCGGGTCGCTGCCAGAAGCTGGGCGGCACCGTGGGCGGATGACGGCGCGGTCCAGACCTTCGCTGCCAAATGCGATGTCCTCACTTTCGAATTCGAGAACATTCCCGCCTCTGCCCTCGCCGCCGCCGAAAGCGCGGCGCCGGTCCGCCCCGGCCGGAAATCGCTGGAATTGACGCAAGATCGCCTGATCGAGAAGCGCTTCATCCGGGAGGCCGGATGCTCCACGGTGGATTTCGCCGAGGTCAATTGCATTGACGATCTGGAAGCGGCGGCCGCAGAGCTCGGCCGGCCCGCCATTCTGAAGACCCGCCGCTTTGGCTATGACGGCAAGGGACAGGCCGTGATCCGCGAGGACACGGATCTGTCCGGGGCCTGGGCCGCCATCGGCGAACAGCCCGCCATTCTGGAAGCCTTCGCGCCCTTCAGCCGTGAATTGTCGGTTGTCGCCGCGCGCGCCGAAAATGGCGAAATGGCGATCTATCCGCTGGCCGAGAATTCCCATTCCGGCGGCATTCTGCGTGTCTCGCGAGCGCCGGCCATCGTTTCAAAGGATATCGAGACCCGTGCGATCGAGATCGCCCGCGCCATCGGCGACGGGCTCGATCACATCGGCGTCTTTGCGGTGGAATTGTTTGATGTCGCGGGCGAATTGATCATCAACGAAATCGCACCGCGGGTGCACAATACCGGGCACTGGACGATGGATGCCTGCACCTGCAGCCAGTTTGAAAATCATATCCGCGCAGTGGCCGGCTGGCCACTGGGCGCAACCCGGCCCCATTCCGCCTGCGAAATGACCAATCTGATCGGCGATGATGTCGCGCCCTGGCACGCCCTCGCCAGCGAATCGGACGCCTGTCTTCACCTTTACGGCAAGCGCGAGGCGCGGCCGGGCCGGAAAATGGGCCATATCAACCGGCTTTCGAAACTTTCCGGCTAGGACACCCTTGCACTCTGCGCTGTCGCCGTTATGGGAAAGCCATGACGGTTCAGCGCCCCGATATCTGGCAACAGGAGACCGGCCCCTTTGACATCATCGGGGACGTTCACGGCTGCGCGAAGGAGCTGGAAAAGCTCCTTGAAAAACTGGGATATGAGCTGACGTCAAGAGGGCCCAGAGGCCGCCGGACCACCCATATTCGCCATTCCGGAAATCGCAAGGTGATTCTCGTCGGCGATCTCGTCGATCGCGGCCCCGCATCGATGGACGTCCTGCGAACCGCCATGCACGGCGAAACCGACGGCACGATACGCTGCGTCATCGGCAATCATGACGACAAATTCCTGCGCTGGCTGAAAGGCCGCGAGGTCCGCATCACGAGGAGCCTGCAAACCACGATTGATGAAGCCGATAAGGAAAAGCCCAAATTCCTGGACGATGTCCGGCACTATCTGGAACACCTGCCCAGCCATCTGATCCTCGATAAAGGCCGGCTGATCGTCGCCCATGCCGGCCTGCCCCAGAAATACCACGGCATTGAAAGCCGCTCATCGCGCGTGTTCGCCATGTATGGCGAAACCACCGGACAGACGGATGATCTGGGCTTTCCGATCCGCCGCGACTGGGCCCGCAATTACCGCGGAGACGCCACAGTCGTACACGGCCATGTCGCGGAAAAGAAAGTCCGCCATGTCAATAATGTGTGGTGTCTGGATACCGGCTGCGTCTATGGCCACAAGCTGACGGCACTGCGCTGGCCGGAAAAGGAAATCGTCCAGATCAAGGCCAAACGCGACTGGTTCCCGCACCCGCGATTCAGCTAGGCGCGGCGACGCCCGCCATATCGCAAGCCGGCCAGCACCTTCGCCGGATCCGGCAAATCCCTGGTCAGTTTTCGCCAGTTCGCCTTGGCTTTCTCAAATTCCATGACGTTTTCAATGCGCCGGTCGAGAAAGGCTCTGGCCTTGGTTTTCTCCGGCGTTTCATCATTCAGCCAGACGGCCAGACTCGACGTGTAGACCGCCGACAAGATCGTCCGCTTGGAATACCAGTTGAAGTCCGTCGACGTGTCGTTCAACCCGCGCCAGATTGCATCCGACGACGCCCAGACGAGCTCCGCTCCCAGCGTCGCGGCATCATGCAGCAGAAGCCGGGCGCGCGCGCGGCGGGCGGCTTCCTCATGCGGCCCGATGGCTTCCAGCCGGGCCAGCACGGCAAATGTCACGCGCTGGCGGATTTTCATCGACGCCATGTCGGCGGCCGCCATGCGCGCCAGCATCTCGCTGTCCATCTGCGCCGACCAGTTGGCGATGAGGTCCAGAGCCCCACGCGGTGCGGCCAGTAACGCGGCATCCGCGCTGAGATCGGCGTCCGTGCGGGCCAGACGGAGCGTCTCGTCTGACCAGCCGTCAAAGCCCGCATGAGGCAGGGCGGACTGTGTAAGGCGGTCAAGATCGGGAGGAGTCGTGTTATGGGTCATGCAGCCTATGTAGAACAGCAAGACCGCGGCGTCGATGTGCATGTCGTCACAGGCGTCGATGGGTGTGGACAGGGTGCGTCAGCTCTGCTAATAGCCGCGCCTCTCGGCAAGAGACCTGCGGTCGTACGAATCTGGTGCGGCTGCGCAACAGATAACTACGAACCCAGGAGAGCGGACCATCGTTCAGATTATTGTGCGCGAGAATAATGTGGAGCAAGCGCTCCGCGCGCTGAAAAAGAAGATGCAGCGGGAAGGCACTTTCCGCGAAATGAAGCGTCGCAATCACTTCGAGAAGCCCTCGGAGAAGCGCGCGCGCCAGAAGGCAGAGGCCATCCGCCGTGCCCGCAAACTGGCCCGCAAGCGCGCTCAGCGCGAAGGTCTCATTGCAGGACCGAAGCCACGGCAGCCATAGCCGCAGGTTCAAGCCGATACAGGTTTAAGATCAAACGCCGCGCTGTCACCAGCGCGGCGTTTTCTTATGCGGATCTGGACTTCCCGAAGCTCAGCAGCCGTTTGATGGACGAGGCATTGGCCCGGCCCATGGAGCCCTGCCGGAACACATAGCTGGCCAGAAAAATCACCGTGACGGCCGTCACCACCATGACGATGGTCGTGCCGATAATCTCCACCATGCCCGGGTCTGACTGCAAACGCGCCATCATCAGGAAGGGCGTCCACAACGGCACCCAGGACGCGATCTGCAGGAAGGTCGAATCGGGTGATTCGAGTGTCACCATGATCACGATGAAGGGCACCATCATCACCATGATGATCGGGCTCATCAATGACTGGGCTTCCTGAAGCGTATCGCACAGGGAGCCGATCGCCAGATAGATCGTGCCATACATCAGATAGCCGACCACGAAATAGCCGATAGCCGGGATGATGAGGCCGGGATCCCAGATGGCGGCCAGGATTTCGGCGAGTGGCAGATCAGCTGCTGCGGCAAATGATTGCGCCGCAAACAGGCCACTGGAGGCCAGCCCGCCCCAGACCAGAATGAAGGTCGCAGAGACCGCTGCCAGCCCGGCCAGCTTGCCGATCAGGATTTCATGATAGCGCGCCGTCGCCAGAAGGGTTTCCAGTATCTTGTTGCCCTTTTCCTCGATCATCGCGGTCAGCAGCATGTTGGTGATCGAGAAGATCATGATCCACAGCATGATGGTCGCGCCAATACCGACGGCAAAGGGGATACGGTCGCTGATGCTGACTTCGGCACTCTCCCGGCCGCGTTCCGGCGTCCATTCCTGAAGCACCGGATTGATGGCATTCACTTCCGCCAGAACCTGTTCGGAAATGCCGGCGGCTTCAAACGCTTCCGAGCGCAGATGGTTTCGCGCCGCCCGGCGGGCCCGGTTTTTCAGATCGGACGATGTCAGATTCGTACTCCAATAGTCGATCTCGACGCCGTACTGACCGCCGCTCCGAAAGACGATGGCGGCAAAGAGCGGATGATCTTCGCCATCCATACGAACGGTCTGCTCCCCGAGAAGATAGGGTCTCAGCGCGTCGACATTTCCGGCGGGAGGATCGACCTGAATGAAGCGGCTCCGGAACTGGTCGGCGGAGATGTCCACGGGAGCCCCGAAAGCCTCCAGGGCTTCTGGCAGGCCTTCCAGGCCGGGTTCCGCCCGGATCGCCCGTTCGACGCTGTCCATCGCCTCTGACCGGCCCATAGTGGCGGCCAGTGCGCTGAACGCGGCTATCACCTCGTCCTTCTGGCCTTCCTGGAATTCGCGTTCGATCGCCTGACCGAGGCCCAGCCCCGTTTCGTCAAGAACGGCGTAATACCGGGTCGGCTGGGAGGATTCGGCCAGGATGGGAATGGCGCCACCAATCATCATGAAAAACGGGATCGAAAGCAGCGACAGCCAGAAGCCCCAGGTCGCGACATAGGAGAGGTATTCGCGGCGGGCCATGAGATAGATTGCGCGCATCACACAGCCTCCCGGTTGGATTTCTCGACAAGTTCAACAAAGACATCATGTAAGTGCGCGCGCATCGGCTCGAACCGCGCGAGCCTGACACCCGCCTCGACGCAGGCCTTCAATACGTCCTGTGCGTCCGAACCGGGGGCCAGCTCGATCGTCCAGCCGGACAGGCCTTCCGGGGCGTCCTGGGGCTCGACACCGCCCTGACCGGAGAGAACCTGCTTCAGATCATGATCGGAGGAGGTCTCGATGATCACCCGGCGCGGCACTTGCGACAGGGCGCTCGGCACATCGCCATCAAAGACTTTTCGGCCTTTGGAAATCAGTACGATCTGGTCGCACAGGCGTTCGGCATGTTCCATGACATGGGTGGAGAATAATATGGTCTTTCCGCGCCGGGCTTCGTCGCGGATCATTTCCTCGAGCATTTTCTGATTGACCGGATCGAGCCCGGAGAACGGCTCGTCCAGAATGATGAATTCCGGATCATGGGCGAGGGTGGCGATAATCTGCACCTTCTGCGCCATGCCCTTGGACATGTCCTTGATCTTCTTCTTCGCTTCACCGCCCAGGCCAAACCGTTCCAGCCCCTCGCGCGCCGCCTTGCGGGCGGCCGGCATGGTCATGCCTTTCATACGGCCAAAGAAGATGATGACGTCTTCCGCCTTCATCTTCTTGTAGATGCCGCGCTCTTCCGGCAGGAAGCCGACGCGCTGCAAGGTTGTGGCGTTCGGCGATTTCCCGAACAGGCGGACCTTGCCGTCATCCGGCTTGATGATGCCCAGCGCCATACGCAGGGATGTCGTCTTTCCGGCACCGTTGGGCCCCAGAAAGCCGGTAATCTGTCCGCGATGGACCGCAAGGTCGAAGCCGGCAACGGCAGTGTGGCCGGAATAGCGCTTGGTGACGCCCTCCAGCGAGAGAATGGTTTCGGTCATGACTGTCCCTGTCTACCCGATCTGGCGCGCACCATAGCCCCGCGACAGGTCAAGGAAAGCGGGACAGACGGCCAGACGGTCTCTCCTAAGCAGCCGGCAGGGCAAAATACAACAGATCCAGCGGCGGTGGCACCCTGCCTTCCACGGAAAGCATGTGATGCACCTGGCCGCGGTGATGGGTCTGGTGGTTGAACAAATGCGTCAGGATGATCTGCCGTGCCAAATGATGCGGTTCGCCGCGCGTATTGGTGTAGTGGGACTCTCCGGCATAATCGGCCGCTGGCAATGCGTCGATGAAAGCCTCGATGCGCCGGTCCATGGCTTCTCGTTCCATCCACAATTCGCCCAGTTTTTCAAAAGGCCTGTCTCGCAGATTTGTGTGGGTTGGACCCTCGCCGGTCAGACGGTGCATCCAGATCCGGTCGGCGATCAGGATATGAGTCAAAGTCCCGAAAATACTGTCAAAAAAAGCGCCATTCGCGGCCACTAACCGGTCATCGGACAATTCAGCGACCGCGTCGTAGAGGCGGTCATTGGCCCAGGCATTATAGGCCGACAGGCGCAGAAAATGATCCCGCATGCGGGCTTACCCTCTCCATTCCGCTTTCTCGCCCGCCTTATCATCATTCAGGCCGCGCGGGAACAAGAGTAGCGCCGCACCCGGTTGCGGTGCTAGATCGGCGCCATGACGATGGATCCGATTGCCGCCCGCCAGCGCCTGCTGGAGCTGAAGGACGAATTGATCGCCCTCTCGAAAGGCGGCGGTGAGGATCGCAAGCCTGTGACGCTGGACCAGCAATCCGTGGGCCGCCTGTCGCGCCTCGATTCCATGCAGGTCCAGGCCATGGCCAAGGCCGCCGACTCGCGCCGCGCCATGGAAATCCGCCGCATAGACGCCGCGTTGAAGCGGATTGATGCCGGCGAATATGGCTGGTGCGTTGAGTGCGGCGACGAAATCGCGCCCAAACGCCTGGACAGCGACCCGGCTGCGCCGAGATGTGCGGGGTGCGCTTAGGCGACCTTCGCCGCACCTATATAATCATAGGCGACGATTTTGGCCGTTTTGGGCATATAGCCTGCCTCCAGCTTGTCGATGGAAAAACCACCTGCCGTGATCATGCGGTCAATCGGCCGGGCCAGATGGCACCCGCCGGCAAGGATTTTCCAGACCGGCTCGATCCGGCTTTGCCATTTGAAGACCCCCGCATCGGGGGCCGCACCATGTTCGCAAAACAACAATCGTCCACCGGGTTTCAGGATTCTCCGGATTTCCGCCATAGCTCCGGCCACGTCCGGCAGGGTACACAGCGTGTAGGTCAAGACCACTGTATCGGCTGTGGCCGCGTCAAGCGGCAGATTTTCAGCCACGCCATCCACCAGTTCGACCGGCAGCGATTGTGCCTGAATCGCTCGGCCGGCCTTTGTGCGCAATCCGGCATTGGGCTCGATTCCGATGATCGCCTTCACCTTGTCGGCATCATAGAGCGGCAGGTTCGGGGCCGCTCCCATACCGATTTCAACAACGACGCCTTCGGCCTCGGGAACGATTTTGGTGCGTTGCTTCATGATCCGCGATTGCTGGCACGCGCATCCGATCAGATTGGGCAGGATAAAACGGTTATAGAAAGCCATGGCGAATACCTTGCATCTCTGAGAATGAGGATCAAGAGCCTTCTCACTAAACGCTTGTTTGACAAGGGGTATTTGGCCTCACTATAAACCATAAATGCATTATGGTTTTAGCATGGGAGGGCAGGATATGGCCAAGAAGGGAAAACTCAGCCGCCGATCATTTCTCGCCAGTGTTGCGGGCGGAATGGCGGCAATGGGGGCAATCGGCACGGTGACGGGAAGCGCTGTCGCCCAGTCCTACACCGGACGCACGGATGCTGACAGCGGCAGTTCGGCAGATCGCGCCGGCTATGGCCGGCGGCAGCGAACAGGGTATTCCGACAATGACTCCGGTGCCAATGCCGACCCGGCCAATTACGGACGCCGCGGCACCAGCAACACCAACCGCACCAACGTCACCGACAGCGACAGCGGGCCTAATGCCGACCGCGCCGGTTATGGCCGGGGAACCACGCGAAATTGTTCCGACCGGGACAGCGGATCGTCGGCAGACCCGGCAGGACGCGGACGTCACTGCCGCTAGTGCGTCATCCGACAGGTATTGGCGGGGCCGGGCTTTGTCCGGCCCGCGCTAGTCCACGCCCGGAAAGCTCTCGACAAACTTGATCCGGATATCCGGGAAACTGTCGACGAAGCGGATGGTGAAGTCCGGAAACGAGTCGACGAACTCCCATTCGCCGCAATCATCGGCGAAGCTCTCCACCACTTTCACATTGAGATCGGGAAAGCTGGTCACGACCTCGACATCAATGTCGGCAAAACTTTCAACCACCTGCACCTCGCCATAAAGCGGGATGCCGTTCCAGGTGCAGTCTTCGCTGATGTCGAAAGCCGCCAGAGCCAGTAATTCAATCATGGTGCACCTCCCCGGATGGCAGAAAGGCACACCTTACATGAATGCCCGCTGACAGGTCAGGCGGCGGCTTTCAGTTTTTCGGCGATATGGCGGGCAATGTTTTCATTTCCGGCGATGATATTGCCGGTTTCCAGCGGATCGCCTGCGCCATCCGCTTCGATGTGATAGCCACCCGCTTCCCGGATCATGATGATCCCGGCAGCAATGTCCCAGGCCTTCAGATCCCGCTCCCAGAACGCATCAAAGCGCCCGGCCGCCGTCCACGCCAGATCCAGCGAGGCCGCGCCATAGCGGCGGATGCCGGCCACGCTCGGCATGATCTGATGCAGCTCTTTCAGGAAACGGGCATGCCCCTTCTTGCCGAAATACGGCGTGCCGGTGGCAATCACGCAATCCATGAGTTCCTTGCGCCCGGAGACGCGCAGACGCCGGTCATCCAGCCACGCGCCATAGCCTTTTTCAGCATGGAACATGTCGCCATTGACGGGGTTATAGATCACCCCGGCGACGATCTCGCCCAGACGCTCCAGCGCGATCGAGACCGCAAAATGTGGCTGGCTGTGCAGGAAATTCGTCGTGCCATCGAGCGGATCGACAATCCAGCGGTGGGTCTTGTCCGTGCCTTCGACCTCGCCGCGCTCCTCCATCAGGAAGCCATAGCCCGGCCGCGCCGCATCCAGGGCTTCGTAGATGACATCTTCGGCCTTGCGGTCAGCTGCGGAGACAAAATCCGCCGGCCCCTTGCGGGAGACCTGCAGGTGTTCGACTTCGCCGAAATCGCGGGCCAGGCCACGCCCCGCCTTGCGGGCCGCATTCTGCATGACTTCCATGAGGGCGGTGACGCGTCCCACTATTCGGCCCGCTTCTGATAGCTGCCGTCTTCGGTCGAGATGATCACCCGCTCGCCGACGCCGACAAAAGGCGGCACCGCTGTGCGCACGCCATTGCTCAGAACCGCCGGCTTGTAGGAATTGGCGGCCGTCTGGCCTTTGACGACCGGCTCGGTATCGGCAACTTCCAGCTCGACAAATTGCGGCAGGGTCAGGCCGATCGGGCGATCTTCATACAATTCCAGAACGACCACCATGCCATCAGTCAGAAACGACGCCGTCTCTTCGCCGATGAAGTCCATCTGCAATTCAAGCTGCTCGTAATTTTCCTGATCCATGAAGGTCGCCATCGTGTCGTCCTTGAACAGGAATTGATAATCCTTCTGTTCCAGGCGCACGCGCTCGACCTTGTCGGCCGCGCGGAAACGTTCGTTCAGCTTGCGGCCATCGAGGATATTCTTCATCTCGACCTGCGCAAAGGCACCGCCCTTGCCAGGCTTGACCGCGAGGGTTTTCACAACCGTCCAGAGCGTGTCCTGATGCTGCAGCACCATACCCGGCTTCACTTCATTCCCGTTGATCTTCATGGACGATCATCCCGTTCGCTGTCTTCACGATGAAAACCGGCCCCCACCCGCATCAGGCGAGGGCCGGAAAGTTGCGCGCGTCCTATCAGGCAGCGCGGCGGGCGGCAAGCGCTCTTCGCCTAGACCCGCTCCTGTGGGGGCAGGCGGTATCCGCCAAACAGCCAGTTGAAAACATCCTTCACAATGAAACTCGCTCCACCCAGCGCCGCAATGGCCGCATCGCGGCTGGCACCGCCTTGCAGGAAGGCCGGCAATTGCGCTTCCAGCTCCGGGAAGAACTGGCCGAGGAACATGACGGTCAGGACCGCCGCGCCGACCCAGGCCAGCGCCAGGATAAAGCTCCTGCGGCGTCCCCGGCGGCGGGCGACGCCGAAGCCGTCCCGGCGGTCAGCCTCCGTCATTACCGAGCGCACTGCTTCGCGCAGTTCCGGGCTTTCCAGAAGGCGCGCCCCGATTTGCCGGGGATCGTGCTCGCCGGTCGCCGTGGCGGCCAGCGACAGAACCTGCTGCCCCTGCCCGCCCGAGCGGACCCGGCGCGCCATGGCGTCATCGAAACCGGCGCGCAGCAAGAGCTGGCGGGCCTGATTGCGTCGTTGATTAATCATACCCAGGCTCCATTGGCTGAGTTGTCGGGAAGATCGGACGTGTCGAACGGCGGCGGTGCATTGTAGTGGGGGTCCGCCGCCGGCTTTGGCAGGGACAGGGCGTAAGCGCTCATAAGGCGCCGGGACCAGCCCATGCCGAACACGGAAAACGTCGAGAGCTGACCGTAGAAATGCATGCGCCGCGCGGCATATTCCTCAACCAGCGCATCCGGGTCAGCGGCATTCACCGCGCCCATCGTCTGCGGGCCGATAATGCCGTCATCTGGCACACCGGCGGCCTGTTGCAGGAACCGTTTCGCCCGGTGCGGCCCGTGGTTCACGGCGGCATCAAACAGCATGAAGGCAATGCCATCCGGCATCTCGCCGCAGCGGCAGACATCCCAATAGCGGTCCTTGTAGATCTGGCCCGCTTCCTGAAGCGTCAGATTTTCAACATCGCTCTTGGTAACCGGTGTGCCGCGCCATTCGGCCAGCGTGCCGATGGTGATGCCCATATTGGTGGCACCGCCGGGATCGCTGGGATGATCCACATATCCGCCCTCGAAGGACAGGACGTGTTCCAGAGCCGTATCAAAAACAACCGCCATGACAATCTCCCCTGTTCTGTCTGACGCAAGGAAGCTGGCCGAAGGTCAAGGCTTCAAATGGGCCCAATCAGGGTTTTCGCGCCCGATATGGGGCGATTTCGGACCCGATCTGTTCATCTTCGATTGGGGTTGGCGGGCGTCGGCCTAGCGCGAGATGCGGTCGCGATAGGCTTCGACTTCCGACTGCACGTCCTGCACCACGGCTTGGGAATAGACATTGGCAAGGTCGGTTTCCAGCGCTGCGGCAAGGCGGTCCCGGTCGACATTCAGCGACCGTGATCCGTCCATCTCGTATTCGGCCATCAGCGCCCAGTAATAGGCCCGCACCGGATCGCGCGGCACGCCATATCCGCCCGCCAGCGCGACGGCATAGAGGAAGCGCGACTCGGCATCCCCGCCGACCGCGCCCTGTGCAAACCATTCCGCCGCGGTGGCCGCATCGGCTTCGCCGTCATCAGTGCCGTTCAGCAGCATCAGCCCGTATTGGCCCATGGCCGGCGCAAACCCGGCTTCGGCCGATTGCCGAACCAGCGCAAAGGCCTGCGCGGCATCCTCCGGCCCGCCCTCGCCGGCGCCTGCCATCAGGCCCGCCTGCAAGGCCGCCTCGGCATGATCGGCCTGCGCCGCGCGGACATACCATTCGCGCGCGGCTTGCGGATTGTTCGGCCCGCGCTCCCAGACATCATACATCTGGGCCAGCTGGAACATGGCCTCGGCATGGCCCTGACTGGCGGCGCGCTCGGCCCATTCCAGCGCAAAGGGCGCATCCTGCGGCACGGGCGAGGCTTTCAGGATCAGGGCATAGGCCAGCATGGCGTCGATATTTCCCGCCTGCGCCGCGCGCTGGAAATAGCCGCGCGCCTCGGTCGGCAACAGGCTGGCTTTGGCCGCCTGCGCCATCCGGCCCAGCCGATAGAGCGCGACGGGCTCGTTCTGATCGGCCGCGCGCCGGTACCAGCGCACGGCCTGCGCATCACTGGCCTCTTCAATCTGGCGGTTTTCGTGCAACAGGCCCGCCAGCGTCGCCGCGCGCGCATGGCCGCCGGAGGCCGCATTGCGTGCATGCACATAGGCGGTTTCAAAATCTTCCGTCGCATAGGCCAGCTGTGCCCGGTCAAAGATCTCGGCCAGATTCGCCGTGCTCGATGGCGCCGTGGTCACCGGCGCGTCGGCATCGTCCAGCGACAGGGCGTCATTCTGGCGTTCGGCATCAATGAGCTGGAGACCGCGCAGGAGCGGTGCGGGCGCATCATCATCAGACGCCGCCTCTTCGGACGGCGCATCCACGGACGGTGCATCGTCCTGGGCGGACGCCTGTCCGGTCACCAGAAGCAGGAAAAGAAACAGCGCGGTCAATACGCGACAGACCATGGTCAACCTCGTCTACTCGCCCCGCATCAATGCGTTGAACGCTATAACGGCTGCCGCCGGTCCGTCCACATGCGACCACACACCCGACGACACGGCGAGGAAATCCGCGCCCGCCTCGATCAGCGGTTTGGCATTGTCCACCGTGATGCCGCCAATGGCGACACAGGGTAATTCGAACAGGTCCGACCACCACTCCAGTATCTCCGGATCCGCCGTGGTCGGCGCATCCTTGGTCGCGGTCGGATAGAAGGCCCCGAAGGCGACATAATCGGCTCCCGCCTCGCCCGCCTGCATCGCCAGATGGCGGCTGTCATGACAGGTCACGCCCAGCATGCGGTTCGGGCCAATCGCCTCGCGCGCCGCTTTGGCCGGCACATCGCCCTGCCCGACATGCACACCGTCACAGCCCAGCGCCACGGCCAATTCCGGATCATCATTCAGGATCACTGCCACGCCCATCGATTGCGCGAGTTTGATCAGCGGCGGGGCGAGGCGTTTGATCTCCTCCACCGAATGATCCTTCAGGCGCAGCTGCAGGGCGGCCACCTCACCGGCCTGCAAGGCCTCGGCGAGCATGTCGTCAAAACCGGCCTCGAGGCGCGGCGGCGTGATCAGATAAAGCTGGCAAGTCATGAGGGTGCTCTTAGCGCGGAAGGCCGGTCGGTAGGAAGGGGCTACTGAAGCGGAAACACCCAGCTGCTGTCGTCGCGCTGGACTGCGAAGGAGCAGGTGTAAGGATTGCCGCGAGCTGGAAACAGATGAATTGAGCGGTTGGGCCAATCGGCTTCATCACAATCTTCCGAAAACTGGCATGCACAAACACCATAGCCATGATTGGGCGATGGGTTCTGAGCCGCAACGACATCAATGAAGGCAAAGACTTCAGTTGACGTCCGCTCCTCCTCATCCGACCAGGGCAGGGCTCCCCAAAATGCCTCAATCAGAGGCTCGCCAAGCTCCGGAGGGGCGGGTATCACGATATACTCATCCTCAGGCCATGATAAAGATGTGGCCGGTCGCTCCTCCAAAATATCCAGTACAATTGTATCCCTTAGCTCCGAGGCTCTATCCGTACATATAGATATCACATCGGCATCTGGATCAGTGAGGTCAGCGCCAGGAATTCTGACGCCGGAACAGTGTGCCGAATATTCCGCGTCAACCATAACTCGATTAAATCGAACGATATCGTCGCCGGTCCGTCGCAGACGAAAGAAGATGCCCGCGCACGATCCAGAATCGTGCGCTTGATCCATAGATTGTTCGGACCCCGGATAATATTCGATCTCGTCGCAGATATTGCAATCATAGCCGACGCAATGATCCATATCACCGACAACCCGAACTCGCCGTCCATCCCACGCCCACGGGTCCTCATGGATTTCTGCAATCGTCACCAAGGGCGGCACGGTTTCCGCTTCCGGCGCGCCGGTTTGTAGCATCACCACAGCCGTCAGTAATTCGATCAGCATTCCCTTGCCTCCCATAGAGCATGAAAAGCCTATCCGGACACGCCGGCCTCCCACAAGCCTGACGCGCAAATCAGCCACCGCCGCCTTGCGCGCGAACCCGCTCGCCTTCCACGAGAATGATGTTGCGAAACCGTCATATTTCACACAGCGTCCGGACCGGGTGGGGAGGACAAGCAATCATGATGCGTATTCTCAACATGCTGATCCTGGGGGGATTAGCGATCTGGGCGGCCTCGTTCTTTCTGAGCGGCCCGGCCTCCAGCGCAGGCGCAACCACACTGACCATGGCAGAAAGAGCCGCCTTTGCCGAAGAGGCCTGCACCGCCGCCTGGGCGGCCATGCCCGGCTTCGGCCCGGTGACCCCACAGGCCGCCGCCGCGCGCGAGGATTATGACGAGGTCTATGCCTGCACCGGCATCGTGCCGCAGGCGGGCGAGGTCCTGCTGGTCGCGCGCTATGCCGGCGGTCCGCGCGAACGCGCCGTCAGCTACCGCATCGACGCGCTGTGCGACGCCACCGGCAAATCCCTGCTGGAAGATGGCGGACGCCTGCCGGAAGCGTGCGAGGGCTAGACCTTAAAGCCCTTCGGCGCGCGCCTTGCGCCAGTAGATCAGCGCCAGAACTGTGACGACCAGCGGCACCATCAAGCCGTATTCATCGATCCAGACCCCGGTCCGTTCCGTTTCGAGCGTCAGCGGCGTGAAGATTTTCTGGATGTAGATATTATGCGCCCCGTGGAACATGACGGCGGGCCACAGGGAGCGCGCACGGAAAGTGTAATATGTCATGATCACCGACATGGCGACGATCATCAAAGTAAAACAGGCCAGCTGGAACAGCGTATTGCCGCCGCCATAGGCGATGATGACCGGATAGTGCCAGACCGCCCATAACAGGCCGCTGATCAGACAGGTCGCCTCGAACGACATCAGTTTACGAAGCTCCCAGACCAGAAAGCCGCGCCAGCCGATTTCCTCACCCGCAATCGTGCCCAGCGATTTCACGAACTGCACCACCGCCATGAGCACCACCATCAGGGCGATCACCATCCAGGTGGACGCCTCGGGCAAGCCCAGCTGCGCGCGCCAGTCGGCGAACGTCTCCGGATTGCCCATGCCGCCAAAGCCGAGCAACCAGGCGAGGCCATAGGCGGCCGAAACATAGACGACCGGCACCAGATAGCCGGCCCAATTGGGGCCGAATCCGCCCCAGCGCCAGGGCAGGCCGGAAATTGTCCGGCCCCGGAGCTTCAGCGTCACAAAGGCGGACAGGGCAGGCATCATCATCAGCGTCCCGACATAGAGCGAGGTCGGCACCAGACGCACAATTGCAAAATGCGCCACGGCGCTCCCAATCGTCAGGATCACCAGAAACAGGCCGAGCGTTGCGATGGTTGATCGCTTGTCAGTCGCGTGTGTGTCCATGGCCTTTTTCCTCCTGTGTCTCTGTTCCGGATTGACCGGACCGGTCGCGATATATATAAATACACAATCAATTGTGCAATTAATTGTGGAATAATCAAGGCATGCAGAACAGCAACATCATGGACACCCACCCGCTGAGCGGCGCTTTCCTGTCGAACAAGCTCTTGCGGCTGGTCGAGACGATTGCCGATCAGGGGGAAGTCTTGCTGGACTCGGCCGGCATCCGCATTCCGCCGCGCGCGATTTCCACCGTGCTGATGATCGGCGAGGTCGACAATGTCACCGCTGCCGACATTGCCAACGCACTGGATCAACCACATCAGCTCGCCACACAGCGCATCACGCTTCTGATCGAGCTGGGTCTGATTGCCAGGACGCCGCATGCCACCGACAACCGGCGCAAAGTGCTCAAACTGACCGCAGAGGGGCAGGCGCAATACACGCTGTTGATGGACATGCTCGGCCACATCCGGGCGGCCATGGACGCGCTCTATGAAGAGCTGGGCTGCAATCTGGCCGACATCGCCGCCAAAGCCGTCGACGCCCTGAACGACCGGCCCCTGATCGAACGCATCGGAAAAACGCCGGCATAGGCGCCGATGTTACGGTCGCCCGCCTGCCTGGACACACCCCCGGAGCCCGTGGAACCGAACCGGAGCCCAGTTCGAGTCGGACCGGAATTTTCCTGGAGTCGCCGAATGATCGTTCAGCTATTTTGTGATCCATCCTTTGACTAGATAACCGTCATCAGACACGCTTGGCCGTCCATGTCGAACTGATAATGATCGCTTTGAGGGGAAGATATGCCGTTTCGAAGGCAGAAGGCTAATCTCGGTGCCCGGGACTGGGCTGCGGTCGGCCTTGATTTTGTGATCGTGTTGGTCGGCGTTTTATTGGCGTTTCAGATCAATTCCTGGAACGAAAACAGGATTGAGCGCAGAGCACAAAGCGCGGCCCTTGAGCGGTTGCTGTCTGAATCCGAGGAAGCCATTCACTATCTGAGCCGGTCCGTAGATCGCTTTGAAGAAGGAAACCAGAGCAGAGCAGAACTTCTCACCCGCTTGCGCGAGGACGATTGGGAGGGCTTCAACAATGATGCGATGGCGTTTGGCATCGTAACGATTGGCAGGGCACCACCAGCTGCGCCACCGCGCAGCGCTTATGAAGAGATCATCGCCTCTGGCCGTTTTGCCGGAATTGGCGATGCCGCGGTGCGAGACGCCGTGACGGAATATTATGCGTCGGTCGATTACCTGAACGGCATGTCCGAGTACATTCAACGGCTATCCAGCGTGGAACCTTACTGGCGCCATGACGGGGTCACCGATGAGTATGCGCCTGATTACCCTTTTCAGATCAGAACGGTCATCGACGTGGATGCGATGCGGGCGGACCCACAATTTGCGGAGATGCTGGTCCGTGGCCACCGGGTTCAGCTTTCTTTGACGCAGTGGTGGCGAACAGCGTTGGATGACGCTGTGGCAATGTGTGAGGAGTTGGCGCGTTTCTCTGACAGCACTTGCTCAATCCCGGGCGCCCGAGGCTCGCTCGACTAGCCGTTCAGTGCAAGAAAAACAGGGACACACCATTAAGCTTCGCTTGTCCGCCCCGGCGCGGCGTGAGGCGCCGGGTCTTGCGCCGGTAAATTCCTGGAATCAGGACGGTGGCGGCGGGGCCTGGACGGTGCGCGCCGGAGAGACGCTGCAATCCATTGCGGCAGGCGTGTGTTGGGAAGATTAAATGGTGTGTGTCCCCGTTTTTCGCCAATTTTACGCCCGCTTACTCGTAGATTGAGACGATGCTGCCAACCAGCTTGTAGATGGGTGGATAACCGCCGGGATGATCGGGCGATTCCGTTGAGCAATAGCCTTCCTCGCCCGCCGTTGGCCTGCCCCAAATGACAAAGCCCGTCGTACCGGCCTCGCTGCAAATATGCATATCCCGATTCATATATGTACTGTGACCGCCCACCAGGGCATCGCCATCGAACGTGTGATACGGCGACGTGCTGGCCATCTCGACCCAGCGCGTTGTATGCCCCGGTGTCGGTACCAGAAACTGTAAATCTGTTGTCTGCGCGCCTTCGACAGTTCCTGCATACCAGGCATTGCATCGCGTGCCATCAAACCAGCCGATCCACAAAGAGCCAAAACTGCCAGAGATTTCCCGACTATCAGTCACACGGCAAAGCGGGCGCTGCGGCGCGCCGACAGCGTGCACGTAGTCGACCGGCGGCGTATCCTGACGCACCCAGATATATTCGTCTTGAGCGTCAGCGGCCGCGCTGAAGATCGCGGTGCCGGTGGCCATCGCCGCAAGCGACAGGGCTCCGGTGCCCAGGCGGGCCATCCAGGACAGGGTCGATTTCATGGAATTTCCTGACTTCGGTAAAAACTAGGCTCGTAAAGCCCTATCCGCCACGCGGACCATCCCCTGCAGTAGGCCTAAAAAGAGACTATGGCCAACGAATTCGAAGCAATATTTAGCCATTTCACAATGACCTGCTTCTGTCAGTTTTTCCCACTAAGCTGCAAACACCAGATGCGGAATGAACAGGGACACACACCATTTAGCTCCGCTTGTCCGCTCCGGCGCGGCGTGAGACGCCGGGCCGACTTTGTCGATAGAGCCCGCCGTCTTTGTCTTCAAGGAAAGTTGGCTGGCGGCGATTGCCGCGCTGGACCACATGCTGCGGATATCCGGGCAGAACAATGCGCGCTGGTCCGGGCATGCCCGCAGTGTGGCGGAAGGCGCGCCAAGGCACGATTTGGGGGCTCACCGGAAACCGGTGTGTGTCCCTCTTAATCCCTTATCCCCGTCCGCCGCATTGCGCCTAAACTCCCGTTCCATCGCCGGGCCGTCCCGCGGCGCGCCTTCCGGACATTACGGGGATAAAACCGGAAAAAACCGGAGTCAGGGGAGCCCGGCGGGGATAAAACCGGAATCATCAGAATGACCACCATCGCCTTGCCAGACACGCCCATCCGCCCCTCGCGCACCTCCGGAATTGCAGGAGTTGTAGTAGGAGACAAAAATGCCGATTCCAATTTTATCCCCGCAATCGCGGACGGTCCGGCCAATCTGTCAGCGGGCGAGCCGGTGGGCGGCGGAATCTCAGCCCTGCGTTTCCAGCTCCGGCGTCCACTCCCCCATCGCGGCCAGACCATTCATGCGGGCCCGATGATTGAACGCTTTTTGCCCGGCAGCCACATCCTTGCCATTCCAGGCTTTCAGCGGGGCAGCCTGCAAGGCACGGCCATAGGAGAAGGTCAGCGCCCACGGCAGATCATATGCCGCATTCATGGCATTGAGGTGGGCCGTCGCGTCTTCGTCCGACTGTCCGCCCGAGAGGAAGGCAATGCCCGGCACCGCCGAGGGCACGCAATTGGCGAGGCACTGGACCGTCAGATCGGCCACGTCCTCGACACTGGCCTGTTCAGGACATTTCTTGCCCGGAATGATCATGTTGGGTTTGAGGATGATGCCTTCCAGCTGCACGCCTTGCGCATAAAGCTCATCAAACAGCTTCTTCAGCGCATATTCGGTGACTTCATAGCAGCGCTCGATTGTGTGATCGCCATCCATCAGGACTTCCGGCTCGACAATCGGCACAATGCCCGCTTCCTGACACAGGGCGGCATAACGCGCGAGCGCGTGCATGTTCACATCGACGCAATAGGGCGAGGGCATGCTGTCATCACCATCGCGGCCCATCTCGATCACGGCGCGCCATTTCGCAAAGCGTGCGCCCAGCTCATGATATTCATTCAGGCGATCGCGCAGGCCATCCAGGCCCTCGGTGATTTTCTCGCCCGGCGCGCCCGCCAGATCCTTGGCGCCCATATCCACCTTGATGCCCGGAACCGCACCGGCATCGGAAATCAGTTTCGCCAGCGGCGTGCCGTCGGCGGCTTTCTGGCGCAGGGTTTCATCATAGAGGATGACGCCGGAAATATATTCATTCATCGCCGGCTGGGTGCGGAACAGCATTTCGCGCCAGTCGCGGCGGCTGTCCTCGGTCGAGGTGTGCCCGATCGTGTCGAAGCGCTTCTTGATCGTGCCGGTGGATTCATCCGCCGCCAGAATGCCCTTGCCGTGTGCCACCATTTGCATGGCGATTTCGTTGAGTTGTTCGAGATCCATCGTCTTGTCCCCAGCAGATCAGAAGGTTTGAAAGTCTAGCGTTAATCGGTGACGGCTTCCACGCCCGGCAGCGTTTTGCCTTCCATCCATTCCAGGAAGGCCCCGCCCGCGGTGGAAACAAAGGTGAAATCGCCCGACGCCCCGGCCTGATTGAGCGCGGCGACGGTATCGCCCCCACCCGCCACGGCGATCAGTTTATTCGCCCGCGCGCGATTGCCGGCATATCTGGCCGCTTCAACCGTGGAGGTATCAAAAGGCGGCGTTTCAAATGCGCCCAGCGGACCATTCCAGATCAGCGTCTTGCAGGCATCAATCGTATCGGCCAGCGCATCCACCGTCGCCGGACCGCAATCCAGCGCCATCATGCCGGACGGGATAGCGTCGACCGGCACCGTCACCGTGTCCGGGTTGGGGGCGAATTCGCGTGCGCAGACCAGATCGACCGGCAGGATCATCTCGCAGCCATGCTTGCGGGCGGCGTCCATGATCGCGCGGGCGGTATCGGCGAAGTCCGCCTCATAAAGGCTCTTACCGACATCATGGCCCTGCGCCGCCAGAAACGTATTCGCCATCGCTCCGCCGACAAACAGCTTGTCGACCTTGCTGACAAGGTTTTCCAGAAGCGCGATCTTGGTCGAGACTTTCGCCCCGCCGACAATCGCAATCACCGGGCGTTTGGGATCGCGCAGGGCCTGTCCCAGATGATCCAGCTCCCGCTGCATGGCCAGCCCCGCATAGGCGGGCAGCAATTGCGCCACACCAGCCGTGGAGCCGTGCGCCCGATGCGCCGCCGAAAAGGCATCATTCACATAGATATCGCCAAGCTTGGCCAGTTCGGCGGCAAATGCCGGATCATTGGTTTCTTCGCCCGCATGAAAGCGCGTATTTTCCAGAAGCAGGACACCGCCGCGTTTCAGCGCCGCCACGGCAGCTTCCGCGGCCGGACCGATACAATCCTCGGCAAACTCGACAGGTGCCGCAATCATATCCGCCAGCGGTGCGACCACCGGCCTCAGCGAGGCGTCCGCCACGCGCTGCCCCTTCGGCCGTCCGAAATGCGCCAGCAGGATAATTCGGGCGCCCGCCGATTTCAGATAGCTGATGGTCGGCATGGCCGACATCAGGCGGGTCGCGTCCGTGACCACGCCATCTTTCATCGGCACATTGAAATCGACGCGGACCAATACCCGCTTGCCGTCCACGTCCGCGTCTTCAATCCGGCGTAATGTCATGACGTATCCTGTTCCTGACGATCAGATGAACTTGCCCATGGCCACCGCGGTATCGATCATGCGGCAGGCAAAGCCCCACTCATTGTCGTACCAGGTCATCACACGGGCGAGGCGCCCATCAATGACATTAGTCTTGTCGATGGCGACGATCGAGGACCGATTGTCATGATTATAATCGATCGAGACCAGCGGAATGTCGTCATAGCCGAGAATGCCCTTCATCGGACCATCGGCTGCGGCACGGATGGCGGCATTGATCTCCTCGGCAGTTGTTTCCCTTGACGGTACAAACACCATATCGATGAGGGAGACATTCGGTGTCGGCACGCGCACCGCTGCCCCGTCCAGCTTGCCCGCCAGCTCCGGCAGCACCAGGCCTACGGCTTTCGCCGCACCAGTCGAGGTCGGCACCATGGACATCGCTGCAGCCCGCGCCCTGTGCAGATCATTGTGGTTCCGGTCCAGCGTCGGCTGATCGCCGGTATAGGCGTGGATTGTCGTGACATGGCCACGCTCGATACCCACGGCATCGTTCAGCACCTTGGCGACGGGCGCGAGGCCGTTCGTGGTGCACGAGGCATTCGACACCACCAGATCGCTGGCTGCCAATTGATCGTGATTGACGCCATAGACAATGGTCTTGTCGGCATTCTTGGCCGGTGCCGAGCACAGAACCTTCTTCGCGCCCGAACCCTCGATGTGCGCCATCGAGGCTTCCTTCGAATTGAACTTTCCGGTGCATTCCAGCACCAGATCAACGCCCATATCACCCCAGGGCAATTGCGACGGATCGCGGTTGGAGACCTTCTGGATCTTGCCAAAACCGGCATCAATCCAGTCATCCCCGACCGTGATCTTGCCCGGATAACGGCCATGCACGCTGTCATAGGTCAGAAGGTGGGCATTGGTTTTCGGTGTGGACGAATCGTTGATGGCGACAACTTCGATCTCGCCCCAGCGCTGCTCCTCAAGAACCGCGCGCAAAGCCAGACGACCAATGCGGCCAAAACCCGTAATAGCAACCCGAACAGCCATGCGAAATTCCTCTCGATGCGGATAGGCGCGAGCCCCGCAGGCCCGCCTGAAACAGAGTCGCGCGCCGTTTACCCGCTCTTACGCGCGGCGTCCACTCACACCCATCATTTCAAGGCATCTTTCCAGCGATTCCTGCCAGTCGGGCAGGATAATGCCATACTCCGTCTCCGCCCGCGCCAGGTCGAGACGCGTATCTCCCGGGCGTCTGGCGGGGGTTGGGTAGTCGCTGGTGAGGATGCCGGACACGCGCGTTGAAAGCCCGGCCCCGGAGATGGCGGCCTGCGCCAGGTCCTTCCAGCTGGCTTCGCCGGAATTGGCGACATGCAATAATCCGCCGGGCGCCCCGCCCTTCAAATGTTCGCCCAAAGTCAGCAAAGCGGATGCCAGCGCGTTGGCCTCCGTTGGCCGGCCAATCTGGTCATCCACCACGTTCAATGCGTCGCGTTCGGCAGCGAGGCGCAGCATGGTGCGCACGAAATTGTGCCCTTCCGCCGCATAGACCCAGCTGGTGCGCACTATCAATGCCGCCGGATTGACTGCCAACACGGCCTGCTCGCCATCGGCCTTGGTCTGACCATAGACATTCAGGGGAGACACTTCGGCCTTTTCCACATAGGGCGCGCCGCCCAGACCATTGAAGACATAGTCGGTCGAGATATGAATGAAGGGTACGCCAAGTGTCTCGGCTGACCGGGCCAGCGCCGCCGGTCCGGTCTCGTTCAGGGCGCGCGCCGCTGCGATCTCCTCCTCGGCCTTGTCGACGGCAGTGTAGGCCGCCGCATTGACGATGATATCGGGCGCAATCTGTCCAATCAGATCGGCGATTCCGGTCGGGTCGGCCAGATCAAATTGCGGACGTCCCGTGCGGATCACCTCATGCGAACCCGCTTGCCGGGCGAGCGCCGTCGCCACCTGTCCGCTGGAGCCAATCACCAGACACTTCATGATGCATGCCTGAAGAGTTCGGGAAGCTCCGCGAGCCTTGGCGCATTGCGATCCTTGGCGGACGTCACAGCGGCATCCGTATCAAACGGCCAGCGTATGCCAATCGCGGGATCATTCCAGAATATGCCGCCATCATGTTCGGCCGAATACGGATTATCGACCTTGTAGGCGATCTCGCTGTCCGGCGCCATCGTGGCAAAACCATGCGCAAAGCCACGTGGCACCCAGAGCTGGCGTCCATTTTCCTCGGTGAGAGTCGCGCCCGCCCATTGTCCAAAGGTCGGCGAGCCATGGCGAATATCGACAATAACATCATAAATCGCGCCGCGCGGGCATCGCACCAGCTTGGCCTGCGCCATGGGGGGCGATTGAAAATGCAGGCCGCGCACCGTTCCCGCAGCTTTGGATCGGGAAGCATTGTCCTGAACAAATCGCGGCGAAACCCCCACAAGTGACTGAAAGCGCGATTCATTCCAGACTTCTTCAAACCAGCCACGCTCATCACCGAACCGTTTGGGCTCGATCAGAAAGGCATCATCAAACGGCCCGAAGCGTTCTATTTCTGGCAAATCCGGCTCCTGTGGGTGCGCGTTCTAAATTATTCTACCTGCTTGTTTAGAGCAGCAAAGCCTTGTCATCAGGCGTATCCCTTGCGAGAAGGCTCGCCAATCCGGAATTATTAATGTAGCGCAGGTGTCCATTATGAAGGTGATCGTTCTCGGCGGCGACGGTTTTTGCGGTTGGCCTACGGCCCTACACCTTTCCAACAAAGGCCATGAAGTTGTCATCGTCGACAATCTTTCACGCCGCAAAATCGATATCGAACTCGAGGTCGATTCGCTGACACCTATCCAACCGATGAGCGTGCGCCTGGCGGCCTGGAAAGAAGTTTCCGGCAAGGATATCCGGTTCGTCGATCTCAATGTCGGCAAGGATTATCAGGAATTGCTGGATCTGATCCTGGCGGAAAAACCGGATGCCATCGTGCACTTCGCCGAACAACGCGCAGCGCCCTATTCAATGAAATCGGCGCGCCACAAGCGCTACACGGTCGACAACAATCTGAACGCCACCAATGACGTGCTGGCGGCCATCGTGGATTCCGGTCTGGACATCCACCTCGTCCACCTCGGCACGATGGGCGTTTATGGATACGGCACAGCCGGAATGAAAATTCCGGAAGGCTACCTCAATGTGAAAGTGGAAACGCCGCTCGGCCTGATCGATACGGAAATCCTGTATCCGGCCAATCCAGGCTCCATCTACCACATGACCAAGACGCAGGATGCGCTCTTCTTCCACTTCTATAACAAGAATGACGGTTTGAAGATCACCGACCTCCATCAGGGGATTGTCTGGGGCACACAGACCGAAGAAACCCGCAAGGATGAGCGTCTGATCAACCGGTTTGATTATGACGGTGATTACGGCACGGTTCTCAACCGCTTCCTGATGCAGGCCGCCATCGGCCACCCGCTGACAGTGCATGGCACCGGCGGACAGACCCGCGCCTTCATCCATATTCAGGACACGGTGCATTGTATCGAACTGGCCCTGGCCAATCGTCCGAAGCCCGGTGAGCGTGTCCATATCATGAACCAGATGACCGAGACGCATCGCGTCCGCGAACTGGCCGACATGATCGCCGGCAAGACCGGTGCAGAAATCGCCAATATGCCAAATCCACGCAATGAAGCCGACGAGAACGAGCTTCATGTCGAGAACGCAACCTTCCTGAAACTCGGCCTGAACCCGATCACGCTGGAAGAAGGCTTGATGGACGAAGTGACCGAAATTGCGCGCAAATACGCTGACCGGTGTGACCGCTCGAAAGTTCCGTCCGTGTCCTACTGGAACAGGGATCGCGAAGCGGCTCAGACAGATACGACGCTGAAAGCGGTTTCCTAGAGCGCGCCCTGCCGCGGCCAGCCCGGATCTGTCGGGCTGCCATGGCCGCGTTCCGGGTAACAGAAGGCGATGGCCTCCTCGACCTGCTCCAGCGATGGCGACAGGCCGCAAAACCCGGCCAGCTGCTCGACAAAGCGCTCGGGCCTGACCAGCGACTTTTCATAGCTCACAAGCGCCGCGGGCAGATCACAGTCCGCCAGATATGTCCGGCTGCGCTGATACAGCGTCAGGGTTTCCTCGAGTGCCGCCAAAATCGGCTTTTCTGTCAAAAGGCTCACCCGTTCGGCGGCGGCCTGCGGATCACGAAACACGCAGATAATCCGCGGATCAGGCAACAAATCCTGCACCTGCGCCGCATAGAGCGCGCCATGCGGATCTTTCCAGCCCCATGGCTGGCCGGATTCCGCACGCTTTACGATCGCTGGCCGCATTCGCGAGAGTGCAGACCGAAAGACGCCGGACGCCGGATCTCCCAGCTCGGCCACCCCGCCTCGGGCGTCCTGAATATCCAGATCCTCATTATTCCCGACGCCTTGCCGCGCGCCCATATCCACGCCGAGGATGCGCAAGGCGCCCGCCACCATGGACGTGCCCCCACGTGGCGCACCGAAAACGAGTATCCCCCGCCCCTCGCCAGATGCCGGCGGATTCAGGACATGTAGCGGCTCAGAACGTTCATACATGGCGCATTACTCGGTCAGCCAGTCAGACAGGCGGTTCAGAAATAGGATACAGGCTTCCAGCTGGCTGATATCGACAAATTCATCCGGCTTGTGCGCCTGTTCGATATAGCCGGGACCGCAAACAACCGTCGACAGCCCGGCAGACTGGAATTGACCTGCTTCCGTCCCGAAAGATACATATCTCTTGGCGTTATCGCCGGTAAGCCGCCGGGCCAGCTCTTCCGCCGGGCCGTTGTCTTCCGGGCGCAAGGGCGGCGCGTCGGATCGCTGGGCGACCTCGACCCGGGCGTTGGGCGCATATCGGCGCATCTGCGCCTGCACCTGTTCAGCCTGCGCGCGCAGGCCTTCGCCGACGGCGCGGGCATCATCCCAGGGCGCCGGACGCATCAGACTTTCAAACCAGGCACGGCGGGCGAGAATATTCGTCGCTGTTCCGCCTTCCATCTGACCGATCGTGATCGTGCCATAGGGCGGGTCAAACGGGCTGTCCGCCGGAGCGCTGGATCGCCAGATCTCGGCCTGATCGACCAGATATTGCATCAGCGGAACCGCATGGGTGACGGCGCAGGCCCCATCCTCGACTTTCGAGGAGTGTGCCTCCAGACCCTCGATTTCCACCCGGACAGAATAAAGCCCCTTATGTCCCGTCACGACTTTCATACCGGTCGGTTCGCCAATAATGGCAATCCCGGGCTGCGGCCCGGCCGCCGTCATTTCGCGGATCATGTCCGGTGCACCCAGACATCCCACTTCCTCATCATAGGAAAAGGCGAAATGCACAGGCCGCTTCAGGTCCTGGCGCGCAAATGTTTCGGCCATGACCAGACAGCAGGCGATAAAGCCTTTCATGTCGCACGTGCCCCTTCCGAACAGGCGGTCACCGGCCTCTGTCATCACAAAGGGATTGGTCGCCCAGTCCTGGCCATCCACAGGCACGACATCGGTGTGGCCGGAGAGCACAACGCCGCCATCGACCTCGGGTCCGAGAATGGCGTGAAGATTGGCCTTGGTTCCGGACGCATCGGCCGTGCGCTCGCACCTTGCGCCCAGCGCCTTGAGGCGGGCTTCGGCATAGTCGATGAGCTTCAGATTGCTGTCGCGGGACACGGTGGCGATGCCGATCAGGTCAGCAAGGCAGGATTTGACGGCGTTGAGGGTCTGGGCGGCCACGGAAATCATCCTTCAGGGGAAAGACTGACTAGCCCGGTCTTAACCTCCGGGAAACCCTCTCTTTCCACGCGATTTTAAGAGATTTCGGTCATTCTTCGCGCTTGAATGGTAAATAAAGGCCTGTTCAGATGGGTGGAATTTATTCAAAACTTCGGCGCTTTTTCCGGGCTACGGGCGGAAATGTCGCAACGATTTTTGCTATCAGCCTCGCTCCGATCACGGTCATGGGCGGTGGCGCGGTTGATTTCGCACAAGCCATGAATGCCCGCGGACGCCTCGCCGAAGCGCTTGATGCGGCTGCGCTGGCAGTCGGCTCGCAGCCCAACCTTTCGCGCGGACAGGCCGAACAGATGGCACTCGACTATATCGAAGCCAATTATCCCGCTCGCGAGATCGGCAGCGTGCATTCGGTTTCAATAAGCATTGATGAGGTCAATGGCGTTGTTCAGATTTCCGGTCAGTCGCGCGTTGGCACAACACTGCTCGGCATCATGGGCATGGATTATATCAATGTTGACTGGACCAGCGAGGTTCGCCGTGCCCAGCAAAATCTCGAACTGGTCATGGTGCTGGACAATACCGGCTCCATGGGCGGCTCCAAAATCAGGTCTCTGCGAGACGCTGCGCATTTGCTCACGGATATTCTCTACAGCGGCGCGCAAGAGCCGGAAGACGTCCGGGTCGGACTGGTCCCGTTTGCGGCAACTGTGAATGTCGGCACTCAATATGAACGTGCCTGGTGGCTGGATCCAAACGCGGAGAGTCCGCTGCATGCGCAATGGGCGGGCGGTGCCCAGGAAATCGAGACATGTACGGGACGTCGCCGCCGGCGGACGTGCACGACAGAAACCATCACGCCGAACGCCTGGGAGCTCTTTGACCAGTTGCGCAATACCAGCTGGGCGGGCTGCGTCGAAGCCCGCGCTGTTCCCCTCGACATCGAGGATGTGGCGCCAAGCCGGGCTGATCCCGAAACGCTGTTTCTTCCGTTTTTTGCACCGGATGAGCCGGATATTTCTAACTTCTACAATGACTATCTGGATGACGACACGGGTGGTGGTATTCACGAACGGCTGATGAATCTGGCAAAATATGATGATGGCCGCCCGTCCGGCGGTGGGCCAAACAACGGCTGCACCACGACTCCGGTAACGCCGATGACCAGTAATCGCCGCACGGTCGACGATGCCATCTCCGCCATGGGGGCCAGCGGCAATACCAATATTCCGAACGGAATCGGCTGGGGCATTCGCCTGCTGTCACCGCAGGAGCCTTTCACGGAAGGTGCGGCTTACGGTGACCGGGAGACGATCAAGGCCATGGTGATTCTGACCGATGGCGAGAATGTGCTTAGCGGGCACAATTCCGCATTGATGTCCCGCTACAATGCGTATGGCTATATTGCAGATGGCCGGTTGGGCATTCGCACCTCGTCCAGCAACCGGCTTTCCGACGCTCTTGATGAACGCACACTGGCCGCCTGCCGCTATGCACGCGATCAGGGCATTCGGGTCTACACGATCACCTTTCAGGTCAACTCGTCCTCCACCCGCCGGATGATGGAAGAGTGCGCCTCTCACCCGAGCCTCTATTTCGACAGCCCGTCGAATGAGGCCCTCGAGAGCGCTTTTGAAGTCATCGCCGGCGATCTCTCGAACCTGCGCATTTCGCGCTAAATCAGAAGCATTCCAGCGACAAGATCTTAACCTCGTGCACGAGAAGCCCGTGCACGAGGTCAAGATTTACGGATTCCTGTTGTCTCACAAAACAGGAATTGGCGATCATGCTGCGGTCACAGCTTCGATCTTTCAGCAAGAATACACGCGGCAATGTCGCGATGATTTTCTCCCTGATGCTGGTGCCCATTGTCGTGATGGGCGGCGGGGCCGTTGACTTCAATCAGGCCATGAATGCCAGAGGCCGCCTTGCGGAATCGCTCGATGCCGCTGCATTGGCTGTCGGCGCGTCGCCCAACCTGCTGCCCCAAGACGCCATTGCGCTCGCCCAGTCCATCGTCGCGGCCAATTATCCGGACTATGAAATCGGAGATCTGGGGCCGATCAGCGTCAATGTCGACGACACCAGCAACATTGTGACCGTCGCCGGCACCTCACGGGTTCAAACCGCCTTTCTCGGCCTGATCGGTATCGAGCACCTGACGGTGGAATGGGAAACCGAGGTAAGACGCGCACGCACAGCACTCGAGCTCGTCATGGTGCTCGATAATACCGGCTCCATGTCGGGCTCCAGGATCAGCGCTTTGCGCGATGCCGCCCATATGTTGACCGATATCCTGCACGACAATGCCGATGACCCCGACATGCTGGAAATCGGGCTGGTGCCATTCTCCTCCACTGTGAATGTGGGGACAGGATATGAACGCGCCTGGTGGCTCGATCCGGACGGGATTGCCCCCAATCATTCAAACAATTTCTACCCCGATGCCAATCGCTGGGATGTCATTGACTCCATGCAGTATGAAAGCTGGGACGGGTGTGTGGAGGCGCGCGACATCCCGCTGGACATCGAGGATGTACCGCCCTCTCCATCCGATCCGGACACGCTCTTCCTGCCCTATTTTGCGCCGGACGAACCCAGCTATTATTCGGGCTATAGCAACAGCTATATGTCCGACGGCACGGGCAGCTCCAACCAGCTCTTCCGCCTGATGAATGCCTACAAGTATTCCGGTGTGAACCCGTCTGGTGCCGCCTCGAACTGGGGCTGCACGGCGCGCCCGATCACGCCGCTGACCCAGAGCCGGTCTGTAATTGACGCCGCGGTGGACAATATGATTGCCAGCGGGACAACGAATATTCCCATCGGCATCAGTTGGGGCGTGCGCGTACTGTCACCCCAGGAGCCCTTCACCGAGGGCAACCCCTATGATGATGACGAGAATATCAAGGCGATGGTGATCCTGACGGACGGTGAAAACGTCATCAACGGGCGCGGGAATATCAATTACTCGGATTATTCCGGATATGGCTATATCCGCGAAGGGCGTCTCGGTCTCGTCACATCCAGCTCATGGGCACTCGGAAATGCACTCGACGAGAGAACTGCGGCGGCCTGTGCCTATGCGCGCGACCAGGGCATCCGCGTCTATACAATTACCTTCCAGGTCAACTCGACGTCGACGCGGGACATGATGCGCGATTGCGCCTCGCACCCCAGCCTCTACTTCGACAGCCCCTCGAGTGAAGCCCTGCGAAATGCCTTTGAATTGATTGCCGGCGATCTGACCAATCTGCGCCTCTCGCGTTAGGCTTCGCAGCCACCGTCTTCCCGGCCCGGAAGGCAGATGAGCTCCATCCGGAAATAGAGTGCCTGATTGGGGCCGATCGGGCCGCCCGGCGTGCCACGCGCGCCATATCCCAGCTCGGCGGGAATGAAGAGCTCCCACTCTTCGCCCGTCCGCATCAGGCCGAGCGCTTCAACCCAGCCACGGATCAGACGGTCCGACGGGAATTCTGCGGGCGCACCGCGCGCGTAGGAAGAGTCAAATTCTTCACCATCAATATTGGTGCCCTCATAGTGAACACGGACCATTTCACCGCCTTCCGGCGTCAGCGCGTCTTCACCGGAAGCCCGCAAAACCCTGAAATGAAGCCCGGACGGCAAGGCATAGACGCAGGGCTGCAGACTCATGCGCTCGATATAGAGCTCACCCTCGAGCTGATTGCGCTCGGCCTGCGATGGATTGCCCTCGAATTGAGGGCGCCCGATATCCGGTACATCCATGTCTGCAAAGTCGGCCGGATCACATTGACGCGCGGCGTTTACAATCGATAGCGCGTCGGATGGGTCTGTTGGCATCGGCGGCTCCGTCGGAGCGCTGGAGCAGGCCGCCAGAAAAATGATCGATGAAAGAGCAGCAAGACGCATAACAAACTCCCGGTGAGGAATGAAAAGAATACTGGCGTTATGCCAACCTATTCGGCGGTGGCGGTCAATGCTTCCGACATGGCGGTCAGGACAAGCGGCCAGTTCTGCTGGAAATAGGCATAGGCCTCGTCCCATTCGCCGCCCTCGCCCCATCCGGTATGCGTGATGGTCACGGACGTCACGGTGTCAGACACCGGTACGATCTCGATGGTCAGTGGCGTCAGATGTGGCCGCACCTCCGGCATGTAAGGTGGCATGGCCCATGTGATGGACAGCATCCGGTTTTCCTGAAACCCCAGCACGGTCGTCCCTTCCGAACCCCGTTGGCCGTCCGGTGCGTCGGGCAGGAAATAGACTTCATAAGTGCCGCCGGGCCGCAGATCGATACGGGATTCGGGCGCAAAGAAGGTCAGACCGTCCTCGGTTGTCCACAAATCCCAGATCTGGGCCGGACTGGCCTCGACCTCAACGGACGAAACAATGATCCGGTCTGTCGCCCGTGCCGCGCCAAACGACAGGGCAAGACCAAGAATGGCAACCAACAATATCCGGAACATCACAATCCCCCGAGCCGATATTTCCGCCGCCAACGCTAGGCCATTCCCGCGTTGGCGGCGAGGTCTTTCTTGTGGCTCCGGCCGCCCTTTGGGAACGGGAACGAAGCGTTACTCGGCGGCAGCCGGTACAACGGTGACCCGATAGGCTGTATCGGCGGACAGATAGGTGCGGGCGATCACGACAATCTCTTCCAGCGTGATGTCGGAATAATCATCCGTGATGGTCCGTATCCGATCCAGCCGCTCCGGGTATTCAAAAGACTGCGACAGCCAGCCCAGCCAGACGCCATTGCTTTCAAAGGCATTCTGGATCTGTTCGAGCAGGGGGCGGCGCGCACGCAGCATCTCGTCATCCGTAATCTCGCCATTGACCATATCGGCGGCAATCAGACCGATCGCTTCGTAAACGGGATCAATGTTTTCGACCCGGACATCGGCACCGACATAGAGATAGCCGTAATCGGGATGGTAGAAGCTTTCCACATTCGAGGACGACGCCGAATAGGTAAAGGCTTCGCCTTCGCGTAGCCGCTCCGTCAGCTTCAGGGCCAGGACGGCCCGCATCAGGCGAATGGTCCGCGACACATGAACATCGCTATCATCTGTCGTGGGCCAATAGACATTGACCAGCGCCTGATCGTCGCCGCCATTATGGGTCAGGACAATCGGTGTTTCCGTCGCCTCCGGGAATTCCAGAATGCGGTTGTCGTCATATTCCGGCCAGTCTTCGGCGCGGTCCGGCAGGGCACCGATAGTGGCAGCGATAGCATCAATCACGGCTTGCTCTTCAAAATCACCAACGACCGTGATTTCGATCGGCGCACTTTCAAGTGCCGGCGTCAGAAAGGCCCGGACATCGTCCAGATCAACGTCATCCGCTTCGTCCTGTGTCGGGAATCCGAACCGCTGATCGCCCGACCTCAGCATGCGGGAAATATCACGCGTCCGGACGCCGCCCGGCGTAGAGCCGAGATTGCGCCGCAACTCCGGCAGGCTGGCCCGGAATTGGGCGAGGCTTTCCGGGCGGTAGCCGGGGGCCGTCATATAGGCGGCAAACAACTGGAATTGCAGCTCGAGATCGGCCGGCGTGGTGGAACCCGACATGCTGAAAGACCCGGCATTGACGCTGAAGCTTCCACCGACATTGCGTCCCGCCAGAATGCGGCCGAGATCATCGAAGGAATGCGCTTCAAGGCCGCCCGACGTGAAGACGCTGCTGGCCACCGTATCGACAACGGCCTCATTGCGAGGCTCGAGATCGCCCCGGCCGAACGTCATAGTCATCCGGATGACATCATTCTCGAAATCGGTCTGCTTGAGAGAGACACGAACACCATTGTCGAAAACCAGACGGGTCACGCCGAGATCGTCAATTTCCGTTCGCTCAACAACCTCGCCAGGCGTTCCGAAGTCCTCATAGGCCCAGGCCGCAATCTCGACGTCTTCCATGGCGTCGACAGCGGTTTGAGCGCTCTCATTCCAGACATCGGCAATACGGGCTTCCGCGTTATCAATTTCGAGCGATGTGGCGAGGAAGACGAGCGGGCCATTTCCCGCCCACTGGTCCCGGAAGGCGGCATGGACGGCCTCAACCGTGATGTCGTCTTCATATTCATTGTAACGTGCAAGGGCGTCGACCGGGTGTCCGAAAACCTGATTGAACCGCCAGCTGCTCCACAGTGCATCGGAAAGCGACGAGGAGACGCGGGTATCGGCCTGCTCAACCGAGGTTTCCAGTGCCGTGCGCAAATTGGTCAGCTGTTCGTCGAGTTCTGACTGCGTAAAGCCGTGCTCGAGGGCGCGGCGCAATTCCTGCTCAACGACGGCCAGCCCCTCTTCCCAGCGGTCTGGCTGGGCGACGGCCAGGATATTGGCGCGGGCGGCAAATCCGTATTCTTCAGTCGAGAAATTTGCGCCGCCCTGAATAAGCGGTGACGTTCCGGAGCTGATGATGGTCGACATCCGGCGCGACACAATCCCGGTCGCCAGGGAATCCAGAAGGCCATCAAACCGGCTGGCCATCGTATCCTCTTCAATTGTGTCGGGCTGAACCGATTCAACGGTCAGAACGGTGAAGAAATCCGGATCATGGAAATATCCGGTCTCAAAACCGCGATCAGGATCCACCGAGCCCGCCACAGGTGGTCCGGCGGGGTTTCCGGAGGCTGCCCAGTCGGCATAGACGTCGGCGATTTCGGCCTCGACACGGTCAACATCGATATCGCCAACAATCACCAGCATCGCCCGGTCCGGCCTGTAGAATTCATCGTAATAGCGCGCAAAGGCTTCCCGAGGGGCGGTCTGGATAACCTCCGGAATCCCGATGGCATCGCGCTGCGCCACGAGAGAGTCAGGATATCGGAACTCCATCAACGCATTGCTCCAGCGCCGAACCGGTGTGTTCCGCAGGCGCTCTTCGGACAGAATGATATCCCGTTCCCGGTCAATGGCATCGATATCAAGGGTCAGATTCGAAGCCGTTTCCCGCATGATGAAAAGGCCGGTATCAATGGTTTCATCGTCAACTTCGGGCATATCGAGCTGATACACGACATATTCGCGACTGGTGCCCGCATTCGTATCCGGACCAAACTGCAAGCCGTAACGCTCCAGCAAGGCCACCATTTCACCTTCCGGAACATTTTCCGACCCGTTGAATGCCATGTGTTCGATGAAGTGCGCCAGACCGCGCTGATCATCCTCTTCCACCATGGAGCCGACATTGAATGCCATGCGGATGGATGCGGTATCCGGCGGCGTATCATTTTGCAGGATCGCATAGCGCAGACCATTATCCAGCTGACCATAGCGAACGGCCGGGTCCGCGGCGATATCGCTTCGGTCCTGCGCAAACCCCTCACCCTGTAAAGCATTGGCGGCCCCAAACGGTGCCATGGCCATGGCAAGGCCCGCAGCAAATGCAAACAGTGGTCGGCGCAGGCCGCGAATATCTGGAAACATGGTCGATCCTTTTAAAAAACAGAGTCGCTGTGCCGCACCCTACAGGTGCGCCACCAATTCACTTAGTGAACAATAGGTCAGATTGACCGGGAGCCTAGTCGCTCGCGAGCACGGTCTCGATCGGATCGTGTTCCGCCACGAAATGCCCGGGCGAGACTTCTTCAAGCTGCGGCCGATATTGTTCGACCCCCGCCTTGTCCACCAGCCTGGATTTGAGGAAGCGCAATTGCGCACGCGGGTCCATCGGAGACGGTAAATCGCCCTCAAGCTTCAGGCGCTCGCGCGATTTTTCCACGGCAGGGTCCGGAATGGGAACGGCGGAGATCAGTGCCTGCGTATAGGGATGCCGGGCATCGTCATAAATCGCCTTGCGGTCGGCCAACTCCACGACCCGGCCAAGATACAGCACCATGACGCGATGCGAGACTTCCCGCACGACCGAGAGATCGTGCGAAATGAAGATCATCGACAAATCCATCTCTTTTTGAAGGTCGATCAGCAATTTGATGATCTGCGCCTGAATGGACACATCCAGCGCCGACACCGCCTCGTCGCAAATCACCAGCTTCGGGCTCAGTATCATGGCGCGGGCAATGCCCACGCGCTGGTTCTGACCGCCGGACAATTCGTGCGGATAGCGATTGATCATGTCGGGATCGAGTCCAACCTTTTCCATCATCGCACGCACGCGGTCCTGCCTCTGGGAGCGATTGAGGCGAGTTTCATAGGTGAGCAGCGGTTCGGCAATCGAAGCGCCGACTGTCATGCGTGGATCAAGGGACGCCAGAGGGTCTTGGAAAACGATCTGCAAATCCCGGCGCGTCTTGCGCAAACTTCCCTTGCTGATGGAGGTCAGATCCCGGCCCAGCCACGCGACGGAGCCCGCCGTCGTCGGCACCAGCTGCAGAACGGCGCGGGCCAGCGTCGATTTTCCGCAGCCGGATTCACCCACGACGCCGAGGGTTTCGCCTTTGCGAAGATCGAAACTCACGCCATCAACGGCTTTCAGCGGCCTGCGTTTGGGAAACAGGCCACCCCCGACCGTGATCGGAAAATGGACTTTGACGTCATCGACGGTGAGCATCGGCTCCGAGCCCTTGATCTCCGTATAGGATGGCAAGGCGACATGTCCCAGCTTGTCTGGCTGGTCGATGCGCGGCATCGCGTCCAGCAGCATCCGGGTGTATTCGTTTTCCGGCTTGTGAAAAATCTGGTCGACAGGGCCGCTTTCAACATAGACGCCGTGGCGCATCACCTCGACGCGATCTGCCATCCGCGCGACGACACCCATATCGTGCGTGATAAGCGCAATCGCAGCGCCGGTTTCCCGTTTCAGATCATCCATGATGTCGAGAACCTGAGCCTGAACGGTCACGTCCAGAGCTGTGGTCGGCTCATCCGCAATCAGAAGGTCAGGCTCGCAAAGCATGGACATGGCGATCATCACGCGCTGACGCATTCCGCCGGATAATTCATGCGGATATTGCTTTAACCGGCTTTTGGCTTCCGGAATCCGGACCCGCTCCAGCCAGTCGAGCGCGCGCTGGTCCGCAGCAGCGCCCTGGAGGCGCATGTGCTTTTTCAGAACTTCGCGCATCTGATCGCCAACGCGCATGTGCGGCGTCAGCGATGTCAACGGATCCTGGAAAATCATCGTCATCGACTTGCCGCGGATATTGTTGAGTTTCCCCGGCCGCAGATTGAGTATTTCTGTCCCGCGATACTTGATCGACCCGGTCGCGCGGCCATTCGTGGCGAGCAATCCCATCGCCGACAGAAAAGTCTGGCTCTTGCCCGATCCCGACTCGCCCACAACGGCGAGACATTCACCCGGATTGATATGAAGATTGATCCCCTTTACGGCCTCGACGGCACCGTCCGGTGTCGAGAAGGTAATGGCCAGATCTTCAACCGAGAGAATGGGGCTGGAACCAGTGCTGGGCTGTTGTGTCACGCGGGGTCATCCTTGGTTTGGCCAACGCTGCGAGGATAAAGCCCGCGACCGTTTTGGCCAGCCTTCACATCAGGCGGGTAACAGCAATGCGAATAAGGTTACGAATTGGTGGGGATTTCGTATCCTGCGCTGCGATTCGGGAGTCTGCATGTCGATAGATCAGGATTTTCATTCCGGCGTTCTCGAGGCCCTCTATCAGCACACGACCCATGCCGTCGTTGTCGTTGGCAAAGACAGGCGCGTGCAATTCGTCAATCCCGGCTTTACGAAAATGTTCGGCTATGAGCCGGGTGAAGTCATCGGACACACGACGGAAGGTCTCTATCGCGACACAGCCCAGTTTCAGGAAATCGCCACCGAACTCGCCAAGCTGGGCGGTCAGCCACCTGACGACATTTACTATGCGCTTTACAGATCGAAATCAGGGCATGAAATCATCGGCGAAACCAAAGCCGCCGTTTTTGCAGACAAGCAGGGCAATCCCTCAGGCTTCATCGGTATCATCCGGGACATCACCGAAACGGTCTACCGCACCGGGCTGGCAGAAGAGACCGAACAATTATTCCGGGACGCCCTGGAATCCGTTCATGACACAGCGTGGCGGATGGATCTGGTGACGAATGAGATCGAACTGGCAGGCCCGGCCGCAGCGGATATTTTCGGCATCAAGGAGAAAAAGGGTCGGCTGTCTCTGGACGAATGGAAGCAGCGCCTCACCGACGACGGCGTCGTCGCCTGCAAGCGGTTTATGCAGGATCTTTTGAACACGGGACATGCCCAGACCTTTCTGACATTCCAGCAACCGGACGGGGCTTTGATTTTTACAAGGGACACCGGGCGCGTGATCAGACGGGCACCCGATGGAACGCCCCTTGTGGCCGCGGGAACATTTGCCGACATCACCGAGCGCAAAGCGCTCGAAGAAAAGTCGACCGAGACCGAACAGTATCTCGATTCCGCTTTGGAAGCGGCGGATCTGGCGGCCTGGCGGTTTGATCTGGTTGGGAATACCTGCCGTTTGAGCGGTCCCCTCGCGCGACTCGTCAATCTGAAGTCGGAAAACGAAGAATTCACCGGGGCCTATTGGTGTTCATTGCTACACCGGGATGATGTGGGCGAAGTTATTCGGCAAACCGCTGCGATGGCCGAAGGCCGTTCGAATTCCTGTGACGTGCTATACCGCCTCAAGGACAAGGCCGGACAATGGCGCTGGATCCGCTCCATCGGCGGTGTGACAAGTCGGTCAGATGACGGCCTGGGGCTCGTGGCGAACGGCATCATCAAGGATGAAACGGAGACAGTTGCCCTGCGCAAAAATCTTGAAGCCGAGCGCAATCGCTTCGAGACGATTTTCCGCAACACGCCGGCCATGCTGCATCAGATCGATGAAAACGGTGTTGTCAGAGACGTCAGCGCCTATTGGCTCAGTCATATGGGCTATGATCGTGACGAGGTTATAGGAAAACCTGCCAGCACCTTTCTAACCGAAGAGTCACAGATTTATGCCGAAAATCATGCCTTGCCTGACTTCATGAAGAATGGGCGGGCAAAAAATGTGGCCCTGGAGTTCCGGAAAAAAAACGGTGAGGTGATAGACGGGCTGATGAACGCCTATCTTGAGACCCGGTCGGGCACTGGCGAGCGGGTTGGCTACGGTGTGATTACAGATGTCACCCAGCTGAGGCGTGCCTATCGCGACCTTGAGCGATCCAATCGGGAGCTGGACCGTTTTGCGACCATTGCGTCTCATGACTTGCAGGAGCCCTTGCGCAAGATCACCGCTTTTGCCGGTATTCTGGCCAGCCGGCATGCCGCCAAACTCGATCCTGACGGGATCCAGTATCTCGACTACCTGTCCGATGCCGCCGCGCGAATGCAGAGACTGATCGACGACGTTCTGGAATATTCACAACTTGAAATCCGGCCAATGAAGCCGGAACGGCTGTCTCTCAACGCGCTCATCACGGACATAAAAACGCGTTTGTCGACGTCCATAAGTCAGACAGGCACAACGATCTCTGTCTCGGGAAGCGACGCCATTCTGGCAGACCGGTTTCTGTTAAACCAGATACTCCAGAACCTTGTTTCCAACAGTATCAAATATCACGCGGATCAGCCGCCGGACATTCGTATCCGTATGCTTGATGAGCCGGGCGGATGGACGATTTCGGTCAGCGACAACGGTATAGGGTTTGATCCCAAATTCGCCAGCCAGGTTTTCGAACCCTTCCGGCGCTTGCATCCGCGCGGCGAATACGAGGGTGCCGGAATTGGCCTCGCAATCGTTCGCCAGGCCGTTGACCGGCAAAACGGCCGGATATCCGTGGATACCCGGCCGCAGAATGGCTCGACATTCACAATCTATCTGCCGCGTCATTCAGCGCAGCAAAACGTCGCCTAGTTCCGGACCGGAACTGGCGCGGGCAGGAATTGCGGCGCGATCTTCAGATCCCTGGCCAGCTTCAGCTTGTTCATGATCAACAATGCGGTGCCGTTGTAGTCGACAATGCGGTTCCAGATGCCCCGCTTGGGCAAATGCAGGGCACTGCGAGGGAATTCATGGTGATGACCATGAAGCGCCTCGCCGCCGGTCAGGAAGGCCAGCACATAATCAAACCATTTCGGTGTATTCAGATGGCCGAATACGTTCACGCCGAGCGTGGTTGCATGGAATTGAAGCCCCCGCCCGATAACCAGTGAGGCGTGGAGAATAGCAATCAGGATCAGCGGGCCACCCAGCGCCCAGGTGATCGCATAGGCTGCCAGCGGCACCATCAGGTGGGCGATCAGATAGAGCCACAGAAAATGCTTGTCGTGAAACCGCACAACCGAATAACGCTCCAGCCAACGTGCCGTAGGGCGCTCCAGATCCGCCTCATCACGCCACATCAGCCAGCCAACCCACGCCCAGAGCTTGCTCTCATGCGGATTGTGCGGGTCGCCAGCGCGGTCCGCCCAGTGATGATGCTGGGTGTGATAATTCACCCAGTCCTTCATGCGTCCCTGCATCGCAATGATACAATTGATCATCACCATGATTTGCGCCGGCACGGCGAGTTGTCCCGCGCGATGTTGAAGAACCCGATGGAGCGGACCAATGCCCATATTACAGATGAAGACGGCCGCAGCGATGGTCGCGATGGCCAGGGGTGCATACCACCAGTAAACGGCAACGCCCTCCAGAGCGAGGCCGGCAATGACCGCTACCAACAGGGCCGTGATACCTAGTACCGGATATATGATGGCAGAAAAGACGCTGGCCCAATCCAGCGTGCGCCAGTTCTTCAGGATCGCTTCGGAACGCGCGATGATTGATTCATCAGGTGTCATGCACTTTACCTTCCAGACATGTATAGCGTGAGTGTCACGCCGTTCAGTAATGTGGCGCAGAATGAGAGAACTTCAATAAATCTGGCAAGTCCGCCTGAATTGTCCGTAAACGCACTACAGCTATAAAACGCGACTTGGAATTGCAGTTTTTCAACATTCAATTTTGGCGAATTCGTCCGACCTCGGATCGAATGCGGTCGGAAACCTCTACAGCACTGTGTTTTTGTGAAAATTGAATCAGTTGTTCAATTTCCGGCCATGCCAGACGGCTGCCTGCGTTCGGTTTCACTTTTTGCAGCCCGTCCATCGCTGAAATCAGCTTTTCGCCAGAATCGATCAGCGCCTCGCGAATCTTTTCGCCCGGCCGCAAGCCGGTGACTTCGATTTCGATTTCCGATTCCATACCCGCAGGCGCGCAAAGTTCGATCAGCCTCTGTGCCATATCCATGATTTTGACCGGCTCGCCCATATCCAGAACATAGACCGCCGGCTCGCCACCATTCTTGGCCGCTTCCAGCGTGGCATGCAGCACCAGCTGGACGGCTTCGGGGACCGTCATGAAATATCGCTCCATATCCGGATGCGTGATGGTCACCGGCCCCCCGGCCTCGATCTGGGAACGGAAAATCGGCACGACAGAACCATTGGACCCCAGCACATTGCCGAACCGGACAACGCCAAACCGCGTCACGCCTTCGGCTTCGTCAGCCATCTTGTGCACGACCGCTTCGGCCAGGCGTTTGGCGCCGCCCATGACATTGACAGGCTCCACGGCCTTGTCGGTCGAGATCAGCACCATTTGCGCAACGTCGAACTCGCGCGCCGCCCTCGCGACATTGGCCGTTCCCAGCACATTGGTTTCCACGGCCTGCCGGGGGTGGTCCTCCATCAGCGAGACATGTTTCAGCGCGGCGGCATGAAAAATCACCTCCGGCCGCGTCGCGCCCACGGCCTCGCGAATAGCTTCGCCATCACGGATATCCCGCAACATCGTCCGGCGTTTCACGGAGGTGAAGCGTTCGGAGATTTCACGATCAATATCGAAGAGCGGCGTCTCGGCGAGATCCAGCATCACCAGCTCGGAACATCCCAACGCCGCCGCCTGACGGCAGAGCTCTGCGCCGATTGTACCGCCAGCGCCCGTGACCATGACACGGCGACCCCGAAAACCGGTCCGAAGGGGCTCCACCGGCAAGTTGACCTGTGGCCGTGACAACAGATCTTCCAGCTTCAATTTGCGCAGCCGGAAACGGCGATGATCGCTTTCCGACAATTCCGCTGTCCGCGGCAGGGTGAGGATACGGAAGTCGCGTTTTCGAAGCCGCGCAATCGCGGCCCGGTCAATACCTTTCAGAGACGTCGGTGACGCGGTGAAGACGAGGGCGAGGTCGCTTTCCGTGCCATCCGTTTGTGCGTCGGCGATGGCTTCCAGAACCCGGGTGCTGCCAAGCACCCGAATCCCGCGTATGCCCTGCCCGGACAGGCTATCCTCGTCCAGAACAATACCCACAGGTTCATAGCCGAAATCCGCGCGGTCGATCACCTCACGAAGCGCCGCGTCCACGTCCGACGGCGTGCCGATCAGGATCATGCGGGGCTTGCCGGCATGCATCGGTTTCGCCGGGAAAGGCGAAAGCAATTCCGACAATCGCTGTTCCCGGGCGGCCCGCACAGCGGTGCGGACCAGCATCATGCCACCGGTCGCCAGCATCCATGTGAAACCGTAAAACTCCCCCGGTCCCATGGCCTGGCGGAAAAGCAGGTAATTGATGGCGGCCAGTCCCAGCGTTGCAAACAGCGCTACCTGGACAATGCGCAGAAGATCAGGCGGGGAGACATAACGCCAAGAATGACGATAAACCCGCGCCGGCAACTGGGCGATAACAATCAGGGCCGCATACAGAAATCCGTTCGCCAGCCAGGCCCAGAAGCCGCCCGCCGGCAGACCACCCGCTGATGCGAGAAACCAGCCGCCCGCAAATGCCCCGAGCGCAATCAGGACATCAATCAGCAACTTGGTTGTTATGGTCAGCAATAGAGTCCCCGCTCCAGCGATTTGTATGAGGAGTTCATCTTATAGGGATTGTGGCGCTCGCATGCGCGAATTTTTGCAGCCCGTCAGAATGGATTCAACGTATAGCCCGCTTGTTGTAATTGCGCGTGTACCGTCATGGCCGACAGCGCCATCGTGACACCCGGCAGCAGATCGTCGGCCCCGACCTCGTAATAGATTGCCGACTGGCCACACACATAGATATCAACGTTATGCGCCAGAAGTGCCGCGATGAGCTCCGCGTTGGCGGCCGACTGACCGCCCGCGACATCGGCGACATCACGCACGGCGCGGCCGTGAATGACCACGCCAATATGGATGTTATCCGGATCCACGCCAGCACGGCCATGCATGTTGATGAAGCGCGCCGCCGACACCAGCGTCCGGTTCAATTCACCCTCTTCGGCAGGCGTGGACGTGTCGAACACGACCCGGAATTCGGCGTCAGCGGGGATGGCCTGCGCGCCGGGGACCAACGCATTCGGCCCGAAGCCCTCGATAACCGGCCCCGTCGAGAACACCTCTTGAGCCAATGTCGGCGAGGCCCCGGCAAGGAGTAATCCGCCCGCAAGGACCATCATGACAGCATGTGGATATCTCATTCACCGGCCTCCCAGTCTTTGGCAATGGATCTCGAGGCCAGCAGGAAAAGACCTGCCGCCGGAATGATCATCGTGGCAATGATCAAAATGGCATAGCGCAAAGCCTCATCACCATAGGCTTCACGCAAGTAGTCGCTGAGCGCGCCGACAGCTGGCGGCCCCATGCCAAGCCCTATGACATTGATGATGAAAAGCAAAATCGCTGGTGCCATGGCACGCATGGACGGCTTCACCAGATTCTGCGCCACCGCCCAGACCGGCCCGTACCACATCGACCCCAGGGCACTGGCGATTCCCAACAGCAGGAAGGCGATCCAGGTGGGCGGGATGGACAGCGACACAAAGTAGATGGGCAGCGAGATCAACAAGGCTGCGCCGGGAATGGCCACATAGGCTCCCAGCCATTTGCCCGAGAATTTGTCCGTCAGATACCCCCCGGCCAGCGTGCCGACAAAACCGCCGCCGCCAATCACGAAGGAATAGGGAATGGCCGCATTGGCCAGCGCATCCTGAAGCGAAAGCGTCGGATCATGAAGAAACGCTTCGCGGATAAAGTAGCTGAGCAACCAGGGAAACAGGCCATATCCGACCAGAGACGCGATCGCGGCAGCAAAGGCCAGATACCAGAAAGAGGATTTCTTCGACAGGGCGCGAACCACGTCTCCCAGCGATGCCCGCGATCCATCCTGTGCGGCTCCATCAAACCGTCCGCGGACCGGCTCCTTGACCGTCAATTTGACAAGGATGGCCAGAAGCACGCCCGGAATGCCGATCAACAGGAAGGTGACGCGCCAGGCCACATCCGCGCCAATGGCGGCCAGAAATTCGGGCGCACCATTTTCTGCATAATAATCGGCGATCCAGCGGTAAACGATCGCCGTTAGCAGAATGCCGAGGACGGATCCGATCGGAATTCCCAGAGAGTAGACCGACAAGGCCCCGGCGCGTTTGCGGGGCGGGACGTAGTCGGAAATCAGTGAATGCGCCGGCGGCGAACATCCCGCCTCGCCAATCCCCACGCCGACGCGCATCAGGAAGAGCATCCAGTAGGAATTCACGAGGCCGAAGAGAGCCGTGAACGCGCTCCAGACCGCCAGTGCGATGGAGATAATCGAGACCCGGTTCCAGCGATCCGCCAGATAAGCAATGGGCAGCCCCAGAACGGCATAGAGCAGTGCGAAGGCAGGGCCAGTCAACAGTCCGAGTTGCAAGTCCGACAGGTCAAAATGCGCCTTGATCGGCTCCTGCATGACCGCAACAATCTGCCGGTCGATGAAATTGAATGTGTAAACCACGAACAATGCCAGAATAACGTAATTGGCATAGCCCGACCCCTGCGGGCGCGCTGCCCCCGCTGCCGCTTGATCTGTCATCTGCTCTCCCCTGACCCGCACCTTTTTCCGGAGCGTAGTGTTAGCCGGGACTTTAGACCAAGCCATCTGCGAGGCAAATTATTCCGTCTTAGCGCACGTTTTTCCTTCATCCAGAGCCAGAAAACACCTTCCCGCCGCAGCCGGAATGTCAGGGTTTCCGCGCCGAAAAAAGACATAAGTAATTGAAATAAATAGTCTTCAATAGACCTATGCAATTGTCACAAAAATCCACTTTTAGTCCGTATTCAAATCGTTTACAAAAATATGACAAACACGTGACGGTTAAATAACGATCCTGACACAAACGGGGAGAACACTATGAAAAAGACAATTCTTGCTCTGGCCGCAGCGGGCGCATTGGCCGCTCCGGCTTTCGGGGCCGGTGACATCTTCCAGTTTGCCGCCGAAACGTCTGATCTCGAAAACACGCAAAGCGTATCTCAGCTATACGAGCGGCTGGATATGGCCGTAATGGAATACTGCGCAGACCTGGTCGATGAGCCGCAGCTGGACGCTTGCCACACGCAGGTTCTCGACGCCGTGGTCGCGCAATTCAACAGCGCCGATCTTATGGCCAGGCATGAACGGGCAACCGGCGCATCAGACAATGTTGAACTGGCCGCCCGGGATGATGGCGTCTGATAGAGACCGTCGTAACGCGAAATAGCGCGGCCGGGTTCTGAATTCTCCCGGCGCGGCGGAACATTCTTTCCTGTCAGTCATTATAATTGTTTGAAACACCCGGCCCTTCGCCGGGTGTTTTCATGTGATGCATTGCCCTTTGCCAACAAATTCTAGCCACACATTCTCTCTACTGACTGCAGCCCATCGAACCGCGGCGACTTCCCCGGTTGAAAGTGTTTAACTGGAACCGAAGAGCAAACCGGGCAACGAATGTACAGACTGGCGCTGATAGTTCTTGTGACGTTGGCATCCTCAGCTCATGGCGAGGAGCCTCTGGCGCGCGTGCAAGGCGTTGAGAACGCCGTGCTGGAAGCCGGCATCTACGAAATTCTCGGCACCAGAAAAGCGGATCCGGAAGACGAAATCGCCATACGCCGCGACCTGCGCACCGCCGAGGATCGGGTCGACCGCTATCTGCGGGCCCGGGGCTATTATGCGGCCAGCATAGATGCCGACATCGGCGAAGATGGCCGCCCTGTTCTGACAATCGAATCCGGCCCCGCTTTCTCGATCGGGCGTATTTCGGTGGAGACCGGAAACCGGGAAGCCGACATGACGGCGCGCATGGCTGTAGAGCCCCCCGAGGACAATATACTCACCGCACAATGGGTGCTCGCGGCCGAAGCGGCCGCTCAGGCCGCGCTCGAAAATTCCGGCTGGCCGGAGGCCGAAACCCTGCCACGCGAGGTGATTGTTGATCATGCCAGCACAAGCGGCGATGTCCGCTTTCTGATCGAGCCGGGCCCGTTCACGCGTTATGGCGGAACACGGCTTCAGACCGAGGGCTGGCGGCCGGGATTCATCCGGCGCCTGACAACACTGGAAGAAGGTGTGCCCGTTCGGCTCGAGGCCATACAGGCTTTCGAACGCCGCCTTGAGGGATTGTCCAGTGTTCGGGAAGCCCGCATCATCCTGGCCGATATGGCTGATGGCGAGATGACCCGTGCGCTGGACGTCGCCCTCACGCCTGCGCCCCGCCACGCGATCGAAACCACGATCAGCCTTTCCACCACAGAAGGCGCCGGCACCAGCCTCGCCTGGTCACGGCGCAATCTTTATGGCGGCGACGAAACATTGACGTTCACTGCTGAGCTGGCGTCCCTGGTTCAGTCGCTGGACGCCGAAATGAGCCTTCCTTACTGGCAGCGTATTGATCAGCGACTGATCCTCAACACCGGGTTGAAATCAGAAGATACCGATGCATTCCAGCAGAACGAATTTACCGCTGGCGTCACACTGTTTCGGGAAATGCGCGAAGATCTGGATGTGCGCATCGGCGCGCTGGTTGATATTTCCCGTGTCACCGATGCGTCAGGCGAGCGGGATATCCATTCGCTTCGTCTCACATCCGCGATCGCCCTGGATCAGCGCGATGACCCTCTGGACCCGCAATCAGGCGTTCAGGCCGCGTTGATCGTCAATCCTGGCATCAGCTTCGGCGATGCCGAAGCCACCTATCTGCAGACCGAAATCCGGACCAGCGCCTATTATCCGGTCTCGAACCATTTCACGGCCGCTGCCCGTATACGCCTGGGCGCGATTGTCGGCGCGAGCGCCATCAATCTTGCAGCGGACCAGCGCTTCTATGCCGGCGGGGGCGGCTCGGCGCGCGGTTATGAATACCAGTCGCTGTCACCCATTGGCGCGGACGGTGCGCCGGCCGGCGGCCTTTCAGTATCGGAGCTGAATGCCGAACTGCGCTGGCGGGGCGAAGGCCGCTGGGGCGCCGTCGCCTTTGTTGACACGGCCTTTGCCGGCGCCAGCCGCACGCCGGAATTTGACAATCTGCGGACAGGCGTCGGCATGGGCCTTCGGTATTATCTCGACTTCGCCCCTGTACGTTTTGATGTTGCGACACCTCTGGATCGCCGTTCGGGCGAAGACCCGATCCATGTATACATCAGCATCGGACAAGCCTTTTGATCCTGTCTGAACGCCTTCTCCTCCGGCGCTGGTTGATCCGTTTGGCCATCACGCTCGGCGTCCTTGCCGCGCTCTTGCTGGGCGCGCTCTGGGCCGCAACGGGTCCGGCCGGACGCTGGGCGGTCATGCATTTTGGCGATGATCGCGAGCTGGCGCGCGGGCTGGTCCTCGAGATTGACGGACTGAGCGGCAATGTCCTCCATCGGCCGCGCATCGAACGCCTGACCATTCTTGATACCGAAGGCACTTTTCTGACCCTCGAAAATGTGGCGGTGGATTGGAATGGACTGGCGCTGCTGGGTGGCGACATTGATATTGCAAGGATCGAAGCGGCCCGCATTGATGTCTTTCGCAGACCGGCGCTCGCGCCATCAACGGGCGGGGGCGGAAGCCTGCCATCGCTGCGGATTGGCGCGATCAACATCCCCCGCCTTTCGCTCGGCGAAGCGGTTCTGGGCGATGCCACGACATTCTCCGTAGAAGGACAGGGCCGCGTCCGGGATAGCGGCCGCCTCACACTGCATATCATGCGGACTGACGTGACCGGCGATCATATGTCCGGCGAGGTGGTCTGGTCGGAAGCGGGCGCGATCGACGGGCAGGCATCGGCTTTCATTTCCGGGTCCGGCCCCATCGGGACAATGCTGACACTTGACGGGCGCGATGCAGAAATCTCCGGATCGCTCAGCGGGAATATCGATACGGGAAATGGCCAACTGACATTCATCCTGGCCGGACAAAACGCCGCCGAAGCCGAATTCGACTGGCAGGACGGCCGGTGGTCAACGCGCATCGATGTCGATGGCAGCGTTCTGGAAACCATCCGTGCCCTGCCCTTCGATCCCCGGGCGCGGATCGAGGCGGAAGGAACGCTGTCGCCGATTCGGCCTGTTCGGATCGATGCAGACGGTCAGGGTTGGGAACTCGACATCGCCCCGGACGGGCCACAACGCATCACCGCCAATATCGCGCTCACACAACCTACCTGGCAGGCTCTCGCAGGCGACAATGTCAGGATTGAACAGACACAATGGGCGGGCACAATAGATTATTCGACCGGCATAACGGCCGACGGCATTCTGGAGCTGAATTCAATCCGCGCCGGGCAGACAACGATCGACGCCCTTGGCGGCTCGCTGCTCTTCACGCGGATCGATGGCCAGAATTCCATTTTTGCCGATCTGACAGCGACCCGGATCACATTGCCCGGCAACACACCGGTGGCCACTTTGCCATGGGCGGGGCTCGCCATCGAAGCGCGGCAGGACGATGGCGTCTACGTCTTCGACGCCCTCAGCCTGACCTCCGACATTGCTGAACTGACCGGTGACGTTCAACTCGATAGTGATGGATATGTGCTCAACGGCGATGCCCGGCTGACCGTGCTGGACATCGGTGCCCTGACCGGCATGGCCTCCGGCAGGGCGGTTGCGGACATGCGTATTCAAAGCCTGTCCAGAGAGGGCGCCGTTCTGCAGGCCGACCTCAATGGTGACAATATTCAATGGCGCGATGAAACGCTTTCAACGCTCCTGGCACAGGCCAACGCGTCGGCCCGGCTTGAAAGTGATTTTTCCAGCTGGCGCATGGACGGCCTGACGCTGGACAGCAATGCCATTGCGCTTCGTGGCGAGGCGGCGGGCGAAAACCGGAACTGGTCCACCGCACTGGATGCGGCGGTCAATGCCGACCTGTCCATCCGCGACGTGATCATTGGCGGTGGAGCCGCCATCGCGCTGCAAGCGCAGGGAGAAGGCCTGGATGCAACCGGGGAGGCCGTGATTTCGACTCCGCGTCTGGAAGTGGCTGGCCGGTCATTATCCGAGCCGCGCATTGGCCTTGATTTCACCTACACGCCCGAACAGCAGACCGCCGACTGGCAGCTGGAAACGCTGTCCGACTATGGGCAGGTTCAGGCAATCGGAACCCTAGAACGCGATCCGGCAGGCATAAATCTCGTCATCGATCAGGGACAGATCGATTCCTACGTGTTCAGTGGCAGTGCCAACAGCAATGCCGAGGGATTCGCCGCCGAGCTGAATGCGCGTGACTGGACCTTGCCGAATGGTGCCTTGTCACGCCTCGACGTGACCGCTTCAAACCGCACCGGCACACTCTCCATCACAACACGGGCAGCCGGCGAGTTTCAGGAGCCGTTCAGCCTGACGGCGCAGACGACCGTCAACGACGGTGACGTATCCACGGAGCTGACCGCTGACTGGGCCGGAATTCCGGTCTCCACTACCAATCCGATTGTCTATCGATTTGGCGGCGAGAATCCGTCTCTGACAGGTGGCCTGAACACGGGTGGCGGCGAGACCCGGATCAACTGGACCGCAGGGGAAGAATTGCGGCTTCGCATCACCGATCTTCCAGCGAGCCTCCTCGCAACCGCTGCCGCCCTGCCGCAAATGGATGGCATTATCGATCTCGACCTCGCCCTTCGTTACGCCGAAAACCGGTGGGGTGGAACGATAGAGGCAGGCGCACGCGAGTTTCAGGTCGGCGAGATTCGCCTGGGCAGCGCCTTGAATATCGCGCTCTCGGGAGCGTTGAACGATAATCTGGACCTGACACTGACCGTGACAGGTGATGATCTGTCGGGCCGGGTGGTCGTACAACGTGAGGGCCGGATTACCGATCTTCGGCAACTCACAAGTGACGCGCCTCTGACGGGCCGGGTCGAAATGGCCGGCGCAGTCGAACCGCTACTCGCACTCATCATGCCCGATTCCCGCCAGCTTGCCGGACAGTTGAACGCAGATCTGGTGGTCTCGGGCAGCGTCCTCCGGCCTGAATTGCAGGGTGAAACCGGGATTTCAAATGGCCGCTATGTTTCCCAGGAGCTGGGGGTCTCCGTGGAAAACGTAAATGCCATGGCGATCTGGGAGAATAATCGCCTGCGCATCGAGCGTTTCACCGCGGCCGGGCCGCGCGGCGGCGAACTGACCGTTTCGGGTGAAGGCGGGCTCGGTGAGAATGGCTGGGACGCCTCTGTCCATGCAGAATTCAGAAACTTCAACGCCGTCCGGCGGCCAGACCTGTCGGTTATTGTTTCGGGTCATTCAGATGCAGATATCTCACTGGAGGGAATCGGCATCACGGGCGACATCACGGTCGAACGCATCGAAGCGCGGCCGCCCGAAGCCTCGGCACCGTCATTCGCGGAAATCGATGTTACCGAGATCAATCATCCAGAAGGCAGCAATGGACAACGTGCCGCGCGAATACCCGTGACGCTGGATGTTCACATTCGGGCCGACGACAGTATTTTTGTGTCGGGCGAGCCGTTTTCGACCGAATGGCGGGGCGATTGGCACGTCACGGGCAGCCCATCAGCGCTCAACATCAATGGCGATGCCGTACTTCTTTACGGTCGCGCCTTCCTGCTCAATCGTGCCTTTCGCATTGAAGAGGGCGTCGTCTCCCTGTCGGGCGATGTGCGTACGGCCGAGATCAATCTTCTGGCCCGGCATCAACGCGAAGGCCTCACCGTCAATACGCGGATTTCAGGTCCCGTCTCGTCACCGGCGCTGAGCCTCTCCAGCCAACCAGCCTTGCCTGAGGACGAAATTCTGGCACGGCTGCTATTCGATCGGAATTCGGGACAGCTCAGCCCGCTGGAAACCGCAACCATTGCCGCTCAGCTCTCCGGCCAGAACCTGTTCGGCATCGTCGGCGGGCTGAGGCGCGCGGCCGGGCTCGACAGACTCGATTTTGCCGCCGGTGAGAATGGCGAGATCGTCGTCACCGGCGGCCGCCAGTTGACGGACGATGTTTATCTGGAAGTTGAAAGCAGCGGCTCGGCTCTATCTTCTGCGCGACTGGAATGGACGCTGACACCGGACGTCTCGCTGCTCTCGCGCCTGACCGGCGACACCCAAGCCTCCATTGCCCTGCGCTGGCGCACCGAATACTAGGATTTGAGCCGGAAACGCTGGATTTTTCCGGTCTGTGTTTTCGGCAAGGCATCGGTGAAGTGAATAGCGCGCGGATATTTGTAAGGCGCAATCGTCAGCTTGACGAAGTCCTGCAATTCCTTCGCCATCTCGTCGCCCGCCAGAAGGGGCTGTTTCAGAACAATATGGGCGGCCACAATCGTCCCGCGGTCCTCGCACGCCTGCCCCACGACCGCGCATTCTGCGACGGCATCATGCATCAACAGCGCCTGCTCCACTTCCGGTCCGGCAATGTTGTAGCCTGACGCGACAATCAGATCATCCGCGCGGCTGACATACCAGAAATAGCCATCCGGGTCGCGGCGATAGAGATCTCCGGTAATATTCCAGCCGTCCTGCACATAGATTTTTTGCCGGTCATCCGCGAGATAGAGGCAACCGGTCGGGCCACGGACCGCCAGCTTGCCAATCTCGCCATCCGGCACCGGCCGGCCATCTTCACCGATGACCTTCGCGTCATAGCCCGGCACGGCCTGCCCTGTCGCGCCGGGCCGAATTTTCCGTCCTGTCGCCGAAATGAAAATATGGATCATTTCCGTGGCACCGATTCCGTCCACCAGACTGACACCCGTCGCGTCTTTCCACGCCCGCCATGTAGCTTCTGGCAGATGCTCCCCCGCCGACACGCCGCCTTTGAGCGAGGACAGGTCATAGGCATCCTTCAAACCAATCATCGCGCGATAACCGGTCGGTGCGGTGAAAGTGTGCGTCACGCCAAAGCGCTGGATCGTCTCGCACAATGCCTCGAATCCCGGCCGGGAGGCGAGCGCGACCGCAATACCGGCGCGGGCCGGAAAGACCACGAAGGCGCCGAGCCCGAAGGTGAACGCAAAGGGCGGCGTGCCGGCATAGATATCGCCCGGCGCTGGCGCGAGCATCGCGCCGAAGGTGTCGGCCATCGCCAGCACGGACCGGTGGAAATGGGCGCACGCCTTGGGCTCGCCCGTCGTTCCCGACGTAAAGGCCAGAAGCGCGACGTCATCAGCTGCGGTATCGCAGGCACGGAACTCGTCTGGCTTGCCTGCCATGAGGCGCACAACGTCTTCACCTTCACCGGTGAGCGCAATGCGCTTCAGGCCCGAATTTTGCGCCATCGAGTTTTCGACCGCTTCCTTCAACGGCGCGGCACACAGAGCCAGTCGGATTTTGGCTTTGCGGACAATCTTTGTGATTTCAGGCTCGCGCAGCAACGGCATGGTCATCACCGCAATGCCGCCGGCTTTCAGAACACCATACCAGGCCACCATCATGTCGATGGAATTGGGGCCGTGGATCAGCACCCGCTCGCCACTGACCAGATCGAGATCGTCCACAAGCACATGGGCCAGCCGGTTCGCCTCGACCGCCAGCTCGGCATAGGTGAGCGTCCGCGCTTCGGAATAGACCGCCGCCCGGTCGCCCCAACCCTTTTCAATCGCGCCATCGAGTAATTCGGCGGCGGCATTCAGGCGTTTTGGGTATTGAACCGACGGACGATCAAACCGGAAGTCCGGCCAGTCGGATTCATCCGGCAGGCTGTCTCGCGCAAAACCATCCGCATAGCCTGAAGGCTCCATCGGCATGGCACATCTCCCCATTTGCCGCGCAGCTGTTTAGTCTGGCCGTGAATCGCCGCGCTGTCATTGCGGTTATTGTGCACGAGGATACCCCCATGACGGAAGCTTTTCTCTACACCGGATTGCGCACACCCATTGGCCGCTATGCCGGTTCGCTGTCATCGGTGCGGGCAGATGACCTTGCAGCCTTGCCGATCCGGGTATTGGCAGAACGCCACGGGCAATTGTCAGAAATTGTGGAAGAAGTCGTGCTGGGTTGCGCCAATCAGGCCGGCGAGGACAATCGCAATGTCGCGCGCATGGCGGTTTTGCTGTCCGGCCTCGGCGAGAGCGTGCCCGGTGTCACGGTCAACCGCTTGTGCGCAAGCGGGCTGGAAGCCGTAGCGCAGGCTGCTTTCCGTATACGGAGCGGTGGACTCTCTTGCGTTGTTACGGGCGGCGTCGAGAGTATGTCGCGCGCGCCATTTGTGCTCGGCAAAGCCGAGACAGCTTTCTCGAGAACGCCAGAGCTGCAAGACACGACGATTGGCTGGCGTTTCGTCAATCCGGAAATCGAACGGCTCTACGGCGTCGAGTCCATGGGCGAGACCGCCGAAAATCTCGCCGAAGAATTCGGTATATCCCGAGACGATCAGGACGCGTTTGCCGCCCGGTCGCAAGCATTGGCGGGTGCAGCCGCGCCGCAGCTTCAAGATCAGATTACGCCGGTCACCATTCCCCGGCGAAAGGGTGATCCGGTTGTCGTCAGTCACGACGAACATCCCCGCCCGGATGTGACCACCAGCCAGCTGGCGAAACTGCCCGCTGCCTTCCGCAAGGGCGGGAGCGTCACCGCAGGCAATGCCTCCGGCGTGAATGATGGTGCAGCAGCCCTGATCATCGGAGACGAAGCCGCAGGTCAAGCGCTCGGCCTCGATCCGATGGCGCGAATTGTCAGCTATGCCACGGCAGGCGTTCCGCCACGCACAATGGGTATCGGCCCTGTTCCGGCGACGGAAAAGGCGCTCGCGCTGGCGGGTCTGACCCTGAACGACATCGATGTGATCGAGCTCAACGAAGCCTTCGCCGCACAGGTGCTCGCCTGCACCCGCAGCTGGAAGATCGCCGATGATGATGAGCGGCTCAACGCCTGGGGCGGCGCCATTGCGCTGGGTCACCCGCTCGGCATGAGCGGCGCGCGTCTTCCCCTCACCGCTGCGCAGCGCGTACATTCCGTAAACGGACGATATGCCCTCGTTACGCTCTGCGTCGGGGTCGGTCAGGGCGCGGCCATGGTGCTGGAGCGGGTATAACGCATTGCGTGGTTCGAGGCCCGGCGCGCGCCGGGCACCTCACCATGAGTTTGGTTGGCGATTGTTGCTCACCTCATCCTGAGGTGCGAGCATAGCGAGCCTCGAAGGACGAGGTGATTTACTCTCCCACAACCGCCGTCGTTTCGATCTCCACCAATGCCCGCTCCTCGATGAGCCCGGCCACGATCACAAACGCCATCACTGGATAGCTCTTCCCCATCAGCTTTTTCCAGATCGCGCCAAGTTTTGGTCCGGCATCCAGATAAGCCTGACGGTCGGTGATATAGCCGGTCATCCGCACAATATGCTCCGGCCCGGCACCGGCTTCTGCCAGAACCGACAGCGTGTTTTTCAGGACCTGTTCGAACTGATCGGCGAAATCATCGGACACGATGGTTTCCGTCTCGTCCCAACCGATCTGGCCGGCAACGAAGATGTGCCGCCCTGTCGCCTCGATCCCGTTGGAATAGCCTTTCGGGCGCGGCCAGCCCGGCGGGTTGAGCACTTTCATGATCCGGTCTCCGACAAAAGATGGCGGGCAATGATGAGTTTTTGCACTTCCGACGCCCCTTCATAGATTCGCAAGGCCCGGATATCGCGATAGAGCGCTTCGGGAACCGAGCCCTTTGTGACCCCCTGCCCGCCGAATATCTGCACCGCCTTGTCGATCGTGTGCTGAGCAGTCTCCGTTGCAAAGAATTTCGACATCGCCGCTTCGCGCGAGATCCGGCTGACGCCGGAATCCTTCATCCAGGCCCCGCGATAAATCAGCAGCGCGCTGGCATCGATATCAATGGCCATTTCGGCGAGCTGCGACTGCACCACCGGCAGATCCGCCAGCTTGTCGCCAAACAGTTCACGCGACTGGGCCCGGGCGCGGGCTTCATCCATCGCGCGCCGGGCAAAGCCCAATGCTGCGGCAGCAACGGTCGAACGAAACACATCCAGCGTCCCCATCGCATATTTGAACCCGGCATTTTCTTCGCCGATCAGGGCCGAGGCCGGGATGCGGCAATCCTCGAATTTCAACCGCGCCAGTGGATGCGGGGCAATCACTTCGATCCGCTCGGCGACCGAAAGGCCGGGCGTATCGGCGGGCACGATAAAGGCGGAGATTCCCCGCGCACCGGCCTCGCCGGTCCGGGCAAAGACAACGTAGAACCCTGCAATCCCGCCATTCGAAATATAGGTCTTCTCCCCGTTCAGAACGTAATCCTCGCCATCGCGGACTGCACTCAGAGCCAACGAGGACACATCCGAACCCGCCGCCGGCTCCGTCAGCGCAAAGGCAGCGAGGGTTTCTCCGGATGCGACTTGCGGCAACCACTCGGCTTTCTGCTCATGAGAGCCGAACAACGAAATCGTCCCCGATCCGAGCCCCTGCATGGCGAAGACAAAATCCGCCAGCCCCGAATGATAACCCAGCGTCTCCCGCATGAGGCAGAGCGAGCGGACATCCAGCGTCTCGTTCGCACCGCCATACGCTGCGGGCACGCAGTTCTTCAGCCAGCCGGCATCACCCATTTTCCGGGCCATCTGGCGACAGTCCTCATCAATATCGGCATGAGCCGCAAAGCCATTGGTTCCGATCTCTGCTGCGCACCAGTCCCGTGCGGCATCGGCCAGTGCGCGGTGCCGATCCTCAAAAAACGGCCATGCAAGGAAGCTTCTGTCCGCCATGATCAATTCCCCTCGAAGACGGGCTTTTCCTTCGCGATAAAGGCGCGATAGGCGCGGCGGAAATCCTCGGTCTGCATGCAAATCGCCTGTGCCTGGGCTTCCGCCTCGATCGCCTGGTCAATGCCCATATCCCATTCCGCATTCAGCTGGGTCTTGGTGATGCCATTGGCAAAAGTCGGTCCGGCGGCAATCCGCGCCGCCCACTTCCCGGCCTCTTCCATCAACTCATCGCCCGCCACCAGCGCATTCCAGAAGCCCCAGCGTTCGCCTTCATCCGCGCTCATCGACCGCCCGAAAAAGAGAAGTTCGCTGGCCCGGCCCTGACCGATAATGCGGGGCAGGATGGCGCACGCGCCCATATCACATCCGGCCAGCCCGACCCGGTTGAACAGGAAGGCGGTCTTGGCGTCCGGTGTGGCGATGCGCAGGTCCGACGCCATGGCGAGGATCGCCCCGGCCCCGACACAGACGCCGTCGACCGCTGCAATGACGGGCTGCGGGCAATGGCGGATCGCCTTGACGAGATCGCCGGTCATCCGCGTGAATTCAAGGAGTTGCGGCATACCCATTTCGGTCAGCGGCCCGATGATCTCCCGCACATCGCCGCCGGAACAGAAATTCCCGCCTTCCCCCTTGATAATGACCACCTTCACCTCCGGCGCATAAGCCAGCGCGCGGAAGAAATCGCGCAGCTCGGCATAGCTCTCGAAGGTGAGTGGATTCTTTTTCTCCGGCCGGTTCAGCGTGACGGTTCCAACGCCGTCCGCAAACGACCACAGGAAATGTTCCGGATTGTGCGTTGCGGGGTTCATACCTTCATCTCCTGCATTTCGGCGGCGCGTTTGAGATTGCGTGCCAGCTGGACGTGACCGGCAATATACTGGTTGGGCACATCCACCCCGCGATAGCCCAGCTCGGCCGCCGCGCGCAGCGTCCAGTAGGGATCGGCCAGATGCGGCCGCGCCAGCGCCACCAGATCGGCCCGGCCCGCCGCCAGGATCGAATTGACGTGATCGACCTCATAGATATTACCCACTGCCATGGTTGAACAATGCAGCGTATTGCGGATCTGGTCGGAAAACGGCGTCTGGAACATGCGGCCATAAACGGGCTCACCCGCCGGCGTGGTCTGTCCGGCAGACACATCAATCAGATCGGCACCGGCTGCCGCGAAGGCTTTTGCCACTAGCACCGCATCGTCCGGCGTTATGCCGTCTTCACCGACCCAGTCCGTCGCCGACAGGCGCACCGCCATCGGCCGGTCCGCAGGCCAGACCGCCCGCATGGCGGTAAAGACCTCCAGCGGATAGCGCAGCCGGTTTTCCAGACTGCCGCCATATTCATCGTCGCGCTGATTGGAGACTGGCGTGATGAAAGACGAGAAGAGATATCCGTGCGCACCATGCATCTCGACCATGTCGAATCCGGCTTCCAGCGCCCGCTTCGTCGCGGTGACGAATTCATCCTTCACCCGATCCATGTCCTCCCGCGTCATTTCGCGCGGGATCTGGTTCTTCTCGGACCAGGGAATGGGTGACGGACCAATCAGCTCCCAACCACCCGACTCCAGCGGCTCGTTATTGCCTTCCCAGGAGAGTTTCGTTGCCCCCTTGCGGCCGGCATGCCCGATCTGGATAGCCATTTTCGCATTATTCGCATGGACATGATCGACGACGCGTTTCCACGCGGCGACATGTTCATCCGTGTAGATGCCGGCGCATCCGGGTGAAATCCGCGCATCGGCCGCCACATTGGTCATTTCCGTATAGATCAGCCCCGCCCCGCCCATGGCGCGCGATCCGTAATGGACAAAGTGGAAATCATTGATCAGCCCGTCATCGCTGGAATACATGCACATCGGCGAAACCACGACGCGGTTTTTAAGCTCCATCCCGCGCAGGGCATAGGGCACGAACATGGGGGGGCGAACAGAGACGCCCTGCTGGCTTGCAAACCAGCCCTCCATCCGCGCCATCCATTTCGCATCCCGCTCACGCAGATTTTCATGGCTGATGCGTTGCGAGCGTGTGAGTAGCGAATAGGCAAATTGCTTGGGCTCGAAATCCAGATAGCGGTCGAGCGTTTCAAACCATTCGGTGGAATTTCGCGCCGCAGACTGGAGCTTCAAGACCTCCACCGTCCGGACCGCCTGATATTCCTTCAGTCCCTCTTCGATGGGCTGGCTCTTCGAGGTCAGAACCTCGGCCAGCATGATCGCGTCTTCAAAGGCCAGCTTGGTTCCGGACCCGATGGAAAAGTGCGCCGTATGGGCCGCATCGCCCAGCAGGATGACATTCCTGTGTGTCCAGTTTTCGCATAATACGCGCCGGAAATTCAGCCAGGCCGACCCCCGTAAATGCCGGGCATTGCTCATCAGCTCATGGCCGTCGAGCTGGTCCGCAAACAGCGCCTCACAAGCCCGGCAGGTCTCGTCCTGGTCCATCTGGTCAAAACCCAAACCGCGCCAGGTCTCCTCCGAACACTCCACGATGAAGGTCGAGAGATCATCGTCGAACCGGTAGGCGTGCGCCCACACCCAGCCATGCGCCGTCTCCTTGAAGGCAAAGGTGAAGGCATCGAAAACCTTGTGCGTGCCCAGCCAGACGAATTTGTTCGCCCGCACATCGATGTCCGGCTTGAAAACGTCCGCATACTGCTCGCGAATGCGCGAATTGATCCCGTCGGCGGCGATCACCAGATCGGCATCGGGCAGATTGGCCGGATCGGTTTCGGTCTCGAAATGCAGATTGACGCCCAGCTCGGCCGCGCGGTCCTGCAGGATGGCCAGCAGGCGCTTGCGGCCGATACCGCAAAAGCCGTGGCCACCGGAACTTTCAACCGTATTCTTGAAATGGACCTCGATATCATCCCAGTGCGCCAGCGAATCGGCAATCAATTGCGCGCTCTGCGGGTCGGTCGCGGCGAGATTGGCCATCGTCTGATCAGAGAAGACCACGCCCCAGCCGAATGTATCACCCGGCTTGTTACGTTCGTAGATGTCAATTTCGCAGAACGGGTCCCGCAATTTCATCGCGATCGCGAAATACAGGCCCGCCGGGCCGCCACCGATGCATGCGATTTTCATATGAAAAGGCCTCCCCGAACTTGTCCGCGTCAGACAATCACACAACGCGGAAAATGGGGAGGCCTGAACTGGTTTTAGCGGTGGAGGAAGCTAGACGAGGTCCGCGCCCAGCGTGGCTTTGGTATCGGCCGACAACAAGGTCATGTGCGGGTAATTCTCGTGACGAATCCCCAGCATCACGTCGCCGTCGAAGTCCTTGAAAGCGGCGGCCTGATCATCGGTGAAGTCGAAATGGATGAACTGGACGGACGAGGCTTTACCGTCAGCCGTCGTCCGGTCGACATCTGTTTCCGCGCGGGCCTGGATTTCGTGATCCCCGAATTTGAGGAAAATCGTCTCCTCGACGCCGCCCAGCCGCCCCAGCACGCTTTTACGCAATTTTTCATCATCGATCTCGAACATCAATGTCGCCGACAGGTCGCGGCCTTTCGGGATCAGCGGATTGTAGGCGGCGAGTTCATCGGGAATCTGGTCCGGTCCGCCTTTTTCAATGAACAGCATTTCGTGGATCTGCAGCCACATGGTCTCGTAGCTCTCGAAATAGAAGGTCGCATGCGGGCCGATCGGCACACGGCGCGCCTTCTTCAAGGGAACCAGCTCGGCGCGCTTCTGTTTGCGAACCTTTCCGTATTCGGCAAGGTCCATCAGGTCTGCGGCCTTCACCTCGGTCTTGTGCCGGGCTTCGGAGAGATTGACGACATTTCCCATCATTCTGGTCCTTCTAGAGTCCGTAGGCTTTTGCGAAAATTTCAATCGGATGCCAGGTCCGCGCCGGGGCTGACTCAGATTGCAGCGTGTTGATGCCCGTCTTGATGTGATCGCAGGACAGCGGGCAGGTCGACGACACAAATGTGTTGTGATGCTCCAGTGCCTTGCGGAAGACCGGCGTGCCCACCTTGATGGCGGTGTCGTGATTGGCCTTCTTGATACCCCACGTCCCGCCATGCCCCGAACATCGCTCGATGACATTCAGTTCGGTATTCGGGATCATCTTCAGGAGCTCGGTCGATTTCTGCCCGATATTCTGCGCCCGCGAGTGGCAGGACAGGTGCAGGGTGATACCGCCCTTCAATGGCTTCAGCCCCTCGGCCAGGCCCTCATTTTTTGCGACATCCACGATCAGCTGGTCAAAATCCATTGTCGCCGCGGACAGCGCTTTGACATCTTCATCATCCGGCAGAATGAGCGGCCATTCGAACTTCAGCATCAGCGAGCAGGAGGGAACCAGACCCATAATGGTATAGCCGTCATCGACCAGCGGACGCAGTGCCTTTGCGACCTTGCGGGCATTGGCCGCGACCTTGTCGAGATTGCCCTGCTCCAGTTCGGGCATGCCGCAACACCCCGGATAGACCACTTCGGCATCAATGCCGTTCCGGGCCAGTACCGCCAGCGTCGCTTCGCCAATTTCCGGCTTGTTGTATTCACCAAAACAGGTTGCGTAGACCGCCACCTTGCGTTTGCCGTAGGCGGGTGCCTCGGCATTGATTTCGCGTGGGACTTTCGCCCGGCTGGTCAACGTGCGCGTATTGAATTTCGGCAGCTCGGCCTCGGGGCTGATATCCCCCAGTGTGTTGATCAGCGTGCGGACGCCGGTATTCTTCCGGTCCGTTGCCCAGTTGATGACGCCGGCCACTGGCCGCGCCAGCGTGCCATTGCGGTCGGTCTTCACCAGCTGATTGTCGGCAAAGGGAATCTCGCCCTTTTTTTGTGAAATGGCACGATAGCGCAGCATCAGATGCGGGAAATCGATATTGAATTCGTGCGGCGGTACATAGGGGCATTTGGTCAGGAAGCACATGTCGCAGAGCGTGCAGCCATCGACCGTTGCCTTGATATCCGTCTTGGTCAGATCATCGACCGAGAAATTCTCGCTTTCATCCACAGCGTCGAACAGGGTCGGAAAGCTGTCGCACAGATTGAAACAGCGGCGGCAGGAATGGCAGACTTCGGCCTGACGGCGGAATTCCGCGTCAAATTTTTCCTCGTCATAATAATCGGGATTCTGCCAGTCGATCGGATGCCGCATGGGCGCATCCAGAGAGCCTTCGCGCGGCTGTGACGGTGTATCGCTCATGCTTGTGCCTCCCCGGCCAGTCCCGAAAGAAAGCGCCCGAGCCCGCCGTCTGGCCAGCCCGGGCGCTATCGGGATAACAACGAAAGGCGGCCTAGCTGGCCAGTTCGTCCAGTGTTTTCTGGAACTTGCCGGCATGCGAACGCTCGGCCTTCGCCAGCGTTTCGAACCAGTCGGCAATCTCGTCAAAACCCTCTTCGCGAGCGGTCCGCGCCATACCCGGATACATGTCCGTGTATTCGTGCGTCTCGCCGGCAATGGCGGACTTCAGATTGGCTTCGGTATTGCCGATCGGCTCACCTGTCGCCGGATCGCCGACTTCCTCGAGATATTCGAGGTGACCGTGCGCGTGGCCGGTTTCGCCTTCGGCTGTGGAGCGAAAGACCGACGCGACATCGTTGTAGCCTTCGATGTCGGCCTTTTGCGCGAAATACAGATAGCGGCGATTGGCCTGGCTCTCGCCGGCAAACGCTTCCTTGAGGTTTTCTTCGGTTTTGGAACCTTTGAGCGACATGATCTTCCTCCCTTTGCGCCGACCATCCGGCGTGAATATGAGAGCAAACCTAATCGCGCGACAGGCGAAGTCAACGTTTTAGAATCATTCTAAAATTTGAGAATTATTCTCATTGTGAACGGGTGCGGATCACCAGTTCACAGGCGACAATCTCGCTGCCATCGGCGGGTTGGGGCAACAGATCCAGAGGGATGGCACCCTCCGGAATATCGGTCAGTTCACCGGTCGTCTCATTCAGGAAATGATGGTGCGAACTGGTATTTGTATCGAATCGTGTCGCGTCCGACCCCCGCGCCGTAATCGGTCGCAAGAGGCCCGCATTCACGAAATGTCCAAGCGTATTATAGACGGTCGCCAGCGCGATCGGGGCGTCATGGCCCGACAACTGCCCGTATATCTGCTCCGCCGTGACATGCCGGTCCTGACCATCGCCGAACAACAGACGCGCAATCTGCACACGCGGACGCGTGACGCGCAGGCCAGCGGTTTCAAGAAGGGGCAACGGATCGATCATGCATGCTGTTTAGGTCAATCGCGAATTGTTCGCAACTCACGTCTTTGAAGCCGGGGCAACCGCGCGCCGGGAAGGCCGGGAGGCAATAATCAAAAGCCCCAATGGCAAAACCCACGGCACAATGCGTTCGAACGGATCCCCCGGCAGACGCGCCAGCTCACCTGCCCAGCTATCCCCGCCGATCTGGCCGGCCAGATAGAAAAAGACCGTCATGGCAAATCCGGACAGGATCGCCGCCAGTATCGCCCAGCCCGCCGGTTCGCGATGAAACACACGGACCAGAACGACCGGGCCAAAGGCGGCGCCGAGCGCTGACCATGCAAACAGGACGCGGCTGAAAATTGTGGCCGGAAGCGCCAGCGCCAGAGCGACCGCAAGACCCACCAGGATTGCCATCACAATGCGCGAAATCAGGACTTCCCTGCCGGGAAACTGGCGCGCGACGCCCATGTCATGGGCGACAGCGGCCGAAGTCGCGATCAGGAGCGAATCCACGGTCGACATCACGGCCGACAGGACGGCGGCAATGATCAGCCCGGCAATCATCGCGGGAAAAAGGTCGCCAGCGAGCAGATAGAGCAGGCTTTCGCCATCCGCCTCGCCGCCGGTCAGCGCACGGCCCGACAGGGCCAGCGTGATCATGCCGGTATAAACGATCACCGCCCAGCCCATCGCGATCCGGAATCCCTGCTGGCGGGATTTCTCGTCCTTGACGGCCATCAGCCGCGCAATCAGGTGTGGCTGACCGAAGGGGCCCAGCCCGATGGCGGCAATACCCAGCACGAAGCCGATAAAGATGAATCCGGCATGCGGGCCCGTCCAGGACAGATACCCGTCCGGCGCACTCGTACTCAGGGTTTCCCAGACACCGCCCGGCCCGCCCGCGGCGATCAGAGCTGCCGCGGGAAGCAGAATGGCAACCAATGCCATGAGCCCGCCCTGTAGCATGTCAGTGACACTAACCGCCCAGAACCCGCCCAGCAGCGCATAGATGAGGATGACGAGTGCACCGATCAGAAGGCTTTCGACATGCGGCAGGTTGAGTTGGGTTTCAAACGCCGCCCCGGCCGCGCCGAACTGGGCGGCGATATAGAAGATAAAGCAGAAAATGATCAGCACGGCGCTGGTCATGGCAATGACGGTTTTCATGCCGCGCCCGGTTTCAGCCGTCATGAAATCGGTGAGCGTAACATGACCACGCGAGGCGGTTTCCTCGCGCAACCGTTTGCCAAAGACCTGCCATACAACGATATAGCCACCCAATATGCCCGGCACCATCCAGAGCGCACTAAGGCCATTGGTATACACAAAGCCGGTAAACCCCAGCAGCACCCAGGCCGAGGAGGTGGACGCCGCATAGGAGAGCCCCGCCACCCAGGCGCCCAGCCCGCGCCCGCCGAGGAAGAAATCATCCTCCGTCTTGTTGCGGCGGGAGGCCCAGAGGCCAATGCCGATCAGCGCCAGCTTGTAGACGATGAGCGTCGCAATAATGATCAGAGTATTGGTGTCCATGATGTCTCCCCTGCATCGACCCTAGCGCGGCATGTCCGATGCGAATAGTGCCCTCGCCAATGGACGCCTGCGCGCTAAAATGTCATCAGACGACCAACATTCCGACCGATTACAGGACGACCGCCATGAACAGCCACACCGATGTCGATGCCAAAAGCTTCAACTGGGAAGACCCGCTCGATCTGACCGGCCTCTTGTCCGAAGAAGAGCGCATGGTCCAGGAAACCGCGCGCGGCTATGCGCAGGAAAAGCTGATGCCGCGCGTTATCGCGGCCGCACGAGAAGAAAATTTCGACCGTAATATCATGACGGAAATGGGCGAGCTCGGCCTGCTCGGCGCCACCCTGCCGGAAGAATATGGCGGGGCCGGTCTCAACCATGTCGCCTATGGCCTGATCGCGCATGAAGTTGAAAAAGTGGACTCCGGCTATCGCTCCGCCATGAGCGTCCAGTCCTCTCTGGTTATGTATCCGATCTACGCCTTTGGCTCCGAAGAGCAGAAACAGAAATACCTGCCCCGACTCGCCACGGGTGAGTGGGTCGGTTGTTTCGGCCTGACCGAACCCGACGGGGGATCCGATCCGGGTGCCATGCGCACCACGGCGACGAAGGTCTCTGGCGGCTATGTCCTCAACGGCTCGAAAATGTGGATCACCAATTCCCCCATCGCCGATGTGGCAGTGGTCTGGGCCAAGCTGGATGGCGCCATCCGTGGCTTCATCGTCGAACGCGGCACGCCGGGTTTCGAAACGCCCAAGATTGAAGGCAAGATGAGCCTGCGCGCCTCGATTACCGGCTCGATCACGCTCAGCGATTGCAAGGTCGGCGAAGACGCGCTCATGCCGAATGTGAAGGGCCTGCGGGGCCCCTTCTCCTGCCTCAACAAGGCGCGCTACGGCATTGCCTGGGGCGCCATGGGGTCCGCGACCTTCTGCTGGCATGCGGCGCGTGAATATGCGCTGGAGCGCGTCGTCTTCGGCAAGCCGATTGCCGGCACACAGCTGGTCCAGAAAAAGCTCGCCGATATGCAGACCGAGATCTCGCTGGGCCTGATGGGGGCCTGGCGGCTCGGGCGTCAACTCGATGAAGGTGCATGGATTCCGGAAACCATCTCGCTGATGAAGCGGAATAATTGCGGCAAGGCACTCGCCATTGCCCGCGAAGCCCGCGACATTCATGGCGGCAATGGCATTGCCGAGGAATACCATGTGCTGCGCCATGCGGTGAATCTGGAAACCGTGAACACCTATGAAGGCACGCACGATATCCACGCCCTCATCCTCGGGCGCGCCCAGACCGGCATTCAGGCCTTCGCCTAGACATGCATCCGGCAGGAATGGAGAGGGCGGCCCGAGAGCCGCCCTTTTTCGTCTGCATTACTCGAAGACCTTGAGAAGGTCGCCAGCCTGGCCGCCTTCCTTGATTTCCTTGAGGCGGGCGTAGACGACACCGCTGGCAATCAGGGATAGCGGCGCTGCCAGTGAGGAAATCGCAGCATTGAGAACGCTGAACCAGATCGGATAAGAGGCTGTATTTCCCTGCAGAAAGGTATCGCTGCCGCCTGTCGCCATGAAAGCACCGACCAGAATGGCGCCACCGATTGCACTGACAATCCAGATAATGATGATCAGTACGATCGCGGTGCCGATAATCGCCCAGCGATAGTTTTCCGTGAGTTTCAGGCTGCGCTCCAGCGCGCCGAAACCGGCATTTTCGAACACGATGGTTGGCACCATCACATAGAACATCGCCATGATGTATAGACCGGGAACAATCAGGAATACGAGCCCGATACCGGTCATCAGCCCGACCAGAATACCGAGGATCAGAATCGGGAAAAAGCCGGCCAGCGCCGCGCTGATGGCTTTGCCGACCGCACTTCCCTGCCCGACCTGCAGGCTCACCGCCATGCGCACGATCACGGCTTGCGCCAGGATCATCAGAACCAGATAGACGAAGAGCGACCCAAAAGTGCCTGCAAGCATCGCAAGCACGTCACTCGGATCGTTCTGGAAATTGCTGGCAAACAGGCGATTGAAAAACAGTTCGAAAATAAGGGTCGGGATGAAGACGATCAGGAAAAAGACCGGCAGGTTCTTGAAATAGAGCCCGAAGCTCTGCGAGATCATTCGACCGACATCGAGCGGCATCTTTCCGCCCGGCGGTTGCAGTGTTCCTGTCGTGTCAGCCATTATTTCCTCCCCGTGGCCGTTGAATCAGTGCCGTCAGTGTGCCGGGCGCGCCGCCACAATCAATGATTATTTTTGCGTATTCTGCCCGCTTTCGTCCCTGTGATGTTTGTCATCGCGCACATCGCCGAAGAGTTGCTTCTGCTCCAGATAGGCGCGTTGAGCGGTATAAAAGGCATGCAAAAAGGCGAGTACGCGCTCATCTGCAACCGATTCGGCAAAGCCGGTTTTCTTGCGGATTTGTGCCGCCACCTCGACCAGCGTCTTGCGCATGTCGGCCTTGATCGGCTTGTCCAGCGGATTGGCGCGCAGAAGCGTTTCCAGCGTCTGCAATTCGAACCGGCCGTAATGTTCAAGGTGCGAGGCGGAAAAGACAAATTCCTCGTCCGGGCCGGCCGTTGAAAGATCCGGCATCAGCAGGGTCTTGGGCTGAGCCGCGACATAGGTGTTGGCGAGAATATCACCCAGTCTCTGTCGCCGTTTATTGGTGAGCGGGACAATCAGCAGAATGGCAATCCAGACCAGAAGGACAATGTTCCAGAAAAGCCCCATCTGTCCGGCCATCAGAACCATAGTTCCCGGAATGAAAACCTCGACTTCCTTCATTATATTGCGCGCCACGACACCATGGGTCGTCAGACCCCGCCCGTCCGCGGACAAGACGCGCAGCCCGGTCAGTCGTTTGCCCAGCGTCTGCCCGTTCCAGAACAATTCAGCCATGATGTAATAGGGCGCGCGAATAAACAGCGAGAGCAACCCGACCAGAACGCCTGCCGCCTCGCCGCCCAGATTGAATGGCAGGAGAGCAATCACCAGAGTCAGCGCCACAGCACCGAACACGGTGATCAGGATATCGGCAATCTGGGCGCCCATCCGCGCCATCAGACTGGCAACCTCGAAATGAATCGGCACACCTTCCGGCGGCGTCAGAACGGAATAACGCTGAGCTTTTTCATACTGGCGGGCAGCCGCGGCAGGCGTCTTGGCGCGCGCCATCAGTTCCGCCTCCAGCCGGCCAGAAGAAACCACACCGCCCAGACAGCACCAAAACCCCAACCAATGACGATGCGCACTTGCGTATCCTGTATCAGTTGTCGCCCGAAGCCCTCCAGTAGGCCGGCCACAAAAAGCATCAGCGCCGAAATCAGCGCCAGCTTCACAGCATCCTTTGATGCCGCCCGCAGCGCATCCTTTCGGGGCATGTCGCCGGGAAAGAGAAAGGCCAGCCCCAGCATGAACCCGCCGCCGGCCGCAATCATGATCGCGGCCAGCTCGGTCACGCCGTGAATACTGAGCCAGCCAAACAGCTCATACCCGAGATCGCGGCTGTCATAGAGGGCATAGAAGGCGCCCAGCATCAGCCCGTTATAGAGCGTCAGTAGAAAGCTCGGAACACAGGCAAAAATGCCCAATGCGAAGGCAAAAAACGCCACCCGCGTATTGTTGGAAAACAGGTAGGCCGCAAAAGCGCCAAGACCGGCCAGATAGCCGCCGCCATCATCAAACAGGGCCGCACGAAGCGATTCCGTGCTGGCACCCGGATCCCGGCCGCCTGCCAGACCGCCGGGCACAAACGTGTAGAACCAGGCCGTATCCTGCATGAACAGCGCATAGGCGATCACCGCCCCCAGCGCCATGGCCAGAAAGCCGAGGATCAAGCCGATCCAGCTGCGGCGCATGGCCTGCGGAGCCGATGACGCAAAGAAGCGCGTGACCACACCGGAGAGACTTTCCTGCGGTGCATAGACAGCGATATAGGCCCGCGCGACCAGCGCTTCGAGATAGGCGAGAAGGGCCTTGTCCAGCGAAATATCCCGGGCCACCGAAAGGCTCGTTGCCGTTGACCGGTAGAGCCGCGCCAGATCCTGCGCTTCCTGAAAGGACAGTTTCGCCGCCGCACCGCGCTCGGCCTTCCTGACCAGCTCTTCCAGCGCCCGCCAGTCGGCTTCGCGCTGTTCCCGGAAACGGGTTGAGCGTATACGGGCAATATCGGTCATGCGACCTCCCGCGCTTTCAGATCAAGATAGGTCGACACCAGACGCGGGGTCAGCTTGTCCGGCTCCACATCCAGGCACATCACACCCAGACGGTTCAGACGTTCAAACACAATCCGGCGCTCGCGCACGAAATCCGCTGCGGCGACACTCGCGGCGGCCTGCTCGATCGAGGTCACGGGATCGCTGACCAGCGCCTCTGTCTCCGGATCGCGCAGGGCAATGAAAATCACCAGATGTTCACGCGCCAGATGACCGACCTGCTCCAGCATCAATTCCGCCGTCGTGGTATCCACGAAATCGGAGAAGACGATCACCAGGCTGCGGCGCTTCAGCTGGCCTTTCAACGTAGCAAGGGCGAGGGTGTGATTGCTTTCGCGGCTCTCATAGGCGAGGTCGGCCAGGGTCCGGCGCATTTTCGGAAAAGCCTGCCGGCCTGGCGCGGGCGGAAGCCAGACCCGCGGCCGCGAATCATAGGTATAGAGCCCGACCTGATCCCCGCCGGCCGCCGCCGCCCAGGCGGTTGCCAGCGCCGCATTGATCGCATGGTCAATCTTCGGCAGGCCGAGAATTTCCTCGCGCATCAGATACCCGTTATCCAGCGCGATGATGACCGAGTGATTGCGCTCCGCCCGCGTCTCCTTGGAGAGCATACGGCGCTGCCGGGCCGAGCGCTTCCAGTCAATCCGGCGCAGGCTTTCGCCCGGCACATAGTCGCGCAATTGGTGAAATTCGGACCCCTCACCTTCATTGAAGGTGTTTTTTTGCCCCATCAGGCTGGTGCGAACCTGAAGATCAATTTCACCATTCAGCACAGGACGAATGTCCGGCATCACCGCGATCGGCTGCGGCATGCGCGCCTTCGGGACAAATTCAAAGAGGCCCAACCGGCTGGGCCAGCTCATCCAGATATCGCTGAACAACCAGCTCCCGCGGCTCGTGGCGCGGACTTCGAATGTCAGGGTCCGTTCGGCATCCGGGTCCTGATATTCGCCGGGGCCGTCCAGACCGTCCGGCCAGTCAAAACGGAGACGAAAATCAGCCGGCAACGGGCGCCGGAACACCAGTTCATACCGCGCCGTCTCATTGCAGAAAAGCTGTAAAGGTCCCGATATTCCGAACTTCGGGCGGAGCCGGAAACTGGTGAGCAGGTCGAACAGGATCACAAGCCCCAGCGCCGTCCACGGCAAAGCCAGAAGCGTGGCGTTACCGGTCGAGATCGGTAGCAACAGCCCGGTCAACAGCAAGGCGCCCAGCGACAGCCACAGAAGACGAGCGGTTGGACGCACTAGCGCGGCACCTCGATCCGGCCGAGCACGGAGGTCAGGACATCATCGGCCGTGCGGCCTTCAATTTCGGCCGACGGTCCGAGCACGATGCGGTGACGAAGGGCCGGCAGGAAAAGATCGCGGACATCGTCCGGAATGGCATAGTCGCGGCCATCCAGCGCCGCCGTAACACGCACCGCCCCTGCAATCGCATCGGCCGCCCGCGTGGATGCGCCTTCGCGGATATCCGGGTCAGAGCGCGTCTCCCGAACCAGATCGACGATATAGGTCAGGATTTTCTCGTCGAGCCGAATGCTGTCGATCAGACCCTGCGCCGCCGTCAGCTGTTCGCCCGACATGACAGGTTCGATACGGTCGGTCTGGCGGGATTTGTTGAGGGATTGTGCCGCATGGCGGCGCAGGATTTCCAGCTCCGCATCCCGATCCGGGAAGTTCAGGACAATCTTGAACAGAAAGCGGTCATTCTGCGCTTCCGGAAGCGGATACGTGCCTTGCTGTTCGATGGGGTTCTGGGTCGCGATCACATGAAAATGCTCACCCAGCGACATGTCCTGCCCGTCAATCGTCACAATCCCTTCCTGCATGGCCTGCAGGAGCGCGGCCTGGGTCTTGGGCGGTGCACGGTTGATCTCGTCCGCCAGCAGAATGTCAGTGAATACCGGCCCCTTCACGAGGCGAAAGGCGTTGGCACCAAAATCAAAGAGGTTGGCGCCGAGCACATCGCCCGGCATCAGATCCGGCGTGAACTGGATGCGCCCGAAATCCAGCGCCATGGCGGCCGCAAAACTGCGGGCCAGCAGCGTTTTCGCCGTCCCGGGCGGTCCCTCCAGAAGGCAATGCCCGCGTGAAAAAACCGAAACCAGCAGCTGGTTGATAACCGCATCCTGACCGTGAACGGTCTTGCGGATTTCCTGTCGCAGCGCCTCGGCGCCAGTGGCAAAATCGTCGAGCGTAAAATCTGTCATGTCAGCTTCAGCGCCTTTTTGTAAGCGGTTTCCAACCGGGAAAGTGCGGGAACGGTCTGATCCAGACCAGCGGTATCGGGCAGGTTACGGATTTCGGCGATCACATCGCGGAAAGCTTTTGCGACCGCTGCGTCAACGTGATCCAGCCGGCGCAGCACGCGCGCCTCGCGATCTGCAAGGCGGGCATCCCGCCCGAGCGTGCGTTCTGCCAGCGTTGTAATGTGCGTGGTCAGCAAGGTCTTCAGGAGGGCACCATCCGAGCGCGCGCGGCGCATCAGGCGGGCCTGCGCGAAAAGAGACGTCCGCCGCGCCGCGCCATATCCTTCGGTGAAGCGCCGCACCAGCGGAACGCCGCGAACGCCACCCCGCCACAAGAGAATGATCAGAAAGCCGAGTCCCGCCAGCCAGAGCCAGCGGAAGGGCGGCTCGAAATAGCGCAGCAAATCCGACAGGGAACGTGCATGCTCTGCGACATCGCGCAGAAGCCAGGGGCGCGCCGTATAATCGACCATCACAACCCCATCACCGGCCAGGCCGCGGATCAACTCGACCGCCAGACGCGCATTTTCCCCGCGCGCCAGCCCGTGATTGTTCAGTAAATCAGGGTCACTCAGCAACCAGTAGGTCACGTCATTAGTGACGCATTCGAACAGCAAGCCGCGCTCGCCCTCACCAATCAGGGCTTCGCAGCCGAGCGGCGCAACAGCATATTGCGGCGCATAAACAGATGCACTTCCGGTCAGGCGAGGCGCAAGTGAAACCGGCTCCGGTTGGTCAGGTTGCTCATGGGCCAGTCTGTAGAAGGTACCGAAATCGGCTTGCTGATAGTCGTCGGCAGGCTCTTCCACGATGATCTCGCCGGGTTCTTTCGGCGGCAGGTATTCACTCTCGGGCTGGAGTTCCACAATGTCGCCATCTCCGGCAAAGCCCTCGACATCCCAATCCTCGTCAGCTGTTGAATCCACGGGTGGCGTGTAGGCATTGCCGGACTCCCCGGCATCAACGGCCGGTTCGGCAGAAGCGGGAATATCGCCTGGAAGCAGAAAGTCCGGGTGAATGAAACCCGCCTGGCGAATACCGTCGCGCCATTTGGCCATGACGACAAGCGTCGGAAGCGTCTCGATCTTGGTCGAAATGACACCGTTGAAAATGCGCTGGATTTCCGGCCGGAGAAATCGCCCCTCCCCGCTCAAAACCGTTGAATCAATGCCTGCCGTGTTATCGTCGTAAAGCGGCAGTATCCGCAAACCAATGCCCTCCGGATCCAGCGCGCCGCCGCCATGAAAGGCGCGGCTCTCGATGTCATGGGCATCCAGAAGCGCGACCAACCCGTCCAGGCCGATCACGCTGCGCGAAATCCGGGGCGCGCCCTGAAACGTCAACAGCCAGACAATACAGGCGGCCATGAGCAGCAACAAAATGCCCCCGCTGATAAGCGGAAAACGGGGTTTGGAGCGACTCGCCACTACGCGCGTCCTTTTACGTCGCGTAAAACCGGACGCGCCGCTTCGACGGCAGCGACCAGTCCCGCGCGGTCCAGCGTTTCGCCAGCAAAGCGCACGCGCTCGGCCAGCCGGACGAGCGCAGCCACGGGTGCATAATGGCGCCAGTCCCGCGGCAGCCGAAACAGCACGGCCCGCGCCGTTTCGCTTTTGCGCAGCGTCGCATTGATGGAGGCCAGCGCTGTCTCCAGAACCAGCCTCTGCAAGGCACCGATCGCAACATTCTCGTCGTCAATCGCAAGAACCGCTTCAAGCGTCGCGATCTTTTCTTCATTCGCCAGTGCCGGGCCGGCTTCGACCGTCCCGCCGCCCGTCGCGCCGGTATCGGCGTCACCTCTTGTCCCGACCTGGATCACCGATCCATAGCGCCAGATCACATAGATAATCACGCCAAGTATGGCCGCGCCAATCGTCCACAGAAGGATCCGGATGACCGTGAATGGATTGAGGTTTCTCAGGAAATTCACGAACCAGTTTGAGCCGTTCGCTCCGCGAGCCTCCACGCCCGCGCGTTCCCGCCAGTTATCCTCTGCCGGATAGATTTCAGGTACGGGCTGCAAATCCAGCCGTTCCGAAATCTCAGTGAAGTCCGGAGTCCCTGCGGTAACGGGTTCGCTGTCCGCCAGGCGCGCGAAGAGGCCAAAGGCCGCCAGCAGAACCAGGCCCGTAATCGCGACAAAACCAGCCAGCAAAACCGGTCGGGACAAGCCGGATCGGGCCGAACGCACACTCACTTCTGGACACCCCGCATTGCCGACACCACTCCCCTGAGGAACGACCGTAGATAGCGGTCATAGCAAGAGCAAGTGCGGCGTATGAATCTTCGCGAAAATCCCGACACATGTGGATTTCCCAATTGCTAGACGCGGCGCTGCCTGAAACACTTGTGCCATGTCCGCGCGCCCCCGCCTCACCGTCGACCTTGACGCCGTTTCGGCCAATTATCGCTTGTTGCGAGATACGGTTTCGCCAGCGGAATGCGCAGCCGTCATAAAGGCAGATGCCTACGGGTTGGGCGCCAACGCCATCGGACGCCGCTTGCTCGCGGAAAACTGCCGGACCTTCTTTTTCGCCCATCTGCCGGAAGTGGCGGATCTCGCACCAGCCATACAGGCGGTCGACGGCAAGGCGTTTGTCCTGAACGGGGTCGGCCTGTATCCGGTCGCAGACTTCCTGAGCGCCCACGCTATCCCCGTCCTGAATACGCTTGAGGAGGCGCGGCAATGGGCCGCCGAAGCCGGCAATGCCCCTGCCGCCCTTCATCTGGACACCGGCATGAATCGTCTGGGTCTGCCGCATCGGGATGACGACAAAATCCGCGATCTTCAGGATTCCGGTCTCAACCTGATCCATGTGATGAGCCACCTCGCCTGCGCGGATGAGGCCGGCCATCCGCAAAATCGCGTCCAGCTGGAACGGTTCAGGGATCGCGCAGGCCGTTTCGGCAACCTTCCGGCCTCCCTGTCAAATTCAGCCGGATGCTTTCTGGGTAGCGCGTTCCAGTTTGATCTTTCACGCCCCGGCCTTGCCCTCTACGGCGCACAGCCGATCAACGGAAAAGACTTGCCGCTGGCCCTTCCCTATCGGTTCGAAGCGCCCGTGCTTCAGGTCCGTCGTTTTTCCAGAGACGAAGCGTTCGGCTATGGCGGCACGCACTCAGCGGGAGCCGAGGGTTATTCAGCGACCATCGGCGCAGGCTATGCAGACGGGGTTCCCCGCTGCCTGTCAAATCGCGGCCATGTCTGGTTAGGTGGTATCAGGGCACCCATCATCGGACGTGTCTCCATGGACTCGTTTACCGCCGATATTTCGGCCTTGCCGGACCCGGAAGGCCAGCTTCACCGGAGCGCACAGATTTATGGGCCGGACCTGCCCATTGATGCGCAGGCTGCAGCTTCTGGATTGAGCGCCTATGAGTTGCTGACCCGCATCGGCGGGCGTACAGAACGGTTTTATATCAATGAATTGGAATTGCGCTGATACTGCGCTAAGCCAAAATGGATCAAACAGGGGATAATCATGCAACGTATTCTGCTCGCCTTGAGCGTTTTTATGGGCACCGCTGCGGCGGCGCTGGCTGACCCGATTGAGTATTTTCAGGTCGACGGCATTGCCTATGACGAAACCATCCCCGCGCCCGAAGACCGGCTGGGCTTTGGCGTCGGCGACCGCCCCATTCGCCATGATGCCATGGTCGCGTATCTGACAGAGCTCGCAGACCGGTCTGACCGGATATCTGTCGAGACCATCGGCTACTCTCACGAGCACCGCCCCATTCTTTTCTTCACGGTCACCTCGCCCGATAATCAGGACCGTATCGAAGATATCCGCCAGCAGCATCTGGCCCAGCTGGCGCCCGGCAGTACACCCGGAAATGGCCCCGCCGTCATCTGGCTCAATTATGGGGTTCACGGCGCGGAAAGCGCTGGCATGGATGCCGCCATTCCTACGCTTTATCATTTCGCCGCCGCGCAAGGTGCGGAGATCGAAGAGACTCTGGCCAACAGCGTCATTCTGATCACGGCCATTTTCAATCCGGATGGTCATTCCCGCCGCGTCAATCATGTCGAAGCGTTCGGCGCGGAAATCGCCGTTACCGATCCCGACCACGAACAACACAATCTGTGGACAGAGGCCCGAACCAATCATTACTGGTTTGACCTCAATCGCCAGTGGTTATTGCAAACCCAACCGGAATCCCAAGCCTGGCTGGAGCAATGGCATCGCTGGAAGCCGCAAGTCTCCGCTGATTTCCACGAAATGCAGACCGAGGCCACCTTCTATTTCCACCCCGGCGAGCCCCTGAGACGTAATCCGCTCATCCCGGAACGTGCCCGCGAACTGACCGAGGGTATTGCGCAATATCATGTCCGCTTTCTCGATAGCGAAGCGCGCCTCTACACCTCCGCCGAGGGCTTCGATAATTTCTATGTCGGAAAGGGCTCAACCTATCCTCAGGTCAATGGCTCTCTCGGCATTCTGTTCGAGATCGGTGCCGCGCGTGGTGGGCTGATCGAAGCCGATCGAGGGCTAGTCCGCCACGGGGAAAATGTCCGCACGCATTTCCGTACAAGCCTCACGACTGTTGAAGGCGCACTCGCTCAGCGCGAGGCCATTGCCGGCTATCAAAGGCAGTTCTTTGCCGACGCCGCGGCACAAGCCGCGCGCGATTCCGATCGTGCCTATGTGTTTTCCGCCACCGGCGATCCGGAACGTCTGAATCTGTTTGTCGATCTGCTGGATCGCCACGACATCACGGTCCATGCTCTGGCCCGCAATGTGCGGGCTGGGGGGCAGGACTATCGCGCCGGAGAGGCCTTGATCGTCCGGCTGGATCAGCCGCAATACATCATGATCCGCAGCCTGTTTGATCGCGTGACCGAGTTTGACGAGAATATCTTCTACGATGTCTCGGGTTGGACACTGCCGCTGGCCTATGATCTCGAATACGCTCCGCTGGGCCGCACCTTTGCCGCCGACATGCTGGGCGACGTGATATCGCCGCGCGCGGTCGGCACCACGCCGCCGCAGCGCTCCACCTATGGCTATGTGCTTCGCTGGTCGGATTATTTCGCGCCGCGCAGCCTGTATCGCCTTCTGGACAATGACGTCCGTGTCCGCGTCGCCACCGAAAATGTGACAATTCCCGTGACCGGTGGACCGCGCCAGTTCGGCCCCGGCAGCGTCTTCATTCCGCTGGTCGGACAGGATGTTTCCAACGACCGGATTTACGAACTGGTGGCTGAAGCCGCGCGCGAGGATGGCGTCTCAGCCCATGCCGTCGTTTCCGGATCCACGCCCGGCAACACGCCGGATCTGGGTGACAGCAGCGGTTTCCGCTCGGTGGATCAGCCGCATGTGCTGGTGCTGTTTGATGATGGCATCGCCTCTTATGATGCCGGCGAAGTCTGGCACCAGCTGGACTATCGGATGCATATACCGGTGACCTTGCGGCGCAAGGATGAGGTCGGCAGCCTCGACTGGTCACGCTATACCCATCTTGTCATCGTCGGCGGCGGGAATACGCGCCTGTCTGATAGTGCCGCCGATCGTGTCCGCCAATGGGTCCGCGAAGACGGCGGCGTCATTATCGCCAGCCGACAGGCGGCTCTGATGGCGCAGAATGTATTCCTTGGCGTTGAACCCGAAGCGGACGACGAAGAGGAAGAGGACGAAGAGGACAGCTCCGATCCGGATCGCCGCAATTATGCCGACCTGTCCGTCGACGACGCCGAGCATATTATCGGCGGTGCCATATTCGAAGGCGACCTCGACCCCACCCATCCGATCGGCTTTGGCTATTCGGATCGTTTCATCGCACTCCACCGCAACATGGTCGAAACGCTGGAATGGCCGGAAGATGACCCGTTCGCCGTTGTCGTCCAGTATGCCGACGACCCCCTCCTGTCCGGATATGCATCCGGACGACGGCTGGAAGAAATCGGCGGGACACCGGCTGTGATCGCACAACGCATGGGCCGGGGGGCCGTCATTCTGTTCGCGGACAATCCCAATTTCAGGGCCACGTTCCGCGGCAATGAGCGCATGTTCATGAATGCCATCTTCTTCTCCCGGCTGATCACGCCACCGCGCGGGGAGTACTGATCACGGCATGACGGACGCGCCCCTTTTCTACGTCCGGAACGGTCCCGTCGGAGAGTTGGTGCTCAACCGCCCGCAAAAGCGGAACGCACTGACACGCGCCATGTGGCAGACGCTTCCACGTCTGCTCGCCGGGGCCATGGAAGAGCCGGACCTGCGGGTGGTGATCGTCCGCGGAGAAGGGGGAGCGTTTGCAGCTGGAGCAGACATAGCCGAGTTTGAAGATGTCTATGCCACGCCGGAAAGTGCCGATGCCTTTTCCGCCGAAGTTGCAGCTGCGCTGGATGCGCTCGCCGGTTTTCCGCTCCCCACACTCGCACAGATCGAGGGGGCCTGCATCGGGGCCGGGTGCGGCATCGCACTGGCCTGCGATATTCGCTATGCGAGCGAGACAGCCAAATTCGGCATCACGCCGGCCAAGCTGGGCCTGCTCTATCCGCTGAACGACACACGCCGGCTGGTCGATGCGGTCGGGCAGGCTGTCGCACGCGACATGCTGTTTTCCGCCCGCCATCTGGATGCCCGCGAGGCGGCGACCACTGGCCTGGTCAATGCCTGCTTCCCAGCCACCGATCTGGAAGCCCGGAGCCGCGAAATGGCCGGCCTGATCGCCTCCAGGTCCAGAGACAGCCTGCGCGGGCTCAAATCCATCCTCGACCTCATTGCCGGCGGGGTTCACAATGATACGGTAGAAACGCGCGCGCTTTTCCGGCAAGCATTTGATGGTGATGATTTTTCCGAAGGTTATCGGGCCTTTCTCGAAAAGCGGGCACCGGATTTTTCCGGCCCCGACTCCGGCTCCGACAAGGACAAGACATGAAACGCGGACTTCAGATTTTCCTCGCCATATTCAGCCTCGCTCCGCTGTATTTCGGAGTGACCGGCGTCTTCTTTGGAGCCGCCGGCCATATGCCCGCCGACGCGGTGACGCCCGATCTCGACAGCCAGTTTCGCTATCTGTCGGGCCTCTATATCGGCTTTACCGCGCTCATCTGGTGGTTCATTCCCAATATTGATCGTCATGTCTGGCTGTTCCGCCTGCTGACACTCGCCATCTTTCTGGGCGGTCTGGCGCGGCTCTTCTCATACCTGACCGTCGGCGCACCGGCGCCGCAACTGGTCGCCGGGATCGGCATCGAAATCGCCCTTCCGCTCATCATCATCTGGCAGACGGCCGTCGCGCGAAAAGCACAGCTGGAAAACGGATAGACCGACATGGCGGATGCGCCTCTGAAAGGCCTCAAGGTTCTGGAACTGGCCCGCGTGCTGGCAGGGCCATGGATCGGACAGACACTCGCCGATCTGGGTGCGGATGTCATCAAGGTGGAAGCGCCCGGCGGCGATGATACACGGCGTTGGGGCCCGCCCTGGATCGACCATGATGGCGAGCGCGCCGCGGCCTATTATCATGCCTGCAACCGGGGCAAGCGGTCCATCACTGCCGATTTCAGGACCGAAGAGGGCCGTGATCTTGTTCGCAAACTGGCTGCGCAATCGGATGTACTGGTCGAGAATTTCAAGCATGGCGGGCTCGCGAAATACGGGCTGGATTATGCGGCATTGAGCGCCATCAATCCCCGTCTCGTCTATTGTTCGGTCACAGGCTTTGGCCATACCGGCCCCTATGCCGACTATGCCGGCTATGACTTCATCATTCAGGGCATGTCCGGCCTGATGGATCTGACGGGCGAGACAGACGGTGCCCCGCAGAAAATCGGCATTGCCATCGCGGATCTGTTGACCGGGCTTTATGGCGTCATCGCCATTCAGGCGGCGCTGGCCGGGCGGGAGAAAACCGGCAAGGGCCGGCATATCGATATGGCGCTGATGGATTGCATGACCGGCGTCCTCTCCAATCAGGCGATGAATTATCTGGTAACGAAGAAAAGCCCGCACCGCATGGGCCCGGCACATCCCAATATCGTGCCCTATCAGGCCTTTCCGGTGAAGGACGGCTATCTGATTATCGCCGTCGGCAATGATGGCCAGTATCAGCGTCTGGTCGATTTGCTGGGTCTGGAGGCCGGGCGGGCGCCGGAATATGCGACCAATTCCGGCCGGGTCGAACATCGTGAGCGTCTGGTGCCGCTGATCGCGGAGCAGACACGAAAATGGACACGTTCAAACCTCCTGCAGGCTTGCGAAGACCACACCATTCCGGCCGGCCCGATCAACACCCTTGCCGAGGTCTTCAACGACCCGCAGACGATCGAACGGGAAATGGCCATTCTCGTCGACGGTGTGCCGGGCATCCGCACCCCCATCACCTTCACCGGCGACAAGCTGGCGCTTGGCAGGCCGTCCCCGAAGCTGGACGAGCACCGGGCAGAAATCCTGGCAGAGTTGACTACCGGATAAAAAAAGGCGGACCCGAAGGCCCGCCCAGTCATACCAGTAATCCGAAACCCGGAGGGAGAATCCGGCGACCGTTCGATAGGCCCGGCATGTGTCAACTTCGTCGCTTCTCCATGAAGCCTGCAAGACGGATCAGCCCAGCATCTTCACATGATGGGCGATGTGATCGTCCATGAAGGTCGAGATGAAATAATAGGAATGATCATAGCCGGCCTGCCGGCGCAGGGTCAGCTTCTGCCCCGCTTCCGCGCAGGCCGCTTCGAACAATGCAGGCCGCAAATGTTCTTCCAGGAAATTATCCGCCAACCCCTGATCGATCAGGATGTGGGCGCTGGACGCCTGTTTCCGTACCAGCTCGCAGGCATCATATTGCGCCCAGCTGGAACGGTCCTCGCCCAGATAGGCGGTGAAGGCCTTTGTTCCCCAGGGCACTTGCGCCGGTGCGACAATCGGCGCGAAGGCGGAGCAGGTCCTGTAGGTCTCGGGGTGTTTCAGGTGAAGGGTCAGCGCGCCATGCCCGCCCATGGAATGCCCGAATATACCTTGCCGGCTCATATCCGCCGGGAAGTTCGCGGCGATGATCTGTGGCAACTCATCCGTCAGATATTGATCCATCCGGAAATGTTTCGCCCACGGCGCTTGCGTGGCGGTCAGGTAGAAGCCCGCCCCCTGCCCGAGATCGTAAGACTCATCGTCGGGAATTCCCTCGCCGCGCGGGCTGGTATCCGGCGCAACGACAATCACGCCGTGACGCGCCGCCGCAGCCTGGAGATTGCCCTTCTCCATCACATTCGACCAGTTGCAGGTCAGGCCCGACAAATACCACAACACCGGCACCGGACCGGACTCTGCCTGCGGCGGTACATAGACGGCAAACCGCATCGCCGTCCCGGTCACCGATGAGTCGTGATCATGGACGGACAAAGTGCCGTTGAAGGATTTGAAGGTGGAAATGGGGGTCATATCGGACAACTAGCCAAAATAATCTTCGTCGACTTTCTTGATGTGAAGGATCTCCTGATCACGACACCCGATATTGTAGGCAATCATCAGTTTTGCTAGCTGCCGTCCGTCGATTAAAACAATTCGATTGCCAAGACCTTTTGCGGTTTCAATCGCGGCTGGCGAAAACGCGGATGTTGTAACGAAAATTCCTTTTTGAGCACGCTTGAGGCTTAGCCCGCCGAAGAAGTCCCGGATGGCCCCGGAGCCTATTGAATTCCCTTCGGCGTAACGTTTTGCCTGCAAATAAATCTGATCCACACCCAATGGGTCTTGATCGATTACGCCGTCGATTCCGTCATCACCAGACTTGCCAAGCGCGCGCCCCGCTTCCTCGCTTGACCCTCCATAGCCCATGGCGATCAGGAGCTCGACAATCAGCTGTTCGAAAAAGGCTGGCGGCGCTTCACGCACGCGATCAAGAAGGTCAAGTGATAGCGCGTTGTTTATTTTCTTATGCGCTGCGCGAAGAATTTCATCCGGTGTTTCATCTGCTGTTTCATCAATTATTTCGCTTTTCTGCTTGTCCGATCTCTCAGGTTTTCGGTTCTGAAAGTCCTGAAATTCTTCAAACTGTTTCAAAAAGCTATTGTCTATTCGCTGGTCGGGTTTTGATAGGGCGTCTCTGCCGCGCTCAGTAATCGTGAAATGCCCTCGTCGTGTTGCGCGAACCAACCCTGCTTGTTTCAGATATGACTTCGCCCAGTGGACGCGATTTGCAATTACGGTCTGCTTGCCACTGGGCAGCAATTCTTCGCGCTCATCCTGTGACAGGCCCAGTTCGCCACTCAACGTATCGACCAGCTCGCCAATGCGAATTTCTCCTGCGGCCGAATGCTCGAGGACGGGTCTCATGAGGGACTGATAATCCGGAATCAAAGCGAAACCCCTTCGCGCGCCATCAATAAACCACCACGCTGCGAATGCTCTCGCCGGCATGCATCAGATCAAAGCCTTTGTTGATGTCTTCAAGCGCCAGCTTGTGGGTGATCAGCGAGTCGATATCGATGCGGCCGTCCATATACATGTCGACGATTTTCGGCACATCCGTTCGTCCTCTGGCCCCGCCAAAGGCCGAACCGCGCCAGACGCGGCCGGTCACCAGCTGGAAGGGCCGCGTGGATATCTCGGCGCCCGCCGGGGCGACGCCGATGATGATGCTCTCGCCCCAGCCCTTGTGACAACATTCCAGCGCCGCGCGCATGACATCGACATTGCCGATACATTCAAAGGAATAATCCGCCCCGCCGCCGGTCAGCTCGACCAGATGACCAACGAGGCCATCATGCCCGCCGGGAATGTCCTTCGGATTGACGAAATCCGTCATGCCGAACTGGCGCGCCATGCTCTCGCGGGCCGGATTGAGATCGACGCCGACGATCTGTTTCGCGCCGATCAGCTTCAGCCCCTGGATGACATTGAGCCCGATCCCGCCGAGCCCGAACACGACGGCGGTGGAATTGGGCTCCACCTTGGCGGTGAACATCACCGCGCCAATGCCGGTCGTCACGCCGCAGCCGATATAGCAGATCTTGTCAAACGGCGCGTCCTTGCGGACCTTGGCCAGCGAGACTTCCGGCAGGACGGTATGGTTCGAAAACGTCGAACAGCCCATATAGTGCAGGAGTTTCTGCCCCTTGTAGGAGAACCGGCTGGTCCCGTCCGGCATCACGCCCTTTCCTTGCGTGGCGCGCACCTTCTGGCAGAGATTGGTCTTGGGATTGAGGCAGTATTCGCACTCCCGGCACTCGGCCGTATAGAGCGGAATGACATGATCACCGGGTTTCAGGCTGGTGACGCCCGGCCCGACTTCGAGCACCACGCCCGCGCCTTCATGGCCGAGAATGGCCGGGAAGGCCCCTTCGGATTCCGCGCCGGACAAAGTGAATTCGTCGGTATGGCAGATACCGGTTGCCTTGATCTCGACCAACACTTCCCCGGCCTTCGGGCCCTCGAGATCGACCTCGCAGATTTCCAGCGGCTTTCCGGCTTCAAAGGCAACAGCGGCGCGTGTTTTCATCAGTCTCTCTCTACTCGTTCGGTTCGGTCACAGCCGGGATTTCGGTGAAAGGCAGGATACCGAATTCCGGATAGATTTCAGTGGGGAAATAGACCCGCCCATCCGCCATCACCATGGAGATCGTCTTGATCTCGCGCAGATCCTGTGTCGGATCGCCCGGCACCATGAAGAAGTCGGCGAGATAGCCTTCCTCGATCAGGCCCACCTCGTCGCCCACACCCAGATATTCGGCCATGCCGTGGCTCGCCCAGGCGAGGATTTCCGGCGGCGTCATGCCGATCCGCTGATACAGCTCCAGCTCGCGGTGATAGGTGAAAGACCCGCCCAGATCGGTACCGGGCACGATGAAAATACCGCGTTCGCGCATCCGCCGCAGCGTCTCGGTGATCTGGTCGAACGCACCGCGATAATTGATGTCATCCTCTTCCGTCTCGATCGCCGCCCAGGCCGAGCGGGCCTGCCGCTGCGCGTCGACCGGCAGATGATCGATATAATCGACCGTTCCCGGCGAAATCTCGCCATTGCGCGACAGGAGCAGGGCTTCATGGATCGCGAAGGTCGGATCAATCGCCACACCATTCTCCACCATCGCATCCAGCGTCGCCTGAACCGGCGCGCTGTCGAGATCCAGTGCCGGCAGGCGGCGCAGAGCCGTCAGACGGAGCAGTTGCCGCGTGTCCTCACCCTCTTCCAGCACCCAGCCCAGCATGACCTGGTTGATATGCGTCATCTCGTCATAGCCGGCTGCAATCATCGCATCGGCATTGGTGAAGGCCGGCACATGGCCCGAGACACGCAGGCCGCGGTCATGCGCGCGCGCAATCATGGCCGGCACCCATTCCGGCGTCATGGAGTTGTATATCTTGATCTGGTGATAGACGCCCGCATCGGCATAGAAATCGACCGCCGCGACTGCTTCCGCCTCGCTGGAAACGATGATGCCATTATTCGAGCTGTAATCGCTCTGGCCTTCGATAAAGCCGGACCGGTGAATGCGCGGCCCCGCCAGATCGCCGGATTCAATCCGCTCCACCAGCGCGCCCAGCACTTCGTTGTCATTGCCCATATCCCGCAGCGACGTGACGCCCGCAGCGATATTCAGGAAGGCGGCGGTTTCGCCCATATGGCCGTGCATTTCAAAGAAGCCGGGCAGGAGCGTGCCGCCCGCCCCGTCAATCTCGACGGCATTGGCAGGGGCGGCCATGTCAGCCGCTCCGATCGCGGCAATCGTGTTGCCCTCGACCAGTACCGAGGCCGCGTCGCCGCGGGTTTCCGTTTCGGCGTTGAAAATATGAACATTCCGGATCAGCACCGGCGCGTCATAATCGCGGATCACACGGGACTGGATCTCCTCGAACCGGCGCGCGCCATAGTCCGCTGACAGATTGCGCAGGCGCTCGTCCTCGCCTTCAAACCCTTCTGCAAGAATGGCAAAGCGCGGCGTTATCAGCCCCATGAAGGCCTCACCAGACATCAGGAAATAGGTCGGGTTCACACTCGTTCCGGACATGGCATAAGTCGTGGCGTCGAAGGTTTCTTCGCCATTCGAGAGCGTCAGCGTCTCGATCGGTGTCATCCGCAATTCACCGCCCGGAATGGCCGGCAAAACACCGTCCTCATCAGCGATCAGGGCGCGCGCCGCAATAGCCAGCCAGTAGGGGCTGCCATCCTGCGGCACATAAAATCCCGGCGATTCCATCACCGCCTCGTCAGACCCGGTCGCATCCGTCCAGCTCGCCTGACTGTCGGTATAGCCATAGGTCTCGTTGACCGCATTGCCGAACGTCGTATTGCCCTCGACCGTCCAGCTGATGGGCAGCCCGTCTTCATCGAGCAGGACGCGCTCGCTGATCGTCGGACCCCGGCCATTATTGCGGAATTCGTATTCGACCGAATACCCGTCCTCGATCTCGCTGATCTCCAGCGCGCCAATCACGGTGCCACCGACCATGATGGTGAAGACTTCCGCCTCGGCGATCTGTGCCGTCGCCGCCCCTGACCCAGCCGTTTGCGAATCTGTCGCCGGCACCGCCGCCGACGGTTCCTCTGCTGCTGGTGAACAGGCCGCAATTACCAGGCCCGCGCCCGCCAAAAGGCTCAATCTGATCGAATTCATGTCATTCTCCCCCGAATTGTTGGGGAGAGACTAGCAGGCCGGTCTGGCCCTGTCGCCTGACCCGGTCCCTATTGTACTGTGATTGCAAGCGACGTTGCCGGGCTTTCACGTCCAAAAAAGAAACCAATCCGGTTGTCGCGGGGATTGAAGGCAATCGGATCGCCGGTAGATCGAATGAAGGCGGTGAAGGTCCGCACCTCGTTGCGCGCAAAGTCAAAGGAAAGCGTTTCCGCACGTTCGCCAAGGCATTGTCCGGTTGCGGGGTTGGTCGCGCAGAATTCCACCGTGAACGCTCCTGCAATCGCATTGGATAGCGAACGCGCTTCCAACGTAACCTGACTTGTCCGGCCTATATTTACCGCAGCAAGCGCTACAGCGGTTGCCCGGCCTTGATCAATGCGGGCCACCCCGTCCCCCGACGCACTGATTGCAGATGTGATGACATCGGCACTATTGGCGCCTGTGTTGGAAAAGCCGAACGAATTCACGCCGGGGAAAACGGCCGCTTGCACATCGCCGCAGCTCACAAATGGCGCAAAATCCACACTTGCGTATTGACGGCTGGCTTGCAACTGTCCGTCGTCAGGACATTTGGCACAGATTGCGGCGTGATCGTTTGGAGCATCGGCCTCGTCTGGTGGGTTGATATTAGGCGGCGAGTTTGCGGTGTTGCAAGCGCCGATGTTCGAGCGTCTGTCGCTTGATCCTTTCACGTTGTTTGATGATGGTTTGTGCTCTGCCGAAGTAGGCGTCTGCAGGCGTCACATTGTTCAGGCTCTCGTGGTAACGTTGATGATTGTAGTGTTCGACGAACGCTTCGATCTGCGTTTCGAGGTCGCCGGGCAGGAAGTAGTTTTCCAACAGAATGCGGTTCTTGAGGGTCTGGTGCCAGCGCTCGATCTTGCCTTGCGTCTGCGGATGGAAGGGTGCGCCGCGAACATGGCTCATGCGCCGGGCCTCGATGTAGTCTGCTAGCTCGCCCGCGATGTAGCTCGGCCCATTGTCGCTAAGCAGTCTGGGTTTGTGCATCACGGTAGCCTGGTCGCAGCCTGAAGCAGCGAGCGCCATGTCCAGCGTGTCGGTGACGTCCTCGGCGCGCATGGTCGAACACAGCTTCCAGGCGATGATGTAGCGCGAGTAATCGTCGAGTACGGTCGACAGATACATCCAGCCCCAACCAATGATCTTGAAGTAGGTAAAATCGGTCTGCCACATCTCGTTCACCCGGGTCGTCTGGGTATGGAAGCGATCAGCAGCCTTGATCACCACATAGGCTGGGCTGGTAATCAGATCATGGGCCTTCAACAGCCGGTAAACCGTAGCCTCAGACACGAAGTAGCGCGTCTCGTCAGTGAACCGCACAGCCAGTTCCCGTGGGCTGAGCTCGGACTGCTCCAGCGCCAGTTCGATAATCTGACCGTGGATGTCGGGCGGAATACGGTTCCACACACGGCCCGGTACCGATAGCCGATCCTCCAGCGCTTCAGGTCCACCTTCCAGATACCGGTCATACCAGCGATAGAAGGTTCGCCGCGCTATACCCAGCTTCTCAAGCGTAACCTTGGCAGGCAAGTGGGACTGCTCGACGAGCCTGATGATCTCGAGCTTCTCAGCTGCAGGATATCTCATGCGCCGTCTCCCCCATCCGCGAGAATGCTTTTTTTGAGCAGACGGTTCTCCAGCGTCAGATCAGCCACGCATTCTTTGAGATCACGCGCCTGATGGCGCAGATCCTTGACCTCATCGCTGGTGGCTGCACGCGCAGTGTCACCGGCAAGCCGGCGTTTGCCAGCCTCCATGAACTCCTTCGACCATGTGTAATACAGGCTCTGCGCAATGCCTTCCTTGCGGCATAGCTCGGCGATGCTGTCGTCACCGCGCAGGCCTTCCAGCACGATCCTGATCTTGTCTTCAGCCGAGAAGTGTCGCCGCGTTGCCCGGCGGATGTCCTTTACCACACGATCTGCAGGCTTTTTGGACTTTGTAGATTTGGCTCTCATCTTCATTCCTTGGTCATTACGACGAGAACCAAATCCTCCTTAAATCACAACCCCAATTCTGTGCCATAGGTGCTGACGGGGAACAAGTCTAGCCCATTTTTGACCGCACACTCCAGACATTAAGACCGAACGCAATCCATCAGGAGTCAAAATCAAACGCTTCTTCGCCCTCGCGCGTCAGCGTGAAAACATAGGGCCGGGCCATGCGCTTCATATCCATGAAGCCCAGGACATTATTATCGTCCAGCTTGCGGAAAACGTCATGAATAGGCAGCTGATCATAACACATGGTCGCCGACACCTTGCCGCGATACTCGGTCATCCGCAGGCGCGCCCGGCTCCTCCGGGTCTGCATATAAGCCTTCATGCCCCAACGCAGGGCGGGCAGCATCCATTCCGGATAGTGCGGCGTTTTCATCCGCGGCCCCATCGGCATTTTGCCGGGATCAGCAAAATACTTGCGACCCTGCCCGTCGAGATGGACGAGCGGATGAACATTCTCTTCGTCCAGAAACGTCTTGCCATACCAGCGTGCCAGCGCCAGCGAGCCGTCCATATTGTGACCGGTGGAGACTTCGCGCCCCCACCATTCGCCAATCATGAAATCGGTCGGGATGGGATTGAGGCCATCATACAGGGCCTCGGCGGATTCAAAGCTCATGGAAACAGGATATGTGTCATGGGTCATGGCGATATTAGGCCATGAATTGCAGGACCTGCCTAGCGCTTTGACGTCGCCGCAGCGCGCGGCGTCAGCGCCGGCAGCCATCGCGTCCAGAGCCGCCAGCCCAGAAGCAGAGCGAGGATGCCGGCATGGATCAGCGGGCCGGGCTGGAGGCCCTTTTCAGCGAAGAAATGGTGCGTCACGGCAAGGATCGCCAAGGGATAGACCAGCATATGAAGCCGTTGCCAGCGTTGCGGGCCGAGCCGCCGGATCATGGAATTGAAAGAGGTCGCCGCCAGCGGCACCAGCAGGATTAGCGCCGCCATACCGAAGGTGATGTAGGTGCGCTCGACAATGTCTTCCCACAGGGCCGGCAGGGAAAAGAACAGGTCCGCACCGAAATAGGCGAGCAGATGCAGCAGGGCATACCAGAAGGCCGCCAGCCCGATCCGCCGGCGCACCTGCAGGATGGGTGTCCAGCGAGTGATATCCCGGAACGGCGTCACCGCCAGCGAGATCAGAAGGATACGCAGCGCCGTCTGGCCCAGAAAATGGTGCGTCGCCGCCACCGGCTCAAACCCGAGATCATGTTCCATCCCGGCAAGCAGCAAGGCCCACTGGCTGGCAATCCAGACAAGGGGCAGCACCAGCAGAAACAGCGTCACCGGCTTCAGCCAGTGCCGCGCGAAGTTGCGCAGGAAGGCGGATCTTTGCGCCATTGGCCTTAGTAGTTTTCTTCCAGATCCATACCGGCATAAAGCGAGGCGACGTCGTCATAACCGTTGAACATCTCCGTATCGCGGCGGGCGAAAGGTCCGGCCCCGATGATGCGCTCGCTCGCCTGACTCCATCGCGGATGGGACCGGTTCGGGTTGACGTTGGAATAGAAGCCGTATTCGCGCGGCGCCGACTGTTTCCAGCTGGTCGGCGGCTGTTCAGACACAAAGCTGATTCGTGAAATCGACTTGATCGACTTGAAGCCGTATTTCCACGGCACCACCAGGCGCATCGGCGCGCCATTCTGGTTCGGCAGAACTTCGCCATAGAGGCCCACCGCCATCAGCGTCAGCGGATGCATGGCTTCATCCATCCGCAGACCCTCCTTGTAGGGCCAGTCCAGCACCGGAAACCGCGTGCCGCGCATTTCCGAGCGGTTCAGATAGGTCTCGAACGCCACGTATCGGGCATCGGATGTCGGCCGAAATCGCTCCAGCACCGAGCTCAGGGGTACACCGATCCAGGGAATAACCATCGACCAGGCTTCCACGCAGCGCAGCCGGTAGATGCGTTCTTCCAGCGCATTGAAATCCACGAGATCCTCGACGCTGAACGTCCCGGTCCGCTCCGCATGACCGTCGACCTGCACGGACCAGGGATCGGTGGTCATCGCGCCGGCATAGCGGGCCGGATCATCCTTGCCGGTACCGAACTCATAGAAATTGTTGTAGCCGGTGACCGCATCATAGGGCGTCAGATCGCCATCCGTGACACGATAAGCGGTCTCCGAATAATCCAGCGATCCGTCGGATACACGCGGCGCGGCTTGGGTCTCGTCAGGTTCCTGCGCCGAACAGGCGGATGTCATGCCGGTCAGCGCCAATGCGCCCCCGGCCGCCATGATTTTCCGGCGATTGAGATAGAGATGCTTTGGCGTCACATCATTTTCGGTCACGCCCGCCAGAGGCGGTTTCCTGATCAGCATGTCGGTCCCCTTATTCGCTCGGTTCCCGTTGGGACATAGCACGATCAGCGGCCACGTCTCCCCGGCTTCACCAATTGTGATCGGGCGTGATCTGGCGTGACAGGATCGCGACCATGCGATTATCGCTCGATCGTATTCCGGGCCACAACAGCGGCTCCCTCAAATATCGCCGACGATGGATAAAGCACGACGCGGTCGCCTTCTTCCAGACCCGAGACAATATGGGCCTGCAGGCCGTTATTCCGATCGATCTCTACCGGCACGCGGCGGGCGCGGCCGGACCGGACGGCGAAGACCGCCCAGTCATCTCCATCCCGGAAGAGCGCGCTGGAAGGCACGACCAGTGCGTTTTCATTCTCCCAGATCACGATGCGGACCACGACACGATAACCATGGCCCAGTCCTTGCGGTCGCTCGTCGGGGTTGGCAAAACGTATCACAGAATTGACGCGTTGTTCTTCGACGCCCAGGGCCGAGAATTTCGTAAAACCCCACGGATCAACGCGTTCAACCACGCCGTCGATATCGGATTCTCCGCCCCAGTCTGCGATCAACACCCTCTGACCGGGCAAGACCCTGACAGCATCGGTAGACAGGAGCTCGACCAGAATTTCCAGATCATGTTCGACATTGCCGATTTCCAGAATTGGGGACCCGGCAGGCAAAGTGGTTTCACTTTGCTGGATCAGGCGCAGCACCCGTCCGGAAGCCGGCGCATGTATCGGAATATCCGCGATCAGCTGTGGCGCATCCTCGCGATCTCCGCTGATGCCATCAAGCATGGCACGCGCATTCGCCAGCTCTGCTTGCCGGACGGAGACTGCGGCATCTGCGGAATCGAGTGCCGCACTTGCCGAACGCGCCTCGCGGACCGCACGATCCAGCGCGGCTTCGCTGGCGACGTCATTCTCCCGCAGATAGCGCTGCCGCTCCAGTTCTGATTCCGTCAACTCAAGGTCGGCAACCGCCCGGTTACGTTCAGCCTGCGCCAGCCGCAAAGCGGCCTCTGCGGCGCTGACATTGGCGCGGGCCTGCTCGCGCGTCCTTACATCCAGCACAGCCGGATTGGACGGGGCCATATAGGCCACGATATCCTCGCCGCGCTCCACCGGATCACCGGGCTCGACCTCGACACGGCGCAACCGGCCCGACACCGGTGTTGAGACGACATAGGCATCATGAACCCGTGTCCGCCCTTCTTCTGTGACCGTATCCAGCATAGGCTCCCGGACCACTTCTCCGATATCAACCGGGACAGGACGCGGCCAGAAGGCAAATGCCAGCACGGCCACCAGCAAAACGGCGGCTATGAGGACCAGTATGGTGCGCGAATATTTCTTGATCATCTGCCCCTATTCCCTCGACTTTAGCGCGGAAACCAGATCGGCGCGATCACTCTCGCGCTTGACCATCCATCCGGAAAATATCGCAGCGGCAAGCACGGCCAATCCCGCCACACCCAGACTGTCCGGCGAGAAAATGGCCGGCACCTGATAAAGATCTGTACTGAAGCCCGCGGCAATCGCATGGCTCAGCCCATAGCCAAGGACCGCGCCGGCTGGCAATGCCAGCAGTACGATCAGCCCTAGCTCACCGAGTAACACGAAAGCCGCCTCTCCTTTGGAAAAACCGATCACACGCAGGCTGGCCAGATCATGCGCACTTTCGGCGTAGGCGATACGGGCAGTGTTGTAGACGATGCCGAATGTGATCAATGCCGCAATCGCGGCCATCACGAACCGCATGGCACCGGCTCCATTGTCCATCATGCGCTGGAAAGCCTCCCGCGCATCCTGTTTGACCGAGATGCCCGCAACCGTCGGCATGGCATCCAGTGCGGCATAGATCGCATCACGCCGCAGCGGATCAATCCGCAAATAGGCACCTGATACGCGATTCGGTTCGCCCAGCGCCCGGTTCAATGCCGACAATTCCATGTAGGACGGCGCGCCCAGAAGGGATTCTGCAATACCTGTGACGACCAGATCCAGTTGCGGACGCCGCCCTTGCCGGATGTCAGCGCGTAGCCGGTCTCCGGTCTGAAGCTGCAGAATATCGGCCAGGGCAGGCGTGAGAATGATGCCATCCCCGCGCAGTGTCAGCGCCTGACCGTTTGCATCGACCGCACGCTGGAGCCGCGCACTGGACGTAATGCCGGACACACCGCCCCGATAGGAATGAACACCATTCCTCAGGATGACCGGGATTGTCCGCGAGGCTTCCACCTCGATCACACCATCGAGCTGTGCAAGCGCGTGCAGTGTTCTGTCCGGCAACGGTTCGATGAAGCTGACCGACATGTCGCTGCGGTCGATAACGCTGAATGTGGTCTCGACCGCCTCGTCAAATCCGGCCAGCACCGTCATCATCCCAGCTGAAAGCGCCATCCCGGCGGAAACCCCGGCAATCGCCCCCAGACTGCGTCCCGGATGCCGGACAAAACGGCGCAGCACCATCCGGGTCGGCTGATCCAGCACCCGCTTCAGCAAGCCGCCGAAACGGCCTGTCCCGCTATAGTCCGGCGGTGTGGGCGGCCGCATGGCAACGGCGGGCGTCAGGGCAAATATCCGGCGCAGTGCGAAGAGGCCGCCGAACGCGGCGGCCGCCACACTTGCAGATACCGCAATGATGAAAGAGGCGGGGTCGATTTCGAAGACCAGAAACGGAAATTTGTAATACTGGACATAAACACCGATGAGCGCTGCACCAGCCGCCAGCCCCAGCAGGTAACCCAGCACGGCACCGCCGGCCGCAATGGTGAGGATGAGTTTGAAATAGTGAGCCGTCACCTCTGAATTGGTATAACCGAACGCCTTGATCAGGCCGATTTGCTGGCGCTCGGCCTGCAAAAGCCGCGAGATCACAATGTTCAGCAGAAAGGCGGCCACCGCCAGAAATATCGGCGGCACGCCGGCGCTGGAGGCGCGCAATCCGGCAATTTCCTCCGCCACGAAGCGGTTCGAGAACTGATCCGCGAGCCCGTAAGCGCCGACGGCCCCGTAATCATCGAGAATCCGGTCTGCCGCTGCCAGAACCGACGGCAGATCCTCTTCCCGGCCAATGTCCAGCAGCGCCTCATTGAAGGCCCCGTCCAGATCATAGGCCGCCTCCATGGCCGTCCGGCTCATCCAGATCACACCGAAACGGGAATCATCCGGCACCAGTTCGCCCGGCGCGGTCGTGTAGAGAAACTCGGGAGACTGGGCGATGCCGACGATTTCAAAACTCCGCCGCGCGCCATGCATTGTGGCTGACAGGGTGTCGCCGGCTTCCAGTCCATGGGCATCCGCAAAACTTTTGAGCAACAGGATTTCATGGGACCGCCGCCGGTCGATCCAGCGGCCGGCCGAAAGATAGACCGCATTCAGCCGCGGCTGGCCGAAATCGGGCAGGGAAACGGCGCGCGCCTGCACCGGCAGATCGCTTCCGGGCATATCGATCAGCGCGCTCCCGGTGATACGCCCTTCGGCGGCCGACACCCCTTCTATGTCCGCCAGTCTGGTCAGCACGCGGTCAGGCGCACGCACGACCGGTGCAAAGACGTCCGCCAGCCGATAGCGTTCATAATAGGCCCGCCGCGTCTCATCGAGGGAGTTGACCAGACCCGACATCATCACCAGCAGCATGACGCCCACAGCGACGACCAGGCTGATCGCCAGGGCCTGCGTCTTCATCCGCCAGAGATCGCGCAGCAATTTGCGGTCCAGCGGGCTTACCATTCGATTTCGTCCGGCGAGAGCTTGGTCGGGTTCCGGACGACCTCCCGAATGCTGCCGTCCGAAAAATAGATGACGCGGTCGGCCATATTGGCTGTGGCAGCCGCATGGGTGACAATCAGCACGGTCGCACCCAGCCGCTCATTCACATCGCGCAATGCGGTCAGGACGGTCCGTCCGGTCTCGGAATCCAGAGCGCCGGTTGGCTCGTCACAGAACAAGACTGTCGGGTTTTTTGCGATGGCGCGGGCAATGGCGACACGCTGCTGCTCCCCGCCGGAAAGTTCCGATGGGAAGTGATCGGCGCGATTGGAAAGGCCAACCATGGCGAGCGCCGCCTCGGCCGTCATCGGATCTTCGGCCACCTCGGTGACCAGTTCGACATTCTCGAGCGCCGTGAGACTGGGCATGAGATTGTAGAACTGGAAAACAAAGCCGACATGGTCCCGCCGGTAACGGGTCAGCTGGCGGTCACTCATCGCCGTCAATTCCCGGTCGAGAAACCAGGCCTGCCCGCCGCTCGCACGGTCCAGTCCGCCGATGATGTTCAGAAGCGTCGATTTTCCGCTTCCCGATGGCCCCAGAAGCACGACAAACTCACCTGCCGGAATGTCCAGATCAACGCCGCGCAACGCATGTACAGCTGTCTCGCCTTCACCATAGACCTTGGTGAGATTCTTCGTGGTAAAGGCATTCTGCGTCACGCGGGCTCTTGTCCCTTCCAGCCAGAGGCGGTCAGCCTGCTGCACACAGTTTGAGCATTTTCCGGTACAGCGCAATGTCAGCTATCGGCCGTCCCACGCCACTCCATCTGCCCACAAATCGTGCTTCACCATGATGTCGGCGAAAAGCGGTGACGCCAGATGTCCCGCCAGCCAGGTTTGCAGTTGCGGCAAATCCTGAGCGTCAAACCAGTCGCGGTCATGATTGGCAAATTGCCGGATGAAGGGAAAAATCGCGATATCGGCGAGGCTGACATGATCGCCGAACAATTGCGCCTGCCCGTCCAGTCGGGAATTGAGCTTTTTCAGGAAGACATGACCTGCCGCGCGGTGTTCCTCCGCTTGCACGTTCTCATAGCGATCAGGGTATTTGTAGCGATCCAGATGATGTTTGAACGGACCGTCATTTTCCGAGATCAGATCAAACATGGCATCGCCGGGCGCGAGCCAGTCATGCGGGTCATTCTGCGCCAGCGCCCAGCGCATGACATCCAGACTTTCCTCGATCACATCGCCATTCGGCAGGACGACCACCGGCACTGTCCCTTTGGGTGAGGCAGCCAGCATGGAAGGCGGCTTGTCGCGCAAGAGGATTTCGCGGTGCTCCAGCTTTATCCCGGCGTTCTTCAGGGCCATGCGCCCGCGCATGGCATAGGGGCAGCGGCGAAAGGAATAGAGTATGGGCAAAGCCGGACTCACCGCCGGGCCTCGTCCTCATAACTGGCACCCAGATGCTTTTCCCCGCGCGCCGCGGCCAGCGCCTGCTGTTTTTGCCGTTCGGCATAACGGGCCCGTTGCTCTTCGCTCGTCAGGCCATGACAATGCGGGCAAGAGACGCCTTTTTCGAACAGGGGCGATTTGAGGTCTTCCGGTGCCAATGGTTCACGGCAGGCATGACACGACACAAACTCACCCACCTCCAGCCCGTGCTTCACGGCGACGCGGCGGTCGAATACAAAGCACTCGCCTTCCCACAGACTTTCGGCTTCGGGGATGGTTTCCAGATATTTCAGAATACCGCCCTTGAGATGGAAAACCTCGTCTTCGCCTTCCGCGAGCGCAAAGGCGGTGGATTTCTCGCAGCGTATACCGCCCGTGCAATACATGGCGACCCGCGCATTCGGGCGGGTTTCGCGAAAGTTCCGATACCAGTCGGGAAACTCGCGAAAGCTCACCGTCTCGGGATTGATGGCGCCCTTGAACTGCCCGATCCGGACTTCGTAATCATTGCGCGTATCAATGGTGACGACATCCGGCGAGGAAATCAGCGCATTCCAGTCTTCCGGTGCCACATAGGTCCCCACCGCCCTGTTCGGATCAACGCCCGGAACGCCCAGCGTGACGATTTCCTTTTTCAGGCGGACCTTGAGCCGGAAGAAGGGTTGCTCGTCGGAAAAGCTTTCCTTGTGTTCCAGATCAGCGCAGCCCGGCAGGGCACGCAAGGCCGTCAGGACCTGCTCGACACCGCCCGCGGGGCCGCCAATCGTGCCGTTGATGCCTTCCGGTGCAATCAGAATGGTTCCGACCACATCATTGCGGGAACACACGTCAAAAAGCGCCTGTTGAAGCGACTTGTCCGCCGTCAAAGGCGTGAACTTGTAGAAGGCAGCGATGCGGTATGCGGGCATGGCGCGATAGTCCGTTAACGGTCAGAGGTCGCCCTGTCCTATGCAGGCAGACGCCGGCACGCAAGCCTTCGGTCAGTCGAGAAATCCCCGGATGGCGGCCCAGGCCGCGTCTTCCGTCAGGAAGGGCGCATGACCGACATCCGGCACGTTCACAAATTCCATGTCCGGCTTGCGGCGTTTCATTTCCTCAACTGTCGACGTCATCAGGAGGTCGGAAATCCCCCCTCGCACGACGAGGGTCGGAATGTCTTTCATCGCGTCAAACAGCGGCCACAAATCGACATCGGTATCCCCGCCTTCGGCCACGGATTTGGCGATCGCCGGATCATAATCCAGCATCACCACGCCATTGTCCTCGCGGCAGGTCTTGTGCGCAAAATCGAGCCAGAAAGCGTTTTCCGATTCCTTTGGAAAGGCGGTCCCGTTGATGGCGCGGATCGCATCCGCCGCCGCCTGCCAGCTGTCAAACCGGCCAGACGTCTTTCCGGCATAGGACCGGATGCGGGCAATGCCCACCGGGTCGAGTTCGGGGCCGATATCATTCAGCACCGCTTTTGCGATACGATGCGGTGCCATGGTGGCCGCGACCATCGTCATCAGCCCGCCCATGGACGTGCCGATAAAGACCGCCTTGTCGATGCCGAGATGATCGAGCAGGGCCAGCATGTCCTGCGTATAGACGGCCGGCGTGTAGCGCTCATGTTGCGGATCATGGTCCGATCCACCACGGCCGCGCTGCGTGGCAGAGATGACTGTCCGGCCCAGCGCACCGAGCCGGGGTGCCAGATCCTCGAAATCCTTCAGATTGCGTGTCAGCCCGTGCAGGCAGAGAACCGGCGGCCCGGTCTCCTCCGCCGTCGCCGGATAGACCCGGTAGTGAAGTTTCAGACCGTCATCCGTCTCGAACATGTGGTCGGTAAAGCCGCCAGCCATCGATTATTTCTCCCAGTCATTGGCCAGCGTCCGCGAGGCCAGCAGGAATAACAGGCCCGCGACCAGGTAGAGGGACGCGCCGATCATGATCGAATAGCGCAGCGCGTCGGCACCGAATGCAGGGGTGAGCAGGGTCGACAATTCGCCCAGCACGTACACCCCGACCCCGATCCCGAGGAGATTGTTGATCAAGAGGAAGACGGCGGACGCCATGGCGCGCATGTTCGCCGGCGCCAGATGCTGGAAGGCCGACAGCGTCGGCCCGAGCCAGGCGAGGCCCAGACCGGTGGGAATGACGAACAGCAACGCCGCAATCACAGGCGTCGTGGCCATCGTTCCGGCGATATACATCGGGAAGGTGCAGAAGAACGCGATCGCAGGCACGATGGCGTACATCTTCTTCGACCCCTTGCCCATGAGATCACCAAGCACGCCGCCCAGGATGATCCCGAGCGAACCACCCACGAACAGCACGCCGCCGAACAGCCAGCCGGTGGTGATGATGTCCAGCTCGAAGCTGCGCGCGAAGAAGCTGGGGACCCAGAAAAACACGCCATAGCCCATCATCGATGAGCACGACGCACCGAATACCAGGAACCAGAAGCTTGGCTTCTTCGCCAGGACGGCGAACACGCCGAAAAAGCCGGGCTTTTTCTCGTCGGCCGCCTCGGCCGGTGCCGCGGCGCTCGCCGCTTCGCCGGGTTCGGGCTGCAGCTTCGCCGCTTGCGTCTGCGGTTTCACATCGAGTCCGCCGCGCTTGGGTTCGCGCAGGGTGAGCTTGAAGATCGGTGCGATCACGATGCCGGCGAGCCCGACGATGATGAAGGCGGCGCGCCAATCGAGGCTTTCGCCCAGATTACCCCCGGCGATCTGCGCCCCGGCGACCACCCCGAAGGCCGATCCGATCGGTATGCCCAGCGAATAGAGCGCCAAAGCGCGCGCGCGTTTATCCGGCGGAAAATAGTCGGCAATCAATGAATAGGATGGGGCCACGCCGCCCGCCTCTCCGACTCCCACGCCAACCCGGGCGAGGAAGAGCTGCCAGAAATTCTGTGCCATGCCGCAAACCGCCGTGAAGCCGCTCCAGACCACCAGCGAGACCGTGATGATCGAGGTCCGGCTTTTCCGGTCGGCGAGCCAGGCAATCGGCACGCCGAGCGTCGAATAAAGCGCGGCGAAAGCAATCCCGCCCAGAAGGCCGAGCTGGCGGTCCGACAGGCCCAGCTCGTCCTGGATCGGGATGGCCAGAATGGAGATGATCTGGCGGTCCAGAAAATTGAACGCGTAGACGACAAACAGCATGATGAGCACCCAGGCGCGATAGCCTGCCGTCGTCTCGCTTGCTGCTGGCGGGCGGGCGGAAGCCGTGGTTTCACTCATTCGGAAGTCTCCAGAAAGGTCAGCACATCCGCAACGGTGCGCTCGGGATCATCTTCATGCGCTGCATGGGCGAGGTCGTCGTAAATGATGAGCTGCGAATTGGCGATGGCCGCCGCGACACGCGGGCCGTGACTCGCCGGAATCATAAGATCGCGCCCGCCCCACAAGATTAGGGTCGGCGCGGTTATCTGCGACAGCAAGGCTGAGGGGTCCGGCATGGTGAACTGACGGATGTGCTCGACAAAGGCCTCGCCATTTCCCTCCCGCCGCATCATGTCGATAATCGTCTGGACGCGTGCTTCGCTGACGGCTGCCGGATCGGCGAATACAAAGGCCAGACTCTGGCGTACAGCCGCGTCCGGAGCGAGCTGGAAGAACGCCTGGATGGCCGCGGGCGGCTCCACCGGCTCATCCCCCACTTCATTGAACTGGAAAACACCGGGATCGACCAGGATCAGGTGATCCACACGATCCGGAAAGGCCGCTGCAAAACGCCAGGCTATCGTGCCACCCAGCGAACTGCCGGCCAGCGAGGCGTGCTCGATATCCAGTGCATCCATCAATTCGGCCAGAAACTCCGCTCTGGCCTGTGGTGCATAGCGTTCCTGTGGATCCGGCCCCGTCAGCCCGTGACCGAGAAGATCATAGCGAATGACCCGATAGTCTTCGGACAGACGTTCGGCCCAGCCATCCCAGCTTTCCAGCGAGAAACTGAATCCGTGTATCAGGATGAGGACATCACCGTTCACCGGCCCCTCTTCCCGTACCCGCACCCGGGCACCGGAAACATCAATGAACCGGTCATTTCCGGTCAGGTATCGGGTTTCGAGCGCCGAGGCCGGTTCGCCGCCGGCCTGGTTTTGATACCAGAGATATCCCGCGCCAAGGGCGAGAAAAACGAGGGCCAGCAAAACGCCAGCAATGATGAGAATCGTGCGCATGACAATACCCTACACGGCTCTGGCCCGGAGGCCAGAGCCGCGAGGTGCTGTATCAGTAACGGAAGGCGATCGTGCCGGTTACCGTGCGAGGATCGCCATAGAAGGCGGTCAGCGTGCCTTCAAGGCCCAGTTCCGGGGCATTTGTGGCGTTGTTGACGAAGTCATATCCGGCAACTTTATAGCGTTCATCAGACAGGTTGCGTCCATGAACACCGAACTGCCAGCGGCCATCATCTGAATCCCAGACGACGCTGGCATTCCAGAGGGTGAAGGCTTCCTGATCGATTGCCGCAAACGGGATTTCGAACTGACTGGAGTCACCGCGATAGGACAGCGTGTTGAGCAGGGTCAGCTCGCCCTGACGGACCGGGGTCGTATAGGCCAGCGTCGCAGACGCCGTCATGTCCGGCGTATTCTGGATCTGGACCTGGTTGGAAATGTCCACACCGAAGGCGTTGATAAAGCTGTCATATTCCCCATCGAGTACACCGACAGCCCAGTTCAGGGCCAGCGTGTCACCCCGGCCGGTCATGTCATCGGACAGAATGGCAGAGCCTTCATACTCGATACCCTGGATGGTCGCAGCCGCCGCATTGGTGGTCACGCCCGTGAAGGTATCATTGATGCCGTCGCCATTGGTGTCGACGCCCACCGAACCCGGAATCTGGACGTCCTGATAGTCCATGAAGAAGGCCGCAACGGCGTGACGATAGCGGCCATTGTCGAAGCGCCAGCCGACTTCATAGGAATCGACCTCTTCCGGATCGAAGCTCATGAAGCGGAAGACCTCGTCTGCCGTCACGGCACCGCTATTGTCAAAATCCGGGGCTGCCGATGTCTGGCCACGCGGGTCAAACGAACCGCCCTTGAAGCCCTGGCTGTAGGAGAAATAGACGCTGTTCTGATCGTTGACGGTAAAGTTCAGCGAGGCCCGCGGGCTGAAATCTGTCCACTCGTTCGAGCCGGTGAAATTTGACGTCGTTGCGATCAGTGTCGGTGTGCCGCCGAAATTCTGCGAGAACCCGCCGATATAGGTCCGGCGAAGCACTGTGGAGTTGCGCTGGTCATTCGTATAACGGCCACCGATCGAGGCGCTCACCCAATCATTCAGATCGAAGCTGACATCTGCGAAGATCGACCAGGTTTCAGTCGAGACATCGCCGAAAGTCTGTGCGTTCAGGCCGGGCAGGTTGATCAGCGCACCCGTATTGGCGAGAAGGACGTCAAAGACCGTGCTGGAATTGGCATCCAGATAGTAGAAGCCGGCCACACCGCTGATCCGGTCGCCCTCATAGAGCACCTGGAATTCTTCGGAGAACTGCTCATTCGTGTAAATGGCCGGAACGTCGAGGTCGCCGCTGGGAAGGCTGTCGAAATCGATCGGCGTGATCGAGTCATCCTCACGGTAGGAGAGGATATTCCGGAACGTCCAGCGATCATCATGGCGGTATTCGGCCAGGAAGGACCCACCCGATGCTTCCACGCTCTGGCTGACTACATTCAGTCCGGCGCGGGTATCATAGACATTGTTCAGAACCGGAGCGCCGGAAAGGGCGCCCGGAATCAGGCGATGACCCTGACGCGGGGCCGAATCATCGGTCAGCGTGTCGGCTGACAGGCGGAAGAACCACTGATCATTCGGCTCGAATTCGGCCGAGGCCCGGAAAGCCAGAACCTGCTTGTTATAATTGTCTTCGCCGGTCGTCAGATTGGTGCCGTAGCCGCCGCGGTTGAGGCTGGCAACCGCGCCGCCGACACGGAAAGTGTCGCTGAGCGGCACCGAGCCGGACACGATGGCATCGACCTGCTCATAGCTGCCGACATTCAGGCGCGCATTGAAGGTCGGGTTTTCTGTGTCCAGACGGCGGGTCACGTATTTTACTGCACCGCCAATCGTGTTGCGGCCGTAAAGCGTACCCTGCGGTCCGCGCAATACCTCGATGCGTTCCACATCGTAGATGTCCAATACAGCGGCCTGCGGACGGTTGAGATAGACATCATCCAGATAGAGGCCGACGCCGGATTCAAACCCGGAAACCGGATCCTGCTGACCGACGCCGCGAATGAAAGCCGACAGCGTTGTATTGGTGCCGCGGGACACTTCCAGCGTGACGTTCGGAGTGGTCTGACCGACATAGGTAATATCCGGCGAACCCTGACGCTCGAGCTGTTCACCGGAAATGGCGGTCACCGACAACGGAACATCCATAATCGTTTCTTCGCGGCGGCGCGCTGTCACCGTAATAACGTCCTGCGTCATCGGCGCATCGGCGGAGTCGTCCTGAGCCACGGCCATCGGCGCAGCCAGCACCGGCAACATGGACGCGCTGGCCAACAGGGCGGCCAGCCGTGCGGAACGGTTACGTAAAATCATAATGCTCTCCCTTTGACCTTGCGGACCCGCCGTTGCCGGGGTGTCCGGCAAACCAACGCGCCTCTTTTTTAAAGGTCGGTTCCTTTGTGATGGTGCACAACAAATTCAACGCTAGTTGAAATGTCAAATGAAATTAAATGAACGTTGAAATTAGTTTCCAAACTTGGTCATCTTTGCAACACTGGCCGCCGGTTTGCGGTTCACCTTAAACTGTGTATGGATTTTCCATCATCAACCGCACGGGGGGAGACAATCGGGGTGACACGCGGCGAAAAAACCCGGAAGAAAATCCTTGATTCGGCGGAAAAACTCTTTGCCCGGCGGGGGTATCACGGCGTTACGATCCGTCAGATCACAAAGGATGCCGGTGTCGATACGGCGCTCGCGAATTACCATTTCGGAACCAAGCGAAATCTGTTCGACGCGGTGCTGCTGCGGCGCGCCGAAGAGCTCAACAAGGTTCGTCTGGAAAAACTCGAAGAGATCGAATCGGCCGCAGAGAACGGTGTCGCCAGCCTTGAAGACATTATCGATGCCTTCTCTCATCCGCTGCTCGACCGGTCCGAACGCGGCGGGCCAGGCTGGAAAAGCTATTTTGCCCTGATCGCCCAGATCAACAACTCACCGGAATGGGGCGGCAAGTTGATGACGGAATATTTCGACCCACTGGTGCGACGCTTCATTGCGGCCCTGCAACGCGCCCTGCCCGATGCGCGGGAAGAAGATCTCTACTGGAGCTATCATTTCTTCTCTGGCGCGCTGGTGCTCACCTATGCCGAAACCGGCCGGATCGATAATCTCTCGGACGGCAAGGTCCATTCCAGTGATCTTGATGCTGTGCAGTTGCGTATGCCGCCCTTTATTGCGGCCGGTTTCCGGCGCTTGTGCGCACCGGAGCCCACGAAAAACTGAGCGGCTAGATTTCAACACTTGTCGAAATTAAGTTGACGGACGCGCATTCCTCGGCTCAGTTTCCGGTCCTCCGAGACTGATCCGAAGGTGCAAATGCAGCGCGGCCTGACCTCTCCTCCTCCGCTTTTTCCGGAAATATTGCAGCTGAACGCGAAATGGCGCGGGACAGCGCCTGCACTGGTGGCCGGGAATGAAACGCTGAGCTGGATTGATTTCGAGCAGCAGACAAATGCGATAGCCAATGGTCTTCTGGAAACCGGCCTCAAATCCGGTGATGCGATCGCACTGGTCATGTCCAACAGCATCGACATGGCGCTTGTCATCGCCGCTGCGATGAAGGCCGGGCTGGTCACCGCCCCTCTGAACACCAGCGTTCTGCCTGGGGCCATGCTGGCCATGATCGCGGACTCGCAAGCCCGGGCGATTATTGCATCCGCCCACTTCCGCAATGCGCTCGAGACGGCCGCAGCGGCAAGCGCCTCATCCCTGCCCGCCATCCGGATCGTCCAGGCCGGAGAGGCAGACGGCTGGCAAAGCCTGAAAGACGTTCGCACGCATGCCCGCACCTCGCCGCCGGGCGTGTGTGTAGACCGCGATCACCCGTTGAACATTATCTATTCCTCCGGCACGACCGGACAGCCCAAAGGCATCCTCCACACTCATGGAACGCGGCTCGACTGGGCTTATGATCTGGCGATTGCCCTGCGCTATCATTCCGGCGCGCGCACCCTCGTCACGCTCGGCCTGTATTCGAATATCAGCTGGGTCATGATGCTGTGCACGTGGCTGTGCGGCGGCACGATTTTCATTCGCGACACATTTTCCGCCAGCGATGTACTGGATCAGGTCTCGCATCACCGCATCACCCATACGGCGATGGTGCCGATACAGTATCAGCGCATTCTCGACGACCCGGCTTTCAATCCTGAAAAGCTGAGCTCCCTGCAAAATGTCATGTCCTGCGGATCTCCGCTTCTGGCCCATACCAAGTCGGCCTGGCTGGAAATCTGCCCCGGCATTATCGAGCTATACGGTCTCACCGAAGGCCTGATCACGACGCTGGATCCGGAAGATGCGCCGGGCCGCCTGGCATCCGTTGGCAAACCGGTGCCCGGAACGGATATCCGCATTCTCGATGATGACGACAAGGACTGTGCGCCCGGCATTGCCGGTGAAGTTGTGGGACGCGGCCGCATTGCGATGCCCGGCTATCACAACCGTCCCGACGCCACATCGGACGCCACATGGATGGATGAGCAAGGCGAGGCCTGGCTCCGGACAGGCGATATCGGCAAGCTGGATGCGGACGGCTTCCTCTATATCGTGGATCGCAAGAAAGACATGATCGTCTCGGGCGGTCAGAACATTTTTCCCAAGGACATCGAAGAGGTCCTGATCGCCCATGACGACGTCGCGGATGTCGCCGTGATCGGCGTTCCCGATGACATCTGGGGCGAAACGCCGGTCGCGGTCATCGTCGCAATCCCCGGCGCCGCGCCCGACCTGGAAGAGCTCATTGATTGGGCCAATGCGCGTCTGGGCAAACAGCAACGCATTCGCGGCGCTCACCTCATTGACGAGCTTCCGCGCAACGCCAATGGCAAGGTGTTGAAGCGGGAATTGCGGACCCGGTATTCCGGTAGCTGACCGGATTTTCAGGGTAGCGGCTTTGTCTGATAAAGCCTGATCTTTATCCCGCCATGATCCACCGGCCGGGAAGGGGCGCCGAAAGGCAGGCGGGTGGCCCGCGCCAGCTTGTCCTCGCTGGTGATCAGCCCGACGCGCCAGCCCGCAAACCGCGATCTGAGGCTCTGACCTAGATCATGATAGACGCTGTATAACGCCTTCAGATTGCCAATCCGCGCACCATAGGGCGGATTGACGATCAGAAGACCCGGCGGCCCGTCCGGCGGTTCGATGTCGGCCACGCTCTTTTGCTGAAACGCCGTCCATGCGGAGACACCGGCGCGCGCGGCATTGGCCTCGCTGGAACGGATTGCGCCCGCATCCCGGTCAGAGCCGGAAAAGCAAATGTCCGGAACCGAATGTTGTGTGGCCTGTTTCAGGGCTCGCCATCGCCCGTCATCAAATCCGGCAAGTTGTTCGAAGGCAAAGGTACGGCCCCGTCCCGGCTGAAGGCCGGCGGCCATCTCGGCAGCCTCGATCACGAAAGTCCCCGACCCGCACATCGGATCACAGACCGGTTCCTTGCCTGTATAGCCACACTGGCGCAGGATAAGTGCGGCCAGCGTCTCGCGCATCGGCGCTTTGGCGACGGCCTCCTTGAAGCCGCGCCGGTGCAGCAACTCGCCCGAGGTATCGATGCTGATCGTGCAGACATTGTCGTCAATTCGCGCCAGAATTCGCAAATCGGCATCCCTGGAAACCGGCGCGCCGAATGTCTCGGCTATCGCCGTTTCAATCCGTTGGGCAATGGCCCCCGCATGATAGAGCTTCGATTTCCGGGCCGAGGCATCGACCCTGACCGGCACATCAGACCGCAGAAAGCCACCCCATTCGATGGCCCGTGCCCGTTTGTCCAGCTGCGCCAGATGAACGACGCGAAATTCGGCGATACGGGCCAGAACACGGCTGACACCCCGGATTTCGAGATTGGCGCGCCAGACATCCGGCCAGCCCCCCTCAAAGGTGACGCCACCCGGTGTGATCTGCGGATCCGGAAATCTCTTTTCGCGCAATTCGTCGGCCAGAACCGGCTCAAGCCCCGGCGGTACGGTCAGGAAGATTTCGAAGCGTTCAGCCATTGTCATCCAACCGCTATAGACGGGAAATCCGGCCGGATCGATTCCCGGCCAGCAGACAGGTGAGCTATTGCAAAAAGTCAGAAGTCTTCTGCAGCGCGCTCAGTCGACCCGCATCAAGTCAAGCCGTTCGCGCCAATGGACCCGGCACAGCGAGACATAGTCCGATTTCGCGACCCCGACCTGCTCACCTTCGGAGACCGCACCGCCAGCAGAATCCTGCCGTAAATTCATTGTTGCCTTGCGCCCGCAATGACAGATCGTGCGCGCCTCGCGAAGGTCATCGGCAATCGCCAGGAGCTCAGCAGCCCCTTCAAACAGCTCGCCCTGAAAATCGGTGCGCAAGCCGTAACACAATACCGGTATGCCGAGATCATCTCCGACCCTCGCCAATTGCCAGACATGGTCCTTCGACAGGAATTGCGCCTCATCGACAAAGACGGCATTCAGGGGACCCTCCGCTTTCCGCCGCGCGATCGCGTCAAGCATATCCGTCTCGGCGCGGAAAATATGCGCTGGCGCGCGCAGGCCGATGCGGGATTCAATCTCCCCCATCCGGGCGTCCGGATCGCTGGCATGATGGCCGGACGTCCACAACATGACCGACATGCCGCATTCGCCGTAATTGTGCGCAGCTTGCAGCAATATTGCCGATTTCCCGGCATTCATGGCGCTGTAGGTAAAGTAGAGCTTCGACATTCTGGCTGGATAGCTTGATTCCGGATTTCGTCTACTGCGCGGCAAGCGCGTCCATGCCTAAAAGGGCACCGGACTTTCAACGTAGACAATTTTACCGCTGACCGGGTGAGCAAATTCGAGCGATTGCGAATGCAGACAGAGCCGGTCGCGCGCTGCCAAAGCCGCGTTCGGGGCATAGAGATTGTCGCCGAGAATGGGATGGCCCAGATACGCCATATGCACGCGTAATTGGTGGCTCCGCCCGGTCAGTGGCGTCAGGCGCATCCGCGTCGACTCTGCCCCGGTCTCCAGCGCGGTCCAGTCCGTAATCGCCCGGCGGCCATTGATCGGGTCGATATGCTGTTTTGGCCGGTTCGGCCAATCCGTCATCAGGGGTTGGTCCACGCGCCCTTCCGCTTCCGCGACTCGCCCCCAGACCAGCGCAATATAGACTTTCCGTGTTGCGCGTTGCTCGAACTGGCGGCTGACCCGGGCCTGCGCCTCCAGCGTCAAGCCCATGACGATCACACCGGATGTATCCATATCGAGCCGGTGGATGATGCGGGCGGTTGGAAAATCAACCCGCGCCCGCTTTTCCAGACAATCTGCCCGCTCGGGCTGATTGCCCGGCACGGTCAACAGACCGCTTGGCTTATCGAGCACCAGAATATGATCGTCGGCAAACAGGACCGGAAGAGGTCCCGGTGCGGGCGGTGAATAGACAAAGGGGCGCGGAGGGGCCGGTGAAATGCTTGAATCTCCTGAAGTGGAGGGTGAATATCATGTCTATCAAAACCGAGCGCCCGAACGCTGTCATCCTCGCGCGGCAGGTGCGGGTTTTCCTCTCGCCCCTCCCCGGCCGATTGCTGGCGACACCACTGATCGCGGCATTGTGCGCGCCAGACACCTTGTCGTGACTGGATACCCAACGCAGACTGGATATATGGCAAGCCATGAGATGAACCAACGGAGTTGTTTTGGACCGCACAAGTCACATTGGTGAAAAGCCGAAACTGATCGACCAGTTTGGACGGCAGATCACCTATCTGCGCCTGTCCGTCACCGACCGCTGCGATTTACGCTGTGTGTATTGCATGAAGGCGCGACCGGACTTCCTGCCCAAGCCGGATTTGCTGACGCTGGAGGAACTGACCGTTCTGTGTGACGCCTTCATCGCGCGCGGTGTGACCAAAATCCGTCTCACGGGCGGCGAACCGCTGGTGCGCAGGGACATCCTCACCCTGATCGAGAATCTGGGTGCCCGGATCGGCAAACCCGGCCTGAAAGAGTTGTGCCTGACCACCAACGCCACCCAGCTTCCGAAATATGCGGGCCGGCTGGCAGCGGCCGGCATCAAACGCCTCAATGTCTCGCTGGATACGCTCGACCCGGATGTCTTCAGCCAGCTCACACGCGGTGGCAAGGTCGAACAGACACTGGCCGGGATCGCCGCTGCGAAGGCCGCAGGGCTTCACGTCAAGATCAACGCCGTCACCCTGAAAGACCGGAATGACGCTCACTTGCCTGATCTCATCCGCTGGGCCCATGATGAAGGCCATGATGTCTCCCTGATCGAGGTCATGCCGGTCGGCGAAATCGGCGCGGATCGCTCTGCCCAGTTTGTTTCACTCCTCGATATACGTCAGCAATTCGAAAGCCATTGGACGCTCACCGACCTGCCCGATGATACCGGCGGCCCGTCCCGCTATGTCCGCATCGAGGAAACCGGCGGCCGTCTGGGCTTCATCTCGCCGCTGACCGGGAATTTCTGCGCCGGCTGCAACCGTGTCCGCATGACCTGTACGGGCGAGCTTTTCATGTGCCTTGGTCAGAACGGCTCGGTGGACCTGAAAGCGGCCATGCGTGACGGCGGCCCTGATGCTGTTGACCGGGCGCTCGACCGGGCCATGGCCACCAAACCCCTGCAGCATGAATTTGACGTCTCGCCCGGGGCGAAGTCGACTGTAGCGCGCGATATGGCGCGGACCGGAGGATGAGCATGAAAATCTCGCTCGAATTCTTTGGTCCAATCCGCGACCGGGTGGGAACAGCCCCCGACATCCTTGAACTCGACTCTGCACCGGCAACACTCGAAGCGCTGATCGAAATGGTCGCCTGTCAACTGAGTGCGGAAGACGCCCTTCGCGATCCCCATCTGCGTATCGCGATCAATGACCAGCTCTGCCCCGGGAATGAGACCATCTCCCTCAAGGAGGGTGATCGCATCGCCGTTCTCTCACCTTTTTCGGGGGGGTAATGCGCCAATCCGCCACCCTTCTGACCGCTGACCCGCTCGATCTGGCGGCGTTGAACACACGCCTGCCCGCCCGGGCGAAAACCGGCGCCATCGCCAGTTTCACCGGTTACGTCCGGGGTGGAAACGGGCTCACCGAGTTGGAATTGCTGGTACATCCGGTCCTGACGCATGCGGCGCTGGAAAAGATTTCGGAAGACGCCGCCACCCACTTCGACCTGACCGGGCTGTTGATCGCACACCGGCATGGCCGCATGCAGATTGGAGAGCCGATTGTTCATATTCTGGCCGCCTCCTCCCATCGCCACGCGGCGCTGGAGGCCGTCAGTTTCGCGATTGACGTACTGAAAACCCAAGCGCCTTTCTGGAAGCGGGAGTGGCGGGGCGAAAGATATCAGTGGATAGAGCCCACATCGAATGATCATGACAAGACCGCACAATGGCTGGGAGCGATGAATGACAGGCATTCCTGAAACCGTCGGCTTTGCCGTCATGACCGTATCCGACACACGCGATGCCGCGACCGACAAGACCGGCCCGTGGCTGCGCGAACAGATCGCGTCCGAAGGTCATGCCGTAATCGATCACGCCATCGTCCCGGACGATACTTCTGCCATCCAAGCCAAGCTGAAAGCCTGGATCGCGCATCCGGATATTCACGCCATTATTGCAACGGGCGGCACCGGCCTGACCGGCCGCGATGTCACCCCCGACGCCTTCCGCCCGCTATTCGACAAGGAAATGGACGGCTTTGCCGCCGTTTTCCATCAGATCAGTTTCAAATCCGTGGGCGTCTCCACCATCCAGTCGCGGGCCATCGCAGGCATTTCCGGTGGCACTTATCTCTTTGCCATACCGGGCTCCTCGGGCGGGTGCAAGGACGCCTGGAACCACGTTCTGCGCGATGAATTCGACCGCACGCATCGCCCGTGTAATCTGGTTGAACTGATCCCCCGGCTGACGGAGTAAACGGATGAGCAAGTCCCTGACCCACCAGGACGACGAAGGCCGCATTCGCATGGTCGATGTTGGCGATAAGCCCGTCACCCGGCGCCGCGCACTGGCGGGCGGGCATATCGCCATGTCCGGGACAGCCTTCAAAGCCATTCGCGACGGTCAGGGGCCGAAGGGTGATGCGCTGCAAACGGCGGAGCTGGCGGGCATTATGGCGGCCAAACGCACCGCCGACCTGATTCCGCTCTGCCATCCTCTGCCGCTGACCTCGGTCAAGGTGAAAATCGAGCCAGACGTCGATGGCAAGGGCTTTGATATTCGTGCCGAGGCGGTCTGCGATGGCAAGACCGGCGTCGAGATGGAAGCCCTGACGGCGGTCTCCATCGCCGCGCTGACGCTCTACGACATGACCAAGGCGATCGACAAAACCATGACGATCAGCGCCATACAATTGCTCGACAAAAGCGGCGGCCATTCGGGTGACTATCACCGGATAACACCGGACAGATGATTGCGCTGGACGACGCCATCGCCCTGATCCGGGACCGGATCCAGCCCCTTGGCGCGGAAACCGTTCCGCTCGGCGCGGCGCATCGGCGTTGGCTGGCGGCACCAGTGATCGCCGCGCGGACCCAGCCCCCCTTTGATGCCTCTGCCATGGACGGATATGCGGTCCGTTCCGCGGATCTGACCGGCTGGGACATCAGGCTCGATCTTCGCGGTGAATCTGCCGCCGGGCATGCCAGCCATCACGCCGTGGGCGCGGGCGGAGCGTTTCGCATTTCGACGGGAGCACGCCTGCCCGCCGGGGCGGATCAGGTTGTCATTCAGGAGAACTGCAGGAAGGCGGAAGGGGGCATCACAACCGCCGAGGCCCCTCACCCCGGCGCCCATATCCGCCGCGCCGGGATCGACTTCATGACCGGCGACACGCTACTCGAACCGGGCCAAAGCATGACGCCGGCAGCGATGTCTCTGGCGGCCAGTGCCGGGCATTCCGCCCTCTCCGTCTCCCGCCAGCCAATTGTCGGTCTTCTGTCGACCGGTGACGAGCTGGTCGAGATCGGCGCGGCCGCCGGACCGGACCAGATCATCAATTCACTCGGCCCGGGACTGACCGCCCTCGTCCAGGCATGGGGCGGCCTGCCCCGTTATCTCGGCATTGCCCGCGACGATGTGGTGGATGTCCGCGAAAAACTGCGGGCCGCCGAAGGTCTTGATCTCCTTGTCACCATTGGCGGTGCCTCGGTCGGCGATCACGACCATTTACGCCGTGTCTTCGGCGAGCTTGGCGGCGAGTTGTTCTTTGAAAAAATCGCCATCAAACCGGGCAAGCCGACCTGGTTCGGTCGCCTTGGATCGACCCCGGTCCTCGGCCTGCCGGGAAATCCGGTTTCAGCCATGGTTATGGCCCGGCTCTGTCTGAAACCGGCCATGGACCGTCTGTTGGGATCGGAAAATCCGGCGCTCTTCCTCAGCGCGCAGCTCGGCATTGACCTGCCCGCCAATGGCCCGCGCGAGAACATGATCCGCGCGCATTTCGATGCTGCCACAGGACAGATTGCACCTCTGGACAATCAGGATTCTTCGGCTCTGTCCGCACTGGTGGCGTCCAACGCCCTGATCCGGCGTCCGGCCGAAGCCCCTGCCGCTTCGGCCGGCGAGAGCGTCAGCTTTCTGCCGCTGGATGCCGGATGATCGCGCTGGCGGGACTGGCGGCGCTGTTCCTCCTGACAGCTCTGGCCTATGCCATGGTCGGCTTTGGCGGCGGCTCGACCTACACGGCGCTTCTGGTGCTGGCCGACACGGATTACCGCATCCTTCCCGCCATCTCTCTGGCCTGCAACATCACCGTCGTGACCGGTTCGGTCATCCAGTATGGATCGGCCGGACTGATCCGCTGGAAGCGGATTCTGCCGCTTGCCGCTGTGTCGGTGCCGATGGCGTTTCTGGGTGGGCTGATGGAGATTCCCGAACGCGCCTTCATCACAATTCTGGGCCTCTCGCTTCTGGCCTCGGCCGCTGCTCTGGTGATCCGGAAACCTGCGACAGCAGGGCCGCATAAAACCCTCCCGGCCTGGTCCGGCCCCGCACTCGGCGGCGGCATCGGGTTTCTCGCCGGTCTGGTCGGAATTGGCGGCGGGATTTTTCTCGCGCCGATCCTGCATCTTCTGCGCTGGGGCAAGGCGCGTGAGATCGCGGCAGCAGCCTCTGTCTTTATACTCGTCAATTCCATCGCCGGGCTGACCGGACAGGTGCAACGCTTGTCCGGGACGGGTGATATTGGCGCGATCATCGACTATTGGCCGCTTCTTCCCGCCGTTCTGATCGGCGGGCAGATCGGTGTCTGGCTGGGCCGCACCCGGACATCGGACATCTGGCTGATCCGCCTCACCGCATTGCTGGTGCTATTTGTTGCCGCACGGCTTCTATGGCGGGCTTCCGGTCTGTAAGGCGTTGTCGGGTTCGACAGCTGGCCGCTGCGGGTTCAGCGGATCGAGCCCCCCGCAACGACATGGCAACGATGCAGGCAATTCGGCCCGGGGTGGCGCCGCATGCCGACCGTGCACGACGCTTGACGCATCGCGCCCGGCAATCAAAAGCAATGGTGATGAACGGTATTCTGACCCACTCATTCGACGCACTGGTGATTGGCGCCGGTGCTGCCGGCCTGTTCTATGCTGCACGCGCGGGCGAAGCAGGTTTGCGGGTATTGGTCATCGATCATGCCGCCAAACCCGCCGAAAAGGTGCGTATCTCGGGCGGCGGTCGATGCAATTTCACTAATATCCATACGCGACCAGAAAATTTCATTTCGGAGAATCCGCATTTTGCCAAATCTGCGCTGGCGCGCTTTACGCCGCAGGATTTCATCGATCGGCTGGCCCGGCATGACATCACCTGGCACGAAAAGACGCTCGGCCAGCTTTTCTGCGACGGCCGTTCAGCGGCCATCATCGACATGCTGGTCGGTGAGTTGAGAGAGACGAGCGGCGAGCTGCAACTGGACACAAGCGTCGGCGAGATATCCAGAACGGCCGACGGATTTCGGGTCGAGACCTCGGGCGGGATCATCGAGACCCGTCGGCTGGTGATCGCCAGTGGCGGGCTCTCCATCCCGAAAATGGGGGCCTCCGGCCTGGCCTATGATGTCGCGCGTCAGTTCGGTCATACCATCATCGATCCGCGTCCGGCTCTGGTGCCCTTCGTTTTCGAGGGTCGCGACAAAAGCGACTTTGCCTCCATTTCAGGGCTCGCCTGCCCGGTCACCGCCCGCTCGGAACGCGCTGCTTTTGAAGAGGCCATGTTGTTTACCCATCGTGGCCTGTCGGGTCCCGCCATATTGCAGATCTCGTCCTACTGGGCAGAAGGCGAGCCAATCCGGCTTGACCTCCTCGCGGGGCTGGACGCCGGCGAGCGCCTCAAGGCGTTCAAGGCGGATCATCCCAGAAAAAGTTTCGCCAGCGCAATGGAAACGATTCTGCCCAATCGACTGGTCAGCCTGCTGACCCTGCGCGGCGACATTCCGGATATGCCGCGCATGGCGGACATGTCCCATTCGGCGATCGACAACGTGGTGGAAGACCTCTCGAACTGGACGATAAAGCCTGCCGGCACGGAAGGCTGGCGCACCGCCGAGGTCACGGCCGGGGGTGTGGATACGGCCGGCCTGTCTTCCAGCACCCTGGAAAGCCGTCGTGTCCCGGGCCTCTATTTCATCGGCGAATGTGTCGACGTCACGGGTTGGCTGGGCGGGTATAATTTCCAGTGGACCTGGTCCAGCGCATTCGCAGCCGCGCAAGCCTGAACCGTGGATCAGGACTCGCCCTGATCACCCTCAAAACACGCCAGAATCCGGTTCAGAAGCGTTTCGGCGGCAAAGGGTTTTTCAATCAGATCGGTAAATCCTGCACTCGCGAATTCCGGATCGCGGCTGACGCTTTCGTCCGCCGTCAGGGCGATAATCGGCCCCTCAAATCCGCCAGACCGGATCGAGCGGCACGCGGCCACGCCATCAATGCCCGGCATCCGGATGTCGAGGAGTATCCCGTCGAATGTTTGAGATGCGGCAGCTGCAATTGCATCCTGACCGTTGACGACAGCCACCACCTCGCAATGCGGCCCCAAGAGCCGCAACAGAACGGTTCGCATGATATCACTATCGTCGGCAACAAGAAGGCGAGGCATCGTCCGTCTCTATGTCGTATCCGGATGAAATGGAATGGTACGTTTTCACTCTGTCCGATTGTAAGGACTGGCGCGATCATGAATTCCGGCGAAGGGTTTCCCTGACAATTCCCGGCAGTTTTTTAAAGCCGCTTTCTCAGAATACGCGGGGCGCAATCAGCAGGGCCACGGCGCTGAGAACGGCAACGGCGACAATGTTCAGGATCAGGCCAACCCGGACCATGTGCGGAATGGCGACCATGCCGGAGCTGAACACCACCGCATTGGGCGGGGTCGCGACCGGGAGCATGAAGGCACAGCTCGCCGCCAGCGTGACCGGAATGACATAGACGAGCGGGTCCTGCCCGGTCTCGACGCCGATCGCTGCAATCACCGGCAGGAAGGTCGCGGTGGTTGCCAGATTACTGGTCAGCTCGGTGATGAAAATCACCAGAGCGGTGGCCGCCACGATCAGCAGGATCGTATTCAACCCGCCGACGGAGACCAATTGTTGCCCGAGCCACAAGGCCAGTCCGGAAGCGGAAACCGCTGTTGCGAGAGCCAGCCCGCCTCCAAACAGCACCAGCACGCCCCAGGGCAGCTTGGCCACAGCGTCCCAGGTCATCAAGGCCTGACCCTTTTTTCCCGAGGGAATCAGGAATGCGGCGACAGCCGCTGCCATGGCGACGCCCGTATCCGAAACCTCCCCCAGATAGGGAATGTCATTCAGCCATCCGCGTGACAGCCAGCCGACAACGAGGAAGGCAAACAGAAGCCCGGTCCGCACCTCGGCCTTGCTCATCTTGCCGAGCCCGGCCCGCATGGAGAGGATGTGCCGCACCGCTTCGTCAGACGCCTTGAAACTGATCGGGAAAACTATCCGCGTGAGCACCAGCCAGGCGATGGGCAGCATGATCAGGGACACCGGCAAACCGACCAGCATCCAGCGCGCAAAATCGATCTGGACATCGTAATTGTCCGACATGAAACCGACCATGAAGGCATTTGGCGGCGTCCCGACCAGCGTGGCCAACCCGCCAAGTGTTGCGCCATAGGCGAGACCCAGAAGCAGCGATACGCCGAAATTGGTCCGCTGGCGCTCATCGAGGGACGGCATGGTTTCATGGATGACCGTTACAACAGACATGGCGATGGGCAGCAGCATCAACGTGGTCGAGGTGTTGGATATCCACATGCTGACAAAGGCGGCGGCAAGCATGAAACCACCCACAAGGGCTCTGGCATCCGCCCCGGCGAGCGCGAAGACGGCGAGCGCGATACGGCGATGCAGGCCGCAGCGCTCAATGGCCAGCGCAACCACAAAGCCGCCAAAGAAGAGATAGATGATCGGATTGGCGTAGGGCGCAGCGATTTCGCGTGTCGATATCACATCAAGCAGAGGCAGGGCCACGAGTGGCAGGAATGCCGTAATGGCAACCGGAATCGCTTCCGTCGCCCACCATATCGCCATCCATGTTCCGATAGCGGCGACGATCACGCCTTCACGGGGCAAGCCCTCAGGTGCGAAGGTAAATCCGATGAGCAATGCCGCAAGAGGCCCGAGCAACAGGCCGATCCGCTGATAGAGTGCGGGGCTGGAATCCTCTTGTGGGGTCATCGGGTCACCTGTTCTGGGTCAATTCTTATGAAAGAAGGCGAGACAGGAGGCGCCGGGGGCACGACCTGTCATCATGGGGCTGTTCTTGTCCTGTCCGGCTGTGCCGCGATCAGGGCCGCGGCGGCCTCGGCCATTCCCGCATTGTCGTGTGCAATCCCGGGAACACTGACAGTGCTCCACAAGAAAGGCGTATCGAGCCGGTCGGCCTGAGCCTGTGCAAAAGCGAAGAAAAATTCGCCGCGGGCGTATCGATGCGGGCCTTGCGTCATCGCGTCCGGCGTACGCCGCAAATTCACGTCTTCCGGATCCGTGTCCTGATCACCCAGTAGCAACACCATCGGCCGGCCCAGCCATTGACGCACATCGTTCTGATCTGCCGGCACGCCGTGAAGCCCATAGGGCCAGGGCGTCCCGGCATCCGGTAATGTGTACCAGCCTGCATTTGCAGAATAGGCCGTATTCAGGCGCGGCAAGTCCTCGAACAGAAGTGCGCGGTGAACAAATTGCGCGCCCGCCGAATGGCCGAAAAGGAAATATCCCTCCGCCGTACCACCGCGCTGCATAATCGCATCGAAGAGCGGTTCGATTGCCGAGTAGGCATAGGGACCGTCAGTGCCGATTCCGCCAAGATTATACAAAGCGGCTCCGGGAAAGGAGTTTGCCGAGAATTCCGGCGCATAGATCCGCAAACCATATTCCCGGGCCAATGTCTCCCAGTTTGCCGCATAATCGTCCGCATTCCGGTTCACGCCGTGCATAACGATCACCACGGGCGCATCGCCCATGGCCTCCGGCAGGGGCTCGACAAAGAAGACGTTCATCGCCGGGCCGGACCAGCCGGAAAACACAAAACGGCCCGTGCGCAGGTCGTCGGCCAGAGCCAACCCTGCGGGAAGCATCGCAATGAAAAGGAAGGCAGCCAGACGGCGCAGCATGAGATGATCGGGGCGCCGCTGGACAGCAGCGCCCCTGCAATCACGAGCTAGAAGAATTTACGAATGTCGAGATAGATCTGACGTCCGCGAATGCTGTGATAGGCCGCATCATAGCCGTTGGTTTCATCGGCCAGCGGCGGATCTTCATCGAAGATATTATTTGCGCCAACGCGAATGCGCAGGCCATCGAAGGATCCATTGCTGTCGATGTCATACTCCATATAGGCGTTTACCTGGGTCCATTCATTGACAATGAATGGATCGCCATTCGGATCCAGTCCAGCGCCGGTATCGATAAACTCGCTGGTGTAGTCGGCGCGCACGCCACCACCAAAACCGCTCGGGTGACGCCATGTCAGGCTTCCTGCGACACGCCATTCCGGCTGACCGTCCTGGCGGATGATGTCCCCTTCCTGCGAAACGGTAATTTCATTGGAGATCAGGCCGCTATTCACAGCATCCCGGATCTGCTGGGCCCCGGGTGAAAGAGCGATGAAGTAGGTATCGAGGAAGGACGCATTCAGGCTGAGATCAAAGTCGCCGAGCGGCGTATCTTCGATTTCGTAGTAGAATCCGTAATCAATGCCGTCGACATCAATGTCTTCGTTATTGTCATACGTATCGCGGACAAACTGGATTTCGCCCACAGGGGTCAGGCCCGCTGCGGTGAAGAAGTTGATCTGGTCCTGATTGGGGGCCGAGCGAACCACATTGGGGTTGGACGAACCCTGCAAGCGCAGCAGGTAATCCAGGCTGATATGGTTTTCTGCGCCAAACACGCCCACCACGCCGCGGCGCTGGATCTCCCAGCGATCAACGGTGATGGTCAGGGAGTTCAGCACGCTGAGCGGTCCTTGCAGGCCCCGTGGCTCGAAAACAACGCCATAAGTGACGTTGATATCGTCTTCCGGGCCGATATCGTCAGCCACGGAACGGCGCTCGGTACGGCCTTCCGTGAAGCCGTTACAGGCCGCAAAATTGGCAAAGGTTCCGTTTCGAACGCCGCCTTCACAAAAGTAGCTGTCTTCGCGGGAATTGGAGCGATCGACACCTTCATTGACCACTAGCAGGTTTGGTGCCCGGAAGCCTTCCGAATAGGCGCCGCGGAACATCAGGCCTTCAAAAGGCGTCCATGCCGCCGCCACACGCGGTGTCACGCCACTGCTGCCGAAATCGGAATAATGTTCGGCACGCGCCGCAATCTGGATGTCGAACGTATCGATCAGCGGAATATTCATATCCGGGCTGACAAGAGGGATGGACGCTTCGACAAAGGCCGCGAAAACATCGCGTGCCCCCCGCGAATCCGGCGTCGGGCTGGTGCCATAAATGTCGGTTTCGCTGGTTTCGCCGGTGACGGCGTCTGTGAATGTGATCGTGCCGTCGACGCGGGCGTCGCGATCTTCCTCATAGCGCCTCATTCCGAATTCGGCGCCGGTCGCAATACCGATATCGCCCCCGGCGATGCTGAAGACGCTGCCATTGCTGGCCCTGAAATCGATCAGGGAAAGCTCTGTCGTACTTTTGCGGACCACATCGACGAGGAAGGGGTCAATGAGATTTTGCGCGTTGGGCGTGGCATCGCCGATGGATGGATTGTTCGGATCGCCACCGTTGAAAATGTTGTAGACGTTCGGCGTTTCGTTCGAAAGCGCCTGCTGGAACAGGGTCCGGGAAATCGAATTGTTGACCGTGTCTTCAGCATAAGCGCGATTATAGAGCAGCGCCGTATCCCAATCCCACCCCGACGTGCCAAACTCGCCGCGGGCACCGCCGAGCAGGCGCCATTGCGTGTTGACGACCTCGATATCGCGGAAGCCCACATCAACGAAACGATAGCGACCCGCGTCGGTGAAGACGGGCAAACCGCCAACCGGTACATTTGTCAGACCCGGCAGACGGTTGGGGTTGGGAGAGCCATCGGAGAACGTCACCGGTCCGAACGGATTGTAATAATAATTGGCCGGAATGGAGATGTTTGTCGCACCAATGCCGTTCCGCGGCTCGTTGGTCGATTGCGTCTCGGCATAATAATAGCCGAACTCGCCATAAAGACGGATACCGATATCCATGTCGTGATTGACGAAACCAAAGAGGTTGACGCGTTCGCGATCGGAGATGATGGAGCGTTCATAAGCGCCGTCAAAGCGCAGATCGCGATCCTGACTACCATCGTCAATGCAGATATTGGCCACCGACAGCGCACCAGCCGTATTGGCGCGGCAACCGGCGAAACTGTCCGGCTGGATATGAAAAACGCCGGAAGTCGATGTCAGTGTCGTCCCGTTCTGCCTGACCCGGGTGCTCGACGTCGTCCGCAACGTCCATTGCCCCCAGGGCGTTTGGGTGGCCCGGTTGTCAAACGAGGCATCGCCCTCGAAACTCGTGCCGATCAGAAAGGGGCGTCTGTCCTCGGTCGCCGCGAAAGGATGCTCGGAAGCAAACATTCCATCGCGTCGTGAATATTCCGCCGAGAGCGAGATATTGGTCTGGCCATTGTTGAAGTCATCGCCCGCGCGAAGCGTCAGCGTTTGTTCGTTGAGCCCGCTGCCGGTGGCAAACAGATGGCGGGCGCGCGCATAGAGACCATCGACATCATCGGAGAGAATTGTGTTGAACACACCCGCAACCGCATCGGAACCATAAATGGCGGACGCGCCGTCATTCAGCACTTCGACGCGCGCAATCCCAGCGACCGGAAGCGAGTTGACGTTAATCGTGGTGACCGGAGTCGACAATTCCGCCTGGGTCGACGGGTGATTGACGACGCGGCGGCCATTGAGCAGGACAAGCGTACCGCTGGAGCCGATCGAACGCAGGTTGATGGACGCGACATCACCGCGGGCATTGTTGTTCGTGGTGTTGTTGTCGGTCCGGAACTGAACGCCGCCCTGCGAGGGCAGGGAGCGGATCAGGTCTTCGCCATCGACTCCGCCGATGGAGTCGAGCTCGTTCTGGCCGATAATGGTCACGGGCAGTGATTCGTTGATGCGGGCACCCTGAATATTGGTACCTGTGACCACAATAATATCGGCTGGTTCAACCTGTGCAGGCCGCGCGTCCGGCGTTTGCTCCACGGGCGCATTTTGCGCGAAGGCGCTCCCGCCAAAGGCCAGAACGCTGAGTGCGATCCCCGAATTCAAGATACCCCGATATGACATTGTGTTCTCCCCTACACGATTTGAAATTGACGAAAGCAACGCTGCTGGACAGTGTCAACAAAAATTATACACTCGGTTCAAATTCAATGCAGCCAGTTGGCTTGGTTTTCCGGCCAGCATTTTCCATGATGCCGCCGCCGGTGCGCTTTCGTTTCGGTTGTCAGAACAATGGCGAAATCCAGAATGACCGTTCTCAGACCCAAATTTCCGGACCACAGATCGCCCTTTTCAAAGCGGCAGGAGCGGGCTCGAAAGACAGCGGCCATCCGCGCGGCTGCCGCCCAGCGGTTCAGCACATACGGAGTGCAGGGGACACGGCTGGAGGATATCGCAGCCGATCTCGGCCTGACCAAGACCAGCATTGCATACTACTATCCGTCGAAGGATGACCTGGTCGAAGCGGTCTTCCTGACCGCCGCCGAGTTTCTGGAAGAGGCCGTCAGCCATGCCGAGGAAATGGCGGCGACGGCTGACCTCAGGATTCTGGGCCTTTTTCAGGCCTATGTCGATCAGCTCACCGATGCGGTTGACGGCCAGCGCAGCCACCCGGCTCAGCTCCAGGAGCTCGATACACTGCCAGAGGACATGCAGGCGCGGATCGTCAAACGCCTGAGTGCAACTGTCGGGCGCGTCAACGCTATCGTCCAGGACTGGCTCGATCAGACCAATCATTCTCCGGGACGCAGCGAGCCCGTGACCTTCTGCCTGTTTGCCTTGCTGGACTGGTTGAAGGTGAGCGCGAACGAGTTGTCAGGCGAAGATTTCAAGAAAGACTCCACAGTCTTGCTGGATATCCTCGGTGGAGGATTGGCAAGGCGCGGTGCGCTGTCAGGCCGGATCACGCCGCAATTCAACACGCATGATGAATTGCCGCAGATTTTTGATCGCGAGGCCCGCAAGCAAGTCAAGCGTGAGGCCTTTCTCAAGGCCGGGATAAGGTTTTTCAATCAGTATGGGTTTGAGGGCGTATCGCTCGCCGATGTCGCCGGTTCCCTAGGCGTCACACGCGGCGCTTTTTACTATCATATCCCTGACAAGGAGAGCTTTCTCGAGCAATGTCTCGACCACTCTCTGGATACGGCGGAAGCCACGTTTGATGCAGCAGATCAGACCCATAGCGGTCTCGATTTCATTCAGCGCGTTCTGTTCGATTTGATCTACATGCAGGCAAGCGGCGCAACGCCTGTCATCCGGCCCGGACTGATGTCTGCCCTGCCATCTACGCGGCAGAAAAGGTATCAGGTCCGTCTTCGCAACATCGCTCGCCGCCTGGGAGATGCCCACGACGCTGCGATCGCCGCCGGCACGGCGCGCCAGCACGATACAGCGGCCGTCGAAACCATTCTGGCCAGCATCATGTTTCTCAATGACGGTTACACTCTGGCGGCAGCCAACAGTTTCAACGACTGGCGCATATCCGAACATCCGCAGTCTGCGACGAATGATTACCTGTACATCCTGTTCTTCGGATTGACGGCAGGTGACGCGTGATAAGGGCGCTCCTGCTGATCGCGGCGCTTGTGCCTGCCGCCTGCTCCCGATCGACAACGGATAACGCCGAAGTCGCGCCTGTTACAGCCGCAGCGATCGAGGCTGAAGCCGCCGTCACGCCGGATCCACCAGCCTTCATTCCCCAGACCCGCCCCCTGTCGCGCAATAGCGAAATCGCCACGATTTTCTCGACGCCGGCGTTGAACGCCGAGGTGCTCAGGCTGGAAGCCGCGCTCGCGCGGGCCCAGGCTTTTCATGGTGTCATCCCGCAATCGGCGGCGGACGCAATCTCTGCTGCGGCCGTGCCGGAAAACATCCCGCAGGACGCGATCGACGCCGAATATGCTGTCGTCCGCCACCGCATGGTCGCCTTTCTGAACGTATTCCGGCGGTCACTCGACGAGGAGAGCGCGAATTACCTGCATTTCGGGGCGACGACCGTCGACCTTTACGACAGTGCCGCCATGCTTCAGATGCGCGCCTCCGTCTTCGAAATGATCGAGAATTTGCGGACCATCGAGCTGCAACTCATCGAGCTCGCCGACCGCTATAAAGACACCCCCATGATCGGGCGCACTCTGGGCCAGCACGCACTGCCCATTACGTTCGGCAAGAAGCTGAGCGGCTATATCGGCGAGAACCGGCGCCACATCGATCGCCTCGCAGACCTGCTCGACCGCATCGAGCGATCGATCATCATGAAGGGTGCCGTCGGCAGCTATCTGGGCCTCGGGCCCGAGGGGCAGAATGTCGAAGCCCGGATGGCAGTCGAGCTCGGCCTGCCGGCGCCTTACCCGGACGACTGGCATGCCAGCCGCGATGTTTTTGCCGAATTTGCCCTGGTGCAAGCGATGATGGCGCGCACCTGGGGCCGGCTGGGACAGGAGGTTTTTCTGCTCCAGATGACGGATATCGGCTCGGTCATGGAGGCGGTGCCCACGGGCTCCGTCGGGTCAAGCACAATGCCGCACAAGGTCAACCCGTCGCTCTCCGAGGCCCTGATCCAGCACAGCCGCACCATACCGCGTCTCGCCGAGATCGTATTGGATGACATGGTCAATTTCTTCGAGCGGGACAACACCTCCCGGCCCAACCGCGCCATCGAGGATGTCGCAATTGCCACAGAGGAAATGCTCGGCGATGCCAGCCGCTTGCTGTCGCGCATACGAGTGGACGAGGCCCGCATGGCAGAAAACCTTCAACGCAGTCAGGGCTGGATTCTGACCCAGCGTATCGTGTTTGCGGTGCAGGAGGATCTCGGGCGTGAGGCCGCAGAGCACCGCCTCCGCGATCTGGCCGCCGCGGCAACCGGCACCGGCGCCTCGCTGCGGGACGCCATCGAGAGCGATGCCGAACTGTCCGCTCTCCTGTCGCCGGAAGAGCTTGAAGCCCTGCTCGATCCGAACACCTATCTGGGCCTTGATGCCGCGCTCGTAGATGCCGTGATTGCCGAAGCCCGCGCCGCCCGGCTGGAGGACCCCGTCCGATGAATGTCAAACCTGTGTTGAGCACGCTGGCGCTTCTTGGCGCGGCCGGCTTTCTGGGCGCTTGCGCGACCCCATCAACAGAATTGGCCGATTGCGCGCAAGGCGATGTCCGCCTGACGCAGGATTTTTCCGGCTCGCCCGCTTACGCCTGCACACGAACGGGGCCGGCAGCCTTTCAACTGGCTGTCGCGCCGGAAAGTGCACCGATCAATCCCAGCCCCTGGTTCGCCTTCGACCTTGAGGCAGAGCGCGAGACCGGGGTGAGCGTTCAACTCGATTACGGTGAGTACGAACATCGCTACCGTCCGGAAATCAATCACGGCGATGGCATCTGGGCCGCCTTGCCCGATACCGCCGTCCGGCTCGAAGCCGGCGACAGTGTCGCCGTGATAAGTGTTGATATCGGGCCGGGCATTGTGCGGATCGCAGGACAAGAGGTTTTCGGCGTTGAAGACCGGGCGCAATGGCGGGCGGAGTTTGCGGCGCGAAACGGCCTCACCCGCCAGACCATCGGCCAGAGCATCGATCGCCAGCCTGTCGAGGCCCTGTCCCGGTCCGCATCGGCACAGAATGCCCCGCTCATCGTCATACTGGGCGGCCAGCACCCGCCGGAGGTGACCGGCGTGCTGGGGCTTCGGGCTTTTCTGGAAACCCTGCTTGGTTCCGCGTCCGGTGACAACCCGCTGGATCTCTATGAATGGCTGATCATACCCGACCTCAATCCGGACGGCGTCGACCGCGGACACTGGCGGCAAAATCTTGGCCGGATGGATCTGAATCGCGACTGGGGTCCCTTCACCCAGCCCGAAACCGCTGCCGTCCTTGCCGAACTCGAAACGCGCGTGTCAGAAGGGCAGGTGCCTTTTCTGATGCTGGATTTTCACAGCACACATCGCGACGTGCTGTACACGCCACCCGATGACCTTGGCCTGTCACCCGATAATTTCGCGGCGGACTGGATCGCTATTCTCAATGGAATCTGGCCGGGTGAAGGTGAGGCTTTTGCCCGGGGCCCGGGGCATAATCCCGACCTTCCCACATCCAAGACCTGGTTCGCGACACGCTTTGGTGCGCCGGGAATAACGGTGGAGTTCGGCGATGAAACCGACCGCGGCCGGATCATGATGCTGGCGCAAACAGCGGCACAGGCGCTCAGGATTTATCTCGAGGATGCCCAAGCGGAAAATGAAGCCGCCGGATTCTTGCCCCCTGGAAATGCGCGCCCGGATTGAGGCCGTGTCAGACGAACGCGAACCGGTCTCATTTTGCCAGGGTGTCGCCGATTCAGGCGGCAAGCCGCCGCCATTCGGCCAGCGCGATTTGGCGGCTCTCCTTGAACCGGCTTCGGTCGTTGATGTGGCACGCGGGATTGAAGACGTCGTGGTCCGCGGCGCTGTTTGGCGCGCCTTCGCGAACAATCGAACGAGACAGGAATGGGTGGCGGCGCTGTCAGACTAAAGCGAACCGGTCTCAGTTTGCCGCCAACCCGCTAACACCGAGTTTCTTCTGACAAAGCCTTCAGCTCTGCAGCAAGCTGGGAATTATACGAAATTGCTCGCCAGTCGCCCGCATTTATGAGCGAAGGTGGCGCAATCCAGGAGCCCCCGACACAACCCACATTTGGCAAAGCGAGATAGTCTACCGCCCTGTCTTTTGAAATTCCGCCTGTCGGACAAAAACGAAGGTCCGGTAGAGGTCCGCTCAGTGATTTGAGGTAATCAATGCCGCCGGCCGCCTCGGCTGGAAAGAACTTCAACCCCCGAAACCCCTGATCAAAGGCTCGCATGGCCTCGCCAGCTGTCGCCACACCGGGCAGGGCCGCACAACCGGAGGCGATCATCGCTGCTCCCAGCTCCGGTGTCAGGCCCGGCGATACAAGGAAATCCGCACCGGCCTCAACGCTTGCATCGATCTGTGACGTGCTCCGGATGGTTCCCATACCCACCAGCAGATCGGGGCAGGCGGATTTCATTTCCTTCATGATGGCAAGAGCATCATCGGTTCGAAGCGTCATTTCGATGACTTTCAGACCACCGGAATATAGCGCCTCTGCCAAGGGCACAGCATCGGCAATGCGCTCGACGGTCAGAACGGGAATAATGCTGGCAGCTTCAAAAATCGTATTCACGCTGCTCATCAATGATCTCCATACCGCGCAGCCAGGGCTGCGGCGCCGCGCAAGGCCGGTGTATCTGAAAGTATAAGGGAAACGGGTATCCCCGCGGCGAAATCATTCATGGGCGCATGCTGACGGAACCGGTCCAGAAACTGCTCGGAATCAAAAAGCGGGTGGATGACGGGCGTGATCCCGCCGGATACATAGACGCCTCCTTTTGCACCCGTGATATAGGCGGCATCACCTGCAAAGCTGGCAAGAACCAGCCAGAACGTCTCCACCACACGACGGGCAAGGCTCTTGGGTTCAGCCAGAGCTTCAAACGTTATGTCCTCGGCCGAATATCCCGGCCATGTTCGGCCTTCAATCGCACAAAGCGCGCGATGCAGATTCACCAGACCCCGTCCCGACAGGATGCGTTCCCAGGACACGAAACCGAGTTCCTGGGCCAGATAGTCCGCGACTTCCCGTTCCAGCTCGCTTCGAGGCGCAAACCCGGCATGGCCACCTTCCGTCGCGACAATACGTATGTCGTCGCCGTCCTGATGGAGCTGGCCAAGGCCGAGACCTGTACCGGGCCCCAGGACAATTCGCGGTGCACTGGATTGCCCGGCCCCGGCGAAAACGATCTCGCATTCCGACCCGGACGCGAAAACCGCGCCGCGCGCCTGGGCTGCAAAATCATTCACCGCAGTCAGAAACGGCAAACGAAGGTCATTTTTCAAAGTCGTGCTTTCAAAGGACCATGAGGTATTGGTCAAGCGAATCTCGGGAGTACCGACAGGGCCAGCCACGGCAAAACATCCCCCCGAAAGCCGCGTATCGGAACAGCTTTCGAGATAGGCATGCGCGGCATCGCGAAGCGTTTCGAAATCAGCGGTTTTCAGCTTCCGTGTATTTTCCAGTACGAACCCTTTGCGCAGATTACCGCTGGCCAACGCAAATCTCGCATTGGTCCCGCCTATATCGGCTACGAGATAGATAGCCGACCCCATCATGTCGAAACAGCTTCCCCTGCCGTCCCGGCCCCATCAAGCCCCGGTAAGGAAATAGCTCCGGATTCCGCGGACGTCGCAACAGAACGGAAGCCGGCAAACAATTCGCGCCCGATGCCCGTCTCGCTGCTCTTACCAGCGGTAGCTGGCGGTCGACGGGACAGGTCTGCGGCTATATCCAGCCGCCCCGAACGAGCGTCCAGTGTGATGATGTCCCCGTCACAAACCCTTGCCAGAGGACCATCGCATGCGGCTTCCGGCGAGACGTGAATCGCGGCTGGTACTTTTCCAGAGGCCCCCGACATCCGCCCGTCCGTCACCAGCGCCACTTTGAAGCCCCGGTCCTGCAACACTCCGAGTGAAGGAGACAGTTTATGTAATTCCGGCATGCCATTGGCGCGCGGTCCCTGAAACCGGATAACCGCAACAAAATCCCTGTCCAGTTCGCCGGCCTTGAAACGCTCGATAAACGTATCCTGACTATCGAACACAATCGCCGGTGCGGAAACGACATGATGCTCTGGCTTAACTGCTGAAACCTTGATCACTGCCCGCCCGAGGGGCCCGTCCAATACCCGCAGGCCACCATCTTCCGAAAAGGGCGCAGACACCGGCCGCACAATGTCAGTGTTTGCGCTTTCGGCGGCTCCGCTTTGCCATTTAATGCCATCGCTCGCCTCGAACGGCTCCTGCGTATAGGCCCGCAGCCCCCGCCCGGCGACGGTGCGGACGTCTTCATGCAAAAGTCCTGCATCGATCAGCTCCCGGATCACCAGGGCCAGCCCGCCTGCGGCATGGAAATGATTCACGTCAGCGGGGCCATTGGGGTAAATCCGGCAAAGCAACGGCGTCACCGCGGCCAGTTCGTCAAAATCATCCCAGTTCACCAGAATACCGGCGGCACGGGCAATGGCGACAAGGTGTAGCGTGTGATTGGTTGATCCACCAGTGGCGTGAAGACCGACAATGGCGTTTGCGATCGAACGCTCATCAACCACTTTATAGAGGGGAGTGGGATTAGATCCTGTCTCGGTCAGGTCGACAACTGCCCGTGCAGACGCCTCGGTAATAGGTCTTCGCATTGGGTCATCGGGATTCACGAAGGCGGCCCCGGGCAAATGCAGCCCCATAATTTCCATCAGCATCTGGTTGGAATTCGCTGTGCCATAGAATGTGCATGTCCCCGGCGAGTGATAGCTCGCCGACTCCGCTTCCAGCAAATCTTCCCGGCTGGCCTTACCTTCAGCATAAAGCTGACGGATACGGGCCTTTTCCGGATTTGGCAAACCGGACCGCATCGGGCCTGCCGGAATAAAGATGGTCGGCAAATGCCCAAATCGAAGCGCCCCCATAAGGAGGCCGGGCACGATCTTGTCACAGACGCCCAGACACAAAACGCCGTCAAACATGTCATGCGACAGAGCGATCGCTGTGGACATGGCAATGACGTCCCGGCTGAACAGCGACAGTTCCATCCCCGCTTGGCCTTGCGTGACACCATCGCACATCGCCGGCACGCCACCCGCCACCTGACCGGTTGCCCGGACATCGCGCAAGGCCGAGCGAATGATTTCCGGATAAGCTTCAAAAGGCTGGTGCGCCGACAACATGTCATTATAGGCGGTGACGATACCGATATTGGCCGCACGCGCGCCCTTCATCGCCTCCTTGTCTGACGCCGGGCAGGCCGCAAAACCGTGCGCCAGATTCCCGCAGGACAAAGACAATCTGCGCGGCCCGCGGCCCCCAGCCGCTTCCATCTGGGCAACATACGCAGCGCGGGGCTCCCGACTGCGTTCAATGATGCGATCCGTGACGGACTTCAGTACCGCATTGCGGTTCATGCTATTGCTCCCGTAATTCAAGGTGCCCAGCAGATGCTAAGGTCGATGGCCGGGTCATTCAACAACGCCCGGACCGGCATTTCTTCAATCGGACCGGGCCCAATCACCCGCGCCCAGCTGGAACGCTTATCCGTACCTTTGAGCAAGAGCGCCGTAAACCGTGCCCCCCGTAAAGCCGACCGCGTCAGTGTCATGCGCTCAACAAACGGCCCCGTGATATCGGAGCGTTCCGCAGTGACAGCCGCAGCCATGAGTGTGTCATCATTCAAGGCCGCCTCCAGCCCCTCAGCTTCCGGGAACCAGCTGGCCGTGTGTCCGTCATTTCCCATGCCCAGCACAACGGCATCAAACGGTCTGGACAATATGGCCAGACGTTCATTGACGGCGTCAACTGCCTCCGCAGGCGTTCCATGCGGCGTCTTCAGCCCCACAAATCGGGCCTTGGCCGCCAGGTCCTGCAACAGGCAATTGCGCACGAAAGTTTCGTTGGACCCTGCAAGCCCCGGATCGACCCATCGGTCATCCACCAGGACAATCGTCACCTTCGACCAGTTTATCGGCGCAAAGGAAAGTTGCCGATAAACCGGCTCCGGGGTCGAGCCGCCGGAAACGGCCAGCACCGCCTTCCCGCGGGCTTCGATCGCGGCCGCAAGCGTTCGGGCGATCTGATCCGACAGCGCCACTGTCAGATCATCCATCGAGGCAAATTCCTGATAGTTTGTCATCAACTCAAGTACGGCTTTCATCGAACCACTCCCGGTTGTCTTTTGCCAGCAATAGCGCGGACTCGGCGGGACCATCCGTGCCGGCTGGGTAGGTGAGTACGGGGCTTTGCGAATCCGTCCAGGATTGCAGGATCTGGTCAGTCCAACGCCAGGCGGCCTCGACCTCGTCGCGCCGCATGAACAGACCCAGATTGCCGCGTATGACCGCCATTAGCAGCCGCTCATAGGCATCCGGGTAATTCTTCTCGAAGGTTTCGGCATAGCTGAGATTAAGCGGGACATAACGCACCCGCACACCACCCGGACCGGGGTCCTTGGTCATCAGCATCAGCCGCACCGCCTCATCCGGCTGCAGCCGGATAATCAGGCGGTTGGGGCGAATTTTTCCGCTGTCTGCCTTCACGACATCATGCGGTACTGGTTTGAATTGAATCACGATTTCCGAATATCGGTGGGACATCCGTTTTCCGGTTCGAAGGTAGAATGGCACACCGGCCCAGCGCCAGTTGTCGATTTCCGCCTTGATCGCTACAAATGTTTCGGTATCGCTCGACTGCCCCAATTCGGCTTCATAACCGGGAACGGCTTCGCCCTTGATGGCGCCTGACGCATAGCGGGCACGCACAGCTTTTCCGGAAATATCGTCCGCACGGATTGGCCGAAGCGCCTGAAGCACTTTGAGTTTTTCTGTACGAACCGTATCGGCCTCAAGATCTGACGGCGGCTCCATGGCGACCAGGCACATCAGCTGGAGCAAATGATTCTGGACCATGTCCCGCAGCGCGCCTGCCGTGTCGTAATATGCCGCCCGCTTGCCAGCTCCGACAGATTCAGCAACCGTGATCTGGACATGATCGATTCCGGTCGCGTTCCAGATCGGTTCAAACAACCAGTTTCCGAACCGCAGGATCAGAAGGTTCTGGACAGATTCCTTGCCGAGATAATGATCAATCCGGAAAATTGAATCTTCGCCGAAGACCTCTCCCACACGCTGGTTGATTTCCCGGGCCGTATGAAAATTGGAGCCAATGGGTTTCTCGAGCACAATGCGTGACCCGGGACTGTTCAGTCCGTGATGGGCGAGATTTTCCGAAGCCGGCGCATAGAGGCTGGGGGGCAGCGCGAGGTAGAAGAGCCGTAAACGGCTGCTGTCGCCAAATGCCGCCTTCAGCAAGCTCCAGTCACTATCGCGGTCCGTCGCATTGAGCGGCACATAGACGAGCCTTTCGGCAAAGGCGTGCCAGGTCGAATCTTCATCCAGATCCCGCTCATACCCTTCAAGATAACGCTTTCGAACGAGCTGTCGGAACGCCGCATCGTCGAGCTCGTCTCGCGCGACGGCAATAATTCGCGAATTCGCCGGGATCTGGCCGTCGCACCAACGGTGAAACAGTGACGGCAACAGCTTGCCCAGCGCCAAATCTCCGGTCGCGCCGAATATGGCGAGGTCAAAAGGTTCGACTGGTACGAGAGCGGCCACTACCAGAACACTCCATAGATCGCGATGAGCACGGCGATGATCGCAAGGCTCGCGAGGTTGAACACCGGCTCGGTGGCGAAACGGATGCCGCCCAGTTCGACGGGTCGGTGCTCGGCCGGCTTCGCCGTGATCAGCGACACGCCAACACCAATGACCACACAGGCCATGAACACGATCCAGATCCGGATCACGAAGGGCAGATCAAGCGCCTCCAGACCCAGCATGGTCAGCAGCCCCGCGCCGGCACCGCCCATAGCGGCCGGATTGGCCATAAGCCAGAACAGGAATGACAGCACCACGGAACTGATCAGCAAGGCAAAGGCCCCGCTGGTGTTCGTTCGCTTCCAGAAGAACCCCAGGAGGAAGACAGCCACAATTCCCGGCGCGATAAATCCGGTATACTCTTGGATAGTCTGGAACGCGCTCTCCATGCCGCCGAGGAATGGTTGAGCAAGCATCAGTGCGATCGCCATCGCCGAGAACGCCGTGATACGGCCAACCGTAACATAATGATGCTCCGGCTTATCCGAACGAATTGACCGGTAGAGGTCCATTGTGAAAATGGTCGATATCGAATTCATCATCGATGCCAGCGAGGACACGATCGCAGCGATCAACGCGGCGAATACCAGCCCGCGAATACCCGTCGGAACCAGTGTCATCAGCACGCCGTATGTACTGTCCGGACGCGCATCCAGCGCCGACTGATCAATGAGACCGTTCTGCGCGAGGTACAGCGCGGCAATGCCGGGCACGACGACAATCACCGGGATCAGCAGTTTCAGCGAAGCCGCGAAGGCAAGACCTTTTCGGGCTTCGGAGAGGCTCTTGGAACCTAGTGCGCGCTGGATGATGTACTGATTGAACCCCCAGTAGGAGAAGTGCAACACCCACAAGCCTCCCAGCAAGGTCCAGATGCCGGGGAGGTTGGAATAGCTGGGATGTTCCGGATTCAGGATCATGTTGAAATGATCAGGTATCTCGTTCATCAGCGTCGCGAATCCGGACACAGGGCCGGCGCCCTCGCCAACAAGTGACAGGGATATCCAGGTGATCAGTATACCGCCTGCAATCAGCACGATGACCTGGATGATGTCGGTAAGCGCCACGGCTTTCAGCCCGCCATAGATCGAATAAACGACCGCAAACGCCGCCAATGCCGCCATGGCAGGCCAGACGCCGAGGCCGGATACGGCATTGATAGCGAGGCCACCGAGCCACAGCACGCTGGTCAGATTCACCGCCGTGTAAAGGGCGATCCAGAAGACCGCCATCACCGACTTGACCCCGCCGCCAAACCGCTGGTCGAGAAATTGCGGCATCGTGTAGATATTCCGCTCGAGAAAGATGGGCAGGAAATACTTGGCGACGATGAGAAGGACGATGGCCGCCTGCAATTCATAGGCAGCGATCGCGAGACCCACGACATAGCCTTGACCCGATTGACCGATAATCTGTTCGGCAGAGATATTCGCGGCGATCAGAGAGGCACCAACAGCCCACCATGGCAAGGCTTTGCCGGCGAGAAAATAATCCGTTGAATTCTTGGCGTGACCCGCTTTTTCGCGGCTGACAAAAAGCGCAATCGCAATAAGTGCCAGCGCATAGCCAAACACAATTGCTAGATCAATTGGTTCCAGAGTCATAATTCCTCCTAGTGGCCGGACGGATCCTGACGGGTCGGAAACCCGCCTCTGCCCATCCTTGGCCTAAAGCATTCTGACCGCATTCCCTGATTGAAAAGCGGGACGCATATGAAAAGGCACCAACGCAGCCATCGCTCAGAGCTCACAGCCCATTGTTTCGTTGGCTTGGCCGCCGATCGAAACGTCATCGATCCACAGGTCGAGACCATTCCGACCGGCAATAATCAAGGGCGCATCAATGGCTGCGAGATCGGCACCGGCCTCAACGAAACAATGAAGCGGCAGGCTTGCAGTCATCCAGCCCTTGCCTTCCGCCCAGCGGATGCCGGCCGTGACATCGAGGCCGCCTTCGCAGCTCTCGCCGCAACCCATGGCCAGGCTGACTGCACCGCTGCCGCTATCGGTAACCTGATAGGAAATGTGCACCAGCTGATCGCGGGAAAGAACGTCCATGCCGCCTTCAAGGCGCAAAATTGCGTCTCCCGACCAGATGATGCGGCGCGTATCATCCTGCACATCGCGCTCATCCAGCGTGACGCTGATCGCACCATCCGCGGTGGCGGCGTCGGGGCCGCTGACGGTAACTGTCTGTCCCTCGCTCACAAGTGCCAGTGTGAAGCCACCCGACGCGCGCCCGTTTTCCAGCAGGGTTAAGGCGTCCGGGCCCTCAATATCGGCAATACCGCTTTCCTCGTTCAGCACCCCGAGTGGTTCACCCGGCTCGGCGTAGCTGAGGCCATAACCGAAGGCGAAAAGCGGATCGTAATTCTCGTCCCACGGGTTCAGCACGGTCTGATCGGCGCGGCGAGGCCAGGAATATGAAAGCCGACCGGTGAAATCATGTCGCGGCGAACCATCGGCATTGCCCACAAGGACATCGGCAATGCCGGCTCCTTCCGAACCCGGCAGCCAAGCCGCCACAAAGGCATCGGAGGCGTTGAGTTCGCGATTCATCCACAGCGGGCGACCGGACATGAAAATGGCAACGGTCGGAATTCCGTCGGCCCGGAATCGCCGCAGCAGTTCAAGTCCGTCCTCGTTGGCGAAATCCACAAACTCCTGGTCGCCAACGAATTCGGCGTAAGGCTCTTCACCGAAGACAACGACAGCGACATCCGGTGGGGTCGTGTAGCTGCCATCCTCGCTGAGCGTCACGGTGCCGCCGGCTTCGGAGAACGCCGCTTCGAAACCGTCAAAAATCGACTGGCCACCGGGGAAGTCCTCATTGGTATGTCCGTCACCCTGCCAGTTGATGGTCCATCCACCCGCCTGCATCCGGATATTATCGGCACCATCGCCCGCCAGCAGTATGTTGGTGGTCGGGTCGAGCGGGAGGACGCCGGAATCATTCCGCAGCAGCACAAGCGAACTGCGGACGGCCTCGCGCGCAACGGCGCGGTGTTCCTCGCTGCCGATCAAGTCGAAATTCCCGGCATGCGGGCGTTCCGACGGCGCAACGCCGTCGAACAGTCCGGCGCGCGCCTTGACGCGAAGGATACGCGTGACCGCCTCATCCAAACGCTCCATGGGTATGGTGCCATCTTGTACCTGGTCCAGCAGGTTTTCATACAACCCCCGCCAGCTGCCCGATGCCATATACATGTCGACACCGGCGATCAGCGCCTGGGGACAGTTTTCATTCTCACACCCGGCAATCTGGCCGTGGCCTTCCCAGTCGCCAATGACAAATCCGTCAAATCCCAGCCGATCAACGAGCACATCCGTCAACATGGCGCCATTGCCATGCATCTTGATACCGTGCCACGAATTAAAGGACGCCATGACCGTTTGCACACCGGCCGTTATGGCCGGCGGATAACCCGCCGCATGTATATCGCGCATGTCAGCTTCACTGGCGCGGTTATCGCCCTGATCGATACCGCGGTCGGTGCCACCATCGCCAACCCAGTGCTTGGCCGTTGCCACGACATAACCTGCACCCAGAAAGTCTTCGGAACCGGCAGTGCCCTGCAATCCCTCGACCATGGGGCCGCTCAGGCGCGCGACAATCTCCGGGTGTTCGGAATATCCTTCATAGGTCCGGCCCCAGGTGTCATTCTGTACGACCGCCAGCGTCGGAGCGAAGGTCCATTCCTGACCGGTCGCTCGCACTTCCAACGCGGTGACGCGGCCGATCCGCCGGATCAGATCCGGATTGTTGGCCGCACCCAGACCGATATTATGCGGAAACAAGGTCGCCCCGACAATATTGGAGTGGCCATGAACAGCATCCGTTCCCCAGATAATCGGAATACCGGCACCACCGTCGGATGTATCCGTCGACGCATTGTAATACGCGTCGGCCAGCGCCAGCCAGGCTTCGGGCGGCGCAAAGTTGTCGTCACCCGGGCCGGAATTGCCGCCGTTCAGAACGGACCCGAGATGGTATTGCGCTGCCAGCTCTGGTGTCACTTCTGAAATGTCGGCCTGGATAACCTGGCCGACTTTCTCCTCGACGGTCATTCGGGACAGGATGTCGGCAACAAAGGCTTCGACCTGCGCGTCCCGCTCCACACCGGACTGCCCTTCCGGCCAGTTCGCAGGATCAATGACAACGCGGCCGCCAATATCGTTAGAGACGGTAATCGCCGAGTCCAAGGGCTGGGTTTGGTCTGACAACACTTCGGAATCCGCCGGCTCGGCATTCATTTCGGCCGCCGGCTGACAGCCCGCCAGCAAGAGTGCAGCAATGGATGTCGTCAGGAAGAACTGGGGAAATCTGGTTTTTTCGGCTGTCATTGAAGCCTCCACATTCGGCTTGCCTTCAGCAATTTGGAAAGGACGGAAAACGGCAGCATCACCTTGAATCCGACCACACCGGCCCGGTGAACCTGCCAGAATCGGGATCATTCAGCCGCGACCATAAACGGAACTTTCGGAGCCTCCGAAACCGGCTTCAAGATAAAAAGGCCCGGTCTTGAGGGGAGAAAAAGGGGCGGGCTGACCAGCCCGCCCTCTATCTCCAGCCATACCAAGCCGTAAATGTACCACCAGCTACTAGAATGCGTAACGCAGGCCGAATTCGAACCGGCGGTCATTTTCGAACACCGACCGGCCAAATCGCTGGCCCCGCGCATCTATCTGCTGATAGGCCACCGCCTGGGTATCCAGAATATTGGCCAACTGGGCCCGGACGGTTACACTATCAGTAATATCCCACCGGATAGACGCATCGAGGAAACCGATATCATCCTGAATGATCGGATTACCCGTAATGAAATCCCGATAGGAACTGATGTATTCAGAGCGCCAGTTATAGGCGATACGAGCCTCGATAGTATCGCTCTGATAGATACCGATCAGATTGTAGGAATAATCCGACAGCCCCAGAAGATCGGCCACATTCCAGCGATAAACCGTCAGGAAGCCCTCAACGCCATCACCATCCGCATCCGGCACCGGCGGCAGAGCCGTCGCCGATGACGACAGGATCGTCAGGTTCGCCTGGACACCCAGATTTCCGAGTTGACCCGGCCATTCGGTGAAGAATTGCTGGTAGGCAAACTCGATACCTTCGACGGTGCCATCATTCCGGTTGGTATTACCAAAATAGGTCACCGGAACCGTGTAACCATCCAGAGTAATGGTATCGACCACCTCTTCGCCATAGACGATGATGTTGCTGAGATCCTTGTAGAAGGCGGATGCGGTAAACAATCCGTCCGTGCCAAAGTAGAATTCGACCGCAACGTCAAGGTTTGTTGCTTCGATCGGCTCCAGGTTCGGATTGCCGCCGAATACATTGATCCCGCCCAGCACAATATCCTGAATCACCGGCGGCGTTGCCGTCGCGTCAACGACGAAGCCCAACTCGGCCTGACGGCTTTGCGTCGAGTTCAGGTTGGAAATATTCGCCGGTGTGATCGCACGGCTGGCGCCGATACGGATCAGCCACTCGTCATTGAGGTCCCAACGCATATTGAAGGACGGCAAAAGGTAGCTGTACGAATTCGAAATCGAATTCGGCTGGTTTGCCTGATCGAGATAGGCCGCCGTTTCCGGAAGGAAGTCCCGCTCTTGCCTTGGGTTCGCCGGATCGTCAGGCGCGAACTCGACGAAGCCGAGAATACCACCGCCCGTGGTTTCCGAATTCACGTAACGCAGACCGACATTACCCGACACGGACTGACCGCTGGCCAGATCATGCGTGAAATTGGCCTGCGAGTAGAAGTTATAGGTCACTTCCCGAACGTTGCCATCAACGCCCCGGCCCGCATAGTCGATCGTGCCATTCTGACGAAGCGGCACCCAATCGCCGATCTGCAGATTGCCGTCGGCATTCGGACCGGAATTCATCAGCGGCTCAGCCGCAAGTGAATTCACGAAGGCATCGTAATCGCGCATCTGCGCGCGGCTCGGATACACGACCGACGTATTGTTGCCGAGGAAAACGCCACCGCCCTGGAAATCGCGGAAGTCAAAGATGTCATACGAGTTCTGGTCAGCACGGTTGGCATACGGCAGATAGCCATTGCCATCCCATGGCGGTGCAATGGCACCCCAGTTCAACCCCGCACTGCGATTGTTTTGCTCGCGCTCGGAGAAGCGTGCACCAAAATCAACCGACTCAAACCAGCCATCTCCGCCCAACTCGTAGCGCGCATCCGCACGTGTCGAGAAGAGATTGCCTGTATTGTCCTGGAATTCGTCAGCCGCATACAGCATGAAGGCATACCGAGGATCACCGAGGTCACCAAGGATGCCCGGATCCGCCCCGCGGAATGTACCGCCCCAAGTGGCCAGCTGAACCTGGTCCGACATGAAGAGTTCAATCTGCGGGTTTTCGATATCCGAGAAATTGTAGCGATAGTCAGCAAAGTGGTTGCCACCCGACCAAAGTCGCTGAAGCTGCGCCTCTGCTTCCGTGTAATGAGCATCAAGCTCGACAAACAGACGATCGCTGACGCGCCATTGCAGATTGGCCGCAAAATCCTGCGTCATGGACGTTTCGGTTTGCGAAACGGCCAGCGACTGAAGCGGCGTCTGGAGATTGCCGGTCTGACCCAGCCAGTCGCGCAGATTGTTCGAGACAACGCCCGACTCCATCAGCCCGCCATTGACCGGGATCAGCTGTTCGCAGATTCCGATACCGCCATTGGCGGCTTCTCCGTTACCGTTACAGCGCGGGAGACCCGGCGATGAGAACGGAACAAAGCTGCGCGAACCGGGCCCGTCAAGAATGGTCCAGTTGGCCCAGGATTCTGCATCGGTGAAGAATTCGAGTGTGCGCTCGTCATTCGTGATCTCGTTTTCGACCCGAACAGCCGTGAACGAGAATTCCACATTCCCGCCCGGCGAACGCCACTGGCTGGCAAGATAGTAACTGTCACGCTCGCGATCGACATCGGCGTCGCGCGCCTGCCAGCCGCCCGGAAGCGCCATGGTGGTGCCCGGGACATCCGGATTCGCGATAGCCATCAGCTGGCCATACTGGAAACCGTGAATGCTGGACCGGAGATTGGACGTCGAATACGAGGCCAGCAGACCGAACTCACCACTGCCCGTATCCCAAGTGTTGCCAAGAACAGCACTATATCCCGGGCTGAATACATCGGCAATATCGGTGTAAGTCTGCTCGACGGAGGCCACAGCAATCAGGCCATCGCGATCAAAAGGCAGCAGGGTGCGCAGGTTCACGAGACCGGAGATACCACCCTCGATCTGGCTGGCCGTCGCGTTCTTGTAAACCTCGACGGCGCCGATCAGCTCGGGCGGGATACTGGCCCATTCCAGAGCACGTCCGCCATTGGCACTGAATGAATCCCGGCCATTGAATTCTGAACGCACGTATTGAAGCCCGCGAATGATGTTGCCCGAACCTTCTGGAGACGGGAAGTCGCCGTCACTGCCACCAAGTTCGAACCGCTGGGTCACCACACCCGGAACCCGCGACAGCGCCTCGGCAACCGAAAGGTCTGGCAGTTCCGAGACATCGGATGAAGCGATGGAATCTACCAGAGTGTCCGAATTGCGCCGGATATTCCGCGCATTCAGGAGAGCCCCCCGGACGCCGCGGACGACAATAACGTCCTGCGCCTCTTCGGCTCCTTCATCTGTTGTATCCACATCCTGAGCCATCGCGGGAAACGCGCCGAAAGCCGTTACCAATGCGGTTGTTGCAAGAAGCGCGAATTTGGTTGGCTGCCAACGGTCAGCCGTCTTTGGATCACTCACTAGCTTTCTCCCCTACGCTAGCATTCCCTTTGGTGATCGTGTCTGCAGATTTGACTGCTTGCTGAATCAACACGACCGGCGGGCACTGTCTAATTTGATAGCGCTACCATAAATGCTAAACACTTTGCAATAGATGATCCGTATGGCCACAGTGATTTGAGTTTTTCGGGGAACGGATGTGACATCAATTTCCAAAGTTTGCATTCTCGGTGGCGGCACTGCCGGATGGATGAGCGCTGCAGCGTTATCTAATAAATTCAATAATCTGGACTTGGAAATAACGCTGATAGAATCCGATGAAATCGGAACGATCGGGGTAGGCGAGGCAACCTTGCCACATATCCGATATTTCAATCAGACACTGGGCATTAACGAGCCCGAATTCATGAAATCGACCGAAGCCACGTTCAAACTCGGCATCCAGTTTTGCGACTGGGGTCGGCGTGGCGACCACTACATCCATCCATTCGGTGAATATGGACAACCAATTGATGAACTCGATTTTCATCAGTTCTGGTTGCGGCTGAATCAAAGCGGCCGCGCACCGCGCCTGAGTGATTATTCCTATCCGGTTCTGGCGGCAGAAAAAGGCCGCTTCCGGATCCCGGATGAAGACATAACCCGCATCGGTTCAAATTTCGGATACGCGTACCAGTTTGACGCTAGCCTGTATGCGCGCTTTCTGAGAAACCATAGCGAGCTGAACGGTACAAAGCGGATTGAAGGGCGGGTTATCGATGTCGAGCTTGATGGCGAGACCGGCAACGTCAGATCCGTCACACTGGAATCGGGCGCGCGCATCGAGGCCGATCTCTTTGTCGACTGTTCCGGTTTTCGCGGGCTTCTGATCGAGCAGGCGCTTCAAACAGGTTATGATGACTGGAGCCAATGGCTGCCCTGCAACCGGGCCATCGCCGTTCCCTGCGAATCTCGCGGCGAGCTGCTGCCCTATACCCGGGCGACGGCGCGAACCGCCGGATGGCAATGGAGAATTCCACTGCAGCATCGCACCGGCAATGGGCATGTTTACTGGAATGAATTCGTTTCGGACGATGAAGCCGCACACCAGCTGATGACGTCTCTGGAGGGCCCTGCCCTCGCCGAACCGAAGCAATTATTCTTCAAGACAGGCCGCCGCAATAAATTCTGGAACAGGAATGTGGTGGCCATTGGTCTGTCGGCAGGGTTTCTCGAGCCGCTTGAATCAACGTCCATTCATCTGATCCAGGAGGGTATTACGGCTCTGGTGGAGTTGTTCCCGACAACGGAAATCAATCCGCTCGACATTGCCGAATACAACACGCACATGGCATTGAACTTCGAACGGGTCAGGGATTTTCTTCTTTTGCATTACGTGGCGACCCAGCGCGATGACAGCGAAATGTGGCGCTTTTTCCGGTCCATGGAGCTGCCGCAGAGCCTTCAGGAAAAAATCGCAGCCTGGTCCTCCAGAGGCTATCTGCTCAAATATGAGTTCGGCGTTTTCCTTCCCCCTAGCTGGATTGCGGTCATGTTGGGACAGAACCTGCTCCCGGAAGGTTACGATCCGAGGGTCGACCGCTATGCTGATGGGGACCTGGTACGGGAGATGGAAAGGGTCCGCCTAGAAACCGAGGCGGCCGTCAGAAACACGCCCACGCAAAGCGAGTTTCTGACCCGGTATGGCGCCACATCCGATTCAAGGCCGCTCAGCGCTTCGCTGACCTGAGACCGGAAGCACCGAAGGAAACCCATGCGGTCTTTAACAAAAAACATTGCCGTATGCGGCGGAGGTCTGGCCGGTAACATGGTCGCGACACGGCTCGTCGCAGGACTGGGCGCGGACTGGAAAATCTTTCAGCTATGCGATTCAATGCCCCCGCAGCACGACATTGCCTACGGGAATACATCAGATCCGGACAGCTACAATTTCCTGCTCGATCTTGGACTCAACGAGCCGACGCTCTTTTTGAAAAGTGCAACGAGCTTTTCCTTCGGCACCCATTTCAGCAACTGGCTGAATAGAAGCTGGATGCAATGTCATCACACACCCTTTCAAACTCTGCGCGGCATACCTTTTCGCCATTTCGTCGCCCGCTCGAACACGTCGCTCGAACCGCTCCTGATATCTGCCCGGGCCGCGATTGCGGGTCGCTTCGCCCACCCGCCAAAGGACCCTGCCATCATCTTGTCGCGCGCCGAGTATGGCTACCAGTTCGATGTGCGCGAGTGGGCGGCGCTACTCGAACAGAAGGTTCTGGCAAGTCGCGTCATCAGAAAATCCTCACCGATCAGATCCGTCACAACCGATGGCGATACACTGACCGGTCTGAAGCTGGAAAATGGAGAAGATCTCGAAGTTGATCTAGTCATAGATGCCGCCGGGACGGGACGGGACGTCATAGGGGCCGCTGGCGGACGCTTCCGGTCGCACCGGACAGTAAGGATAAACGGCAGCATCACGCGCGAAGCCGAGACCGGCCCTCCGCTTCGGGACGTCTGCTCGCAGCTGAACGGTTGGACCAGCACGGCTCATTTGCAGAAGGCGCGGAGTGTCATTCAGGTCGAAGCCGCTGATAGCGGCGGCGAACAGGCGGGCGATTGCATCGACATCGGGTTACTGGACAGGGCCTGGGTTGGAAATTGTATCGCCATCGGGCACGCGGCCAGCGTGATCGAGCCCCTGACGCCCGCTCCGGTCATGATGCTCAGGCGCGACATTGATCGCTTGCTGGAACTGATTCCTGTCTCAAGCGATATGACCATCGAAAGGCGGGAATTCAATCGACGGTTTCATGAGGATTATGAACATATCGGGTTATTCCATTCTGCCCTGATGGATTGCGACGACAGGCCTGACACGCCCTATTGGCAGGCGGCGGCATCCGGGAATTCGGATGACAAGCTCAGGCGGAAGATTGACCAGTTCGAAAATCGCGGGAAGCTGGCGAGCTATGATCTCGAGCCGTTTAACGATGAGGACTGGACCATCCTGCACCTGGGCATGGGGCGGCGCCCGCGAATATATGACCGCCAGGTCGATCGGGTGCCCAGAGCAGAAAGCGAAAGCGCATTGACCGAGGTCCGACAATCCATTCAGCAGCTCGTTTCGAAAATGCCGCCTCATGGCGCCTATATAGATCGTCTCAAGCAATTCCTCTCGAGGCAAGACAATGTCTAACTCCGCGGCCGTTCCCATCAGGCAGATCGTTATTGTTGGCGGAGGCGCTGCCGGGTGGATGACGGCTGCGGCCCTGTCCAGCCTGTTGCCGGCCGGAAGCGTCAGGATTTCTCTTATCGAGTCAGAGGCGATCGGAACAATTGGTGTCGGCGAGGCCACGATACCCGATATCATCAACTTCAATGCGCTTTTGGGAATCTCCGAAACAGAGTTTCTCAAGGCCACCAACGGCACCTTCAAACTCGGCATCAAGTTTGTGAACTGGGGTCGCGTTGGTGAGGACTATTTCCACCCCTTCGGTCCGCATGGTGCGGACATGAATGCAATTGATTTCCATCAGTTCTGGCTGCGCCATCAAGTCACCAACCCCTCCAGCGATATTGAGGAATTCAGTCTGAACGCGGCGGCGGCCAAGGACGGCAGGTTCGCCCTGCCCGACCCGAATCCGCGTTCGGTCCTTTCCCGACTCCGGTATGCCTACCATTTCGACGCAACGGCCTATGCGGGCTTTCTTCGCAATTATGCCGAGCACCGCGGCGTGCGGCGGGTCGAGGGGATCGTGACGGAGGTCCGGCAGGATGCGGAGACCGGCGATATCTCAGAGATCGTTCTGGAAAACGGATCGACCATAGCCGGTGACCTGTTTTTCGACTGTACAGGGTTTCGGGGCCTGTTGATCGACAAAACCCTTGATGTTCCTTTCACGGACTGGTCGCACTGGCTGCCTTGTGACACCGCACAGGCGGTTGCCTGCGATCGGGGCAGCGAAATCCTGCCCTACACCATCTCCACGGCAAAGTCGGCCGGTTGGCAATGGCGCATCCCGACGCAACACCGCACCGGAAACGGGCATATCTACTCCAGCAGCCTGTTGAGTGACGACGAGGCCATAGACAGTCTCCTGGAAGATCTGGACGGCCCGGCGATAGGTGAGCCGAGAAAGATCCGGTTCCGCACCGGGCATCGCGCACAACCCTGGAACAAGAACTGTGTGTCGATCGGATTGTCGGCGGGTTTTCTGGAGCCCCTGGAATCGACCTCGCTCTTCCTGATCCAGGAAGGCATCAGCAAATTCATTGCCCTTTATCCGACCGCCGACATGCCAGACGTGGTCCGCGACGAATACAATCGGCAACTGGTCAAGAAATTCGAACAGGTTCGAGATTTCATCATCCTGCACTACAAGGCAACGGAGCGGGACGACAGCGAATTCTGGAATTACACGCGGACGATGGACATACCGGATTCTCTGGACAACCGGATTGAGCTCTTCAGGGAGGCGGGTCGGGTCTTCCGGTATGAGGACGAGTTGTTTGCCAAGCCGAACTGGGTGGCCGTGCTTCTGGGTCAGAACATTGTCCCCAGGTCGATCGACCCGATCGTGGGCGCAATCGATCCGGCAAGTATAGCGCATAGTCTGCAGTCGATGAGGTCCGCCATGAACAATGCCGTCACCCAGATGAAATCACACCGTAACTTCCTTGAGAGTTATGCGTGGGCGACCGAAAAATTCTAGAATAATGGGGCGAAACAGATGTCAGATATGAACATCAGGGAAATTGCGATCGTTGGCGGAGGCACAGCGGGCTGGATGGCGGCGGCCGGCCTGTCGATTCTCCTGCGGGATCCGGGCATTCGTATCCGCCTGATTGAATCCGATGAAATCGGGACAGTCGGCGTCGGCGAAGCCACCATCCCGCACATCCGCTATTTCAATCAGCTGGTTGGCCTCGATGAAAAAGAATATCTGCGGCGGACGAATGCCACCTTCAAGCTGGGCATTGAATTCGTGAACTGGGGTCAGGTCGGAGATCGCTACTTCCACCCCTTCAGCCCGTATGGCGTGAGTATGGATGGCATCCATTTCCACCATTTCTGGCTTCGTCATATCCGCAAGCCGGGCGCGCCACCCATCGATGATTACAATCTTCAGGTGCTCGCCCACAAACTCAACAAATTCGCTCACCCGCAGCCGAATGCCCGCTCCTCGCCGCTGGCATCCATAGAATACGCCTATCAATTCGATGCCAGCCTGTATGGAAAGTATATGCGCGACGTCGCGGAATCGCGCGGCGTTCAACGCATCGAAGGCAAGGTGACCGACGTCAGACAGCGATCGGAAGATGGGTTTATCGAATCCGTAAAGCTGGAATCGGGCGAAGAGATTGCCGCCGACCTTTTTATTGATTGTACGGGATTCCGCGGCCTGTTGATCGAGCAGACGCTGAAGTCGGGTTATGATGACTGGTCAAACTACCTACCTGTTGACCGCGCCGTCGCACAGGGGTGCGAGCTGGCAGGCCCGCTCACACCCTACACGCGCGCGACAGCGCATGAATCCGGCTGGCAATGGCGCATTCCGCTACAGAACCGGCTGGGCAATGGTCATGTCTATTGCAGCGAGTATATCAGCGATGACGAGGCCTATGCGAAACTGAGCTCGGGGCTGGATGGCGCGCCCATCGCAGAGCCGCGTTTCCTGCGTTTCAAGACAGGAATCCGTAAAAAACCGTGGAACAAGAATGTCGTTTCCATGGGGCTGGCCTCGGGCTTTCTAGAACCGCTGGAATCAACCTCGATCCACCTGATTCAAACTGCAATTGCACGCCTGATGACAAATTTTCCGGACAAGCATTTCAGCGAGAAGGATATCGATTATTACAATGAGCGCACGCTTGCCGAATTCAAACAGGTGCGCGACTTCCTCATTCTACACTATTGCGCGACACAGCGGGACGATTCACCCTTCTGGAATTATGTCCGCACGATGAAGCTCCCCGATACGCTGCAACAGCGCATCGACATCTATATGGAGAATGGCCGGCTCTATCGGCACGACAATGAATTGTTCGGCGAGCATAGCTGGTTTGCGGTCTTTGAAGGGCAGAATCTCAGGCCCGAACGCTATCACCCGGTCATCAATCATTTGTCCGACCAGATGCTCGACCAGCGCATGGCGGAGATCCGTCGCGCCATGCAGAAATGCCTCGAGCAATTCGAGGATCACGAGCAATATCTGAAAAAACAGGCTCAGGCCAACTAGGCTGTTCGCGGGCGTCTAATCCGTTTTCGCGGGTGGCGCAGTAGATTGGCGAACCACCAGCTTGTAGGGCAGTCTGAGTTTTTCAGGCGGCACCGAACCGCCAGAATTGGTGTCGTTCACGACGCGCTCGAGTATTTCGATTGCGGAGCTGGCCATCTCCCGGATGGGCTGGCGGATCGTGGTCAGGGGCGGCCAGGTCGACGACGCCGCTGCGGCATCGTCAAAACCGACGATGGAAACGTCTTCGGGCACCCGCAATCCTGCCTGATGAACCGCGGTTATCGCACCGATGGCCATGTCATCATTGCTGGCAAATATTGCGGTGGGTGAAGACCCGGCATCGAGAAGCTTTCGCGTGAGACGCATCCCCGAAACATAGGTGAAATCTCCCTCGCTGATCACGCGCGCATCGAATGGGCGGCCCCGGGCTTCAAGCGCTTGCTTGTAGCCCGTCAAGCGAAGCTCACTGGCACGGTGATCGGGCGGCCCCTTGATAAATCCGATACGCTCATGACCCAGGTCCAGCAGATATTCGGTCATTTCGCGTGCCGCGTCGATTTCATTCATGCCAACGCTGGCACCTGCATAATTGTTCAATCTCGGGCTCACGCAGACATACGGCATCTTCAATCGTTCGAGCACATCAATGAGCTCCGGATCATCCGACAGCGGCGGTACAACGATCAGGGCCTGAATGCTCGTGTCCAGAAAACGCCGCTCGATGATCTCGAGGTCAACCATTTTCCGGTCAAGCATCGGTTCCTCGACAATGAGATTGTGCCCCAGTCGGCGACAGGCACTCAACGCGCCAAGCAGAAACTCGCTGAGATAGCCATAGGATGGGTTGCGGTAGATCAGGCCAATGAACAGGCCTGAACGTCCGGCCAGGCTGCGAGCCATGAGGTTTGGCCGGTAATTCAAAGATCGCATGGCCTGCTGAACGCGTTGGCGCGTTGCCTCTTTGACCGCACCGTTATTGTTCAGAACGCGTGACACCGTCATCGGCGAGACTGCCGCCATTTCCGCAACGTCCTGGATCGTGATCTTTTGTCTTTTGTTCATGCCGATTTCAGAATAGCTGCGCTTGCCGTGGCTCGAGTCGATTAATCACATTTTTTGTATTGTTTTACCCCTCCTTTGGACAGCGCCTCAACCAGAATGTTAGCCGTAACATCAAATTTCTGTCCGCCGGATGATCTGAAAACGGTTCGGAAGGCGTCAAATGTCGCAGCATCCTGCTTGAACGATCTCGAAAACAGCCCTGCTCCGCAGCAGAACACAGCGCTTTCATTTGACAGGCTCGGAAAGACCGCTAGGTCAGCAGATCGTCTGGCGTCCTTCCCTTCAGCGAGATAATTCATGGCCACCCAGCAGAATGCGCCAGAACAGAAATCGAGGCTGCGCTTTCGTATATTGCTGGGCGCACTCATAGCTTTTCTGGGTCTGTCCTATGGACTGGTCGTCCATGCCGCGGTCACATCCACTGCACTGCTGGATTTCTCCCCCTTTGCATTGGTTGGCTTGTTGGGAGCGTTGATTGCCAATTCTACCGGCGTCGGTGGCGGTGTGGTATTCGTGCCGGCTTTTTCATTTCTCCGCGAAACAGGCGTGATGGAGGTGTCTCCCGCTCAAACGGTGGGCGTGAGTTTCGCGATCCAGTGTTTTGGCATGTCGACGGGCGCCGTGACTTGGCTCAACCATTTTCGCGATCGAACCGGGAACGCGGTCCCGCAGACCCGTTTGCGTCTATTGGGTCAGGCCGTGCTGATTGTAGCACCGCTCAGCCTGATATCCCTGTGGATCACGCAATACGTAATCCAGCCCGATCCACGGCTGGCCTTCCTGTTGTTCAAGCTGTTCTCCATCACTTTGGGTCTGGCGCTCTTCCTGCAGATACTGATCGCGCGCCAGGCGCAGGGTGAGCGCTCGCATTTCATCCCGGCTGACATGATTGCCCTGGCCTTGATTGGCAGTCTTGGCGGCGCGGCAACCGCCCTGTTTTCCGTTGGCGTCGGCGAGCTTATGGCGCTCTATCTGTTTTTGCGGCGTTTCCCGCTGGACGTGTGTGTCGCATCGGCCGTGATCGTGTCGGCGATCACCGTGCTCGGCGGAACACCCTATCATCTGGCGACCGGCAACCTGATCTTCGAGATTCTGTTTTTTGCCGCCCCCGGCGTAATGCTGGGCGGTTTTCTGGCCCGCAGGCTTGCACACGCACTGGGGGCGTTTCGACTGAAACTTGGCGCCGCTGCATGGATCGTTGCGTCCAGTATTGTCCTGATCGCCATTTCATCCTGAAGCGCGTACCGCCGATGCCCCCGGGCTATCCGGAAATCGAGAATACGGCGTGCAATCCACCTACGCTTGAGGCGGAAACCCAGACATCAAACGCACCCGGTTCGGCCGCGAACTGCCCGTTACGCCCGTAAAAGGCCAGATCATCTGTGTGCAGCCTGAACGACACCTTGCGGGTTTCTCCCGGCTCGAGATGGACCCGCTTGAAGCCCTTCAGCTCCCGCACCGGCCGCGTCAGGCTTCCGAAACGATCGCGGATATAAAGCTGAACGATCTCGGTCCCGGACCGGTCGCCGGAATTGGTGACTGAGGCCTCGACGACAACGCTGCCACCCATCGGGATGTCATGATGGTTGATCGACAGGTCACTGTAGTGGAATGTCGTGTAGCTGAGCCCGAAACCGAACGGGAAGAGCGGTTGATAGCCAGCGTCCAGATGAAAGGCGGTCATGCCAAGCGATGTCTGTTCTGCGCCCGCCGGAATATCGTCAATATGGATCACCGTTTCGGGAGTGGCTGGTCGACCGGTCTGCTTGTGACCGTAATAGATCGGCACCTGGCCGGACATGGTCGGGAAGCTCACCGGCAACTTGCCGGACGGCACGCATCGGCCGAACAGCGTGTCGGCGATCGCCGGCCCGCCCATGCTTCCCGGATGCCAGGCATAGATGAGCGCATCGAAGTGTTCGATGATATCGCCCATAGCCAACGGGCGACCGGCAAGGATGACACCAATGAGCGGCTTGCCCGTCGTGCGCAGCCGGCGCACAAGATCGGCCTGAACCCCGGGCAGGGTGATATCGGCGCGGCAATGGGCCTCGCCGGACAAGATCGACTCCTCACCAAGGAAGAGGACGACAGCATCCGCCGCACCGGCGGCGTTCAACGCATCATCAAACCCGCCTCTGTCACGGCTGCGGCTGGTTTCCAGCGCCCGCACATAATCAACCGCGACATCGCCGTCGAGCATGGATTTCAGGGCAGAAAGCGGCGTGACGCTGCGCGCTGCATCTCCGTCAAAAATCCACGTCCCCAATTGCTCGACCGGCTCATCTGCAAGCGGCCCAATCACCGCCAGACGTTCAATATGAGCCGCATTCAGTGGCAATATGTTCTGCTCGTTACGCAACAGCACCAGGCTCTGCTCGGCTGCCTCGCGGACTTTCGTCAGAGCCGCCATACGGGGCGGTTCGTCGGGCGGCGAAGTCACATCGCGATCCATCAGTCCACCGAGAATTTTGGTGCGCAGCACATTTCCCGCCAGCTCGTCGAGCCGCGCGATGGACATCCGTCCATTGGCGATCAGCTCGGGCATATGCTGCTGGTAGGCCGCGCTGACCATGTCGATATCGACACCCGCATCAGCAGAGAGATGGGTCGCCTCGACATCATTCTCGCAAAGGCCATGAACGCAGAGTTGATGGATGGCGTCCCAGTCGCTGACCACCGCCCCCTCAAAACCCCATTCCTCTCTGAGTACGGTCTTGAGCAGGAAATCGCTGGCCGTGGCGGGAATGCCGTCAATGTCGCTGAAGGACGTCATGAATGTGCCCACGCCGGCGGCTCGAGCGGCCTGGAATGGAGGCAGATAGACGTTGCGCAACTCGTTCAGGGGCACGTTTGTCGTATTGTAATCGCGACCCGCTTCGGACGCACCATATCCGGCGAAATGCTTTGCACAGGCGATGAGCGTGTCGGCACCGTTATCCTCACTGATCTGGAAACCATGGATCATGGCCGTGCCCAGCTGGCCTGTCAGAAAGGGGTCCTCGCCAAAGCTCTCGGCAATACGGCCCCAGCGTGGATCCCGCGCAATGTCGATCATCGGGGCAAAGGTCCAGTTGATTCCGAAAGCGCTGGCTTCCTGCGCGGCGACGCGCGCGCAATCGCGAACAACAGCCGGATTGAAACTCGCCGCCTGACCCAGCGGGAGAGGCGCAATGGTATGATAGCCGTGGATGACATCGCGCCCGATCAGTAGCGGGATGCCATGCCGACTTTCATTCACGGCAATATATTGCAGTGCATTGATGGCGTCGCGATCCTCGACATTGAGGATGGAACCGATACGCCCGGCGCGGATGTCTGGTGCGAGGTCCTCGACGACATGCGGGCCCGTGCACTGAACCAGGTTCAGCTGACCGACCTTTTCTTCCAGCGACATCCCGTCCAGCAGGGCCCGGATGCGATCCTCCACATCCTGCCGGCTGACGATTGTACTTTCTTCCCGTGCACTGTTCATGACGGCATTCCCATGACTCTTGGCGAGAACTCGCCACACATCTGTTAGCTGACTTATTCGGCCGGTGCGTTCACTTCCGCCTGACGTCGTTCTTCAAGCTGTTGCCTCACCGCCTGCGATTTTTCTTTCGAGACATTGATCGTCATGATCAATCCGAGGGCGAGGGTATAGAGCAGGATCGGAACGCCGATATCGTAGACCCGCATCAGGAAGAACGTTGCGTCGCTCTGTTCGCCGCCGAGGCTGGCGTCAAGCCCGGTCGTGGCCAAAAGCCAGGCACCGGCCATGATGGCCACCGTCTGCCCCAGCTTGACGACCCACCAGTACATGGAGGCGAACATGCCCTCCCGGCGCTCACCGGTGCGCAACTCGTCCTGATCGACGATGTCGGCCATCATCGCCGGCATCAGTGTAAACAGCGAACCAAGACCAAAAGCCATCAACGGCGCCGGCACCAGAATCCACCAGGGGTTTTCAGGGCTGTAGGCGAATGTTTTCAACGCGTATCCGACCATGGCCAGCGCGATGGCAATGATGAAAGTCTTCCGCTGACCGATCCGCTTCGCCAGGTAGGTCACGAAGGCGACAATAAAGAAAGTCGCCACAATCCCGGTCGTTCCGAGCAGGCCGGCCATCGCTGCGCCGGCCGCCGTGTCACCGGAATACACGTAATAGGCAAGCACCCAGTAACTGTATGAGGAGATCAGGATAAACCCGTTGAAAACGAGGAAGGTCACCAGGCAGAGTTTCAGGAAGGGTACGAATGTCAGCGTCTGACCCATGCTTTTGAAGAATGCGCCGATTTCGGACAGGAAACCTGTCTTGCCGCCACGATGTGCTTTTTTTTCCTGCAGGGCGACAGTCGCCAGGCGCTCGCGCAGGAAGATGGCCGGAATTATGCCCGTGATGATGACAAGAATGGCGACGCCGCCGGCGACCCAGCGTGCGCCATCAATTGCATCTGGAAATTGCTTGGCAATCGCGAGCATGAAGAAGGACGGTATGAAGCCGATCTGGCCAATGAAATTCTGGGTGCCCATCAGCAGCGTGCGCTGGTCATAATCGGGTGTCAGCTCGTAACCGAGTGCCACCCAGGGCGTTGCGAAAATCGTGTAGGCAAGAAAGAAGATCAGCGAACCGATCAGATAATACCACGCATAGAAGGTCGGGCTCTGACCATCCGGGAATTGCCATAGAAAGAAGAAACACACGGCGACAAGAATCGCGCCAACGAAAATAAACGGTCGGCGGCGACCCCATCTGGATTTAAAATTGTCGGACATATAGCCGATGATCGGGTCTGTAACCGCATCAAACAGGCGCGGGAGGCTTGTAATCAAACCGAGCATGACAAGGCTGACGCCCAGATTTTCGTTCAGCAACACCACCATCGCCACGATTCCGTTGGCCAGCAGATTATTGGCGAAGGCGCCCGAGCCGTATGCCAGCCTGTGGAGAAAGGAAATACGATCTTCCGGTCGTGTCTCGGTTACAGCTTCGCTCATGGAAAAATCCTATCTGACGGCGCTCGAATGGCGTCGGTCAACTGGCGCAGGAGCGCGCCGTCTCGGTATCTTCGGGACAGTCATAGACCCGCACCCAATCGATAAGAAACTGGCGCGGATAGCCTTCATAGTCGACACCGCCAGCGGTATGGCTTTCGGCGAGGTGCCCCCCGATCGCCAGATTCAGGATAAGATGGAAACGCTGATCAAAGGGTGCGTTGGGGTTGCCTTCAGCAAGAGGGGAGTCGGTGTTCCAGTTCTCCGGCGTCAGATAGCCATAGCTCTCGCCATCCAGAAACCATTCGACCCGGCCCTCGGTCCACTCGATCGCGAACACATGGAAAACCTGTTCGCCATCAGGACCGGTCGGTAATGTCGTACGACGGTTTTCATAGCGGTTCTGCGGCCAGGCTCCGCCAAAGTGCAGCGTTCCGAACATGCGGTTCTCGACTGCACCGTCACAGTCCTCGCACTCAGCACCCAGATTGACGGCCTCGAGTATGTCAATCTCGCCCGATAACGCCCAGCCACCATAAACGTCATCCGTCGGCAGCATCCAGATCGCCGGCCAGGTTCCCTGACCTTCCGGCAGAAGAGCCCGGACTTCAATCCGGCCGTAACGCCAGTCGCCCTTGCCGCTTGTGTTCAGGCGAGCGGACGAAAAGGGCTGGGATGTCGTTTCGACGCGCTGCTCGGGCGTGACCTCGTCCATCAGGCGCGCGGGCCAGGCCGGCCCCGTCGTTTCTTCCAGATGGGCCTCGATGACGAGACAGCCTTCGTCGAGCCGGGCGTTGGTCTCCGACGCCGTGTAGCATTGCCGCTCTTCATTGCCGCCACCCCAGCAATCGACTTCACGGGTCCAGCGGTCTGTATCGATCTGCTCATCTTCGAATTCGTCGGACCAGACAAGCCGCCAGCCATTGTCGGACTCGCTGATGCCAGCCGATCCGTCGCAATCAGCCCAAACCATCGAGGATGAAACCAATCCTGCAGCAATTGCCAATGCCAGACGTCGCATCATGAATGTCCCCTGTTGGATTCGCGCGCATTCTCGCCTGGCACGCAAAGCGCCCATGACGGAGAGAAACACGGCCTGTTGTTTTCCGGGAAATAGAACATCCGCGCTGCCGACAAAATTCGTGCAGCCAAGTTCTCGCGATGCCAACCTAGGTTTGGCAATGCCTGTTCTCCCCAAAATGTTGCCCGTTTTCGGTGCAGATTTCTCCCAGTAATCAGGCTCGGGAACCCGATTGTCAATAAAAATGTCCAACCTTGTCATTATCGGCAGGCAATTGCCGAGAGAGTAAATTCCACAAAGGGCAGGGCCGGGATTATTCCGGTCAGGCCGGATTCCCGCACTCTGCGCGGTGGAACAACAAAAGTCAGGGGACCGGCTGATTTCTGGAAGCCTCCAGAACCGCATACCAGCTCTCATTGTCAAAACGGGTGGCTGTCATCTTGGCCACCTGACGTTCCATTCTTTCTATTTGCGTACCGCCCAGAATCGGAACCGGCGCCGACGGATGATGGCCCACCCATGCCAGCGCGGCGCCGGCAATGCCATCTTCGGACCCGTCATCAGCGATCTGTTCCAGCACCGTCCTCACGCGGTCAGCGGGAGCAAATCCGGGATCAAAGAAACGACCGCCGCCAAGGGGCGACCAGGCGGAAACAGCGCGTTTCGCCGATTGGGCATCGTCCAGAAGGCCGTTGTCCAGACAGGATGTTTCCAGCACCGAGAATTCGAGCTGGTGATGCGCAATGGGCAGAGACAGATGCGAGCCCAGAGTTTTCAGGCGCTCGCATGGAAAATTCGATACGCCGACCTGCCGGACCTTGCCCGATTGCACCATGCGCTCCAGGGCCGTCGCCAGCTCATCGAAGTTGAGAAGGTAATCCGGCCGATGCACAAGGAATATGTCAACAGCCTCTGTCCTGAGGCGACGGAGAGAGGTCGACAGGGAGTCCTCCAGATGTTGGGCATCATTGCGATAATGGTGAGCCGTGGCACCGTTGCCTTCGGACGCGAAGACGACCGCAGACTTGGCAATCAGCGAGAACCGGTCTCGAAGCTCCGCTGAGCTGGACAAGGCCTCACCGACCAGAGCCTCACTGTGTCCATTGCCGTAAATATCGGCAAGGTCGATCTGCGAGCATCCCATATCCGCGCAGCGGCCCAGAAAGGTCGCCAGAGCACCGGGTGTAGCCGTTTCCGGCGAAGCCGTTGCGCGCATGCTGCCCCAAATAAATGACATCTGGCATCTCCCTCCATCGGCCCTGGCAGCAAGCGGGCTGGCCGCCACCGGACACTGCTTATAACCTCTCCTGCAAGACAGGAGTCCAGATATGCTGCAACAGCGCCTGAGTGTGATTACCCTGGGGGTGGCGGACATTGAAGCATCACGGCGTTTCTACACTGACGTACTGGGTTGGAAGACCGATGATCGCGAGAACTGCATCTTCTTCGATCTGGGCGGGTATGCGCTCGCCCTTTATGAAGTCGGCAAGCTGGCCGAGGACATCAGCCTGACGATCACGCCACCGGAAAGAAGGGGCTTCAACGGCTTCACGCTCGCCTACAATGTTGGCTCCGCCGAGGAGGTTGACCAGCTGTTTCGAAAGCTGGCCGCACACAATGTCGATATCCTCAAACCGCCTCAAGCCGTTTTCTGGGGCGGATATTCGGGATATTTTGCGGACGTTGACGGTCATCCCTGGGAAATCGCGTTCAACCCTTTTGTGACCATTGATACGGCCGGCAGGATGCGGATGGACAAGCCGTCGGACTGACGCACTAGATTTTTTCGACGCGCACCCAATCGATCTGGATAGCTGCCCCCTCGCGGCGGATAAGGTCTGCGCTGGCAGGAGGCAAACCGTAATAAGGCGCCTTAAACCGGTTGACCTTGTACGGGTACTCGCCGCCGATCGCGAGATTCAAAATGAGGTGTTTCGGCGTGTCAAAACGCCATTTTCCGTACAGCTCGACCATGGGCCGGGTAACCCGGTAGATCGTACGTCCATCCACCTTGAACAGGATCGTCTCCGGGTCCCATTCAACTTCATATATGTGCCAGTCGGCCGCGGTCGCGCCATCCTCGAAAAAATACTTGTTCACCAGAGGCGTCTCGCCGGAATATCCAGGGCCATGAACCGCCACGCCGACCCAGTCGGATTCACCGACATATTCCAGGATGTCGATCTCGCCGGTTTCCGGCCAGCTGCCATTGCCCAGCATCCAGAAGGCCGGCCAGACGCCCTCTGTGTCGGGTAGCCGGATTCGCGCCGACGCCCGCCCGTGTGTGAAATCGAACTTGTCGCGCGTATCGATCCGTCCGGACACGAAATCGACGGAGCGCCCGTCCGGCGTCTGGAATCCGGCTGAGTAGCGCGCTCTGAGTTCAAGGACACCACCGGTTGCGCCGGCAATGCTGCCTTCAGGAAGCAGGCGGACAGTTCCCGGCGAGTCGATATACGCCTGCGCCTCCCGGTTAACCCAGAAGACCGGTCCCTCGACATTCCAGAGACTGCGGTCGAGTTCGCGACCATTGAAAGTGTCCTCAAAGAGGATGGATGACGCTTCAGTCGGTTTGCTATCTGACACTTCGGATCCCTTGATCTTCTCTGACGGGCCAAAATGATGCGCCGTCTGAAAAATGAACTGGCCTGTACGTTACAACTCTCTCGCGGACGGAGGCGGGGCTGTTGAGCCCCTGATTATCAGGCGGCATTCCAGCGTCGAATTCAGACCGTGTTGGGCGTCCGGGTCCGTATCAATCAAGCGCCTGACCGCTTCTTCAGCCATCACATCGAAAGGCTGGGAGACCGTCGTGAGGGGCGGCCATATCGTGGTGGCAATCGCAACATCATCGAATCCCGCAACCGATAGATCATCGGGTACAGAAAGGCCGAGACTGTTGGCCGTGTAGCAAACAGCTGCCGCCATTTCGTCATTGGCGGCAAAGATTGCAGTTGGCCGGTCATCGGCGTCGGCAAGCATCTTGCGCGCGCTCGTCAACGCGTCCCGAAAACTGAATTCTCCATCACCGATCCAGCCATCCCGGACCTTGAGGCCTGATTGCGACAGCGCGCGGAGATAACCCGCCTTTCTGAACTGGGTTGCAACATGACCGGCAATGCCGGCGATATGGCCGATTTTCGTATGTCCCAGAGCGATCAGATGTTGTGTAATCTCGAAGCCGGCCTGCTCCTCATTCACACCGAGGGATACAGCCCCCTCATTCATGATGGAGGGTGAAATCAGGGTGAAGGCAATGTCCTCGGCAATGAGCTGTTCGTGCAAAAGGGTTGAATCACAGAAAGGCGGAACAAGGATCATTCGCTTGACCCGCGTCCGGCTGGTAAAGGCAGCCAGTTCATCCGTCCAGTTGTCATCATTCTCGTCGATCAGGCCGGCGGTCAGAAAACAACCCGCATTACGGCATGCTTGCAGGGCGGCCATATGCAAGCGTCCCTGAAAACCCCCGCTCGAATCACTCAGTATGATACCGATGGCTCTCGATTGACCGCTTCTGAGCTCGCGGGCGGCAAAGCTTGGATGATAGTCCAGCTCCCGCATCGCAAGCTGGACTTTCTTCCGGGTTTCAGATCGGACATTGGTGGCATGGTTCAATACCCGGGACACGGTCTTGATCGACACGCCGGCCTTTTTTGCGACATCGAAGATTGTAACCATTACATCTCCCCGGACCTGCCCATTGCTTGTTTGCCGACGATAGAAGACCGAAAGCGCAAGCCAGCTGACAAGTCCTACCTGACCTCGGCCAGATCGGCAAAACGCTCTGCCACGGCGCGCTTCGGCTTGCGGTGGACGGTAAACACACCCCAGTGCTTCTCGGGTTCGTCAGGGTCCGAGGACCCTTTCCAGCTCTCGTCAAACGCCTCGAACACAAAAGTGATCACACCCTGCTCCCCGGACCAGGCTTCGAGCTGCGCCAGATAGCGAGCCTGCAGATCCTCGGAGGCATTGTGCGGTTCGATCCCGCGCCCGTTGGCGCGTGTTGTCCATCCGGCTTCGGTAATGACAACCGGCGTTTCGGGGAACCTGTCCTTTACCGCTCGAAAATTCGCTTCGGTATAGGCCATGGCCTCATCGATCGATTTGTATTCCCAGACCGGGTAGGTATGAACGCTCAGCACGTCCAGATAAGGCACCAGCGGATCGAGTTTTCCCGTCCACGGCACGTAATTCTCGCAGAATGTCACGGGATGACGGGCACGTCGGCGCAGCGTTTTCGCAAAATGGATGAGCCGGTCCACGCTGACCATGTGATCATTCCAGTCAACGCTGGCTTCGTTGCCGATCGAGACCGCCAGAACTTCTTTCCGGTATTTGCGGGACAGGGCGATCATCTCGCGGAGCTCTGCATTATTGCTCCGGCGGTTCGCCGCCAGAACGTCATCCGGATAGACACCCCCCCAAGGGCAGGAGGCATTATTGATCTCTGCCTGCAAACCCATGCCCAGCATGACTTTCAGCGGCAGACGCTTGTCTCTTATGACCCGCAGAACCGTAGCGGCATGAGGCGTGCAGTCATAGACCCGTATATATCGCCAGTGACGCGCAAGGATTTGTAAATCCTCGAAAATTTCATCATAGGATGGAAAAATACCCGATGGCGGACTCTGGCCATCGCGATAGCCCGAATAGCAAATGGCGGGCGCGAATTCCGGTGCGAATTTTCGTGGGGATCTGAAGAAACCGAACATCAGGACATATGGTATTTCGGATGTCCATCCTTGTCCCAAATGCCCCAGAACGCACCGACATCGCCCTCCTTGGCAACCTTCCAGGCCTCATCAAACCCGGCGAAATAGAACAGGTCGATGCCTTCCTCCTGCGTCCATTCCACGGCCTCGATAAGATATTTCATGGCGTTGATTTTCGACGGCTCTGCGCCCCGGTCCCGGGTTCCGACATTCGGCCAGCCCGTTTCGGCGATAATGACTTTCTTGCCTTTGGCAACGCGTTGAGCACGCCGGTACATTTCGCGCATATAGATATGCGCATGCTCGATCGGATAGCCTTCCCAGAAAGGATAGCAATTGACGAGGATGACATCGCAGGCATCGGCCACTCGCGGATGGTTCTCGAACAGGAAATAGGCATCGACATAGCCGACCGGTACGTCCACTTCCGCCTTGGCCCGCTCGATGTATGCGATCAACTGGTCCTCGGTGAGCTCTTTCCTGAGCATGACCTCATTGCCGATCGCCAGAATGCCCGCATGCCCCTGTTTGGCAATCTCGATACTGTTGGCGAGTTCAATCTCGTTATTCTCGAGGTCATCATCAATCCAGGCACCGACCATTGTCTTCAGACCCAGCCCGGAGGCGATAGCCGGAGCCAGTTCATTGCCGCGGGTACAGGAGAATGTCCGGACCCAGCGCGTATAGGGCGCCAGCATGGCCATGCGCGCACGGATCTGTTCGGCCGGGATCTCGCATGTGTTGTCCTGCCCGTCTGTATAGGGACTGAAGGCCAGCCCGTGCAGACCTTCGTCAAGGATTTCCCGGAGACGTTTTGACATGACAGCCTCGCCGGTCGTGGCCGGGTCCATGCCCATCAGGCTCAGCTTGCGATAATACGGATTGGACATCATCATCCCCATCAGAAATCGAACGTTTGAACAGCGCCAACTCCACTATGACAACGTTGGACATTTGACAAGTCGAAACAGCGCATATTCCGGACAGGCCCGGAATCGCGGTCACTTTTCTCGAATATGCGGGTCCGGTGCGCAGGCGATCCCGCGCCGCCAGTCTACTCTTCGGGGTCTATTCGGGTGACAAAGATGGGACCGAACTGGATCGTTTGACGGCCATATCCAAGATTGGCGCCGAAAACCACATCTTCCGCGTCGAAATCCGAGTTCGCGACGCCGCGAACCGTATAGTACTGGCCCTCGCTCGTCGGGCGGATATTCTCGCTGAATATGTTGTCATAGGGCTCTCGGGTCCGCACGATCTGGAGGTCAACATTGCCCGTTCCCAGGGAGTTGAGCGGCGATTCAGCACGCACCCAGACGCGGACCTCGACGGTATCTCCGGCCTGAATATCGCGAATCAGGGGCACGGTGACGCGCGAACGCCAGGCTTCCTGATTGCGGCGACGAATGCTCACCTCAAGGGCCGCACCACCGGGAGCCGTTACCGATTCAACAATGCTCCGGCGCACGCCGCGCCCTTCTGTATCCCAGCGCACGGACATGCGATCGTTGAGGGCTTCGTTCACCCGTGCGGACGCAACACCCGGCAACGTCATGCCCAATCCGATAATCGCCGCGACAAAAACGGCGGCCATCCTGTTTGTGCGCTTCTCAGTCATGATCAAATCCCCGGTTTCTCCTGAAAACACCGCCAAAATGTTAGCGATATCACCAGCCCGGCTCAAGACCAAAATCGCCGCGCCCATTGGCCGTCTTCCCGGAAACCGTATCAGACGAGCGCGAGCGGAGTCGTCCGGCTGGAATATCGAGCGTGTGCCTGGCGGACCCGCTGGCGACTGTCTGGCGACTGTCTGGCATATGATCGAAGGGATCGGCAACAAACGCTGGCGGGGTAAATCCCAACATCAGGCCCGGCTATGATCGGCAACCATTTCGCCCCGCAGCGGGTGTTCGAATGATGGATTTAAACATAGGGTCAAAGAGAACTCCCCGGACGATTGGCGAGTTGTGGATTCAGAATACGGGGGCGGACGCAATGAAAAAGGTTCGATGGGGCATTCTGGGCGCCGGCAGAATAGCCCGGCAGTTTGCCGCCGACATCCGGTTTGCGCCCACCGCCGGGCTTCATGCTGTCGGTGCCCGGCAAGGACCGAGCGCGATTTCGTTTGCCCGCGAATTCGGAATTCCCGCCGCACATGCTTCCTATGAAGCCTTGCTTTCGGATCCGGACGTGGACGCGATATATGTCGCGACGCCCCACAGCTTTCATCTGGAACAATCCCTGGCGGCCTTACGCGCAGGCAAGGCCGTGCTTTGCGAGAAACCCCTCACGACCAGTCCGGACGATTGCCGCGCACTCGCCCGGGCGGCGCACGATCAGGACACCTACCTCATGGAGGCGTTATGGACCGCCTTTCTGCCCTCCATTCAAAAAGCGCGGGAATGGCTGGATGACGGACGGATCGGCGAGTTGGTGCAGCTTCGCGCGGACTTTGGTTTCTCCGCTGCGTTCAATCCTCGGGACCGCCTCTGGAATCCCGCCCTTGCAGGCGGCGCCTTGCTGGATATCGGCATCTATCCAATCGCCTTTAACCGCTTGATGCTCGGTCGAGGGCCCGATCACATCAGTTCCATTCTGAAGATGGCGTCCACCGGCGTGGATGAAGAGGTTTTCACGATGTTCCAGACAGGGGACATCACGTCACTTCTGACCTGCTCGTTCAAATGCAATCTCGACAACACGGGCGTTCTGATTGGCACCAGAGGCCGGATTGTTCTTCCGGACTTCTGGCGATCAACATCGGCCTTTCTCTACGAAGACGGATCGTTGATCGAATCGTTTGATGACCAGCGCAGGGGAAACGGGTTTGAGTTCGAGATTGAAGCGGCCTCGCGTGACATTCTGAACGGCCGGAAACAATCGGAAACCGTACCGTTATCACTCAGCCTTGCCCTTCAGGAAGACATGGCCGACGTCATCAGTGCTGGCGATGCCGCCCGAGCCGGCTAACAGCGTCGCATTCGGCTGAAACAGCCTCCAGCGGGGCGTGGCCACCCCCCAAAGTGTACGTCAGACCCGGCCCTAACCGACGCACCAGTGGCTTGTATAAAACCCGCGATGGGGGCAGTTTGCCGACCGGGGAGACACACATGCCAACAAATCTTGCGCTCGATCCGCTACAGATCGGCATTTTTGCTGCGCTGACTCTGGCGATCGGGGCTTTGACCTGGTGGCGCGTCTCGCAAATGAAGAAGACTGCGGGGGACGACGAGAGCGAGTATTTCCTTGCCGGACGCAGTCTGGGCTGGATGCTGGTCGCGGGCTCGATCACGCTGACCAATCTGTCGACAGATCAACTGGTTGGCATGAATGGAAACCAGATGGCCCTGCTCGCCTGGTGGGAACTCTCTGCAGTTGTCGGGCTGATCATTCTCGCCTTTGTCTTCCTGCCAATCTACTACAAGAACAACTGCAGGACGACGACGGAACTCCTCGGCCAGCGCTATAATGACCGGAATATCCGCGCCCTCATCGCAGCGCTCTTCCTGCTTGGGAACATAATCGTTTTCCTCCCCGTCATGCTCTACACAGGTTCGCTCTTCCTGAAGTCCATGTTCGGCGTCGACTGGCCCATTCTGAGCTTTGCGATTCCCCTGGCACTGATCGGCTCGGCCTACGCCATTTTTGGCGGACTCAGAGCCGTTGCGGTATCAGATGCCATTTCCGGCGTAGGCGTGCTCGGCGTCGCGGTTCTGGTGGTCGTCCTGTCCCTCATGGCGATTGATTTCGATCTCTCGGGGATACCTGCCGAACGCCTGACAATGATTGGCGGCAATGATTCTCCCATACCGTGGCACACCCTGCTGACCGGCATGATCTTCATCCAGATTTTCTACTGGAGCACCAATCAGACCATTACCCAGCGTGCCATGGCTGCCAGCAGCCTGCGTGAGGCGCAAAAAGGGGTCATGGCCGCAGCGGGCATCCGGCTGCTGATCGTACCGGCGATTGTTGTCATTCCGGGCATTGTTGCATTCAAACTGTTTGGTGATGTGGGCGATGCTGCCTATGGGCAGATCGTGGGGGCCGTACTTCCGCCCTGGCTGTCAGGCGCTTTTGCCGCGATGATCGCGGCGGCTGTTCTGACCAGCTTCAATTCAGTTCTGAACTCATCGACCACGCTCTACGTCCTGGATATTCACGAGACCTACTTTGACTCCACGCCCAATGTGGGGCGGATGAACCTGGTAATCACGCTGATCTTTGTCGGCCTCGCCATTCTGCTCGTGCCCATCTATCAGAGCGCGGAAAGCATCATCAATCTGGTCCAGCAACTCTTCGGACTGTTGTCGATGCCAATCCTGTCCGCCTTCATTGTAGGGCTCGTCTTCCGCAATGTAGGCGCGGGCGCGGCCATGACGGGCGTGCTCTCCGGCACGCTGATTTATGCGTGCTTCACCTTCGTCTGGACACCGCTGCACTATATTCACCTGATGCTGATCACGCTGATCGCCTCAATCAGCATTGCGCTGATCTATAACCGGCTGATCCTCGGCAATAAGGAAGAGTTCGTCGGCATGCCGCGCTAGCTGCGCCAGGCAGCAACCCCGGCAGGCGGAAGCGTGGGGCCACCCAGAATAAAGTCGGGAGTCTCCGGTAGCAGCCCTTCGAGCGGTTCGGTTTCAAGGCCGTAGTTGAACGCAAACTCCAGTCTGCCGATGCGACGCAGACGAAGACTCAACCCGAGCGGTCTGGGCTCCAGCCCGGCGCGTTTGGCAAAAATTCCAGACAGGTTGAAAGCCGTGTCGGGGTCCGGCCAACCTGCTAGATAATGGATATTGTCGCTTTCCACCCAGAAGGGCGCGCCATCGGCAAACCGCGCTTCTACATGAACACCCAGCTCACTGTCCGGGGGCGGCAGTTCGAGGTGCTCTCGCCAGTTTACAATACGCAGCTCGCCGCCGGCCCAATGGGCCGTCTCAATGATGGACGGCCGCAAACTCTCCACACGCACGACCTTGACGCCGCTCAAAGACCGTAATTTGCCCGGTGGAAGTTCCGGCGGTATCTGGAATGTCCCCGTCTTTGATCCCGACCGGGGCAGGATGACCACTTGCGCCCGGCTGCTCCGGATCTGATCAACCAGCGCATCCTGAATGATCGGCAAGCCGGGAAGGACAATCAGCTTATAGTCGGACAGGTCTGCGCTTTGTGGGAGAATGTCAATCGACAGGCCGTTGGACCGCAGAGCCGAATAGGCGTCGAAGGTCTGTCGGAGCAAATCCATCCCCCGACCCTGCGGCTGGACCATGTGTGTCCACTGGCCCTCATAGTCAAAGATCAGCGCGACATCCGCCTGGCCCGGCTGCATCATGCCGAGTCTGGCAACATCCTCGGCAACCTGTCGCGCCTCCTCATAAGCCGGGGCCGGTTCGCCATCCGGCCGCTGGAGACCGGCGTGCATGTGCTCCTGCGCAAACGGCACCTGTCGCCAGCGAAACCAGCTGACCAGGTCAGCCCCGTGCGCCATTGCCTCAAGCGACCAGAGCCGCACCATACCGGGGAGAGGCGCCGGATTGTAGGGCGCCCAGTTCACCGGGCCCGGCTGTTGTTCCATTACCCCCCATTTGTGCGAGCAACCGCGATAGAGATCATGGTGGAAGGCCTGAAAGTCCGGATGTCCCTGGCGCAACCAATAGCGTTTCAGATCGTCCGGCACCGGGCTGAGATCCAGAAAACCGAGCGGGTAGCTGTCCCATGTCGCAATATCGATATCCGCCCCGACCTTGTGATGGTCAAAAGCGGTAAACGCACCCATGAAGTTGTGCGTGATCTCCCGGCCCGGCGAGTGCTGGCGGATAATATCGACCTGTTCGCGATTGAAGCGCGCCACCTGATCGGACGAGAAGCGCTGGAAATCGAGCCGGTGGGACGGATTGGCTTCCGTGACGGTGGCGCCGGGCAGATCGACCTCGTCAAAGGACCGATAGGTCTGACTCCAGAATGTCGTTCCCCAGGCGTCATTCAGCGCGTCTATCTCGCCATACCGGTCCTTTAACCAGAGACGGAAGGCCGCCTTTGCGGCGGGCGAATAGCTCTCTACCGTATCGTGACAGCCATATTCATTATCGGTCTGCCACATCACCACTCCGGGATGCTCGCCATACCGTTTGACCATTTCCGAAACGATCCGCCGGCATTCGCGTCGATAGGTTTCGCTGGAAAAGCAATAATGCCGCCGAGAGCCGAACCGCCTTGGACGGCCATGCGCATCCTGCGCCAGAATGTCGGGATGCCGGTCAATCAGCCTTTTGGGCGGTGTCGCCGTTGGTGTCCCCAGGATCAGACCGAGACCTTCACCGTGAAGCGTATCAATCGCGCGATCAAACCACGCCCACTCAAACCGGCCGGGTTCGGGCTCGAACCTGGCCCAGGCAAACTCGCCAATCCGGACACAGGACAGGCCGATCTCGGCCATTTGTCTGGCATCCCCGGCCCACATTTCTTCCGGCCAGTGTTCGGGATAATAGCAGACGCCCAGACGCATTACGTAATCCTTTCAAGGTGAATCAAACGCCCGCTCAGAGCGCGGCCCGGATCGAGTAAAAGGCCTTCCGTCAAAAGGCCCGCGCCGGAAAATTCTCCGACAGGCCAGAGCTCGGCCTCGCCCTCAAGCGCGATTTCATTCAGGCGGTACATGGCCCCTGCTTCCAGTCCCGCCAGCCGGATTCGTGGCTGCAGGGGACGCATGGGCGTATTGACCCGCAGAAGACGCAAAAGTGCCTGACCGCCATCTCTGGAAAGAGACATCTGGACATCAGGATCACTGTCAGCCTCGCTGATCCGGATCCATCTCCCCTCCACCATCCAGTCGCGGTGCCGCTTGTAGATATCTATACCGCGCCTCAGCACAACGCGATCGGCCTCCGGGATTGTCTCCGGGTCCGCCTCGATTCCGAAGTGTCCGAAGAGTGCTGCAAGCACGCGGAAGCTCATCGGGACATATCGACCGGTCATAGGATTCGGGCTCGGGCCGACATGCGCGCCACACATTTCCGCAGGGAAAAGCAGGCTGGCGGCCCGCTGTATGCGGATGCGGTCAATCGCGTCCGTGGCGTCACTGGTCCAGAAACGCTGGGTATACGCGGCGATGCCGGCATCCATCCGCCCCCCACCGCTGGCGCAGCTTTCGATGACAACAGGATGCGCTGCAGTGATCCGCTGCATGAGCGCATAAAGCCCGTCAGTCTGGGCGGCTGCACGCGCAATCCCCATGCGCGTGGCCGGATAGAGGTCGCGATTGCAATCCCATTTCAGATAACCGATCGGATACGCTGCCAGCAGGGACGAGATCGCGTCAAAAACAAAGGTCTGCACCTCTGGAAGGGCGAGATCGAGCACAAGCTGATGTCGACCCGTCGCGAGGGCTTCGTCAGGATGGCCCAACACCCAGTCCGGGTGTGCGCGATAGAGATCGCTGTCCGGGCTCACCATTTCGGGTTCGACCCACAGACCAAATTCCATGCCTTCCTGATGGACGACATCAACAAGGGGCTGGAGCCCGTCGGGAAACTGCCGGCCATCAACGACCCAGTCGCCCAGGCTGGTCTGGTCATTCCGACGCCCCTTGAACCAGCCATCATCAAGGATGAAACGCTCTGCACCCAGCGCCGCGGCTTGTCGGGCCAGAGCCATACAGCTGGCTTCATCGACCGCGAAATATCGGGCTTCCCATGTATTGAAATGGACCAGCCGCGCCACCTTCCGCGAGCGGCAACGGAGCGTCTCGTGAAAAATCTGTGAGACGCCGTTAAAGCCCTGATCGGAAAGCGCCAGCAAGGCTTGAGGTGTTTCCATGTCTTCCAGAGATGAAAGGATGCATTCGCCCGGCGCCCAATTGGCCTCAGCCAGGATCTGTCCCTGGCCATCCGTCGCGCGCTCGGCAGCAAGCCGGAACGCCCCGCTCCAGGCCAGATGCGCGGTCAGGGCGCGACCCGCATGCTCGGATGTTGCCGTTTCGCACAGGGTCAGTGTTGGCCCACCGTCAAATCCGGGTCGACCGGAACGGCCCACCTGTTCAACACGGCCAGATGTCCAGGGCGTGCGAATACTATGCCCTTCCCGACCCCAGGCGCCGGCCTGACTCAGCACGACATTCGCCCAATCAGGCGCTGGCAGCAGACAGGACGCAAGGCGCTGCACGCAGATCCGCGAAGCGCCCGAATTGACAATACGAGAGGATGTGACAAGCGCATCCCCGTCGAAACGGATCAGGCTTTCGACGCGAATCCCGAGTGCGGCATCTTCAGCGTCGAGAAGAATTCCGTCGCTTGCCTCGCGGATCTCCGGATCGCTCAGTCGGATGCGGCGGCCTGTCTCCAGACAAAAGCCTTCTATCTGGGCAATGCCATGAAACCCCTTTCCATGTTCCGGCATCAGGCCCGGACCTGTCGGAATATCCGGACTGGCAGGCAGTCGCTGGAAAGAAGCGGCCCTGGCCATCTGCGCGTTGGATGCGCGGCCGAACCAGACGAGATGGGCCGCACCATCCTCACCCCGCTCGGCTATCAGCGACAGCGTCCGGCCTTGAAGCCGCACCCTCACAGGTCCCAATCCTTCTGGTGAAACCGCCAGGCGTCTTCAACAATTGTGCGGATGTCCGATCGTTGCGGCGAGAAATTGAGGAGGGAGCTGGACAGGCGTGTATCGGAATACAGCTCGGCGGCATCGCCGGGACGACGCGGTTGAACGACCAGAGGCACTTGCCGACCTGTGACGGCTTCAACGGCTTCGATCACTTCCCGTACCGTTATGCCGGTCCCCGTTCCCAGATTGCAGGCGAAACTGTCGCCACCTGCCACGAGCCGGTCCATCGCCGCCAGATGCCCCGTAGCCAGATCATCAACATGAATGAAGTCACGCACGCAGCTGCCATCGCGGGTGGGATAGTCATCGCCGAAAAGATGAAACGCGTCCAGCAAACCGCCCGCTGCCTTCAACGCATTGGGGATGAGGTGGGTTTCCGGGTCATGCCTTTCGCCAATCGCGGCATCCGGGCTGGCACCGGCAGCATTGAAATAGCGAAGTGCGGCAAAGCGCAGCCGGCTGGCGCTCGAGACATTTTCCAGAGCGTGTTCGACCGCCAGCTTGGTGCGGCCATAGACATTGCCCGGCTTGCGGCTCTCGCTTTCCGGAATGGGGAGTGTGTCGGGTTGGCCATAGACCGCACAGGTAGAAGAGAAAACAAAGACCTCACACCCCTGCCGGACCATCGCCTCGAGCACATTCAATGTGCCCGCGACATTATTCTGCCAGAAGGCCAGGGGTTCGCGTTCGCCGATCCCGACTTCGATAGAGGCTGCAAAGTGTATGACAGCTTCCGGCTGACACCGGCTGAAGACGCGGTCGAGTGCCTTCGGATCTCGAATATCGCCTTCAATCAACGGCCCCCATTTTACAGAATCGCGATGTCCGGCCGAAAGATTGTCAAACACGATCGGCGTATCACCACGCGCTGCGATCGCCTTGCAGACATGCGAGCCGATATATCCCGCACCACCCGGAACAAGAATATTCATTTCAAACCTCCGGCATGAGCGTTCTCGGAATTCAGCCAACAGACAAGCCGGGCCTGCGGACAAGCCGCATTCAGCCTGCCCCACCAGTCCTCGGGTGCATCGGCGCCGAGCAGAGCGACGATACATCCGCCAAAGCCGGCCCCGGTCAGCCGCGCACCTCTGGCACCAAGGCGTGTCGCATCCCGGACCAGATCATCGATCCCGGCGGTCGAAACCAGGAAATCATCCCGCAAGGATGCGTGGCTCTCATTCATTGTCATTGCAAAGGTCGAGATGTCGGATTGCCGGACCGCTTCCAGCGCCGCGACAGACCGCTTGTGCTCTGACACGACATGTCGGGCTACCGGCTGCGACCGCGGGTCGAGGTCATCAATATTCGTCGCCTGACACAGCCAGTCGACCCCCAGCTTCTCCGCAGCCGCGAGGCAGGCACGGCGTTTTTCGGCGTACTGACCATCGGCCAGCTGCCGGCCCACTCCCGAGTGAATCACGGCGAATCTCCAGTCCTTCGGAATCGGCAGGGTCTCGACACCCAGTGATATCGTATCCAGTGCGATCAGTTCGCCGGGCCTCGCATGGGTAACGGCCATCTGATCCATAATCCCGCACGGTACGCCGATAAACTCGTTTTCGATCCGGCGGGCCAGAAGAGCGATTTCCTTCGGGCCGGCATCATCCGGCTTGAGTGCGGCCAGCACCCCGACGGTCACAGCGGCCGAGGAGGACACGCCTGCGCCCGCAGGAATGTCGCCATCAAGATGAACACGGATACCGCCATCCACCCAGCCCATTTCACGAGCCGTCTGTAACGCTCCGAAAACGTAATCCGCCCACTGTCCGGAAGCCGGCTGATCGAGATCCCCCTCAGCCACGTTGTCAAACTGCGCCGAGCTGACGCGGTCCCGGACTCCCGGCAAGGCCGTGGTTGTCACCGTCACGCCGAGCGGCAGAGCTGCCGGCAGCACCAGGCCACCATTGAAGTCGATCCATTCCCCGATCAGATTGACCCGGCCCGGCGTCCAGCTTTGTCGCCTCATCCCGCTTGCCTGAGATCTGCAGCCGCCGCCCTCGGGTCCACATCAACGGTAAACACGCCGGTCGCCTGCTCGACACTGGCGAGGTATTTGAGCCGGCCGGCAGATCTCATGATCGGGTAGAACTGAACGGAAAACTGAAACCCCTTCGACAATCCATTCGGGGCTCCGTGAAAACTCATCATGTAGGGCATGGGCTGGTCAAACAGTCGATCGTATCGGGCGACGGTATCGCCCAGAAGCGATGCCAGGCCATCCACTTCGTCAGCCGAAAAATCCCAGGGCCCCTGTTTTCGCGCGCGTGTGGACAGCCAGGTTTCGTAGGGGAAGCGGCCAAAGGGGGGGCAATAGGAGAAAACCCCACCCGCATCCGCCACCGAGAATTCGGCGCCCCAGTCCTGACGATCGCCTTCCAGATCATATCCCTGCGAAAAGGCGTCCGCCGCACGCGCCTGGGGCTCGGGAATAACGGGGAATGAATAGATTTGCCCATGCGGATGAGCCAGCGTCACACCGACCGCCTCTCCGCGATTTTCGAACGGCAGGACATAGGCTGCCCCGGCGCTGAAATGATGCTGATAGCGATCAATCAGGGCCTCGACCAGCAAGATCCGTCGCGCTTGCCCGATTGTCGCCAGCGAGCCTTCAGCCGCCGGTGAGAAGACAACGACTTCGGCATCGCCAATAGCCGGTCTCGCCTTCCAGGGCGCGGAGAACGGCTCCGGAGCTTCGGGATGCAGACTCGGAAAGCGGTTGCCGAATATGGCCAGCTCGAAGTCGGAAAACGGTATCTCTGTCATTGGACCGCCGGGCCGGGCCGGGGCCAGCGGATTGGCCGCGTCAGATGGCTTGAACGTCCGGTTCTGGCGATGCGGCGAGTAGAGCGCCCACTCCTGACGCAGGGGGTGAAACCGCATCTCGGAACCCGATGAAACAGCTTCGTCAAACTCGGGCCCTGCCTCTCCCTCATGGGGCGCATAGCCGTAGAGATATAGCGAGCGCCCATCCGCCTTGGCGTGATGCCGACGGTAATACGCCGATGAACGACCCTCAATTCTGGCAGCACACATCCAGACGCTCTCCCCGCGAGAAGGATTAGGCAATTGACACGGAAGTTCAACGGGCAATTGGCCGTCGATCACGATAAGAAGGCCGGGGCGTTTTGCCGGTTCTGCCTGAACCGGCAGCAGCTATCCTGAAAGCGCTGGCCTTTCGGCCGTCAATTCCAGAGGCAACCGGATCGTGAAGACCGAGCCCACACCGGGTTTCGATTGAACCTCGATTTCACCGCCCATGGCGTTGATGAGACTGCGGGTGATGGCAAGACCGAGCCCGGTTCCGCCAAAATCGCGAGAGATGGAATCCTCTGCCTGGGTGAATTTATCAAACACCTGGTCAAGCTTGTGCGACGGAATGCCGATGCCGGTGTCCGTGACTGTGAACATTATGGACGCCACACCCTGTTCGACAGAATCGCAATCGACATCGATCCGGACATGGCCCCGCTCCGTGAATTTCACGGCATTGCCGACAATATTGGTCAACGCCTGACGAATCCGTCCCGGATCACCATTGACGGCGTCCGGCACATTCGGCTTCACATCCACGCAAAGCTCCAACCCCTTGCCCTGGGCCGAGATGTCCAGCAGCTTCGCGACGTCATGAGCAATCTCGCCAGCGCTGAATGGCAATGATTCGATCTGAAGTTTGCCAGCCTCGATCGAGGACAGGTCCAGAATATCGTTGATGATCGTCAGCAGGGCCGATCCGGAGGTTTCAATGATTTCTGCATATTTTTGCTGTTTCTCGTCCAGACCGGTTTGCTGGATGAGTTGGGCAATACCGAGTATGCCATTCATGGGCGTTCGGATTTCATGGCTCATATTGGCGAGGAATTCCGATTTTGAAGTGTTGGCCAGCTCCGCCCTTACCCGTGCCGCTTTCAGCTGGGCCGCTGCCGTGTTCATTTCAACAACAAAGAAAATGGTCGCAACGCCCGCCAGCAATAATGCAAGCACCAGACTGACAAGCGTCCACATCGAGATCTCGGCATAGGAAAGGGTTGGCATCACCTCATCAAGTCCGGTGCCGGCCGCCACGCCATGGAAATGCCCCCAGATCAAAAGGCCCAGGGTTGCCGCATTGATCACCGCAGCCTTTTTCCATGTTGTGGTGAGTGAGGACGCCACACAGATCGCCACGAGAAAAAATGGCGCGCGCGTCATCAGGCCGCCGGCCATATAGATGGTCCAGGCACAGAAAATGACCGCGAAACCGAGTACAAATGTCTGAGTGCGTTCAAGGTCGAGGCCAAGACGCAAATAGAGTGGAGCCGCTATCAGAATGAGGGGGCCAAGCGTCGTGCCCAGTGTAAAGACCGGATAGTCCGAGAACGCCTCGAGCAGATAGATGAAGCTGGAGAGAAAGGACAGCCCGCCTCCGACCACAGCGAACGCGACGAATGACCGCGTTCGCGCGCGGATCAGAAAGCTGTCTTCCCAGATGTTGTTCTCGCTCATTGGCAATATCACTTCCGACGCGCGTCCAGAAAAGCCACTCTTCAGGGAACTTGGTAAACGGCGCCCTAAACCTGCCTGTTCGGTCGCGGCCGGGCGACAGCAGGCGGCTCTCGGAAATCACGATAAACACGTTCAGGCGGTCAGCACGCGGTCGTTGATCGCGCCACATGGGCTCTGAACGAGGTTGCAATCTCTTTGATAAAGCTTGTACCTCTGCAGGATCACACCATCGTTTGGGGTATCATGATCGTTTGTTACGCACCGACAGAACAACGCGGCCAGCTCAGCCATCCGGATCTCTCCGGGCGTCACCTGAACGCTGAAGACAGAGAGCCGGAGCAATGAAAGAAGCCCGCGTTTCGGCACCTATCTCCGGCGTCACACCGTCGAACCACCGGACCGGCATCACCGGAATGAGGTATGTGCCATGAACAGGGTGCGTCGGTTTTTCGTTACGATCCGCAATCACCTGATCGGCATTTTGCTGCTCGTCGGCACTGTGGTGACGTTCGCGCTGGCCTTTTCTGCCTGGCATGCCCTTTTGCCGACATCTTTGACCGGGTGGGAACGCATTTCGCAAGCGGCCTATCTGGCGCTGCGGGCCTTCGTATTTGGAGATGAATATGCAGGAATCGGGTTACGAAACCTGGGTATCGTGGAAACAGGGAATCTGCCTGCTTCCATACAGAATCAACTCTATACTGCACGCTGGACGGGGGCATTTGTCGCACTTGGAGCGGTGGTAAAGGCGGCGCTTACCGTCTTCAGAGAACCCCTGATACGTCTTCAGGCGATGATGCGGGCGCGACACGCAGTGGTATTCGGTGATACCGTAATTGCACGTAAGTTTGCCGAGGACTGGGCTGCGGTCCGGAAGCTTCCGGTAACCCATCACGCCCACGAGGTCGAACACCAGTGGGATGGCGTGCTCACACTTCCCCGGAACGCCCGGTTGAACGCTGGACTGACCCTCAACAGCCTGCGCTGGGCCGACCGGATCGTCATATCAGAATCTGATGAAGCCGCGACCGTCGAGACCGCCTTGGAAGCCGCCCGACGACGGCCAGAGACTCCGGTCTTTGCGATTGTGCGCGACCCGTGGCTCGCAGAACATGTGCATCATGCGATGGAACACGAAGCCGCTGCCAGCGGCCAGGGAGACTTGCTTGTTACGGTTTCAGAGCACTCGGCTTCGGCACGGGCTGTCTTGTACCGTCATCCCGCTCACCTTATTGCCGAGCGTTCCGGCCAGGACCGGATCCACATTCTTATTGCCGGCTTGGGTGGGTTGGGCGAAGCACTCGTGCGTGACCTGCTGCATACGAATCTGGTCTCCTTTCTCGACCGACCGATGATCACGGTGCTCGACCTTGAAGCCCGGGCAAAGAGCACGAAATTTGCTCTACGCTATCCCGGCATTATCGATCATTACGATATTTCGTTCATCGAATGCGATGCTGCGACGATGGATAATGCGGCGTGCACGCTTCTCGAGGAGCGGGTTGCTGTGGCTCCAGTAACGGCCGCCTATGTCACGACAGGCGAGCGCGCACCGCCTTTGAGTATCGCGTTGGGCTTGCAGGAGCAGGCTCAACGCAATGCGCTTTTCCAGGCGCCGATCTTCATCGCGGCGCGCGACGGAGCTGGCTTGCCCGTGCACCCTGGCGGCGGGAATTTCGAATCTTGCGAGCTCATCGCCTTTGGGTCATGGGCCGATATCAATACTGCGGGCGGACTCCTGGACCGGGAACCGGATCGGCTTGCGAAGGAAATTCATGAAACATATTTGAAGTTCGAGTCGGGCGGCGAGGCTGCAGCACCGTGGCCAAAGCTCAAGGAACGCTTCCGAAACTCAAACCGGCGAGCCGTCGCTCACACGCAAGCGAAGCTTGCCAGCCTCGGTTTTGACATCAGTCCGCTGACCCGCGAATTTTCTATCGAACTTGATCGCCCGACCATTCGCACGGGCGAAAAGCTCTTCCGCAACGCAACCGAATTAATGAATATCGCCAGGCTTGAACATGACCGTTGGAGTGCCGATCGCCTCGTTGACGGATGGCGATACGGCCCGACCCGCGACAACCTCAAGCGAACCCACCCCAACCTCGTTCCCTTCGATGAGCTGCCACCCGACATTGCCGCATACGACATCCGGCTCGTCGCCCGGCTGGCCGACTGGATAGGCACAGGCAGTGACGGGCTGCAGCGCAGCGCGCGCTTTTTGACCCCTCCGCCCGAGCGGGCCGAAGATCGCGCAACGCTGAAAGCGGCGGAGGTTGATTTCGATGCAATGGGTCGGCTCTGAGCTTCTTTGGCTTCCGAATGCATCGAACTCTTGATAGCGTTGTCTTCAGCGCTCTGGAAAAGAGCGACAATATTGGAGGGTGAATGGTGCGGATTTTACTCGCCGTGTTTTGCGGGCTTCTTTCCATGTGTACCGTGCTGGCGCAGTCCCCCGGCACCGATCTTGATGCACGTGCTCGAGCCGAGGTGAGTGCGGCGATGTACTACGCCGCGTCCACTCAGGCAGCCGCCCTGCGCGAGGCCGATGAGAGAATTGGCACGCTTCAGGAGCGCGTCGCGGCACTGGAGGCGGAGGTCGATGCGGCTGATGCGACCGAAGCGCGCCTGGCCGCGTTGACCCGGGCACGCGATGATGTGGTGGCCGAGCTGGCTCTGCGAGACCGTGAATACGCCCGCGAGATTGCCGTCTTCCGCGATGCGGTCGAGGACATCGCCTCCACACCCGAAGGTGCCCGGGCGCTCGCGCGCTACAATACTGGAGACCGCTTGGGCGCTTTGTCGATTCTCGATGATCTCGCCGAGGCCCGCGCACGGGCGCGGGAAACCGCCGCCGCGATCGCTGAAGCAACAGACCGCCGCGATATTGCAAATCTTGCTCTGGATGCACGTGACCAGGGTGATGTGACGACCGATGACGTCATTGCAAGGTTCGAGGCGGTTGTCGCACTTGACCCGACCCAACATGCGGACTGGATCGAGCTCTCGCGCCTTTACGATGAAGCCGGGCGGCTTGAGGACGCCGCCAGCGCCGCGGCGCAATCGCTGGAGGTGGCTCCCGATGACCGGGCGCGGTCTATCAGCATGAGTCACCTCGGTGAAATCGCCCGCATCCAGGGCGATATAACGGGTGCGCTTGACATTTTGAATCAAAGTCTTGCGATCAGCCGCCGCCTGGCAGAAGACGATCCCGGCTCAGTCGAGGCACAGGCCGATCTGGCCTTCATCCTGGGCGAAGTGGGCAGAGCGCGGCGCACACAGGGGGATCTGGCCGGCGCCCTCGCGGCTTTTGAAGAAAGTCTGGAGACGTCACGGAGGGTCGCCGGCGGCAATCCGAACTCGGCCGATTTCCAACGTGATGTGTATTTGGGTCTCTACAATGCGGGCAACATTCTGCTTGATCAGGGCGATCTCGCAGGCGCGCTTGGCTATTATCAGGAAAGCTTCGAAATTGCGCAGCGCCTCGTCGAGACCAATCATACTTCCACCAGCGCCCAGCGCGATATCACGGTCATCGTGAACAGGATCGGCAATTTACGCCTGGAACAGGGTAATCTGTCCGAGGCCCTTAGCGCCTATGAACAGGGCCTGGCCATCCGCCGCCGCCTCGCCGAGGCCGATCCGAGTTCGGCATGGGCGCGGCGCGACATTTACGTCAGTCTCAGCAAGATTGGCGACGTCCTCTACCGGCAAGGCAATCCCACCGAAACCTTGGCGGCCTACGAGGAAATGATGGCCATCAGCGAAGGTCTCGCCCGAGCAGATGAGAGCTCGGCATTTGCCCAGCGCGACCATGCCTACAGCCTGGACAGGGTCGGCGATGTCCGTTTTTACCAGGGTGACCTGGCGGGGGCACTGCTTGTCTATGAGGAGGGTTTGGCGATCCGGCAGCGGCTTGCAGAAGACGATGAGGGCTCGGTCGAAGTTCAGCGCGATATAAACGCCAACATCATCCGGATCGGCGATGTTCGCTTCGAACAGGGCGATTTTACAGGAGCGCTCGCCGCCTATGAACAAAGCCTGGCCATCAGTCGCCAACTCGCCGAGGCCGATGAAAGTTTTGCCCGGACCCAGCGCGATCTCGCGGTCAGCCTGGCCAGCGTGGGTGCGGTTTACCTCGAACAGGGAGACCTCGCCGAAGCGATCGATGTCTATGAGCAGAGCCTTGCCATCCGCCGCCGCCTTGTCGAGGCCGATGATAGTTCGGCACTCGACCAGCAAGGTCTCGCTTCTGTGCTGGCGGGCATTGGCGATGTTCGCCTGGAACAGCGAAATCTCACTGACGCGGTCACCGCTTACGAACAGAGCCTGAGCCTCTACCGAGGCATCGCTGAAGCCGATGAAGCATCGGCAGAAGGTCAACGCGGTCTCGCCCGCAGCCTGGCAAAGCTGGCGCCACTTCCGGGCCATCCGGTGGACTGGGCCGACGTTGTGGAAGTTTACGAGCGAATGGATGAGCGTGGTTTGATAAGTGCGCAGGATCAGGATTTGCTTGATCATGCGAGGGAGCTCGTTCGAGCTGACGAAACGGAGATCGCGCAGTGACCAAAGCAGATGTTTTCATCAGTTATAAGCGCGAGGACGAGGCGATCGTTGCAAAGATGGTTGCCAGTTTTGAGGCGGAAGGTCTGGTGGTCTGGTGGGACCGGGATATCGAAGGTGCCAGCGGTTGGCGCGACGCGATCCATCAACGCCTGACGTCTGCAGCTTGCGTTATCGTGGTGTGGTCGGAGGCCTCGGTCTCGGGTGCCGGAGAATTTGTCCAGGATGAAGCGGCGGTTGCGAAATCCCGCGGATCATTCTTGCCGGTGCGCGTTGACAAGGTCGAGCCACCTTTGGGTTTCGGCCAGCAACAGGCTCTCGACCTCGTAGGTTGGCGTGGGAACCGGAGGGACCCGCGATTCCATGATGTCCTGGAAGCCGTCAAGGCGCTCGTAAATGGCAGACCCATTCCGCCACCCCAGGCGCCACGCAGGCGTATGCGCCAACGGGCTATCGGAGGGGGGGCCATTGTCTTCACGGCAGCATTGATCGGATTTGTGTTTAACCTGTTCGGCGCTCAGAACACGCTCTGCCAGGGACCATTCCGGGATGTTTGCGCCATTGTCTCGATCGGAGGTGTGCCGAGCGTGCAGGACGAAGCTGTGTTCGAGCAGGCAAGGGCAGACGGGTGCGACGGGCTGCGCGCCTTCATCGAATCCGGGCGCGGCGGAGTTTTACAGTTTGAGGCCGACCGCCTCCTCTCGGCACGGCGTACCGAGACCGTCACTGAATGGGTTGAAATCGAACGCCGGCTTCCTCTGTATGAACCCAGTCTTCGGAATGGGCAGTCGAGCGAAACCGCCGCACGCACCGCAGTCGCGACACAGGCGGAGCAACAGGCGCGCGAACTCTGCTCCGGCATGAGCCAGTCAGACATGTTTCGCGAAAGGGCGACCTCTCTGGCCATTGAAAATGCCAATTGCCGCAATGGCGCTGACGGATGGCGTTGCTCACTTGAAGGTGCGGCCATATGCGCGCTGGAAAGCCGCGAAACACGCGAAGTTGAGATATGTGACGGGGTGGAGCCAAGCCAATAGACAGCATCCGCAGGTACCGTCAGACCAGAGTGAACCGGTTTGGTCTGGCGCAAAGCTGATGATTAGAGCGGCAAGTTGGCGGCACTCGGAAAGCGCGTCGTGCTGTTTTTCCTTGAATCCGTTTCCGTCGTTGGTGTGGCCATCTCCCGATGTCCTGCCGGTCCGCGTTTCCGGTGGCGGTCTTCGCGATGAGTGAATGACCGAGGTCATCTGCCGGATGGCAGCGACCGGAAGGCCCGCGCACTGAAGAGATCACGGCGCGGTCCGCATCGCCGTGCGGCCCTGCCACTGGAGGCCAACAGCGTTGACGGGCAGCTGAAGCAGCCGATCATGTGCCGTCATGAACAGGCTGCGCCCGTCTTCGCCGCCAAAGGCGCAGTTTGCCGTCGCCCGGCCTGTCCGGATGCGCGCCAGCAAACCACCCTCCGGCGACAGAACGAACACGCCTCCCGGCCCCGTAGCAAAAATCGTCCCGTCCGTGCTCACACACAGGCCATCGGGCAGGCCGGGCTCCCCCGCAGCCAGAAATTCGCTCGTATCGAACCAGCGCTCCAGCGGGCCGTGTAGACCGTCCGCGTCCAGCGGCGCCCGGAAAATATAGGGAGCGGCCGGGTCTGACTGGGCCACATACAGCCAGCGCTCGTCAGGGGACAATGCGATTCCGTTCGGAAAACCCAGCTGATCGAACAGACGTTCACAGCGTCCATCCCGGGTCAGGCGATAGACACCGTTCGACTCCATTTCCTTCAGGGGCGAAGCGTCCAGCCCCTCAAGGCCGTAGGGAGGATCCGTGAAGTAGATGCTGCCATCGCTCGCCCGGACCAGGTCGTTCGGACTGTTGAATCTCTGCCCCTCATACACATCGACAAGAGTCTCGCGTACCAGCGTGTCGGGCCGCAGCCTCTGCACGGCGCGCATTCCGTGATTGCACAGATACAGCCACCCGTCATCGCCAAACCAGAGACCGTTTGCGCCCGCCTCGCGCAGGCCAGTTGTCTGTGCCGCCTCGACGCCCGACGGGTCCAGGAACACCTCGAGACCGGCCGCATCCGTCCAGCGAAACGCCCTGTTACCGGGGACATCGGTAAAATAGAGGCAGTTTCGCTCCCGGTCCCAGGCGGGGCCTTCGCTCCAGACAAACCCGTCTGCCAGCTGCCGCAGCCCGGTTGAGCCGCTGAACAGGGCCCGTGCGGCGGGATCATGGATTTCGACATCACCCGGCACACCGCCATCGCGACACCCGGTCATCGATACAATGGTCGCGCCTCCAAGTCCCCTGAGCATGTCGCGGCGTGTTGGCATGATTGTCTCCCCCGGAGCTCATTGTGCGCGGACGTATCCGGGAAGGTCAATTCCGGCGTACCGCCGGATGGAAAACCTGTTCTTGAATGACGCTGGCAGGGTGGTGTCAGACAAAAGCGAAGGGGTCTCGCATGGCCGCACATTGGCCTGAGCGCCGCGCTCGACCAGAGAGATTCTGATCTCTGACAGCCGCGCGCGTCTTATTCGGCCGGCGCCTCGGCGAAATCCGGAACTTCGACAGCTCTCGCACAGTCGGTCGCATTCGCCAGAACGCAGGCAAAATAGTCGCGGATGGCCGCTTCCATCGATCGGGGGATCGAATGGCCGATGCCGGGCAAGAGGATGGAATTGAAGTCCGCCATGCCGAAATCGGTATAGACCGCGCTGACTTCGGGGACACGGGCGACAGTTGACGCGCCTAGCGTTTCATTCACCCAGAGGGCCTGGCTGCAGTCATAGCTGTCAGACCTGTAACGCTCGCAGGTGAATGGGGGTTGGGGGACGGAGTCATTTTCGTCAGCGCCGCCCTGAAACAACAGGAAGGGCGTTTCTCGCAAGGCGTCGCGGTTCAATGTTCGACCGGAAATGACCTCTAGATCGCCAACACCCACCGGATAGGTCAGGGTTTCGCCATCATAGGTCTCAACGGGCAGAATGGGCAATCCGCCCACCCCGCCGGCGGAGACTGCGCGAACACGTTCGGGATGGAGAACCGTCATGCGGGTGACGAAGTCTGCGGCGGCGGAGAAGCCCCAGAAGAGCGCGTCTTCGGATACCTGATGGCCATTGTCCGCCAACTTGGCCCGGGCATCATCAAGCATCGCCAGCAACTGCAGATCGGGCCGCGTATACCTGTTTTCCATTTGGGTCATGGCCGGGCGAGTCAAAGCATGGATGTAGAGATTTCCATCGCCGTCTTCGACCAGCGGTCGCGGAAAAACGGGCGTCAGCACCGGAGCGCCGAGAGGACGGCCGAAATCGAGAAACAGCTGCTCATTTCGGATCGCAGCCCAGTATTGATGCGTTTCAAACGGCGCGCCCCACAATCCGTCATTATTGGGCTCGACCAGAATTGCGGCGTCGGGTGTGACAGCCTCCGGCAAGAGCAGGAAATAGGGCCAGAAAAAGCCTGCTTCGGGGTTGGCCTCGATGCGATAGACCCGCCCGGGCTCAAGCACGTCGTCATAGGCATGAAAATCAGGAGCGGGCCCGACGATCTCGCTGATATGGTCTGGAATGCGCGAGTTGGGGTCCCAGGAGACGCGGGCACGCGGATCGTAGCTATCCAACTCTTGTGATGCGGCTCCGCCAACGGAGGCGACCGCGATAAGAAGCCCTGCAAGAAGTCGTCTCATATGACTGTGCCTTCCGGGTATTCGAGCCACGCATCGCAGCTCGCAGCGAGGCTGACGGAGCACTCAAAACCAAAATCGTCGTCTGAGGATGGGGCCGCCTTCTCGCCCCCCCGGGGACGCGGCCGAGCGCCACCCGTCCTCAAGCTGTCGCCAATCGGCACGATCGGATAAACGCACAGCGAGCTCAAGCCCTGCACCCAGCACCATCCGTCTCTCGGGTTCGCTCGAAATGAATGGCGGAGAGAGAGGGATTCGAACCCTCGAGACTCTTCCGAGCCTACACACTTTCCAGGCGTGCGCCTTCGACCACTCGGCCACCTCTCCGCTGGAAGCCGCGCAAAATAGCCAAGCCTGTGTCAGGGTCAAGCGCGGCGGGCGGTCAGAAGCGCCAATACTCCCGCAGACGCAGCCATTTCCGGTGAACCGCAAGCCAAACCGCACTGCCGGTGATTTCGCGGACCCGTTGCCCGACGCCGCCCGGCCTTCACCTGCCCCGCCGCATTTTTTGATCAGCGCCGGTCTGGCAGTCTGCCGCCGACGGCTTATCTAGGGAGCTCAACCTTGATCACAGGAGGCCGGAATGGCCTGGTTTGATTTACGCTGGAAAAAGGAAACCATCCCCGCCGATCGGGCGCTGCCGGGACGCGACACGGCCATTCTCGTGCCGCACCCGCACCATGTCTCCGGGGCTTCGCTGACCGAAGTCAAACCCGGCGAAGAGGTCATCTTTTTCGCCATGGGCTGTTTCTGGGGTGCAGAGCGCATTTTCTGGGAAACGCCGGGCGTGGTCTCCACCGCCGTGGGCTATCAGGGCGGGCACACGAAAAATCCGACCTATCAGGAAGTCTGCTCCGGCGGCACCGGCCATACCGAGGCGGTGCGCGTCGTCTATGACCCGGCCCGCATATCGCTTGAAGACCTGCTGAAGCGCTTCTGGGAAGGACATGACCCGACGCAAGGCATGCGCCAGGGCAATGATGTCGGTACGCAATACCGATCCGCCGTCTACTGGACGACGGATGCACAGGAAGCCGTCGTCCGCGCCAGCGCAAAAATATATGCCGAGGCGCTGGATCAGGCCGGCCGGCGGGACATCACGACCGAGCTCGCCCCGGCCCCGCCCTTCTATTATGCCGAGGATGACCACCAGCAATATCTTGCCAAGAATCCGGGCGGTTATTGCGGACTGGGCGGCACAGGCGTCGCTTGCCCGATCAGCGCCTGACCGACTAGCTGCCCCGGAAATGTGAATCTCCACATTGCCGCCGCCGCACGGCATTGACCGGCGCGGTGCGCTCATCTGCAAGAGGTTCGAAAACAATTCGCCGATTTCCAAATCGGCAAGACGCCGGAGCATGGGACAGAGAGGATAGCCGAATTCAATTCCGAATGGAGCTCGCTTGACCCTCTCACCCCTCCCCCGCCATCCCGTAACGATCGCTCGTCTGTCGGGACTCGCCTATCTCGCCATCATCCTTTGCGGCATTTTAGCCCAGATTGTTGTGCGCAGCAGTCTGATCGACTGGCAGGACGCCAATGGCACCGCGGCGGCAATCATGTCACAAGACACATTGTTCCGGCTCGGCCTGCTGGCCGACTTTGTGGTCTTCTCACTCGATATCCTGCTGGCGGTGACCTTCTATCGCCTGCTCGCCCCGGTCGATCGGGGGGTCGCGCTCTTCGCCTTGTCCGCGCGGCTGGTGATGAGCGCGGTGATGGTCACGGCGCTGCTGGCCCAGACAGCCCCGCTCCTGCTTGTAGGCGAGTCGCCCATCGCCGGACAGTTTGATACCGAGACCGCGAATACGGTCAGCCTGTTTTTTCTGGGACTGCACAATGAAGGCTATATTCTCGGCCTGATGCTGTTCGGGCTTCATTGTGGCGCGCTGGGCATCCTGCTCGTCCGCTCCAGCTATTTTCCGGCCTTTCTGGGTCTGCTCATGGGTCTGTCCGGCATCAGTTATCTGGCACTTGGCGTCGTTCATTTCGGCATGCCGGCGCTCAGCGATGTCGGGGGGCTGCTGCTTCTGCCCGCCGCCTTGCCGGAATTCGTCTTCGCCGGCTGGCTGATTGTCATCGGCCTCAACCGGAAGAAATGGGAGGCTCAAGGCTAGGCCTGACGATCCACGGTCAGCTGCTGGCGATAAGCCTTGGCCATCTTCGCATCCAGCCCGTAGAATTTCAGGAAGACCTTGAGGCCCCCGGCCGCAAGGTCCACTGACCGGCCATCGGCAATCTCGTGAATCTGGTGATAGAACCAGTGCACGCTGGCCAGCGCGTTGATGACGCGCAGCATGGGAATGGACGAGGATGGCCCCAACAGGCCGGGCCCGATGCGGATGGATTTTTCATAGCTCGGCAGATGATCAATCTCGCCGGAAATCAGCTGTGCGGGTCCATCCAGCGCCACGCATAACGGCCGGGCCAGTCCGATCAAACCGGCCTCGCCCGCGGCCAGCGCATCATTCATCGCTCCGGCAGAGCGAAACCCGCCGGTGACCATGAGCGGCATCCGCGCCAGGCTTTGCACCTCACGTGCATAGTCGAGGAAATAGGCTTCGCGCGCCCGCGTGCTCGCCTTGATGGGCGGCTCCTCGCCATCCTTCAGGCCTTCCGTGTCGAACATGCGTGGCTGTTCATATGTGCCACCGGAAATCTCGACGAAATCCAGCCCTTCATCATTCAGCATCTCGATAACGGCCATCGACTCCTCGGACGAAAACCCGCCTTTCTGGAAGTCTGCCGAGTTCAGCTTCACGGCCACGGCAAAGCCCGGCCCCGCCTCAGCCTTGCAGGCCCGGACGATCTCCAGCAGCAGGCGCGCGCGATTGTTCAGCGGCCCACCCCATTCATCGGTGCGCAAATTGGAACGCGGCGACAGGAACTGGCTCAGAAGATAGCCATGGGCGGCATGTATCTGCACACCGTCAAAGCCGGTCTCGCGGCAGATCCGCGTCGCTTGCGCAAAGCGTTCGATCACTGCGGCAATTTCTTCGCCCGTCATCGCACGCGGCGTCCCGCTCAGCCCGCCGGGCAGATCCAGCGCGACATCGCTGGCCGAGACCGGGTGCGGGTTGACGGCCTTTGGCGTCTGCCGCCCGGCATGGGATAATTGCACCATGATTCTGGCGCCCCGGGCTTTCGCAGCCGCCGACCATTCAGCAAGCTTTGCCGATTGGGCATCCGATGGCGGCCCGTCAATCACGACATTGCCGGCGGCTTCAAGGTTATACCGGTCGACCATGACATTTCCGGTGATCATCAAGCCGATCCCGCCCTCGCCCCAGCGCCGATACAGCGTGATGAGCCGATCCGTGACGTCATTGCGCAGATCAGCCAGACGTTCTGTCATCGCCGCTTTCACAAGGCGATTGGGCAGGGTCAGCCCGCACGGCAGGGTGAGAAATGAGGCAATAGGCTGGGTCATTTGTAAATCCGAAAGCTATGACAGGCTGAATGGTCAGTCTCACTCTTCGGCCATCCGCCCGGGAAGGTAAACCTGTTATGTTCAACGCCCCCCGCCTTGTCTGTTTCGACGTCGATTCAACGCTGCTCGCGGTGGAAAGCCTCGACTTTGTGCTGACCCGCAAGCTCGGCCCGGCGGCCGCCGGGCAGATCGAGGCGCTGACCTCGGGGGGTATGAATGGCACAATGTCGTTTCGCCAGTCCCTGATGGCGCGGCTGGACATGACGTCGCTCAAGCGCAGTGACATCGCCACTGCGGCCGTAGAGCTTCGCCGTCATCTGACGCCGGGCATGACAGACCTGCTGAACGATCTGCGCGCTCGTGGCGATCAGGTCCGCGCCGTCTCCGGTGGCTTCGAGGATGTCTTGCGGCTCGCCTTGCGCGATCTGGGATTTGGCGTGGGTGAAGCTTTTGCCAATCGCTTCCTGTGGGACGGCGAGACGGTGGCCGGCATCGACACCGGCAGCCCGCTTTCCGATAATGGCGGGAAGCCGAAACTGCTCTCTGACTTGCGGACCAATGGTCAGTATTCAGCGATCTGGATGGTCGGGGATGGCGTCACCGATCTGGAAACCCTGACCCATGGCGCGGCCGATCACTTTATCGGCTTTGGCGGCATTGCCCGCCGCGAAGCCGTCGCGGATAAGGCGCCCGATTTTGCCGAAGATGTCGACGCCTTGCGACAATTCCTGTTGGGTTAGGCCGTTATGGTCCGGATCCGGATCGTGCCCGTCGCATCCCGCAATTGATCGAGCAGGCCCGCTGGCACATCCCCCTCCACATCGGTGGAAACATAGCCGATCCCGCCGGCCGTATTGAGATATTGCGCCGCAATGTTCAGCCCGGCCTCGCTTACCACCCGGGTCAAAGCCGAGAGATAGCCCGGCGCATTGCCATGCAGCGCCAGAATCCGCGTGCGCCCGGCGACCAGATCGCCCGCCTCCAGTTCGGGAAAATTCACCGATTTTGCCGATCCGCCCGAGCTGGCATAGCGCGCCAGCTTCATGCCGGCATCCATGCCGATGGCGGCCTGGGCCTCTTCGGTTGAACCCCCGATATGCGGGGTCAGAAGCGCGGTGTCACACGCGCGCAGCGGGCTGACAAATTCCTCGTCCTTTGACGCCGGCTCTACCGGGAAGACATCCACCGCTGCTCCGGCCAGATGGCCGGATCTTAGCGCTTCGGCCAGCGCCTCGACATCGACGAGGTCCCCGCGCGCATGGTTGATCAGGAAAGCACCCGGCTTCATTTTCGCGATTGCTGCTGCATTCATCATCATCCGGGTTTGCGGTGTGGAGGGCACATGCAATGTGACCACATCGCTGATCGCCAGCAATTCATCCAGCGACGCCACCGGCCGCGCATTGCCGTGCGCCAGCTTCGGCTCGGTGTCATAGAAATAGACGTGCATGCCATGGCCGGAAGCGAGCACGGATAATTGCGAGCCGATATTCCCGTATCCGATAATGCCCAGCTTCTTGGCGCGCACTTCATGCGCGCCCGTGGCGGATTTCTGCCATTCGCCGCGGCGGATGGCCGCCAGTTTCTGCGGAATGCCGCGCATCAGCATGACAGTCGAGGCCAAAGTCAGTTCGGCGACCGAGCGGGTATTGGCAAAGGGCGCATTGAAAACCGCCACGCCGCGTTGGGCCGCCGCGTCCAGATCCACCTGATTGGTACCTATGCAGAAACAGCCAATCGCCAGAAGGTCCGGCGCAGCATCCAGAATGTCCGCCGTGATTTTGGTGCGAGAGCGAATGCCCAGAAGGGACACGCCCGCAAGCCGGGCTTTCAGCGCGTCAGGGTCCAGCGCATGGGCCACACGCTCGATCTGTACACCCGGAAGACGACACAAGACCTCGTCCGCATCGGGATGCACATTTTCAAGAAGCAGAACTTTCATCGGGCCGGACCTGTTTCGCTGCACGGCAGCAAAATCCGATTCCGGCCCGAGGTGAAGCCGTCTTTACTCGGCCGCGGAGATCGAACGCAGCGCTTCCAGCGACAAGTCGACATGCTCATACGGGCTGAGCGCATTGTGCGTCATGACGACATGCGAGCTCTGGTCGATCACATAGGTGGTCCGATCGGTCCAGCCGGGCCGGGCCAGCATGCGAACTTCGTACTCACTCATCATGCCATCGGCGATGGCAAAGACCGGAAAGGCGGAAGCGCAATGCTGTGTCGAGAAATCCGAGAGGCGGTCCGTATTGCCGCCCGTTATGCCCACCACGCGCGCGCCCAGCGCCTCGAACTCGCCAATGCTTTCGGCAAAGCTGGCGGCCTGGGTCTCGCAGCCATCGGTGAAGGCAGCCGGGAAGAAGAAGACCACGACAGGCCCCTCGGCCAGGGCTTCGGACAGCGTAAAGCTGACCGGCTCACCGGCCTGATAGCCCTCAACGGTGAAATCCGGCGCAACCTCGCCCGGCTCGAGATCGGCCAGAGCGGCAGTGGAAACAAGCGCGGCAGCAGCGGTAGCAAGAAGCGTGCGGAACATGGTGAAACTCCGTATTGTTCACCATCAGATATAGGCGGTATTTCGCGCTTGGCGAGGGCCAGTGTGATCCGGACCCGCGCAAAGCATAGGCATCACAATTGGCTTGCCTTGCCCGCGCATTGGCCCTAGAGCGCGCCACGCTTTTTAAGGGCTGCGCCTTTTGACCCTTCTTCATCCGGCAGGCTCTGCGCCCGCCCCCTTCTTTGGTGACAACCTCACCGCCACACTCATCGCGGACCTCGCCGAAAAAGGCTGGGCGCATGTCAGCAAAGCCGTGTCCGACGATCTGGCGGAGGCGTTGCGGGCCCGTCTGGTCGCGCTGGAGGCGGCGGACGCCCTCAAACTTGCCGCCATTGGCCGGGGTGACAGTCAGATGAAGGCCGCCGCAATCCGTCAGACGCAGATCCGCTGGCTGGACGGATCGGACGCGGCAGAGCGCCGGTTTCTGGACGGATGCGAAGCCCTGCGCCGCGCCATCAATGAAGCGCTCTTTGCCGGTCTGTTCGAATTCGAGGCCCATTTCGCCCACTACCCGCCGGGCGGCCATTATGCCCGCCATCTCGATGCCTTCGCCGACCGGCCGCGCGACCGCGTCGTCTCGCTCGTCCTCTGGCTGAACGGGAACTGGCAGCCCGGTGATGGCGGTGAACTCGATCTCTGGTCCGGGCCGGAAGATCTCGGCCCGCCCGTCGCGACACTCGCCCCGCGCGGCGGGGACATGCTGCTGATGCTGTCGGAACGCATCCCGCATGCCGTGCGCGAAACCCACGCCCCGCGCCTTGGCCTCGCCGGCTGGTTCCGGATCAATCCCGGCGTCGGCGGCGTTCTCGACCCGGCGGTGTGAGGGGCGCACAAAAGCTTTCCGACAGTCGCCTATACTAGTTGACCAATGGCCCAAGACCGAATGAGAGTAGGATCATGGTGCAGAGCAATATCCATGGCAATCAATGGGCAGATGACGAACTCGATCTCATCGTGGCCGACTACTTGTCAATGTTGCGCGACGAGCTTTCAGGGACGCCATTTATAAAGCTCCATCGCGCAAAAGCGCTGATGGCGCTTACCGGGAGGTCCCATCGCTCGATTGAATTCAAGCACATGAATATTTCGGCTGTTCTCCGGGAACTCAGCTTTCCAACGATCAAGGGTTATCGGCCGATGCCAAATATTCAGAGCGCCATATTTGATGCCATTGAACGGGCTTTGCCCCAACACGCTTGGCTAGAAACTGTTGGACTGGGCTCCGCAATCGGTGTGGGCGAACGGCCGGCGCTATTTGAGGAAGCGACTCCTTCACTCGCAAAAGCGAAGTCCCCTCAAGAGGGCATGAAGCGCCTCATTCGAAAATTTGATCCGGTGAAGCGCGATGCCGCGAACAGAACTTTAGGACTGGCCGGTGAAGAGATGGCATTCGAAAACGAGAAAAAACGGCTAACGGATGCTGGGCGAAAAGATTTAGCGAAGCAGGTGTTTTGGACGGCCCAAGAGGAAGGCGATGGCGCTGGCTATGATATCCTCTCCTTCGAACCGAATGGTCGCGAACGGCTTTTGGAAGTGAAAACAACCAATGGAAGCCAACGCACACCCTTTTTCCTGTCGCGCAACGAAGAATCTCTTTCCCGCGAAAAACCGGAATCTTTTCAAATCTTTCGTATCTACGATTTTGCCAGAAAGCCCAGCGCATTCAGAATTGACCCACCGCTGAGCGAGCATGTTCGGTTGGAAACCGACACATTCCGCGCCAGCTTCAACTAGTCTGAATCCATCTTCAGCGCCGCGATGAACGCTTCCTGCGGGATGTCCACCCGGCCGAACTGGCGCATCTTCTTCTTGCCCTTCTTCTGCTTTTCCAGAAGCTTGCGCTTGCGGCTGGCATCGCCGCCATAGCATTTCGCGGTCACGTCCTTGCGCAGGGCCGATAGGGTTTCGCGGGCCACGATCCGGCCACCGATGGCCGCCTGGATCGGGATCTTGAACATGTGCCGCGGGATCAGGTCTTTCAGCTTTTCGCACATCGATCGCCCGCGCGCTTCGGCGCGGGAGCGGTGCACGATCATGGACAGCGCATCGACCGGCTCGTCATTGACCAGAACCGTCATCTTCACGAGATCATTCTCGCGATAATCCTTCCACTGATAGTCGAAGGACGCATAGCCCTTGGTCACCGATTTCAGGCGGTCATAGAAATCGAACACCACTTCATTGAGCGGCAATTCATAGACCACCAGAGCGCGGCTGCCGGCATAGGTCAGCTGCTGCTGGATGCCGCGCCGGTCCTCGCACAGCTTCAGCACACCGCCCAGATATTCATCCGGAACCAGAATCGTCGCCGTGATCCAGGGCTCCTCGAAATGATCGATCTGGGAGGGTCGGGCATGTCTGCCGGATTGTGGAGATCGATCTCGGACCCGTCATTCATGTTCAGCTTGTAGACCACGGACGGCGCCGTCGTGATCAGGTCAACATTGTATTCCCGCTCCAGACGCTCACGGATCACTTCCAGATGAAGCAGGCCGAGGAAGCCGCAGCGGAAGCCGAAGCCGAGCGCCGCCGAGGTTTCCATCTCGAAGGAGAACGAGGCATCATTCAGCGCCAGCCGCTCGATCGCATCGCGCAGATCTTCAAACTCGGCGCTATCGACCGGGAAGAGGCCGCAGAACACCACCGGAATGGCGGGCTTGAAGCCCGGCAGCATGGAATCCGTGGGGCGCTTTTCATCGGTGATCGTATCGCCGACCCGCGCATCGCGCACCTGCTTGATCGAGGCGTTGAGGAAGCCGATTTCGCCCGGGCCCAGCACATCGACACTGGTCTTGGCGGGCGTGAAGACGCCAACGCCATCCACGCCATAACTGCCGCCCGTGCCCATCAGGCGCACGCGCATGCCCTTTTTCAGCTGGCCTTCAATCACCCGCACCAGACAGATCACGCCCAGATAGGAATCATACCAGCTGTCGACCAATAGCGCCTTCAGCGGCGCCGCAGGATCCCCATATTTCGGCGGTGGCAGCTTGTTGACGATGGTCTCCAGCACCTGGTCGACATTGAGGCCGGTCTTCGCGGAAATCTCCACCGCATCATGGGCCTCGATCCCGATCACATCCTCGATCTGCTGCTTGATGCGTTCCGGCTCGGCGGCGGGCAGGTCGATCTTGTTGAGGACGGGCGCAATTTCCAGATCGGCATCAATCGCCTGATAGACATTGGCCAGCGTCTGCGCTTCCACGCCCTGCGCGGCATCCACGACCAGCAGCGCGCCTTCGCAGGCATAGAGCGAGCGCGAGACTTCATAGGCGAAGTCGACATGGCCGGGCGTGTCGATCAGGTTGAGAATATAGGTCTGGCCATCCTTGGCCTTGTATTCCAGCCGCACCGTCTGCGCCTTGATGGTGATGCCGCGCTCGCGCTCCAGCTCCATATTGTCGAGCACCTGCTCCTTCATCTCACGCTCGGTCAACCCGCCGGTGATCTGGATCAGCCGGTCGGCAAGCGTGGATTTCCCGTGGTCGATATGCGCCACGATGGAGAAGTTCCGGATAAGGGATTGATCAATGCTCATGGGGCGGGACGTAGCACTGGCAAGGGCGTCCGCCAAGCGTCCTGTGCGCATGATGACCGGACCCTTGCGAGCGCCGGAATCGCGGCTATTATTCCCATAAGAAATATAAGGTTATGGGGGAGCGGGTGACCGTATCACGACTGGTATATATTTCCCGCGCGCGCCAACCGGTCGCGGACGGCATGGTCGAGGCCATTCTGGAAACCGCGCGGACGAAGAATGCAGAACGGAATGTCACGGGACTCCTGCTGTTTGACGGCATGAATTTCATGCAATTGCTGGAAGGACCGACCTACGAGGTTGAGGCGGTTTTCAATGCCATCATTGCCGATGATCGCCACAGCGATGTCGTCCGGATTGTCTCGGAAACCGGCGTCCAGCGGCAATTTCCAGGCTGGTCGATGGGCTATGCCTTTGCCCCCGGGGATCGCCTGCCCGAGGGGAAAGGCTGGTTTCCACTGACCAATGGATCGCTTCAGGCCGCCCTGCCTTCAAAGGTCGATCCCGCCGTGCGGATGCTGTTCACCAGCTTCCTCAGCGTGGCACGCGCCGCCTGATATTAACGACACCCTAACCGGATCGTCATTGTCTTGCCTGAATTGATGTGCAGATTCGAAACCGAATTCGCGCTGATTGTCAGGAAACAGATCGCCATGTCCATACGCCAGTTTGGTTTTGCATTGATCGCCGCCTTCGGGCTCAGCCTGCCGGCTGCGGCCCAGGATGAGACCGATTACGGCCAGCCCAGCCGCTATTCAGAGGATGTTGACGGATATTCCCAGGAAGAAGTCGTCGATGCTGTGTCCGATTTCTTCGGCGTCACCGCAGAGGCCGCCGCCGCCGTGGTGGAACGGGTCTTCTCCGATCTTGGCCGGCCCGTCGGCTATGTCGCGGGCGAGGAAGTTGCCGCCGCCGTGGGCGTCGGCCTGCGCTATGGCGAAGGTTATCTGACCATGCGCGATGGCCGTCAGGAACATGTCTACTGGCAGGGCCCGTCGATCGGCTTTGATACCGGCGGCAATGCCAGCCGCGTCTTCGTGCTGGTCTATCGCATGGATGATCCGGACCGCATCTTCCGCCGCTTCCCCGGCGTGGAAGGCTCGGCCTATTTTGTGGGCGGCATGGGCGTGAATTATCAGCGCGCCGATGGCATCACCCTGGCCCCGATCCGCTCCGGTGTCGGCCTGCGCGCCGGTGCCAATGTCGGCTATCTCGCCTATTCCCGCCGCCGCAACTGGTTGCCCTTCTAGGCTGACCCCATGCAGATCCGCATCGCTGATCGCGCCGACTATTCCGGCATAAGGGCGGTGCTCGACGAAGCCTTCGGCCAGACTGCCGAAAGCGCCATCGTCGAACGCCTGCGCAGTGATGATGCCGACAGCCTCGAACTCGTCGCTGATCATCATGGCGATATCATCGGCACGGTGATGTGGTCTCCGGCCAGCGCGCAGCTCGCCTCGGGAGGCAGTCTGTACGGCCTCGGGCTCGGCCCGGTCGCGGTTATACCCGCACAGCAATCCAAAGGCATCGGCGCGGCCCTGATCGAGGCCGGGCTGGAGCATTTTGCGCCCTATTCCGTCGCCTTCTTCTGCGTGCTGGGCGCGCCGGACTATTATGCCCGCTTCGGCTTCACCCCGGCCATCGAGCGCGGCTGGCGCTGGGCCGCCGATGACGGCCGTATTCCGGAAATGGCGCAAGCCTTCCAGATCCGCCTGCCCCGGCCCTTGCCCAAAGGCGATGCCATCATCCATTACCACCCGGCCTTCGGCCTTTGACACGAATTCGTTTGCTATTGCCGGCGATCCGTGTGACAGAGCGCCCGTCTTCGTGCCGCGCGTAGATGTCCGGTTTTCCGGTCAGGCGGCACGCCATAGGCCGAGCCATCCATCATGTTGACGGATCGCCGTAAGCCCCACCCTCACACTTGATGAGGGGCCATCAGGCGGCTGGTCTACGCAAGCTCCCTATTTTGAAAAACCGCAACGCGCGGGACCGGCCTTTGCCGTTCCGGCGCGGTGTGTCTGTGAAAGTTGAATTTTTGACCCAGTTTACCGATTTCGGCCTTGCCGAACCGATCCTCAAAGCCCTCCTGTCGGAAGGCTATACCACCCCCACCCCGATCCAGGCCGAAGCCATTCCGGCTTTGATGGCCGGACGCGACCTTCTGGGCACCGCCCAGACCGGCACCGGCAAGACCGCCGCCTTCACCCTGCCCATTCTCGATGCGATTGCGAAATCGAAGGGCCGCGCGCAAGGCAAGTCCTGCACCGCCCTGATCCTCGCACCGACGCGCGAACTCGCCTTGCAGATCGCTGAATCCGTCAAGACCTATGGCCGTAATACGCGCCCGAATGTGGCGGTTGTCATGGGCGGCGTGAAACCCGGTGCCCAGATCCGTGCCATGCGCCCCGGTGTGGATGTTCTGATCGCCACGCCCGGCCGTTTGCTCGACCACATGCAGACCGGTGCCATCAATCTTGGCAGTGTGAAAACCGTCATTCTGGATGAAGCTGACCAGATGATGGATCTCGGCTTCATGCCGGCCATCCGCCGCATTCTGGCGGCCACGCCGTCCAACCGTCAGACGGCCCTTCTGTCCGCCACCATGCCGAAGCCGATCCGGGCCCTTGCCCATGATTTCCTGACCAATCCGGTTCAGATTTCCGTCGCGCCCGTCGCGCGTCCGATCGAACAGATCACCCAGTCGGTTCAATTCCTCGACCGCGCCCAGAAGCTGGAACGCCTTGTCCGCGTGCTCAGCGTGCCGGAAATGACCAGCGGGATCGTCTTCACGCGCACCAAGCGCGGCGCAGACCGTGTTGCCCAGCGTCTGGTGAAAGCCAACCTCGCGGCGGATGCTATCCACGGCAACAAGAGCCAGAACCAGCGCCAGCGCGCGCTTGATGCCTTCAAGAAGGGCAAGGTCAATATTCTGGTGGCCACCGATATTGCCGCGCGCGGCATTGATATCGACGGCGTATCGCATGTCGTGAATTTCGAACTGCCGAATGTGCCGGAATCCTATGTCCACCGTATCGGGCGGACCGCACGGGCCGGTAATACCGGCATCGCCGTCGCATTCTGCGATGACGAGGAAAAGCCGCTTTTGAAGGATATCGAACGCCTCATCGGCTATCGGCTTGCCGTCACCAATGAGGACGGTGTTGAACAACACCCCTCCAAGCCCTTCACCGAAGAAGCCCGCGGTCCGGCACCGGTCAAGAAACCCCGCCCCCGCGGTGGCCGGAACCGCAATCGCGGTCCGCGTCCCGAAGGTCAGGCAGGCGAGCGCGCACAATCTCCCCGTCCGCAAGGCCAACGCCCGGAGCGCGCCAAAAGCGCCACTGGTCCGGGAAATGACAATGCGGCACCGAACCGTTTCGGAAAGAGCAAGTTCAAACCAGCCCAGGGTGGCAGCAAGTCGGCATCCCCGGGGCGTCCGCGCGCCGGTGGCCCGAACCGCCGCTCGGCCTGACGCGCCGCGTCGTCCGCTGAAAAGATTTCTCCCCCTGCTTGCGGGGGGAGTGTCGCGGAGCGACGAGGGGGGCGGCCCCCCTCCGCCTCGCTGGCTCGGCACCTCCCCCGTAAACGGGGGAGGAAATCTACCCCCGTAAAACCGCTCCCGTCGCTTTCTCGACCGACGCCACAATCTTCGCCGCAACCGCTTCGATTTCCTTGTCAGTGAGGGTTTTCTCACGCGGCTGGATGACCGCCTCGATGGCCAGCGAGACCTGCCCCTCGGGCACGCCCTTGCCGGCATAGACATCAAACACGGAAACGTCCGCAATCATCGCCTTGTCCGCGCCCTTGGCCGCCCGGACCAGCGTATCCGCAGCGACGGTGGAATCGACGAGGAAAGCGAAATCGCGCTTCACGGGTGTCAGCTCGGCGCGATCCAGCGCCGGACGCGCCTTGGTTGCGGCCTTCTTCTTCGGGTCGGGAATACCGTCGAGAATGATCTCGAAGCCAATAACGCGGCCATCAATACCGAGTGCTTTCAGAACGCGCGGATGAATTTCGCCAAACTCGGCCAGCACATTCTTTGGCCCCAGACGCAAAACGCCAGAGCGCCCCGGATGCCACCAGTTGCGCGCCTCGGCTGCAACCTGTAGCGACTCCACCGGCGCACCGGCGGCGTCCAGCGCCGCCATCGCATCGGCCTTGGCATCAAACAGATCGGCTTCGCGCGTCCCGGCCCAGCGCCGTCCGGCAGCGACAAAACGCACACCCGACACCGCCATGCGTTGGCCGTCCGGCGCATCGGTCAGATAGATCGGACCGGCTTCAAACAGGCGCGGATCCGCAATGCCCTTGTCGGCATTGTCCTGCAACGCGGTCAGAAGATGGATCAGCGCCGTCGGCCGCATCACATCAAGATCGGACGAAATCGGATTGGCCAGCTCCAGCCCCTCGCCATGTCCGCCAAACAAGGCAGCCTGATCCCGGTGACAGAAGGACCAGGTGACCGCCTCGTTATAGCCGCGCACCGCCAGCGCCCGGCGGGCATGGCGGGCGCGGTTCTGCCCCTCGGTGGCGGTCGGCTCGCGCCGCCCCGGCAGTTTCGGCAGTGAAATGGCTTCAATCCGGTTATAGCCGTGAATGCGCGCCACCTCCTCGACGAGGTCGGCCTTCATCGTGCAATCGCGGCGGAAGGTCGGCACTTCCACATGCAGCGTGTCACCCGAACCCGCGACGCCGAAGCCCAGATCCATCAGGATTTTCGTGATCGTCTCCGGTGTCAGATCCAGCCCGGTCAGACGCCTGACCTCGGAGACCGGAAACGTGATCGGTGCCGGTGCCGCCGGAGCTTCACCCGCAACCCGGATTTCGGAAACCTCGCCGCCGCACAAGTCGACGATCATCTGTGTGGCCAGATCGATCCCGGTCTGGATCGAACCGGTATCGACACCACGCTCGAACCGGTAGCGCGCATCCGATTCAATGCCGGTCGCCCGGCCTGTGGCGCGGGTGATCTCGGGATCAAACCAGGCGCTCTCGATAAAGACATTAACGGTGCCGTCGGTGACGCCGGACATCTCCCCGCCCATCACACCACCCAGGCCAAGGCAATTGTCTTCATCGGCAATCACGCACTGCTCGGCGGTCGGCGTATAGTGTTTGCCATCCAGCGCCTCGAACCGATCCGCCTCGCCCTTGCCCCGGCGGGCAATGATGGTCGGGCCGATCTTGTCGGCATCATAGACGTGCAAGGGGCGGCAGCGGTCATAGGAGACGAGATTGGTGATATCGGCGAGGATGTTGATCGGGCGCAGGCCGATGGCTTCCAGCTTGCGTTTCAGCCAGTCCGGCGAGGGACCATTCTTGACGCCGCGAATATAGCGCCCGGCAAAGACCGGACAGGCCTCCGGATAGTCCAGCCGGATCTCGATCGGGCAGGGAAAAGCGCCCTTGATCTGCTTCGGTGCCGGCGTGATCACCTTGCCCAGTCCTGCAGCGGCGAGGTCGCGCGCAATCCCGTCCACGCCCAGCCAGTCCGGGCGGTTGGGCGTCACTTCAAAATCAATCACCGGATCATTCGCGCCCAGCGCCTCGGCGGCGGGGCCCCCGACCGCCCAATCACCTTTGAGATCGATAATGCCGTCATGATCCTCACCGGCATTCAGTTCCTTCGCGGAACACAGCATGCCGTGGGATTCAATGCCGCGAATCTTGCGAGGCTTTTTATCCAGCGCGAAATCCGCGCCCGGAATCCAGGTGCCGAGCGGCGCATAGATCGCCTTCATCCCGGCATGCGCATTGGGCGCGCCGCAGACAATCTGTTTGGTGCCTTCATACGTCTCGACGGTGCAGACTTTCAGCTTGTCGGCATCGGGGTGTTTTTCTGCCGAGATGACATGCGCCACGGTAAAGGCCGACAGGGCTTCAGCCGGGTTGTCGACATGCTCAACTTCAAGACCGGCCATGGTCATCGCTTCAACGATCTCGTCGACGGAGGCATCGGTTTCCAGATGCTCTTTCAGCCAGGACAGGGTGAATTTCATTGTTCGGCTCCCGCCGTTTCTTGTGTGTCGTCTTCAAGGGGTGTTGGCGGGATGAACGCTTCCGAACCATAGCGTTCGAAAACATCAATCCCGGGGTCCGGACAGGTGGCGACGGACTGCCGGTCCGGCACCTGAACGGTGGCGATCCAGCAGCGATCGAAAACCGAGCAGTAACAGATCTCGACGTCCCAGCGTTCCCATTCCGCGAACAGGGCGGAAATATGGTCCGCATCCACCTCATCCGCCGGCCAGGCGGCAGAAATCGGCGTGACCAGTTCGCCCGGCGCGATCACACGGCCGGTCAGCGTTACCCACGACCGGTCGACCTGTCCTGCGGGCATGGCGCTGAACATGCCATCAATTCGATCAACCGGTTCGCCATCCTGCAGCGGCGTGACATTGCGGATAAAGGCCGGGCCGACCCCATTATTCGCGACGCGCAGACCCAGCGTGAGCTGGTCCTCAACGGTTCGCGTGAAGGCATCCACCTGCAGCGCCGGCACGACGGCGCCATGTTGCTGGGCGCGCATCACCCGCGCCTGATCCCACGCCACATAAAGCGCCGCGAGACCCACGACCATCGCGCCGATGGCGGTGAGCGCCTGATGATTGGATTTGAACCAGCGGAGCATTATGAAAGCACCCAAGTATACTCGTCTTGTCCGGGGCACGATGACCAGATGCCATCAGCTATCAGATCACTCGCAGACACCAAGATCCGACCGTCGTCGACAGGCTCTATTGTCATATCGTGACCAGTATCGGTTTCGATCACCCATGGAGAACGGTGGGTCTGGAAATTCAAAGCATGCGGCAGCGGTCGTTCACGGTCCACAGTCCGGAAATACATTTCCCAATCGGAGTACTCACCATCTAACTGCCCCAACACCATAATGTTACTTCCGCGACCGATACGATAGATGACGACATCGCCTTGGCCGGGCGTCTGCCAGCATCCGGGAAGGTGCCGGACAGCATAGCGGCTTTGGGCCTCCCGCCAGAACATATTCAGAATATCCGGACTGGACCAGATCACAACGCCCATAATGATCGGTACGGACACCATTAAGCCGACCAGCAGCCTATTGGTCGTCCGCGGTGATATGCCTGTCCCGAAAATCATGAGTGCAACCTAACTCAACCCGGTCGCGAGATTGGCTTGCAAGAGCGGCGAGAAGCCGTAATGCGCCAGCCAGCGCGTATCATTGGCGAAATAATCGCGCAGATCCGGTGCGCCATATTTCAGCATGGCAAGGCGATCCACGCCCATCCCCCAGGCAAAGCCCTGATATTCGTCCGGATCGAGCCCGCAGGAGCGGATCACATTCGGATGCACCATGCCGCAGCCCAGAATCTCCATCCAGCTATCGCCCTCGCCGATCTTCACCGCATCACCAACGCGGGAGTATCTGACGTCCATCTCGGCGGACGGTTCGGTGAAGGGGAAATGGTGCGGGCGGAATTGCGCCTCCACCGTATCGGTCTCAAAAAAGGCGGCGAGGAAATCCATCAGGATGCCCTTGAGGTGGCCCATATGAGCCCCCTTGTCGATGACAAGGCCTTCGACCTGATGGAACATCGGCGTATGGGTCTGGTCCCAGTCACAGCGATAGACGCGGCCCGGCGCAATGATCCGGATCGGCGGTTTCTGCGTCATCATCGTGCGGATCTGCACCGGCGAGGTGTGGGTGCGCAAAACCATCTGCGAACCGTCCGCGCGCGGCTTCATGAAGAAGGTGTCGTGCGTATCGCGCGCCGGATGGCCTTCGGGAAAGTTCAGCGCGGTGAAATTGTGGAAATCATCTTCCACATCCGGGCCTTCCGCGACGGTAAAGCCCATATCCGAGAAGATGACGGCGAGCTCTTCCATCACCTGGGTGACCGGGTGCAGCTTGCCGCGCGGTTCGGGACGGATGGGCAGGGTGACATCGGCGCGCTCGGTGGCCAGACGCGCATCCAGCGCGGCATCGTCCAGCGCGGCTTTCTTCGCGGTGATCGCATCGCCAATCGTGTTTTTCAGACTGTTCAGGGCCGGGCCCATCACCTGACGCTCTTCCGGGCTCATCTGGCCCATGCCGCGCATCATCAGGGAGATCTGCCCCTTCTTGCCCAGCGCCTCGACGCGCAGGGCTTCCAGAGACGCTGCATCACCCGCAGCGGCAACCGCCGCCAGAAGCTCGGTTTTCAGGGCCTCGATATCGGAAGGTCCGGCCATAATGTCTCATCCTCGCATTGCACAGCGCCTGTGCGCTGGTCTACCGCCCGGAAACGGAAATGGCGAGGGGATCAGGACCGCTTTATGCGTTTGGGCCGGGCCACAAGCTCGCCGCCGCAATTCGGGCAGACATGTTTGTGAACATCCTCGGTGCAGGGCGCACAGAAGGAGCATTCAAAGCTGCAGATATAGGCCGGGCCGTCGGGGAGAATCGCCCGCTCGCACGTCTGGCAAGCGGGCTTCATCTCGAGGGCCATCAGACGTTAGTCCAGTGCGGCCTGTGCCTGATCGACCAGGGCTTTGAAGGCCTCGGGTTCCCGAATGGCCAGATCGGAGAGCACCTTGCGGTCCACTTCAATCCCGGCCTTCGTGAGGCCGGCCATAAATCGGGAATAGGTCGTGCCGTGCAGACGGGCACCGGCATTGATCCGCTGGATCCACAAGGCGCGGAAAGTGCGCTTCTTGGTGCGGCGGTCGCGATAGGCGTACTGGCCGGCTTTCTCGACGGCCTGTACCGCAACGCGGTAAACATTTTTCCGGCGGCCATAATAACCTTTGGCCTGGGAAATAACTTTTTTGTGGCGGGCGCGGGAGACGGTGCCGCGTTTAACTCGTGCCATGATTCAAGCTCCGTAACGGGTGATTCCAGTACGCCTTAAAGGCCGTAGGGAATGTAATTCTTTTTCACGATCTTCTGGTCGGCATCCGCCATGACGGTGGTGCCACGCTTGTTGCGGATCTGCTTATTCGTCCGCTTGATCATGCCGTGACGTTTTCCAGCCTGGCCGGCTTTCACCTTGCCTGTGGCCGTAAGCTTGAAGCGCTTTTTGGCGCCGCTCTTGGTCTTCAACTTCGACATTTTTCGCTCCATTTCCGGCGGGGTAGGCTCCGCCTTGCGTTCGTCGGCTGCCGGGCATGTCGATCTGGCCCGGGTGGCCGGTGTTTCAAAGAGCGCGCGTCTTATGGGAAAAGCCGCGCGATTGCAAGTCAGACCGGCCGCCGCAAAGCCACATCTATCAGTTCCGCGAATTTCTGCCGCTGGTCCTCGATATCACCCGATGCCAGCGCGTTCTCAACACAATGATCGGCGTGCGATTTCAGCACTTCACGCTCCACCGCCGTCAACGCCGATTTGATCGCCGAAATCTGGGTCAGAATGTCGATGCAATAGCGCTCGGTCTCGATCATTCCGGCCACGCCGCGCACCTGTCCCTCGATCCGTTTCAATCGGCCCAGAAGGGCGGTGTGATCGGCGGCAGATGTTGCGTGGTCGCAGATGTCAGACATGATGTAGAAGCGCTCCTTGTATACCCCATAGGGGTATGTTACGCCTCCGCGCATGTCAATTCGTACCGTCATTCTTGTGTTGGCTTCAGCCTCGCTTCTTGCGGGCTGCATCACCGTGGACCCGGCCGCCGAACGCCAGGCGACGCTGGACCGGGGCGCCGCTCTCGACACGCCGATCTTCGGCCCGTTGGGCGAGATGGGCGATACCGTTTCGGAAGATCAGGCCGTCGCCGCCGCTGTCGCGCGAAATCCCCGCCTCGCCGCCGACCTGGCCGAGGCCGGGCTGGCCCGCGCGGAATGGGCGTCCGCCGTATTACCGCCCAACCTCATCGCCGAGCTGACCTACTTCAATCCGGAAGGCGCTGGCGGTGTGCTCGATGCCGATATCCGCGCGCCCATTGCCGCCATCATCGGCTGGCCCCAACGCGCCGCCGCAGCGCGCGCCAATTATGATGCCGCGCAGGCGCGCGCGCTCCAGCGCCTGATCGACTTTTCTGCCGAAACCCGCCTCGCCTGGGTAGAGGTCGTCGCCGCCCGCGAACGCGCCAACATGTATGCCCGCATCCTGCAATCTGCTGAGGCCGCCTTGCTGGTCGCTGAGGAAATCGATGAACTGGGCAATGCCGCGCCGCTCGACCTGACCCGCCAGCGCGTCAATGCGCTCGCCGCACAGGCCGCTGCCGAGGACGCAGAGCAGGCGGCACTGGCTGCCGAAATCCGGCTGGAAACAATCCTGACCATGGCAGCCGAACTGCCGGAGCGGCTGCCCACGGACATGGCAGAACTGCCGGACGCTGGCACAGCCCGCACAACTGCGCTGGAGGCCAGCCTGCCGCTGGCCGTCGCTCGTGCGGACGCCGAGGCTGCCGCACAAGCCGCCGGATATACCGGGATTGAAAGCCTGCTGCATGGCGAGCTGGGTATAGCGCTCGATATAGAAGACGGCGACACGGAACGCGGCGTCTCGGCCCATTTCGACATCCCCACGAACGGTTTTGGCCATCCGCAGCGCGCCGCGGCCCGCATTCGCGCCCAACAGGCGGCGGATCGCTATGCGGCCCTGCAAACCGAAATTGCGGGAGAAGTCGAGCTTCATATCATGGAAATGGATCGCGCCGCCGCCCGCATGGTGCTGATACGCGAGGAGTGGCTGCCTGCCTCCACGCTCGCTCTGGAACAGACGCTGCAACAGTATAACGGCATGCAGGTGGGCGTTTATGCCCTGCTGGATGCCTTCAATGCACAGGTGGAGGCCGGGCGCGCCTATGTCGACACGCTGGAGCGCTATCACCGGGCCCGTATTGCCCTGACCGCGCTCGTGCAAGGCGGATCGCCCATGGGCATGGCCGCATCATCCGGCCTGAACGCAGGAAACGCTGGCGGGGAAGGGCATTGATATGAGTTTTTCCCGCAGAGACGCCCTTCTGGCCGGTGCCACCGGCCTGGTCGCCACACCCTTTCTGGCCTCCTCCGCCTCAGCGCAAACCCGCTCCGGCCCGGCTCATTCCGCCAGTGTGAGCCATTCTGTCCAATACCGCCCCGGACGGCCGAATGAAGATTATCGCCCGGTCATTACGCCCAATGGGACCACGCTCGATTATCGCGTGGTCGACGGGGTGAAGGTCTTCCACCTCGTCGCCGGTGAAGTCGATCACGAATTCGCCAGCGGTCTCACCGCCCGCACCTGGGGCTATAATGGCCGCACCCACGGGCCGACGATCGAATGTGTCGAAGGCGACCGCGTGCGCATCTATGTCACCAACCGGCTGATCGCACCGACCACCGTGCACTGGCACGGCGTCATCCTGCCGTCGGGCATGGACGGCGTCGGGGGCCTGTCACAGGCCGCGATCCAGCCGGGCGAGACCTTTGTCTATGAGTGGACCTTCCGCCAGCACGGCACCTTCATGTATCACTCCCACCATGACGAGATGACCCAGATGGCCATGGGTCTGATGGGCATGATCGTCGTGCATCCGCGCCGCCCGCGCGGACCGCTTCCGGATCGTGATTACGCCATCCTGCTCTCGACCTGGAAGCTGGAGCCGGGCGCGCGCAGCCCCGATCCCAACGAGATGACGGATTTCAACCTGTTGACCATGAATGCACGGGTCTATCCGGGCACCGAACCTCTGCTCGCCGAGCGCGGCGAACGTGTGCGCATCCGCCTCGGCAATCTCTCGGGCATGGACCACCACCCCATCCATCTGCACGGCTATGCCTTCCGCATCACCGAGACCGATGGCGGCGAAATTCCCGAGACGGCCCAGCACCCCGACACCACGGTTCTGGTGCCGACCGGTGCCACGCGAACGGTCGAATTTGTGGCTGACAATCCCGGCGACTGGGCCATGCATTGCCATATGACCCATCATGTCATGAACCAGATGGGCCACGGCCTTCCCAATCTGCTCGGCGTCAATGCGCGCGTCATTGATCGCGCCGTCGGCCAGCTCCTGCCCACCTATATGACGATGGGGCAGGACGGCATGGGCGAGCATGGTGCCCATATCGAGATGGGTCACATGGATGTGCCGGACAATTCCATCCCCATGGTCGGGGCCCGCGGACCACACGATTACATCACCATGGGCGGCATGTTCACGATTCTGAAAGTGCGCGACCGGCTGAACGGGACTGCCGATCCGGGCTGGTATCAGGCCCCCGAAGGCACGCAGGCGCGCGAAGCGACGACCGCAGAATTACAACGCGACGGTATAAATCCGAACCGCCAGAGCTGACAGGAAACACAATGGAAATTTTCTTTGCACTCGCCCTCATGACCGCGCCGGTCGATCATGGCTCCGATGGTCATGACCACCATGCCGAAGAAACGGCAGCGCAGTCGCGTGTCGCCGCCGATGTGCGGACAGTTGATGCCCATGCGCGGATAGCTCTCTTGCGTCACGAAGCCATGCCGGAGCTGGGCATGCCCTCCATGGTTATGCAATTTGCAATCGCCGATGATGTGGATCTCGCCCTCTTTGAACCGGGTGCGGCCCTGACGATCACCGCCACGATGGGCGAGGATGGCCTCACCGTCATCGCCGCCGAACCGGAAACAACAGAGTAATGCGCCCGCTCATCCGCTGGCTGATAACGCTGCACAAATGGGCCGCCCTGATCATCGGCCTGCAGGTTCTGGCCTGGGTCGCGGGCGGGCTGGTGATGAGCGCCATTCCCATCCAGCAGGTCCGCGGAGAGCACAATATTGCCGGGCAGACGGCAGAGCTGGATCTGGCCGGTGTCATGTCACCGGGGGAAGCCGCAGCGATTGCCGGCATCACGCCCACAGGCGTTGAATTGCGCCCCTGGCTGGGCCGGACCGTTTACGAATTTGGCCGCGATCAAGGCGCTTCCCTGATCATGGATGCTGTCACAGGCGATATCCTGTCACCGATTGATGCCGACACGGCCCGGGCGGTCGCGCTGGCCGATTATGCCGGTGAACCGGCGATAGATGCCGTGACCTTCTTCCCCGAGGCAACCTGGGAATCGCGCCGCGCCATGCCCACCTGGCGCGTGGATTTCGCCGATGGCGAAGGTACGCGGCTCTATGTCAGCGCGGCCACGGGCGAAGTCATTGCCCGCCGCAACGACACCTGGCGTTTCTATGATTTCTTCTGGATGCTGCACATCATGGATTATGGCGACCGGTCACACTTCAACCATCCGCTCCTGATCCTCGCCAGCCTGTTTGCGCTGGGAATGAGCCTGTTCGGCTTTATCCTGCTATTCCCGTGGCTGGGGCGGATGCTGTCGCGGCGAAAAGCCTAGTCCTCGCACATTCCGCATTCGCGTTCGTGGTTGTGCCCGGCGGCCTGACGACGGCGCCAGTTGGCAAAATGAGCGCCCAGAAGCAGGCTGACGCCCGTCACCGTCAGAAGCGTCTCGAACGGTTGGGCCACAATGTGCGAGGCGCCGGTCAGCATCAGCACCAGACCGAGCCCGGCGAAAAGCATCGTCCATTTGCCGGCCCGCATTGCCTTCTCGCCCCAGAAAAACGCCAGCAGCGTCACCGGGGCCGCAATCAGGAACAGGAACAGATGTGCCGGGCCTTCCACCAGAGACAGGCGCTCCGCCAGTTCCGGTGCCAGGGCCGGTGCCGCGACCGCTGCTGTCGGCAGGGCCAGACAGTGCAGCAGGCATATAAGCGAAAGTCCTGTGCCGGACATGTCCAGAATGGATTTGGTTTGGTGCGTCATGGGGAAGAGCTCATCCTTGTCCCGAAATGATATAATGTAACAAGTCAGGAATTCAAAGCCCTGTTTGCCGGATAACTGTGAATCAAAAAGGGCGGCTCCGGAGAACCGCCCTTTCTGTCAGCTTATAGATTGCGGCTAGTTGTCGCCGAAGCCAAGCTCCGAGATATGCAGGGTGGCAGGCGGTGTGCCAGCCGAGGAGGAATATGTTCCCACCCAGATATCATAGACACCGGATGCCGGGTTGGTGAATTCAATACCCGGATTCAGACCTTCAGCCCCGTCGTCATTGCACCACCAGCTGCCATCGGGCGCATTGACGATCAACACGGTATCCGTACCCGATGTGGCGGATACAAAGAGGTCGAACGCATTGCCGGCTTCATAAGTGAGCTCGAAATCCGGCGCGGCGGTCGTATAACCCCAGCATCCGTCCGGTCCGCTTTCGCGTACATTGATGTCGCCGCCCGCGGCGATCTGGACATTGTACGGATCCGGGATGAAGCCCGAAGACAGGGACGTCGATCCGTAATTCGCATTCAGCGTATAATCGAGCAGATTGACGTCGGGTACGGGTGATCCGCCATAGCCAATCTCCGAAATGTGGAGTGTGGCGGCAGGCGTGCCGGCAGACGACGAATACGTTCCCACCCAGATGTCGTAGACACCCGATTGCGGGCTATCGAATGTGAGGCCCGGATTGAGGCCTTCAGCCCCGTCATCATTGCACCACCAGCTGCCATCGGGTGCGTTGACAATGATCACCGTATCGCTGCTGGAGGTTGCCGAAAGATAGAGGTCGTACGTGCTACCTGCCGAATAGGTCAGCTCGTAGTCCGGAGCCGCAGTGGTATAGCCCCAGCACATATCGCCGATGGAGGTCGATGAGACATCGATATCGCCGCCAGCCGCGATCTGGATATTGACCGGGTCCGGAACGAAACCGGTCCGCAGGGACTGGCCACCATAATTGGCCGGCAGGGAGACATCGAGTTCGGCCGATGAGCCCGGACCTTCATAGTCTTCGAAGTAGTCATCCGTGGTCGTTCCATCAGCGCCAAAGCCCAGCTCGGAAATGTGGAGCGTCGCCGGAGGTGTGCCCGCGCCCGATGAATACGTCCCCACCCAGATGTCATAGACACCCGATTGCGGGTTCTCGAACATCAGACCCGGATTGAGCCCAGCAGAACCGTCATCATCACACGCCCATCGACCATCCGGACCATTGACGATGATCACCGTGTCGCTGTCGGACGTGGCCGAGAGATAGAGATCGAAAGTATTGCCGGCCTCATAGGTCAGTTCATAATCTGGCGCAGCCGAGGCATACCCCCAGCACATATCGTCAATACCGGCTTCGGCAACGTCGATATTGCCGCCCGCCGCGATATTGATATTCACGGGGTCCGGAATGAAGCCGGTTTGCAGCGACTGCCCGCCATAGTTGGCTGGCAGCGTGTAATCGAGACCACTGCCCGACCCCGATGGGCGCGGACCAAAGCCGATCTCGGATATGAATAGCGTGGCGGGTGGTGTGCTGCCCGCATTGGAATAGGTGCCGACCCAGACATTGTAGAGGCCGGAGGCAGGCCGCTCGATCCGGACACCCGGATTCAGCGCACCCTCGCCGCCATCATCATCGCAATACCAGTTCCCGCGCGCGTCATTGACGACGATCGTGGTATCGGCCTGCGATATGGCGGAGAAAAAGAGATCAAACGAACCGGCCGTATAATAGACATTGAAATCGGGCGCGCTGGCGATATTGCCACGGCACACACCGTTTCCATCCACCGTCACAGGCACATTCCCGCCCGCCCGGATCTGGACGCTGTGCGGATCCGGCAGATAGCCGGAATCCAGCGTGATCGACCCGTAGCTGGGTGGTGCAGAGATGTCTTGGGCGGCTACGGACGCGGCGGCTAATGCCGCCACGCCGAGAGCCGGAAGGATATGTTTCATGATGGGCCTCCCCGGTCCGTTGATCGTCAATTGTGCCGATTAGTAGGAACGGAGTTCCGAAATCGACAACGTCGCATTCTGATACGACGCATTGCCGTATGTGCCGACATAAATATCATACTGACCCGATGGCGGGCTGTTCCAGCGCAGGGACGGATTGAGACCCTGACCGCCATCATCATCGCAATACCAGCGGCCATCCGGCCCATTGATCACGAGCGTCGTGTCAGCATTCGAGCTGACCGAAATGATCAGCGGAAGCACATTGCCGGCGCTGTACTGCAAGCGGAAATCGGGGGCGTTGGCGACATAGCCGCGGCAGGAACCGCCGATCGATTGCGATGCATTGATGGAGCCGCCCGATTGCAGGCTGATCAGATAGGGGTCCGGAGAGAATCCGGACACCAGGGAAACGGAGCCATAGGATGGATTGAGACGCCAATCCTGAGCTTCGGCGGCGCCGGCCATCGCAAAGATGGCCAAAGCGGAAGCAGCGGCTGAAAGAGTGAATTTACGAAGCATGTTACTGTCCCCTGTTTTCGCCCGACCCCGACCATCGGGGGCGGCGCGGAACGGAAAGGTCCTCCTCCCCATTCTCGCGATAGAGACTAACATTAAAACCCGGTAACAGGTGAACCCCACTTGAACGAAAAAATCGTCGCACCGGCAGAAAAACGGCAAACTCCCGCCACAATTCGCGTGTGACGGGAGTTTCAGGCCTTATCGGCGCAATTCGGGACTATCGCGGCGCGAGCACCATCGTCATCTGCCGACCTTCAAGCTTGGGCTCGAATTCGACCTTTGCAATGGCGGCAAAGTCTTCCTTGACGCGAATCATGACATCCATGCCGCGATCCTGGTGCGCCATCTCCCGGCCCCGGAATCGCAAGGTCACCTTGACCTTGTCGCCGTCTTCAAAGAAGCGCGTCATGGCCCGGGTCTTGACCTGATAATCATGAGTGTCGATGTTCGGACGCATTTTTATCTCTTTGATATCTTGCGTCTTCTGCTTCCGGCGGGCCTCCGCCTTCTTTTTCTGTTCAGCGTATCTCAGCTTGCCGTAATCGAGAATCTTGCAGACCGGAGGATCGCCATTCGGCGAGACCTCGACGAGATCAAGCCCCGCCTCCACGGCCGCTTCAATCGCAGCTTCGGTTGGCATGACTCCCTGCTTTTCACCGTGTTCATCGATGAGCAGGACGCGCGGAACGCGAATATCTTGATTTATGCGTGGGCCCTCTTTTTTGGGGGGCGTCGCAGCAACAGGTCGGCGAGCTATGTAACTTCTCCACTATCAGCCAGAATTCGAAAAATACCACAATCGCAGGAAAAGGCGACGGTCAAGAGACAGCCCTTCCGCCTGCAAGGCAGCGGTGCAGTGTTATGAGGGTCACGGGCAGAAAATCAAGCCGCACGCGGTGATTCCTCGAAGCCGCCCGCCACGCGCATGGCCTGCAAGGCCTCCTCGGCTGTGACTTGCGCCAGCACCGGTGCATGCAACAGAACCACCGGAGAGGCACCGCGCGGTGCCTTGAGCGCCGGATTTTCGCCATCAGGGTAGAGCGCAGCCGCAGGCGGTCCCGCTGCGACGAGGAGATGGATGAGATCGGTATCCTCGCCAAAGACAAAACGTGTCCGGCGCGCCAGTCCGGCCAGCTGAACCAGCTTGGCCTTGCCTGTGACGTCGCGGGAATTGGGGACGTTCTCGGACACAAAGCGCCCGACATCGCGCGCAGACGGCCCGCCCACAATCGCGGGCGTGATGCCCAGGTCGAGCAATGCCGCGGCCAGCGCCGCCCAGCGTTCCCGCGGCCAGCGCAGATTGGCCTTCACTTCCTCACCGGCGGGGGCCAGCAGGGCAAAAGGACCATTGAGGCCGAAATATTCCGGCTCCAGCATGCGGGAGGTTCGGGCCAGATAATCCACCCAGGACACATCCGGTGCCGGCGCTTCGCCGAGGCGATAATCCTCGCGGCCCAGGCCGGACCGTCCCAGCGCGACAGCCGCAGCTTCAACGGGATGAACCCCGTCCATCGGCCGCGGAGCCGCATCGATCCACTTGATTCTGGAAAACCGCAGCCCGCCCCTGATCCGGCGCGCATCGGCATCGCCCACAAGATCATAGACATATTTGGGCTTGGTCACCTTGATCCGCTTCGAGGTCAGCTTGCCGGCCGGACCCGTCGCAGTGGCATCGGTTTCGATCTGGCTGAAATGCGGACAGTGCTTCAGAAGCGCTTCATAGTCCGGCGCCGTCAGAAGGATCAGCCTGGCGCGCGGATGAGCTTCACGGATTCGCTGACACGAGGCCAGCCCGCGGACGGTCGATGGCAGATCGCCCCACAAAAGGACGTAGATAATATCTTTGACCGCTTCGTTCATGCACTCACTCTAGAAGCTCGCGATAGACCCGCAAGGTGGAAGTCTGCAAAGATGACACCGTGAAACGCTGCAAAACCCGTTGCCGCCCGGCCTGCCCCTTGGCCTGACGCGCGGCGATATCAAGCTCCATCGCGACTTGCAATGTTTTTGCCAGCGCCCCGGCATCCCCCGGAAGGGTTCGCCACCCGGTCACGCCGTCTTCCACCACCTCCCGCGCCCCACCATGATCGGCGACGATCACCGGCAGGCCTGCCGCGCTCGCTTCAGCCGCCGTCCGCCCGAAGGCTTCCGGATCGGTCGACGGGTTCAGCGCGACATCAGCGAGGGAAAAGGCGGCCGGCATGTCGTTGCAATGACCGACGAGCCAGACAGTGTTTTCAAGCTCATGGCGGCCAATCAGCCATTCAATCTCTTCGCGATAGCCGGTGCGGCCCTGATCGCCGCCAACCAGTATCAGGACAGGGACATCCAGCCCCTCGGCCTTCATCCGGCCCAACGCCTCGATGGCGACCAGCTGGCCCTTCCACCGTGTCAGGCGGGCCGGCAGCACGGCAATAAACCGCCGCTCGGGCAACGCCCATTCAGTCGCGAGATCCCGCCCGCGCTGCCTGACCATTTCGGTCATCTCGAAACGGTCGACATCCACGCCGCGCGGAATGACGGTGATCGCCTCGGCGGGGAGGCCGTGCTCGGTGACAATATGGTCGCGAATGAATTCGGAATTGGCGATGACCCGATCACCGCGCGCCATCACCGAATTGTAGAAACGTTTCAGGCCAGATTTCGCATTATAGGTGCCGTGATAGGTCGTCACGAATTTCGCATTCGTGCCTTGCACGGCCCGCAAGGCCGACCAGGCCGGAGCGCGCGAACGCGCATGGACGATATCAATATTGCGAGCATTGATCAGCGCCTTCAGGCGGGACGCATTATTCAGCAGGGTAAAGAGATTTTTCGACGCCAGCGGCAGGCGGATCAGCTCGCCGCCCACCGCCGCCAATTCCGCCTCCATGGCGCCGCCTTCACTCGCCACCAGCGCCTCATGCCCGTCACGGACCAGCGCTTGTGCGACCTCGATCGTGGTGCGTTCCGCCCCGCCGGTTTCCAGACCGGGAATGACCTGCAGCACTTTCATCGAGGCGTCGTTCTCCTGTTGCCGGTCTTGACCCGCGTGTCCGGATTGCGGGAAAGATGCCACCATCTTGTTTCACAGGACTTAAACCATGACAAACTCGCCGGACATTCAGTTTCTGTACCGCGGCGATGGCGAGAAAATCGCCTTCGTCCGGCAGGCGGCACAGCCGGGAAAAGCCAGCCTGGTCTGGCTCGGCGGTTTCAAGTCCGACATGGGCGGCACCAAGGTCATGGCGCTGGACGCCTGGGCGAAAGCCACCGGGCGCGGCCTTTTGCGCTTCGACTATTATGGGCATGGTGCCTCTTCCGGTGATTTCGAGGACGGCACGATTGGCCGCTGGCGCGAGGATGCGCTGGCCATCATCGACGCCCTGACCGATGGCCCGCAAATCCTCGTCGGTTCCTCCATGGGCGGCTGGATCAGCCTGCTGACGGCTAGGGAACGGGCAGGGCGCATTAGCGCCATGCTGCTGATTGCGCCGGCACCGGATTTCACGTCCGAACTGATGTGGCCGGGCTTTTCAGACGAAGTGCGCCACACGATTGAGACAACCGGGCGGTTTGAAGAGCCCTCTCCCTATGACGACGAGGTTTTCATCGTCACGAAAAAACTGATCGAGGACGGAAAGAACTGGTCGGTTCTGGGCAAGCCAATCCCCTTTGACGGGCCGGTTCGTATTCTTCAGGGCATGCTGGATGACAGCGTGCCGTGGGAACATGCGCGCAAATGCGTCGATGTCCTGACCAGCCAGGACATCGTCTTCACCCTGATCAAGAATGGCGATCACCGCCTGTCGTCCGGCCCGGAGCTGGCGCGCCTGATCTCGACCGCAGAAGCGCTCGCGGCTCAGATCGAGGCGTCGTAAATCGCCTGCAATCCCTTGCGATAATCTGGATATTTTAGCGTCCAGCCGAGCGCCGCGCGCGTGGCCTCGCTGGAAACACGCCGCGAGGACGAGAAAAAGCTGCGCATCATCGCGCTCATCCCGGCGGAGTTGAAATCCTCAATGGGCGGCGGGTCAACGCCGAGTAATTCGGCGGCAAAAGCCGTCACATCGGCCTGCGGGGCGGGCATCTCGTCGGCCAGATTGAACGGACCGGCAACATCGGGCCGGGCAATGGACGCCATCAACGCTGCCGCGATATCGTCAACATGAATGCGCGAAAAGACCTGCCCCGGCTTGACGATACGCCGGGCCGTGCCGGCTGTGACCCTGTCCAGCGCCGAGCGCCCCGGGCCATATATTCCCGACAGACGGAAAATCCGTGTCCTGTCCGATCGGGCTTGCCAGGCCTGCTCCGCTTCCAGCCGCCGCATCGAGCGGGCTTCAGCCGGATCCGGCGGCGTCGCCTCGGTCACCCAGCCGCCCTGCGCATCGCCATAAACGCCCGTGGTCGAGAGATATCCGAGCCAGTCCAGTGCGGAGAAATCCACATCCCCGCCCAGTGCCTCCAGCACCGGATCTCCGCCTCCGCCAGGTGGCACCGATACCAGAATATGCGAAGCAGCGGCCATCGCCTCGTGCAACTCATCGACCGCCGGGTCAATCAGCGGCGTCACGCCCAGCGCGCGCATTTCATTCGACTTTTCAATGGACCGGCTGGTCCCGGCAAGCTGAAAGCCTGCGGCCCGAAGATGCGGAGCCGTGGCTTTTGCGACATAGCCGAAACCCAATAGCAAGGCGGAGCGGGTGTGTGACATGGACGTCAATCTACCGCCCGCCTATGGTAGGTCCAGTGGGCATACGGGAGCTTATCGACATGAAGCGTCTTCTTTTTGCAGCTGCGGCAAGCGTGGCCTTTACCTCTATGGCATTTGCACAGGCACGTGATCATGACCGCTACGAAGCCTGCCTCAGTGGCGTGGAAGCCAATCCGGACGCTGCCTATGAAGAAGCGCTCGCCTGGCGGTTTGAAGGCGGCGGCTGGCCGGCCCGTCATTGCGTGGCGCGCGCGCTGATTGCACTTGGCGAGGAAGCCGAAGGTGCATTCCGCCTTCAGGCGCTGGCCGAAGCCCCCGATGGGGGCCCCGCAGCCATGAAAGTACTCTATCTGGCCGAGGCCGGCGAAGCCTGGATGTCCAGTGGTCATCCCGAAGAAGCCCGCCGCGTCTATTCCCGCGCCGTCGAATTCTCCCCGCAATCGGCTCCGCTCTGGCTGGGCCGCGCCCGCGCCGCGGCGGAGATGGGCGAATGGGCAGCGGTCGAGGCCGATGCCGCACAGGCCATTTCCCATGAGCCACAAAATTTCGAGGGCTGGCGCACCCGCGCTCAGGCGCGTCTGGAGCTCGGCGATCTTGATGCTGCCGAAGCCGACATGCAGCGCGCCCTGTCACTGACGACAACGGATGAAGAGACGGTCTCTGTCCTCCTCATCCGTGGCCATATCAACGAGGCTCGACGGACGGGGGGTTAGTCCTCCGCCGCGCCGTCCTCCCCGGCTTCTGCCTCTTCCAGCGTCGCTTCGATCCAGGCCATGGTCCGGTTTTCGAGATAGCCCAGCGGCACGGCGCCTTCGCTCAGCAGCTCGTCATGGAAATCGCGGATGTCGAAATGCTCGCCCAGCCGTGTCTCGGCCCGCTGGCGCAGATCCCGCATCAGCAATTCGCCGGTCTTGTAGGCCAGCGCCTGGCCCGGCCATGAGATATAGCGCGAGACTTCGGTGCGGATATTGTGCGGCGCGAGAGCGGAATTTTCGAGGAAGCAGGCCTCGGCCTGATCCCGCGTCCAGCCCATATAATGGATGCCGGTGTCGACGACGAGACGGCAGGCGCGCCACATCTCGTAGGTCAGGCGGCCAAACTGGTCATAGGGCGTGGAATACATGCCCATCTCTTCCGCCAGGAATTCCGTATAGAGCCCCCAGCCCTCGCCAAAGGCGGTGATATAGGTGTTGCGGCGAAACGCCGGCACATCTTCCAGCTCTTGTGCCAGCGCGATCTGGTGATGGTGGCCCGGCACGGCCTCGTGCACGGTCAGGGCCGGCAGATTATAGAGCGGACGCTGCGAGAGATTATAGGTATTGACCATGTATCCCCCGGCCACGCCATTCTCCAGCGATCCCGGCCAGTAGCGGCCCGTCGTATAGGTCGGCGCAATCGAGGCCGGCACCGGACGCACGCCGTAAGGCAGGCGCGGCAGACGGCCAAAGAAGCGCGGCATGGCATCATCGGCCCGCTTGGCCAGCCATGAGGCATACATCATCAGCTCTTCTTCGCTCTCCGCATAGAATTGCGGGTCGGTCCGCATGAAGTTCAGGAATTCGGCAAATGTGCCGTCAAACCCGACCTCCTCGATGATGGCTTCCATCTCCGAGCGGATCCGCGCCACTTCGGCGAGACCGCGCTGATGGACTTCCTCTGGAGAGGTATCCAGCGTGGTGTGGTAACGCACCAGCGCCTGGTATTGCGCGCGGCCGTCCGGCACCGAGGAAATGCCCAGCTCTGTCCGCGCCGCCGGCACGTATTCTTCGTCCATGAAGTCGAGCAGCGCCTGATAGGCCGGCAGGACATGATCGGCGACCGCCGCCTCGGCCTCGGCGCGCAGACGCGCCCGCTCGGCGTCCGGCACGCTGGCCGGCAGGGCGTCGATCGGCTCCACCATGCCGGTTTCTTCAACGCTCATGGCGGCAATCGCCGCAATCTGGTCGCGGACGCCGCCGATGATATTGGCGGGCTGGGTATAGCCAGCCTCTATGCCTTCACGCATCCAGTAGATGTTTTCATCCAGATAACGCGGCAGATCTTCCAGCCGGGCAATCCAGTTTTCCGCCGCCTCGACATTGCGGGGACGAGTGGAGGAGGCGACATAGAGCGGGGTCGAGAAGAAGCCGCTATCATTGGAGAAGGGTGCGCGCTGCATGTCGAATTGCGCGAGCTCGACGCGGAAGCGCAGGAGATAATCCAGCGTCGCGAAATTGACGATCTCGCCGGCGGGCAGATTGTTTTCGTCAATCGCTTCCAGCCGGTCCAGGAACACCATATCCGCGGCCCGGTCCTCGGCATATCGTTCCGGCGAGAGATCACCCCAGCGTCCGGCGGCGTCCGGATTCTCATCCGGATCATCGCGGTTTTCATGCGCCTCGAAATCGGCAATCAGCGATTGGAAGTCTTCGGCATCATCCGCAAGAACGGGTGCCGAAAAAAGCAGGCCTGAAATCAGAAGGGCACGCAGCATGTCTCTCTCCCCGAGTGTTCGCCGGAGAGACTAGACCAGATTCTTCAGATGTCAGCCCTTAGTCGCGCTTCAGGTCTTCCGGACGCAGGGCCAGGCGCTTGATGACCTGCTTGTCGACGAATTCTTCCGGCAGAAGGCGCGGCATGGTCCAGTTTTCAAACCGCTGCGGCACTTCCGCATAGCGGTTCTTCGGCTTTGGCGCGGTCAGGCAGAAATGCACACGCTCGCCGATCTGGCGGGGCGGCAGGCCTTTCGGGCCGCGATCCAGCATCCAGTGAAACACCCGCTCCATGGATTTGATGTAATCGGTGTGGCGGTATTTATCGAGCTCGCTGGTATCATCCGCCTTGTCCCAGATCGGCGTGGCGACCGCCCCCGGCCCGATGATGTGAACGCCGATGCCATAAAGCGCCAATTCCTTGCGCAGGGATTTCGACAGGCCTTCCAACGCGTGTTTGGACGCGGCATAGGGCCCGACAAAGGGCATGCCCATTTTCCCGGCGACAGACGACATGGTGACGACCCGGCCCGGCTTTCCGGTGAGGGTCTTGTCCGCGCCCAGAAGCGGGCCGAAGGCCTGCACCGTGCGCACCACGCCCAGCACATTGATGTTCAGCTGGGTTTCAAATTCCTCGACCGGAATGTGCAGGATCGGCCCGGTCACCGCGACACCGGCATTGCAGACCAGGCCTTGCAGCGTCTTTCCGCCCAGCGCCTCGCGTACCTTTTCCCCCGCCGCATTCATGGAGGCCGAATCCGTTACTTCCATTTTCAGCGGCGTGACGCTGTCACCGAATTCCTGGCTCAGCCGCGCGGCATCCTCATCCTTGCGCACCCCGGCAAAGACATGAAAGCCGTTCTCGATCAGCACTTGCGTCGTCGCATGACCGATCCCGGTTGAGGCTCCGGTGACAACGGCGGCGGGTTTGGTGAGGGTGGTCATGGCGTGAGGTCTCCCTTTGGTTATCCCTGTTTACGCATAACATGGGCGCAAGGATTGCTTTTGACGAATCCGGCACACAGGCTAACGTGATCGGAACGCTTTGGGAGGGGCCATCATGATCATTCGTACACTCACACTCGCTGTCAGTCTGACACTCACCGGCACGGCCATGGCGCAGGAGCGTCAGGCGCTGGTCGGTGGTACTTTGCTGGATGGCAATGGCGGCCCGCCCATCCGCAATTCCGTCATTCTGGTCGAGGATGACCGCATCACCGCCGTCGGCAATCAGGATTCGCTGATCGTGCCGGAAGGCTACGAGATCATCTCCACCGAAGGCATGACGGTCCTGCCCGGATTGTGGGAGATGCACGCCCATCTGATGCTGACCGGCCATGCCGATTACGATCACTGGCACCCCACCTATGCCGACCGCATGGAAGACGAGATCATGCCCGCCTCGGCGGTCCAGCTCCTGCTGGCCGGCGTCACCACGGCGCGCGATCTCGGCGCACCGCTCGACATCAGCCTTTCGATCCGCGACCGCATCAATTCCGGCGAACTGCCCGGCCCGCGCCTGTTCGTCTCCGGCCCCTTCATCCAGCACCGCACCCGCCCCGGCGCCGAGCATTACCGTTGGGGCATTGAGGGCGAGCGCGAAGCCCGCGCCCGCGTCAATGAACTCGCCGATGCCGGCGTGGATGTTATCAAGCTGATTGATCAGGACGAAATGACGCTGGCCGAAGCCCGCGCTGTCGTCGATCAGGCGCATCAGCGCGGCCTGACCGTGGTGGCCCACTCCCATCGCCCGAATGAAATCCTGCGCGGTCTGGAAATCGGCGTCGATAATTTCGAACATACCGGGCTGACAACCGCACCGGCATATCCCGATCATGTCATCGACGCGCTGGTCGCCCGCACCGCCCGCGGCCGCATCAGCGGCGGGCCGCTCTTCTGGACGCCGACCATTGAAGGCCTGTGGAATTACGAGCGCACACGCGACAATCCCGAACGTCTGGACAATACCTGCTGGCATCGCGGCCTGCAGCCCGACACCATTGCCGACATTGCCGCCTCTCTGGAACATGTCGACCAGCTGGAATACATGCAGCTCACACCGCTGCGCCGCCCGACCCTGCAGCGCAAATTCGAGCAATTGCGCGAAGCTGGTGTGGTCATGCTGGTCGGCACGGATTCGGGCATCCCGACCAAATTCCATTGCCAGTCGACCTGGAATGAAATCGATGTCTGGACCCGCGAGCTGGACGTGCCGGTTATGGATGTCATCCGCTCGGCCACCTACTGGCCGTCCGTCCTGATGGGCGTGCAGGATCAATGGGGCCGCATTCAGGAAGGCCAGTATGCCGACATCATCGCCGTGGATGGCGATCTTCTCACCTATCCCAGCCTCCTCCAGAATGTCGATTTCGTGATGAAGGGCGGCGTGGTTTACGTTGAAGACGGCAATGTCAACGAGGAGCGATTGCCGGAATCGCTGAGGATGGATTGACCACAAGCGCATCCCCGCGTTGACCAAGAGCCGACGCGGCTTATTGTCTGCGTCGAAACGGGCTTTGTCTGATCAGGGAAATCCAAATGGCCAGCGGAAATACCGATACACGGCCGCTTTCGCCGCATCTTCAGGTGTGGCGTTGGCATCCGACCATGCTGTCGTCCATCCTTCACCGGGTCTCCGGCATCGGAAATTATCTTGGCGCGCTGGCGCTGACGGTCTGGCTGGTCATGCTGGCCACAGGCACGGAAGGCAGTGTCGCCTTCCTGTTTGACGGCCCGATGCTGTGGGTGACGCGCTTCGGCCTGATCCTTCTGACCTGGTCGGTCAGCTTTCACTTCCTCAATGGCATCCGCCATCTGGTCTGGGATGCGGGCAAGGGGTTTGATCCGAAAGGCTCCAACCAGCGCTCGGTCCTGATCATCGTCTTTTCCTTTGTCCTGCCGGCCCTTCTCTGGGGCTTTGCCCTGACGGGAGGCGCATCATGAAATCGATGATGACCCCCGCCAAGCGCACCAACCGCCTCGGCTCTGCCAAATCCGGCACGCATCACTTCATCACCCAGCGCGTCAGTGCCATTGCGCTGGTGATCGCCCTGCCAATCTTTGTGATCGCCTTCACCTTTTCGGGCGCTCCAGATGCGGACGCGTCGCGCGCCTTTTTCGGCTCGGCCTTTGGCGCGCTGATCACGCTGATCACAATGATTGCGACGCTTTATCACATGCGGCTGGGTTTGCAGGTCGTGATCGAGGACTACATCCACGAAGCAGGGCTGAAATTCACCCTGCTGATCGCAAATACGCTGATCACTTATGGACTGATGCTGGCGGGTGCCTACGCGCTGATCCGCCTCGCGCTGGCCGGCTGATACGGGAAGAAGAGAGACACATGTCTGACTATAAGTGGATTGATCACACCTATGACGTTGTGGTGGTCGGAGCTGGCGGCGCCGGTCTTCGGGCGGCGCTCGGCGCGGCGCAATCCGGGCTGAAAACCGCCTGTATCTCGAAAGTCTTCCCGACGCGCTCCCACACGGTTGCAGCGCAGGGCGGCATTTCCGCCAGCCTCGGCAATATGGGCGAGGATGACTGGCGCTGGCACATGTATGACACCGTGAAGGGGTCAGACTGGCTGGGCGACCAGGACGCTATCGAATATCTCTGCCGCAATGCACCGGCCGCCGTTTACGAGCTGGAACACTGGGGTGTGCCCTTCTCGCGCACCGAGGACGGCAAGATCTATCAGCGCGCCTTTGGCGGCATGACCCGCAATTACGGCGAAGGCTCGGTGCAACGCACCTGCGCTGCCGCCGACCGCACCGGCCACGCCATCCTGCACACGCTCTACGGCCAGTGCGTGAAGGAAGAGACCGAATTCTTCATCGAATACTTCGCCCTCGATCTGATCATGGACGAGGACGGCGTCTGCCGCGGCATCACCGCCTGGAAGCTGGACGATGGCACTTTGCACCGCTTCCGCGCCAAATCCGTGATTCTGGCCACTGGCGGCTATGGCCGCGCCTATTTCTCGTGCACCTCGGCGCACACCTGCACCGGCGATGGCAATGCCATGGTGCTGCGCGCCGGCCTGCCGCTTCAGGACATGGAATTTGTCCAGTTTCACCCGACCGGCATTTATGGCGCGGGCGTCCTCATCACCGAAGGCGTGCGCGGCGAAGGCGGCTATCTGACCAATTCAGAGGGCGAACGCTTCATGGAGCGCTATGCGCCCTCGGCCAAGGATCTGGCCAGCCGCGATGTGGTGTCTCGATCGATGACCATCGAGATTCGCGAAGGCCGCGGCGTCGGGCCGAAGAAAGACCATATCTATCTCCATCTCGATCACCTCGATCCGGAGATCATTCACAAACGCCTGCCGGGCATTTCCGAAAGCGCGCGCGTCTTCTCCGGCGTCGATGTGACCAAGGAGCCCATCCCGGTTCTGCCGACCGTCCACTATAATATGGGCGGCATTCCGACCAATTATCATGGCGAGGTTCTCACCGTGAACGGCAAGGGTGAAGAGATCACCGTGCCTGGCCTGATGGCGGTGGGCGAAGCCGCCTGCGTGTCCGTGCACGGCGCCAACCGCCTCGGCTCCAACTCGCTGATCGACCTGGTCGTCTTCGGCCGGGCGGCGGGCCTGCGCGTCGGCGAAACCGTCGATGCCGCCGCCAGTCAGCCGGAATTGCCGAAAGGCGCGGGCGATAATTCGCTCGCCCGTCTCGACAAATACCGCAACGCCAAGGGCAAGACGCCGACCGCGCGCCTGCGCGATGACATGCAGGCCGCCATGCAGGAAAACTGCGCCGTTTTCCGCACCGGCGAGGTCATGTCCGAAGGCGTGGAGCGTATCAAGCAGGTCTATGCCGGTCTGCCGGATATCGCCGTCTCCGACCGCACCATGATCTGGAATACCGACCTCATGGAAACCCTTGAGCTGGACAATCTCGTCGCCCAGGCCGCCGTTACCGTCAACGGTGCAGTCGCCCGCGAGGAAAGCCGCGGCGCCCATGCCCGCGAGGACTTCCCGGATCGCGATGACAAGGACTGGATGACCCACACCCTCGCCTGGATTGACGAGACCGGTGAGGTCAGCCTCAAATATCGCGGCGTCCACACCTACACCATGTCGAACGACATTGCGTACATTGAGCCGAAAGCGCGGGTTTACTGATCTACGATTCGCATCATCCTCCGATTTAATCGGAGGATCTCGAGAGACCCTCCGGTCCCCCGTTTTCACGAGGGCAAGCAAGCCGGAGGGCGACGGGTGTGATGGAATGCGTGCTTCTCGGCCTTTCTCGCGGAAAGCGCCTCACCATAAGATGAGTAGAATGACGTCATGCCCCGGCCGCGCCAGCTCAGGTCCGGGGCATCTCGCTTCTGGAGATCACCCGGACAAGCCGGGTGATGACGAAATAGAAAATCACCGCTAGCCTTCACGCATGATTGCCCGCTCGCTTGTGCTCGCCATTTTGATGGCCTTTGCCTGCGCCGCCTGTGATAGCGGCCAAACCCGGCTGGTCGGCGAATACTCGATCTGCTGGACAGACATCCCAGAAGAGGCGGGGCTCTGCCGCGCAGAGAGTGAAGGAGCATTCCGTTTCAGCAGTCCGCCTGTTGTGGCAGCAGGTTACAGCGCAAGCCATATCGGCCTGCAAACCTGTGGACCAGATGGCGTTCAGCACTACTCGGTCGAGCGCGACTACACGACTTCCGACCGTTTCGAGGCCATTGGTCCCCTCACAACCGAGGATCGGACCGAAAGACAAATTACGTCCCCTGAAATCTGGCCAGACTACTCTCATCGGGATACACGTTTAGCTCATTTGCTTTGCGGGGAAGAAGATGCTTGAGGCAGGCTATTCCGCCACGCCCCTGCCGAAGAAGCTTGGCCTGAAAGACGGTCAGGCCGTGTGTTTTATCAACCTGCCGGAGAGCCTGCGCTGGCTTACCAACGCCGCGCAATTCATAAACCTGACCGACACGCCAGACCCCGGCGGAGCGCTGGATGTTGTCCACCTCTTCGTGATGTCGCGCGACCGGCTGAACACCGCCTTGCCGCAAGCCCGGCTCGCCATCGCACAGGACGGCATGATCTGGGTGAGCTGGCCCAAGAAAGCCTCGAAAGTCGATACCGATATGAGCGAGGACGCGGTCCGCGAGTCCGCCTTTCCGCTCGGCCTCGTTGACATCAAGGTCTGCGCCGTCGACGAAATCTGGTCCGGCCTGAAACTCGTCATCCGCAAGGAAAACCGGCGCTGATTGGCGGATGCGCCCCCATCCTTGCCGGCATTCACTTTATATTTTAAAGTAGATTCTCAACTCGCCAGATGAGCGCCGAATATGAATCTCGACCCTGTGTTCGAAGCCTCGCTGGCCATCCAGCTACATTTCTACACGGTGGTCCCGGCTTTTGTTCTGGGCACCATCCAGATGGGGCTCCCCAAGGGCACGCCGCTGCATCGCTGGAATGGTTATGTCTACATGGCGCTGATGATGTTTACGGCAACCGCCGCCATCTTCATCCCCAGCTTCATGCAAAGCGGACGGTTATTCGGCCATTTCGGTTTCATCCATCTATTCGTCCCGCTGACCTATGTCTCGGTCCCGCTGGCACTCTACAATGCGCGCAAGGGGAATATACGGGCGCATCGCGGGGCCATGATCGGCCTATATATTGGCGGGCTTCTGATCGCCGGCGGACTCGCTTTCATGCCGGGCCGCATCATGCACGACATGTTCTTTGGATAGACAGGCCTCTTGCGGCAATTCTATCCCTGCGCCAGTCTCGACAGCCTGATCTGATGGAGACTGCCATGTTGCTGACCGCCCTCCTCTCCCTGACCATCGCGCAGACCGAAGCCGCGCCGCAGGAAGTGCAATCCATCCTCTTCCTTGAGATCATCGCCCGGCGGGCGCCGCAATGCGAATTACTGGAAGACTGGCAGTCCGCGGCCATCCGCACCCAGACGGCGCAGGCCTTGCGCGGCTATGACATCGCCTCGCAGGATCTGTTCGAGACCGAAATCGCCGCCCGTGTGCCGGGCGTCGCCTGCGATGATCCGCAGATGATCGCCTGGATTGCCGGGGTCGAACCCGGCATTGCGCGGGAGTTCCTGCCGCAATTTCTCGTCGCCTATCGCGCCTTTGCCCGGCTGGAGACACCACCCGTCATCTTCACGTCCGAAGCAGAGGCCGACCCGGATCGGGCTCTGTCCCGGATTGATGCCGAGATTGCGCGCCTGGCCGACGCCGGCATTACCCCGGAAGGCGGTGGTGACTGGGCGACACATCAGGCCCGCGTCGATGCGGCCGCCCTCTCCATCGCCGACATCCTTGAGACAGGCGAGTCCGATGGCATGCCGCCCGCAGACGCCGCCATTCTGGTCCGCGATGCCGTGACAGTCACGGAGCTCTGGCTCGCCGCGCAGGAATAGGCTGTTTCCTCTGCCGCTTGCGGGTCGACTTCCCCGCCGCGGGGTATACATTCAGCGTCAGTTTGAAATGAACATTTGTGGAGTCTCAAATGGTTGAGCTGGCCCTGCCACGCGGATCAAAACCCAAAAAGGGCAAGACATGGGACAAGCCGGAAGGCGCGACCAACACCCGCACCTTCAAGGTCTACCGCTATGATCCGGAAGCCGGCGGCAATCCCAGCTGGGACACCTATACCGTCGATCTCGACGATTGCGGGCCGATGGTGCTCGACGCGCTGTTGTGGATCAAGAACAATGTCGACTCATCGCTCGCCTTCCGCCGCTCCTGCCGGGAAGGCGTGTGTGGCTCCTGCGCCATGAATATCGGCGGCCGCAACACGATTGCCTGCACCAAGGGCATGGACGAGATGACGGGGCGGTGAATCTATCCGCTGCCGCACCAGCCGGTGGTACGCGACCTCATTCCCGACCTCACCGATTTCTATGCCCAGCAGGCCTTCGTGCAGCCCTATCTACAGACCAAGACCGCGGCGCCGGAAAAGGAATGGCGTCAGTCCGAAGAGGATCGCGCCAAGGTCGACGGGCTGTATGAATGCATCATGTGCGCCTGCTGTTCGACCGCCTGCCCGTCCTATTGGTGGAATGGCGACAAATATCTCGGCCCGGCGGCCCTGCTTCACGCCTATCGCTGGATTGCCGACAGCCGCGATGAAATGACCGGCGAGCGGCTCGACGATCTCGAAGATCCGTTCAAGCTCTATCGCTGCCACACCATCATGAATTGCGCGCAAACCTGCCCCAAGGGTCTGAACCCCGCCAAGGCGATTGCCGAGATCAAGAAGATGATGGTCGAGCGCGAAGGCTAGGAAAGCCTTTTCCGCCGAAAACCGCCGCAAAAGTGTCGATTCCACCCGATCGGGTGATGTCCTGCGCGCGTTTTGCGCTAGCGTAGCGCTATGAACGCGAAAGGACACGCCATGACACAAAGCTCTCTGGGCGCATTTTCCATCAGCCTCGCCGTCAAGGACATCGAAGCCTCGAAGACGTTTTATGAAACGCTCGGCTTTTCGAAGATGGGCGGAGATCAGTCACAAGGCTGGCTGATCCTGAAGAATGGCCCGACAGTCGTCGGCCTCTTCCAGGGCATGTTCGATAAAAATTGCCTCACCTTCAATCCGGGCTGGGATCAGGACGCGAAGAATGTGGAAAAGTTTGAGGATGTCCGCGCTCTGCAAAAGCGCTTGTCAGCGGCGGGCCTGGATGTCGGCGAGCTGATAGACGCCGCAAGCGAAGGCCCGGCCCATTTCACCCTGACCGATCCGGACGGCAATCCGGTCCTGATTGACCAGCACCGCTAGCGCCGCCACGCCAGCTGTTCACAGGCGGCTTTGACAATCGCGGTCGCCTCGGCCTCGCTCTCGGGCAGGGCGGCTGGATCAATCGGCGCGCCAAACCGCAAGGGATAGTGCGCGCCCTTCTTGCCCATGAAGCCGTGAAACACGGTCATGTCTTTCAGCTCGGTATGCACCTGGGCGAGCGCATAATAGAGGATCGGCATGCGCTGGCGTACACCCAGCGGAATGATGGGTTGTTTGAATCGCCGGGCAAAACTGACCGCCGTCGGCGCCCATGGCTTTTCATCCAGCGTGAAGCGCTTCCAGTTCCATTCCGCCATGCGCCCGGCGGGAAAGATCACCACGCACCGGTCCGACTTGAACGCCTCCAGCGCAGAGCGCAGCGTCTCGCGTGCATTCTGACGGCTGCGCAGATTCTGGCGCCATTCGACCGGAATGATCAGATCGGCCAGACCCGGACTGACCCGCAAGGCATCGCGATTGGCAAAGAAGCACACGTCCGGGCGTTTTTCCCGGAGCGCATCCCAGACCGCCACACCATCGGCAATCCCGCCAGGGTGATTGGCAATGACCACACAGCCGCCCGCCTCCGGCACGATATCCAGATTTTCCGGCTGCGGCTGCAGGTGAAGATATTCGCTGACCCAGTGCAGCGTTTCGTCGCCGGACTTGTCGGCAATCGCATCGGCAATGGCGACGGCCTTTTTATACCCCAGCATGGGATAGGCGATATTGCGAATCGCCGCCCAGACGCGCGGGCGCGAGATGAGACGCGGCGCGCGCTCCTCAATCAGGCGGTCCACGACATGACGATTCATATCGTCGCTCGGCGGGGCATAGGCATACTCCATGTCGCATTCATCGCATGACCATAAAAACCTGCAAGCAGGAACGGCATTAACCTCTTGGCAAGACTTGGCCTTCGCCTTGCGAGGGAATGTTCCGACGTTAACACACTGTACACGATTGGGACGATCATGGCCGTTGTCGATACCGCATTTGCTCCGTCATTCCTGACCCGCCTTGCGTCACCTTTGCGCAAGATGCAACGCTCGGCCTTGCGCCGCCGCGGTCCGCTGGATGCCGCGCTGGAGGATTATCTCGGCGAGATTGCCCATGCCGGTGACAAGGTGCTGCAACTGGGCGCTTCAGACGGAATCTCTGCGGCTTTTCTGGATCGCGGCGTCTTTTCATCACCCGTCGCTCCGGCGGCCTCGGCCGATACGGTTGAAGCGATCTGCCAGCTGCGCGGCTGCAGCGCGGCCCGCCTGCGGGTCTTTGCCAATATCGGTCATTCCGGTTCTGCGGGAGAGGTCGACACGGTCTGGCTTGCGCGAACCCCGTCTCTGGCCGTGCTCGCCGCCCATTTCCGTCATGCCATGGCCCGTCTGAAATGTGGCGGCCTGCTCCTGATCGAGGGCATTGATACCGAATTCGGCAAGACGCTGTTCAAACAGCTCTCACACGATATGGACTGGCGTCTGGATGAAACGATTGCCGGTCAGGTCGCGGCGTTTCGCCGTCTGGCCTGACCGGACAAAACAAGCGCCATAGCAACAGACAATTCCGCTTTGCCGCAATTCCATTTTTCGATAATACTCGAAATATGGAATTGACAGACGCCACGACAATTTTCGCCGCCCTGGGGCATGAGACCCGCCTGGCCCTGTTCCGCCGCCTGTTGCGGTCGGCGCCGGAGGCCATCAGCGCCGGTGTGCTGGCGCTCGAACTGGATATTCCGCCCTCCACGCTGACTTCGCATCTTCAGACATTGCAGCGCAGCGGTCTTATCCAGTCGCGGCGACAGTCGCGCACCATTCTCTATTCCGTCCGGGCTGAAACCGTTCAGGCCATCGTCGGCTTTCTGGTCAGCGATTGCTGCCGCGGCCGCCCGGAATTATGCGGCACACGCCTTCCCGAAATCCACAAGGACGAGGCGAGATGAAGACTGTCCTGTTTCTCTGCACCGGAAATTCGGCCCGCTCCATCCTTGCCGAATGCCTGTTGAACCGGCTCGGCAAGGGCCGCTTTCGTGCCCTGTCGGCCGGCTCCCTGCCCGCCGGAAAGGTCAATCCGTTTGCGCTGGAATTACTCGACTCCCTCGACTACGACACCACCGGCCTGCGCTCGAAAAACTGGAGCGAATTTGCCGATGGCGAGAGCCGGGAGGCCGGAATAGACTTCGTCTTTACCGTCTGTGATTCTGCAGCCGCCGAGGCCTGTCCGGTCTGGCCGGGCACACCCGTAACGGCGCATTGGGGATTACCGGACCCGGCCGCCATAGAGGGCAGTGACGCCGAGAAACGAGTCGCCTTTCTCGACACCTACAAGGCACTGGCCCGCCGCATCGAAGCCTTCGTCAACCTGCCCATGGACTCACTCGACCGGCTCGCCTTGCGCCGCGCCGCAGCAAGGATCGGCAAATCATGACATCCGGTCACAAGCCCGTTCCCGCGCCGGACACACCAGACACCCAAATGGGCCTGTTCGAAGGCTGGTTGTCCGTCTGGGTGGCTCTTGCCATCGGGCTGGGCCTGTTGCTTGGCAATCTGGTGCCCGGCGCTTTTGCGTTTCTCAGCACGCTGGAGATCTTCTCGGTCAATCTCGCCGTCGGCGTGCTGATCTGGGTGATGATCTATCCGATGATGGTCAATATCGATCCGGCCAGCCTCGCCCGCATCGGTGACCGGCCCAAGGGCCTGCTGATCACCATCATCGTCAACTGGGCCATCAAGCCCTTCACCATGGCGGCGCTGGGCATTGTCTTTTTCCGCTATGTCTTCGCGCCCTTCATGGAGAGCGCCGATGCCGAGCAATATATCGCCGGCCTGATCATTCTGGGCGCGGCGCCCTGCACCGCCATGGTCTTTGTCTGGTCGCGGCTGACCGGCGGCGATGCCGAATACACACTGCTTCAGGTCACGGTGAATGACCTGATCATGATCATCGCCTTTGCGCCGATTGTCGGCTTTCTGCTGGGCGTGACCGGACTGACCGTGCCCTGGGAGACCCTGCTCTTGTCGGCCGGCCTGTTTGTGGCTGCGCCGCTGGCGGCCGGAATCGCGACACGAAGTGCCTTGTTGCGGGGAAATCGCGCACAGGGCGAAGCGCGTCTGGACGCCTTCTCGGCGCGGATCAAGCCCCTGTCGGCGGGCGGCCTGCTTTTGACCGTAGTGCTGCTCTTCGGATTTCAGGGCAATGTCATTCTGGAACAGCCGCTTCTGATCGCCATGATCGCCGTGCCCCTGCTGATCCAGACCTATGGCATATTCTTCCTCGCCTATGGCGCCGCCTGGGCGCTGAAATCACCCCACGCCATCGCAGCCCCCTGCGCGCTGATCGGCACCTCGAATTTCTTCGAACTGGCGGTCGCCGTCGCCATCGGGCTTTACGGCCTCAACTCCGGAGCCGCGCTGGCCACCGTTGTCGGCGTTCTGGTGGAAGTCCCGGTCATGCTGTCGCTGGTCGCCATCGCCAACCGCACCCGCTCGGGCTTTGCGCAGCGCTAGACGCTAGTAGGGCGAGCCGGGTTGCCGGCGCTGTGATCCCTGAGGGGATGTCATCGGCGTTGTGGCACGCTGGCGGCCGGAGGGTTCGCGATCACCCTGGATGGCGGCATTGCACTCCTCGCTCGGACGGCCGGGCGGAATGCGTTGCGGGACAAACTGCAGCGCGCGAAGCTGCGTCTGCGCGAATTGTTCGGCCGACACGCTGTCGCGAATGTCGCCAATCGTATCCGTGTCCATCCGGGTCAGACCCAGCGACATTTCACGCACATTGTTTGTGTAGAGCATGGTCCAGTAGACGGCCTCGTCGGCATTGCCCTGCGCATGATAATATTCCGCCAGCGCCGCCTGTGAGGCACCCCAGCCGGCCAGACCCGACGTGGTCAGATAATATTCGCCATCCTCGCGATAACCGTCAGCGTCTTCACCGCCCGCATCGGCCAGTTCCAGCGCCGTCGTACCGGCATAATACCAGGCCACTTCATAACCGCCGCCAAATTGCGCCGCGCAGGCAAAATACTCATTCGCCTGGTCGATCCGTCCCGCTTCCAGCGCGCGAAGACCGCGTCCGTAAGCGGCGTCGCCGCCCGCTCCACCACGAAAGGTCGGGGCCCGGTCATTGGTGGAACCACAGGCCGCGAGGCCCAGAGCGAGAGCGAGGACAGGAAGCGAATATCTCATTCCGGTATCATCGCGCAGCAAAGCGGGTCGGCGCAAGACCAACGTGCTGTAAATTCGATTCCGTCGGCTCGGCCTGACAATCATTCTTTATTGCAAACTTGGGGTTTGACGCTTCAATCCGCATTACGTCATAAACAGGCATGCCACACGATCATGCCCATCACGACGCAGGCCCGGGCCGCATGGACCCGGGCGAAGCGCGCAAGATCACCAGCCGCGCCACGACGCTGTCCGTTCTGGTGGCGTCGACACTGGTCATCACCAAGCTCGCCGCCTGGATCGCCTCCGGCTCTGTCGCCTTGCTGGCCTCGCTGGCCGATAGCGCGCTCGATCTGGCGGCCTCCATCACCACCTTCCTTGCCGTGCGCTATGCCGCCGCGCCCGCCGATGACGATCACCGCTACGGGCACGGCAAGGCAGAGGCCTTTGCCAGCTTCCTGCAAGCCCTGTTTATCGCCCTGTCGGCCGTTCTGCTTTTGCGGGAGGCGTGGTTGCACGCCATTGATCCGCGGCCCGTTCTGAATGGGGGCTGGGCCATCGCCGTCATGGTGTTGTCCATCATCCTGACGGCCGGTCTGGTCTGGGCCCAGACCAAAGCCGTGCAGCAAACCGGTTCCGTCGCCGTCTCCGGCGACCGGGCGCATTATGTGGCCGACCTCGCCTCCAACTTTGCCGTGATTGCAGGGATCGGGGCCGCCGCTTTCCTGTCCATCCCCGTCGCTGACCCGATTATCGGGGCCGGGGTGGCTCTCTGGCTGGCCTGGTCGGCGATAGAAGTCGGACGCGGCGCGCTGACCCATCTGCTCGATCAGGAATTGCCGGACCGCGAACGCCGCCGGATCATCGAGATCGCCGAGGACGATCCGCGCGTCATCGATGTGCACCAGGTCCGTACCCGTGCCGCCGGGCCGCTCATCCATATCCAGATGCACATGGATCTCGATGCGAAGCTGACGCTGGAAGCCGCTCACGAAATCGTCGTCGCGGCGGAAAAACGCCTGCTGGAGCGCTATCCCGCAGCTGATATCCTCATCCACGCCGACCCGCACGGCAAAGCCGAACCGCACGGGCTGGACTTTTTCCGCTCGGAAAATGATGCCGAAACAGCCAAAGACACTTAAACGCGGCGAAAAATCACCCTAGCGTGCGCCCATGCGACGTCTCCACCACTGGCCCCTTGATCCCGGATCCCGCGCAGCGCGCTTCGCGCTTGCGGAAAAGGGGCTGGATTTTGATCTCGAGGAAGAACGCCCCTGGCTGAGGCCGGAGCCGCTCTTTCGCCTCAACCCGGCGGGCCATCTGCCCGTGCTGGAAGATAACGGCGCCACCATCGCCGAGATGCGCCCGATCCTGGAATATCTCGAAGACGCCTTTCCGGGACAGCCGCTTCTGCCGCGTGGCGCGGTTGAGCGCGCCGAAGTGCGCCGCCTGATGGGCTGGTTCGAGCTGAAATATGATGGCGAGGTCAATGCCTATCTCCTGCATGAAAAGCTGGAAAAGCGCGCGCAATCACTCGGCGCGCCGGACCCGCAGGCCATCCGCGAGGGGCGCGATCATCTGCGCTGGCACATGGATTATCTGACCGGGCTTCTGGACGAACGCGACGGTCTGGCCGGACCGCGCTTCACCCTCGCCGATATTGTCGGGGCTGCGCATTTGTCCTGCGCGGACTATCTCGGCGATGCGCCCTTCGAGGAATTTCCGGCCGTGAAGACCTGGTATACCCGCATCAAATGCCGCCCCGCCTTCCGCGGCCTGCTCAATGACCGCTTGCCCGGCGTCCCGCCGTCAAAGCATTATGATGATCTCGACTTCTAGAGCCGCGCTCGAAGAAATAGCCACCTCGCTCGGCTTCTCCGACGTCCGCGTTTGCCGCGCGGATGAGGCCTGGGCGGCGGCCGGACGGCTGGAGGAATTTGTCGAGCAAGGCCGTCATGGCTCTATGGGCTGGATGGAGACAACGCTGCAGCGCCGCAAGCAGCCCACCAATATGTGGCCGGAGGCGAAATCCGCGCTGGTCGTTGCCATGAATTACGGACCGGAGAGCGACCCGCTCGAAGACCTGAAAGCCACCTCCACCGGCAATATTTCCGTCTATGCCCGGCACCGCGATTATCACGACGTGATGAAGGGCAAGCTGAAACAGCTCGCGCAGACATTTGCGCGCGAGACCGGCGAGGAGGTGAAAGTCTTTGTCGATACCGCGCCCCTGATGGAAAAGCCGCTGGCCGAAAAGGCGGGGCTCGGCTGGCAGGGCAAGCACACCAATCTCGTCAGCCGGGAACATGGCTCGTGGCTCTTCCTCGGCGTCATGCTGACCACGGCAGAACTGGAACCGGATACGCCCGAGGCCGATTATTGCGGCTCCTGTACCGCCTGCCTCGACATCTGCCCGACCGATGCCTTCCCCGCGCCCTATCAACTCGATGCGCGGCGCTGCATCTCCTATCTCACCATCGAGCATAAAGGCCCGATTCCGGTGGAATTCCGTAAAGCCATGGGCAACCGGATCTATGGCTGCGACGATTGTCTGGCCGTCTGCCCCTGGAACAAATTCGCCGCGACAGCCTCAGAAGCCAAACTCGTCGCCCGCGACGATCTGAAGTCCCCGCCACTCGCCGATCTGCTCGTGCTGGATGATGCCGGTTTCCGCAGCCTGTTCTCCGGCTCTCCCATCAAGCGCATCGGGCGGGATCGCTTCATCCGCAATTGCCTCATTGCGGCGGGCAATTCCGGCGACGCGGCGCTTTTGCCGCTGGTCGATGGGTTGCGATCCGATCCCGACCCGGTGGTGGCCGAAGCAGCGGACTGGGCGCTTGCCCAACTAAAATAGCCGTCACCCCTGCTTCCTGATCCTTCGAGGCTCGCTGGCGCGAGCACCTCAGGATGAGGTGGGGGATGCAAATACAACCGTCATCGTCCGGCTTGCTTGCCCTCGTGAAAACGGGGGACCGGACGATCTCGTCATAGAGACCCTCCGATCAAGTCGGAGGGTGACGTGTAAATACTTGCCTCATGGTGAGGTACCGCCGCAGGCGGCCTCGAACCACGCAAAACGCCTACAATATCCCCAGCACATTCTCCGGCGGGCGGCCGAGCGCGGCCTTGCCATTGGCGATCACCACCGGGCGCTCGATCAGCTTGGGATGGGCGGCCATGGCTTCCAGCAACTTGTCGTCCTTGTCCTCGCCCTTGAGGTTCAGCGTCTTGTAATCGGCCTCATTGGTGCGAATCCATTCCCGCGCCGAGCTGAAGCCGAGCTGTTTCAGCACGGTTTTCAGTTCCGCCACGCTGGGCACATCCACCAGATATTCGCGCACTTCGGGCTTATGGCCGTGGTCTTCGAGATATTTCAGCGTCTCGCGCGACTTCGTGCAGCGGGGATTATGCCAGATCACAACACTCATTTTGCGTCCTTTACCTGTTTCAGTATCGCCTCGGCCTCGGCCAGATGCAGACGTTCGGCCATTGTGCCTTCAAAGGGTATTGCCCCCTTTTCCGCATTTTCGGGCAAGGCAAAGGCGGCCACAAGCCGCTTCGCGCGGGCGATCTCGTCTTGCGACGGGCCGAAAGCGTCATTCGCGCCCGCGACCTGTGAAGGGTGGATCAGCGTCTTGCCGGTATAGCCCAGCGCCTTGCCCTCTGCCGCTTCGGCGGCAAACCCGTCTCCATCCTGATAGGCATTGTAAACGCCATCCAGCGGCACCAGCCCCCAGCCCCGCGCGGCGGCCACGATCAATGCGAGGTGCGGCACCAGCGCCGCCCGGCTCGTCGTCTTCAATGCCTTGGCGAGATCATTCGTCCCGGCGATCAGCCCGGCCAGCCCCAGCGCCGCAGAGGCCTCGCCGATTTCGCGCAGATGGAACAAGGCTCCCGGCGTCTCGATCATCGCCCAGAGCGGCGGGCCTTCGGGGATCAACACGCGCGCGGCCTGCAGATCGGTCACGCTTTCCACCTTGGGCAGGACAATCGCATCGGCTCCGCGCGCCGCGGCGATGTCACCGCCCTCAAGGCCGGAGCCGATACCATTGACGCGCACAGCGCGGATCGCGCCACACCCCGCCCAATGGGCCAGCGCGTCATCCACACGGCCGCGCGCGGCGGACTTTTCCTCCGGCCCGGCGGCGTCTTCAAGATCAAGGATGAGCATGTCCGCGCCCAGACCGGCGGCTTTTTCAATCGCACGCGGACGCGATCCCGGCACAAACAGCGCCGACCGGATGAGGCGAATCGAGCTCTGGTCAGTCATGTCCATCCCTATAACATGCGGGCATGACGCGCGTCCTGATTCTCTCCTCTCATGTTGCAGCCAGCCGTGTCGGCGGACGCGTCGCTGTCTCGGCCATGGAAGCGCGCGGCATCGACACCGTCTTCTGCCCGACCGTCCTTCTGGGGCGGCATCCGGGCCACGGCGCGCCGGGCGGCGGGGCCGTGCCGCCGGAACAATTCGGCTCCATGCTGGAAGGGGTCGCGGCACAAGGATTATTCGCGCAATTCGATGCGGTCCTGACCGGCTATTTCGCCAGCGCCGAACAGGTAGAGATTGCCGCAGCCGCCATCGGCGAAATCCGCAAGGCCTCGCCGCACCCGCTCATCGTCGTCGACCCGATCATTGGCGATCATGGCGCGCTCTATGTCGCGGAAGACGTTGCCATTGCCATCCGCGATCAGCTTCTGCCGCTGGCGAACATCATCACACCCAATGCGTTCGAGCTGGGGTGGCTGAGTGGTCGAGAGATTACATCGCCAGATGATTTCATCGCTGCGGCCGGTGCGGTGTCGCCCGTCACCTTCATGACATCAGCCCGGTTTGGCGACCGTTTCGGCACCGCCTACCATTCCGGCGGTCATGCCGTGCTCGCCGCCCATGCCGAGCTGGATGGATTGCCCAACGGAACCGGTGATTTTCTGACCGCGGAATGGCTGGCCGAATTGCTGACCGGCGCTGAACCGGGGACAGCTTTCGAGACGGCGGCCCGCAACACGCTCGATGTGGCGCTGAAGGCGCGTGAGGGTCAGATGTCCGACCTCCCCGACATCCACGCCCGCCAGCTGCCCCTGCACCCGGACGCCGGGATTGATTTGCAGCCGCTAAACGACTAGCTCCGCCTCATGACCGATACACCCGACATTCACGGATTTACCGCGCCCGGCTTTGAACCCGTCCGCGACGCCTTCGCGTCTCTCTGGGACGGCAACGATGAAATCGGCGCCGCCTTCGCCATCGAGATCGACGGAAAACCCGTCATCGACCTCTGGGGCGGATGGACCGGCAAGAAACGCGAGGCCGAATGGGCTGAAGATACAATCGTGCCCGTCTTCTCCACCGGCAAGGCGATAACCGCCCTGGTCATGGGTTGGCTGAAGGATCAGGGCCATTTTGCCTTTACCGACCGGGTTGCCGATTACTGGCCGGACTTTGCCGCCAATGGCAAAAGCGAGGTCACCATCGCGCAGGCGCTCTCGCATCAGGCGGGCCTCTCCGGTCTCATCGAACCGATGGAAGCCGGTGACTGGTTTGACCGCGATTTCATCGAGGCCCGCATTGCCGCGCAAGCCCCGCTCTGGCCGCCCGGTGACGGGTCCGGCTACAGTCCGCTGGTCTATGGTTTCATCGCCGATGCCATTGCCCTGCGGACAGATGGCCGCTCCATCGGGCAGATATTGAAGGCCGAAATCACAGGTTCACACGGCATTGATTTCTTCATTGGCACACCGGAAAGCGAGCACGCCCGCACCGCCGAGCACCGCCTGCCGCCCAAAGCGCCCGATCTGGGCGAGATCAACGAGATCACAAAGCTCGCCTTCCTCAAACCCTGGTCCAGCCCCGGCCGCCGCGGCGCAGCCGAATGGCGCAAGGCCGAATTTCCCGCCGCCAACGGCCACGGCAATGCCCGGTCCATCGCGGCGCTGATGGGGCTTTATGCCAATGAGGGCCGGCTGGGCGATGACGCGCTCATCGCACCCGCAACGATTGCCGAGCTCATGGCCGAACAGGTGCGCGGACCCGACCGGGTTCTGCCCTTTGACCTGTCGCTGGGCATGGGCGTGATGCGCAATACGACCAACGGGTTTTACGGCCCGGAGAGCGCCAGTATCGGTCATTACGGCATGGGCGGGTCGTGCGGCTTTGCCGATCCGGTGCGCCATCTCTCCGGCAGCTATACGCCCTGCCAGCTCAGCTTCCACCTCGCCGGCGACCCGCGCGCCGTGTCGCTGATCAATGCGGTTTACGGGTGTTTGTAGCGCGCCATTCCGGGAATTAGCGCTCCTTTTTCTCCCCCCGCTTGCGGGGGGAGTGGTCCCCAGGACCGAGGGGGGCGAATGGCGGGTGGCAACACGCCCCCTCCACCGCTACGCGGTCCCCCTCCCCCGTAAACGGGGGAGGAAAACCGTCATGGCTCTCAACCGAACCGCCGCATCGCCCAGTCCTCGATAAAGCCGGCCAGATCATTCGGCCGTTCCCACATCGTCCAGTGGCCACAGCCCTCCAGCACATGGGTTTCCAGATCCGAGCACAGCGCCGGCATCCATTGCATGAGCACCGGCGGCAGCATGAAATCGGCATCCGCGCCAATCATCAGACAGGGCATGGACAGGCGATGATCCACCCCGCCCATCCGCTCCCAGTTGCGGTCGAAATTGCGATAGATATGCGTCGGCGTGACAGCGCCGGTCTTCGCATAGGCGCGAGCATAGACATCGCGGTCGGCCTTGGGCACGACGAGTTCGGCTTCTGACCGGCCGCCGTGCTTTTTGAAATTCCGGATGATGTGCGTCACGCCGGGAAAAAGTTGATCCAGCATGTCAGCCGGCGGCGGCGCGGCAAAAATATAGTTGAAGAAGGCGTCTTCCTGGCCTTCAAACGCCTCGCGCACAGTCTCGGGGTTCTGGAATTGCAGGATGTAGTGATCCTCCCCGCCCATGCCCATGAAGGCTTCCGAGGGCGGCGTGGAGGGGCGCGGCAGGTGCGGCGTATTCACGCCGATCGCGCCGAGGAAACGCTCCGGCACAAGGCAGGCCGCCTGCCACATGATGATGCCGCCCCAGTCATGCCCGCACCAGACCGCTTTCTCTATGCCCAGCGTATCGAGCAGGCCCGTCAGGTCTGCCGTCATTTCGTCAATGCCATACTGATCCACATCCTCCGGCGCATCCGAGGCACCAAAGCCCTTGAGATCGGGTGCAATCACGCGGAAGCCGGCATTCACCAGAGGATCCCAGACCGGCTTCCAGGAATAACCCAGCTCCGGCCAGCCATGCAGAAGGAGCAGCGGAATGCCCTCGCCCGGCCCTCCGATATGGACGGACATCTCGATATCACCGCTTTTGACCCGGACCGGATTGGGGAATGTCGTCATGTAGATTGAACCTTTCGTCGGCGCAGCATGGAGACGGTGAAACAGGCCAGCCCCGCCCAGATGAAGGCGAAGGTCAGCGCATGCGCCGCCGTGAACGGTTCACCATAGGCCACTGCGACGGCAAATTGGAGCGTCGGTGCCAGAAATTGCAGTATGCCCACCGTGGCAAAATGCAGCCCCCGCGCCCCGATGATGAACAGGAGGAGCGGCGCGACCGTCATCGGCCCGGCCATGATCAGAAGGAAAGCCTGCAACGGGCCATCGGTGAAATGCCCGGCAGGTGAGGTTTCGATGAAGCTCAGGACAATCAGCGAAGGCAGGAAGATGACCAGTGTCTCGACGAAAAGACCGACCCGCCCGTCGACCGCAATCGTCTTGCGGATATAGGCATAGACGGTAAACGAGCCCGCCAGCGCCAGCGCGATCAGCGGCAGGCTGCCCACGGTCAGGATCTGGTTGATCACGCCGATCGCCGCCAGACCAATCGCCGCCGCCCGCCACCAGCCAAAACTTTCCCGGAAGACGATGATGCCGACCGCCACATTCATCAGCGGGTTGATGTAATAGCCCAGCGAGACTTCCAGCACCTGATCGGTCTGAACCGCAAAGATGAACAACCACCAGTTTCCGGCAATCAGGATACCCGAGAAGACCAGCAGACCCAGTGTTTTCGGCCGGGTCAGAACCGAGACCACACTGCTCCAGCTGCGCGCCAGCCAGATCACCAGCGCCAGGGTCGGCACCGACCACACCGCCCGGTGCAGGACAATCTCGGCGGCGCCCGCAAAGCCCAGAAGCTTGTAGAAGATCGGCGACAGCCCCCAGATCGTATAGCTGGCAATCGCCGCGGAGGCAGCGCGGACGGGGCTGGCATGACCGGATTCAGGCATCCATATCGTTCCTCATAGAGAGCGCGTCTCTAGAATATACGGATACGATACGCGACCCGATTATTGCGGCGGCGCGGTCACGATTATCCGCCCCGTATTTCAATCCCACGAGTCAGATCCCTGATCAGCCGATCAGGCCGCGATTGTTCAGCGCTTCGGCGATCTGAACCGCATTGAGCGCCGCACCCTTGCGCAGATTGTCACAGACCACCCACATGGCCAGGCCGTGCTCGACGGTCGGGTCCTCGCGCACCCGGGAAACGAAGACGGCAAACTCGCCGACGCACTCGACCGGTGTGACGAAGCCGTCATCCTCACGATTATCAACCAGCATCAGGCCCGGCGATTCCCGCAGCAAGTCCCGCGCGTCCTTGGCTGAAACCGGCTTGTTGAATTCGACGTGCAGATTCATGCCATGGCCGACAAAGACCGGGACGCGCACGCAAGAGGCAATGACGCGGATATCCGGGTCGAGCATCTTATGGGTCTCATCGACCATTTTCTGCTCTTCGGTGGTTGCGCCGCCCTTCACCAGATCACCGATGCGCGGGATCACATTGAAGGCGATCTGCTTTGTGAATTCGTGCTTCTCCACCCCGTCATTGACGAAGATGCCGCGGGTCTGACGCCACAACTCGTCCATGGCGGCGTTGCCGGCGCCGGAGACCGATTGATAGGTCGAGACCGAAATCCGGCTGATATCAGCCAGGTCATGCAGGGGTTTGAGTGCCACAACCATCTGGATGGTGGAACAATTGGGGTTGGCCACGATCCGCTTGTTCCTGACACCTTCCAGCGCGTCCGGATTGACCTCCGGCACCACGAGCGGCACGTCGGGATCCATTCGGAAGGCCGAGGAGTTATCAATCACGATGGCGCCGGCAGCCGCGATTTTCGGTGCCATATCCAGCGCCACATCCGCGCCGGCGGATATCAGCACCAGATCAACGGTCGAGAAATCGAAGGTCGCCACATCCTTCACCTTCAGATCGCGGTCTCCGTAGGACACTTCCACACCCATCGACTTGCGCGTGGCAAGTGCGTGAATTTCGTCTGCCGGAAAGAGGCGCTCGGCCAGAATCGTCAGCATTTCCTTGCCGACCGCTCCTGTGGCACCCAGTACCGCAACTTTCAAACCCATGGTGGAATCCCTTAACGTCATTGATGGATGCGCGGCATATACCCTTTACGCCGATATGGGGAGGGGCCAGATGAATGTCAGGGGCCCGCACCTGCGTTTCAGAGCGCCTGCCCACAGCGTCCGGCAAGACGCTTTCAGCGACAATCCCCCTTTGGCGCACCGCCCGCCTGTTCTATTTTTCTCCGGATGAGTGGTTGGACCGTCTTCGCCATCATCGTCAACGCAGCCATATTCATTGGCCTGTGGGTCATTGATATTCGCCCGCGCCACAAAACACCCCGCAATGCCGGTCCTCAGCGCGAGGATGAGGCGTCGTCCACGTCATCATCCGCATCCTGAGACCGCGCGCGCGACGAGCGCCACAAGGCCCAGGCAGCATACACGCCGATCGAGAGAATGATGGCATATTCCAGAAGGGATCCGCCGAGAAACACCGGCCGGGTGATCGCATCGAGGCTGGCGAAATTCTGCATCCAGCCCGATTCCATCCGTTCGGAATCAAATCCGATAAACACCGCAATCCCGATCAGGATCGCCGCGACCAGCCCGGCAAACCGCATCATGGCGGCCGGATTGATCAGGTCGCGCGATTGTTTTGCCTTGCGTTGGCGGGCCCGGTAGGTGCGGTCGAGGAAGTCTCTGCGGCGATTCATGTGTCTGTCCCGGTCGGCAATTTCACCGTAAATACAATATCATTCCTGTCGGCGGAAAGGGTCAATTCAAGCATCACAAAGACTTTGATTGATTTCTCTCACGCTTTGAGGCATATATCGCCTTGCACGGGCGGCCTTGTTTACAGGCCCGGCGGAAATACAAGACTGTCCTATTTGATTTCCTGAGTCATCAGGCACGTAAGACTTCAGACTTTCCCCGAAATAGCTTGCTCGTCGCCCCGCCGGGACGCTGGCCGGGCTATGATTGCTTATGTGATGGACGCATCACACGAGGAAAGCTTATTATTATGGCTCAAGGTACAGTCAAATTCTTCAACCACAGCAAAGGCTTCGGCTTTGTCACTCCTGACGAGGGCGGCGCAGATGTGTTCGTTCACATCTCTGCAGTCAACGCATCGGGTCTGCCAGGCCTCGAAGACGGCCAGCGTGTCACGTTCGACACCGAGCCGGATCGCCGTGGCAAGGGTCCAAAGGCTGTGAACCTGCAATACGCAGAATAGTCACACCTTCGTTCTGATTTCAGGACAGTGAGACGGCCGCCGGTTCCTCCGGCGGCCGTTTTCTTTTGCGGTCTACTCGGCCGCCATTTCGGCCCGGACCCGCACCGCCGTCGCCGGAAAATCGGTGAACACCGCATCCACACCGAGCGCATAAAGCGCGCGCAGTTCGTCTTCGACGGTCTCGCCCACGACCGGCTCGCGGTCATCGCGTACCGTCCAGACATGGATATCGAGCCCGAGCGCATGGGCCTCTTCCAGCAATCCGGTCGAGCTGCCATCGGGATTGAGCAGCAAGGCCTTGTTGGCGCCCAGACCGTCGGCAAACTGTGCCACCGCTTCCAGCGGATAGCCATTCATATCCCCGCCCGGCTCGTCCGGAGACGAATACAGCATCGCCAGACGGACCGGCGCGACCGCGCTCATACGGATCAGGAAGCCCGCATCAAAGGATTGCACCACAACCGGCGCATCCTCGGCATAAAGGCCATGATCCAGCAGGGCCTGATTGAGCAGCGGCAAGGGATCGAGGCCGGCTTCGGCAAACTCTTCGGGATGTTTCACTTCCGGTTCGATCCCGATCACGCAGTCACACGCGGCTTCGGCCGCATCCACCAGGTTCAGAACCTCTTCAAATGTCGGGATCATGTAGAGCCCGTTATAGGACTGATCACGGTCGGGCTGGGGCTGGACGGCGCGCAGCGTGCGCAATTCCTCCAGCGTGAAATCATGCACCCACCAGTCCGTATGACCGAGAAATTCGCGCCGGCGATCGGCAAATTCGGGATGATCGGCCACATTTGTCGTGGTTGACAGATAGGCGTCATGGCGCGCCACAAGAACGCCATCGGCGGTGACGACAAGGTCGGGCTCGATGACGTCTGCGCCCTGTTCGATGGCCAGCGCATAGCCCTCAAGCGTGTGCTCGGGCAGATCCCCGCTCGCCCCGCGATGGGCGATGACCTGCGGCGGTGCGCCGGTGCGCGTATTCCACATCACCGTCTCCGATGACGGCGAATCGGCGGCCGGCGAACACGCCATCAAAGCCAGGCCGGCCAGTAGAATTGCTGTGCGCATGTCACCCCTCCCCAATCTCTCGGCAACAGGCTAGCCTGACTTCATGATGATTGGGAGACAAAGATGAGCGCGCCCACCCGTTTTGACACCCTGGCTGAAGCCGCCAGCCGTTATGGTCAGGCCAGCCTCGATAATTATTCGCTGGTGCGGTCGCTCGCCGAACAGATATCGACGGGCTTTTGCAAATATCTCGGCGACTCTAAGAAATGCGTCTATCTGGTGCCGCCGGACGGCCCGTTCTCACCGGTGGATCATGGCTCCGGAGCTTTTTCCGTATCCGGCCAGGGCTTTCTGCCACTGGGCGAGATCAAGTTCGGCCTCGCCGTACGGGTCTCTCACACCGGCGACTGGATCCGCGTGGTCCTGTCGGCCGAAAAGGAAGGCCCGGATCTGGATGTCGGCATTGTCGGCGGCCGCAACTTTGCCTTCCGCCTGCCGATCACCGAAGAACGGTTGCAGGAATTCTTCGCCATACTGTTCGAGCACCTGACCGACTGGTTCAATGACCAAGCCAACCATTATGCCAATGGCGTCTATGGCGGCGGCGCCATGGGCTTTGAATTTCTGCATTCTGAAGAGGGCGAATAGCGAGGCCCTAGTCCGGCAAAGTGTCCATCAGTTCAGCCGCCTGTGCCACGTCTAGGAATTGCGACTGGAACCAGCTGACGGCATCGCCCATTTCCACCGGCTGCACACCCAGCGCACTGGCCGCCGCCAGTCCCGCGGACGCCGCGGCACCGAGCACGGCGGTCGACACACCGCGCCGGCGCATCGCAAAGCCCGCCATGTGACGCAGCGCGGTAAACAGCCATTTCGAACCGAAGGCCCGGACCGCGCCGCCGATCAGCAGGGCGCACAAAGCTGCGACCGGTATGATATCAAGATAGTCTGGCAAGAAATCCATGATCACCTCCCCTGTGGGTGAAGGAAGAAAACACCAGTGGATTTGAGCAAAACCTGAAAGCCGCACTCATCCCGCATTCATGTGCGGCGCAGCAGTCCAAACCCTTTATGAGTACAGACGCTAAGGCCAGTCAGAGGGTTCGCCACCTCCCGGCTGGTCGCCCGAACAATACGGCCAGTTCGGATCACTGGGACCATTGCCCTCGCAAACCGACGGGCGGCCCTCATAGGGCGTGATGCAGCCCGACAGGGCGAGTGCACCGGCGGCCGCCAGAATAAAAACGCTGATACGCTTCAACATGGATACCCCTCTCAACCCCTGCAAAAGAGGCCGAAATCATGGTGCGGCAGGGAAAAGCGCGGCGCAAGGGCGGATTATGAAGAATCGCCACATTCACGCCGCCTTAACGCCGTCAGGCGATCAAGCTTGCAGGATAAACGGATAACGATTCCCGCCGGAGCAACGCGCCCCTTGAGCCAGACCCGCAAACCCCCCGCCCCCTGGAGGCGGCGTCAAAGCCCGCAGCGCCGGCCCGCGCCGCCCGGCCGGCAACGCTTTGGCTGGTTCCGATTCATTCTGTCGATTGCCGTCATCGGCTTTCTCGCCGGGGCCGCCTTTCTGGTGGCGATCACGCGCGACCTCCCCAATGTCTCCGATATCGAGCTGGCCCAGCCCAGACTGGGCGGCGAAGTCTATCTGGACCGCAACGGGCAGGTGATCTCGCGCCGTGGGGCCAGCCGCGGTGCCTCGCTTTCGGTCGCGGAATTGCCGGACTATCTGGTCAATGCCGTCCTCAGTGTCGAGGACCGGCGTTTCTATGACCATGGCGGCGTCGATTTGCGCGGCATAGCGCGCGCCATGCTGGCGAATATCCGTGCCGGACGCGTTGTGCAGGGCGGCTCGACCATCACCCAGCAGCTGGCCAAGAATCTGTTCCTGACGTCCGACCGGACCTTTGTCCGCAAGATTCAGGAGATGGTGCTCGCCTGGCAATTGGAGCAGCGCTTTTCCAAGGATGAAATCATCGCGCTCTATCTCGACCGCGTCTATTTCGGGGCGGGTGCCTATGGCGTGGAAGCCGCCGCCCAGCGTTATTTCGGCCGTTCCGCGCGGGATGTGACCCTGGGTGAAGCGGCGCTTCTGGCCGGACTGTTGAAAGCCCCGTCGCGCTATTCGCCCGCCAACGACATGGAACGCGCAGCGGCGCGGGCGACCGTCGTTCTGGACCTGATGTACGAGACCGGCCGCATCACCGAGGAAGAGCGCATTGAAGCCGCCCAGACGCCCATTCGCGTCGCGCGCGCCGCCTCGACGCCGGGCGCTGGCTATTTCATAGACACCATCGAGGCACAAGCCCGCGAGCTGGCCGGTGACCGCGAGGCGGATATCGTCGTTTACACCACGCTGGACATTCCGGCCCAGCGCGCCGCCGAAGCCGCCGTGCGCAGCGTTATGACCAATCCGGAAACCGCCCGCGGCGCCGATCAGGCCGCGCTTGTCGCCATGTTCGGAGACGGAGCGATACGGGCCATGGTGGGCGGGGTCGATTATGCCGCCAGCCCCTATAACCGCGCCCTCAATGCCAGGCGCCAGCCCGGCTCGGCCTTCAAGGTCTTTGTCTATGCCGCGGCGTTTGAAAGCGGTTTGCGGCCCGAAGATGTCCGCGATGACATGCCGGTCTCCTGGGGAAACTGGTCACCGACGAATTATAATGGCCAGTATTCCGGCCCGATGACGCTGGAAACGGCCTTCTCTCGCTCCTCCAATGTGGTCGCCGCCCGCGTGGCCGAAGAAACCGGCCATGGCTTCATCGCCGAGCTGGCGCATCGCCTCGGTATCGAGAGCGAAATCCGCGTTGACCGCTCCATGGCGCTGGGCTCGTTCGAGGTCACACCCGTCGAGCTGGCCACCGCCTATACCGCCTTTGCCAATGGCGGCCAGCGCGCCCATTCCCACATGATCGAACGGATCGAGACCGTCGATGGCGAGCTGCTCTGGCAACGCGACGTGCCGGACATCGAGACCGTACTGGATCAGCGCACCCTGTCCTGGATGCGGCGTCTGCTGGAAACCACGGCCCGCTCCGGCACGGCGCGTTTCGCCGCCCCGCCCGGCACGGTCACCGGTGCGAAGACCGGCACCACGAATGACAATCGCGACGCCTGGATTGCCGGATATACGGGTGGCCTGACCGCGGCGGTCTGGGTTGGCAATGATGATTCCTCGCCCACCGACCGCGCCGCCGGCTCCGGGCCGCCTGCCGCCATCTTCCGGGCCTTCATGACCGCCGCCCCGCCGGAAGCCGGCGTCCCAGCCAACTGGACAGAGCCGGAGATTCCGGACGAGGAAGAGGAACGCGATCCTATCTCTTCCCTCTTGTCTCGCATCGGCGTTGGCGGTTAGCCTTAACAAAGTCATTTTTGGCTGCAGAACTGCCGGTGAGCGGCAGGTCTGTTGGCGTGTCACATTTTATCCGGGGACCCTTCATGAAAACGGCATTGATTATTTCTGTATCCGCACTGGCATTGGTGGCCTGTAGCGACGAGACCGCATCCGATAGCGGCGATATCCAGATCACCCGGGTTGACGAGGCGACCGCCGCCAGCGCGCTGGAAGCCCTGCACCTTGCCAATTCCGGCGATGGCGCGGTCAGCTGGGACAGCCGCACATTTGACGATGGCACCTATACCTTCACCGGCCTGACCTTCACCTTTCCCGATAGCGGCGATGATCTGGAAGCGGTCGAGGATGACGGCACCAAGAGCCAGGATACCGGCGAAGCCGAAACCATGGACGAGAACAGCGGCGGAAGCGGCAATAATACGCTGACCGCGGCGACCATGACACTGGCCGCACCACGCTTCGATGAGTCGGGCAATGTTGTCTTCGACCGGCTTTCCATCGACGACATTCTGGTCGGCGAGAATGATGACGCGTTTGACGGCTCGATCGACCGTTTCCTGATCGAACAACCCAATGCCTCCATGGCCTCGGCGGTTGCGCTCGGATTCTCCGGCGAATCCGATATTGATGTTGAAATGGATCAGGACCGCTGGACCTATGGCCTGTTTGCGATTGAAGGCCTGAATATTTCCGGCACCGAAGACGGCAACAATTTTGCCGTGTCGCTCGGCCGCCTCGCAATTGACGATCTGGCCGAATATACGATTGGCCGTTTCGAGCTGATGGACTTTGCCATTGAAGGCACGGACGACGAGATCGGCATTATTGATTTCCGTCTGGACGAAATGTCCGCTGACGCGATTGGCCAGGCCATCACCTATCCGTTTGTCGCCCAGTTTGCGTTGATGAATGCGGCCCTGTCGGACGAGACGCCGAATGATGACGTCACCGATGTTCCGGAATTGCCGGAGGATTTTGACCCGCTGGATGCGTATGAAAGCGCCACCATTCGCGGCTTGAGCGCCAATGTCGGCGGCATCACCGTTCAGCTCGATTCCCTGACCGCCAATGTCGACGATAATGGCAATGAGGTCCGCTATGTGTCGGAAATGACGCCGCTGATCATTGCGCCGGACACCGATTATGCGCTGGGCGCGCAGATGGCGATGGGGCTCGGCATGCTGAATTACAGCCAGCTCGAATTCGTCTCCGAAGGCGCATCCGTCTATGAACGCGATACCGACCGGGCCTATACGGACGGCGAAAACTACTTCGCCATGCGCGATGGTTTCCGGGTCGAGATCGAAAGCGACATGACCGGCCTGATGGCCTATTCCCTCGCCGCCATGCAGATGGGCTATACGATGGATGAGCCGTCACCCGAGCAGATCATGACCCTGCTCGAACCGCTGGTTCTGAACAGCTTCGTCTTCCGCCTCGAGGACCAGTCCCTGATGGACCGCGCCCTGACCGCCGCGTCGGCCATGCAGGGCATGTCGAAGGAACAATTGCGTAATCAGGCCGGTGCCATGATCGCGCTCGGCACAATGGGCGCACCGGCGGAAATACCGCGCGCCTTGCTGACGGAATTCTCGACCGCCATGACCAGCTTCATTGCCAATGGCGGCTCGGTCGAGGTTCGCATGACGCCCGACGCCCCGGTCAGCGTGGCCGAACTGGTGGCTCAGGCCGAAGCCGGCAATCTGGATTATGAGGCGATGGGCATTTCCATCACCGCGATTCCTGCCGAAGGCGACGAATAGGCTAGCGCGACAGGCGGATAACCGAGCCATCAAAGGCATCGGTCAGCACATAGAGGCTGCCATCCGGCGCGGTACGGATATCCCGCACCCGGGCGTCCAGCTCTCCAAGGATTACGGTCTGCCCCTGTGGCAGGCCGTTTTCGTTGAGGTCCACAATCCGGATATGGCCTGAATTTGTGTCCGCATTGCCGGGCTGGAGCGTCGCTATCAGGAGATCACCCTGCCATTCCGGAAACATGTCGCCGCGATAAAGCGTCATGCCCGCCGGGGCGATGGACGGATCCCACACCACAATCGGGTCACGCATGCCGGGATAGGTTTCATACGGGCTGATGATCGCCCCGGAATAATCAATCCCGAAGGTCGCAATCGGCCAGCCATAATTGACGCCGGGTTCGATGATATTGACCTCATCGCCGCCGCGCGGGCCATGCTCGTGCGAGATGATCCGCCCGGTCTCCGCGTCATACAGAATCGCCTGCGCATTGCGGTGGCCCCAGGAATAGACGCCGGGTGCGCCGTTCTCGATGTCCGGATTGTCCGCCGGGACGGAGCCGTCATCATTGAGCCGGACCGTCGTGCCGAAATGGTTGGATGGGTCCTGCGCTTCCTCGCGATAGTCAAAGCCTTCGCCGATGGTGACGATGAAAGTGCCGTCCGGCAGGAAGGTCATGCGTCCGGCATAATGGGCATCGGTATCCTTGGTGATATTGGCGGTGAAGATCGTCTCGACATCGCTGAGCGCCCCGTCGGCATAGCGCCCGCGGGCAATGGCCAGCGCATTGGCGCGGCGATCACCGGACGCATAGGTCAGATAGACCCAGCCATTCTCCGCAAAATCCGGGTGCAGGACGACGTCCAGCATTCCGCCCTGACCGGCGACATAGGGCTCGGGCGCGCCGGAGACCGGCTCAGCCACCAGCCCGACTTCCGTGATCAGGCGCAATCGCCCGCCGCGCTCGGTCACCAGCAGATCGCCATCGGGTAAAAAGGCCAGAGACCAGGGGTGCACCAGTCCACTGGCCACGACTTCCGTCTCGCCGTCAAAAGCCGTGTTCGGCACCGGCTCCTGAGCCAGAACCGGGCTGGAAAGCGCCAGAATCATCAGCGAGGATCGAAACCACATGGTGTCACCTGTCCTGTCTTGCGTTACATACCGGTATCAAGATAGCGCCCGGATTGGATTTGAACATGCCCGGCTGGACCCGACCTGTTATCGCCTACCTTGCCGCTGTCGTGACGGGCGGCCTGGCGACAACCATCCTGTCCACCCAAATTGTGCTGCAATATCTGGTCAATGCCGGAGCGGCCATGCCTCTGGACGCGCGGCTGGACGCCACGCTGACAGACCTGACCGGATTCGCCCCGACGCTCATTCTTCTGACTGCCATCGGCTATCTGATCGCCTTTCCGGTGGCCCGCCTGATCTCGCGGCAACTCGGTGCGCTCAGAACCTTCGGCTACGTCCTCGCCGGCTTCGTCACCATCATGGTGATGATTTACGCCATTGAGGTCTTTTACCAGACTATCCTCGCCTCCACGATCACGCCCATCGGATCGGGCCGTGATCTCTGGGGCCTTCTGATCATCGGATTGGGCGGCGCGACCGGCGGGTGGGTGTTTGCGCTTCTGGCAAAACCGGCCAGCTAGGCCTTGCGGCCCTTCTCTTTCATGAAGGCCTTCATGCGCGGCGCGATTTCCTTTTCAAACCGGCTGCCATTGAACACGCCGTAATGGCCGACCTTTGGCTGCACCCAGTCAATCCGGATCGATTCAGGAATGTTCGAACAGAGATCATGCGCGGCCTGCGTCTGGCCGATGCCGGAAATGTCGTCATTCTCGCCTTCAACCGTCATCAGGGCGATATCGGTGATCTTTGACGGATCGACGAGGCGGCCGCGATGCTCGAATTCGCCGCGCGGCAATTTGTGGTCCTGGAAGACATCCTTGATGGTCTGAAGATAAAACTCCTCGGTCAGATCCATGACCGATAGATATTCGTCATAGAATTGCCGGTGCTTGTCGGCGCTGTCGCCATCTTCCTCGACCAGATGATTGAAGAATTGCCAGTGCGCATCGACATGGCGTTCCCAGTTCATCTGCATGAAGCCGGAAAGCTGCAAAAAGCCCGGATAGACCCGGCGCATCGCGCCCGGATAGGGCGCGGGCACGGTGTGAATGGCGTTCTGCTCGAACCAGTCGAAGGGTTTTTCTTCCGCCAGCTTGTTGGGCACGGTCGGTGACAGACGCGCATCAATGGGCGAACCCATGAAAGTCATCGAGGCCGGGCGCAGCGGATCGCCGTCCTCGGCCATCAGGGCGATGGCGGCCAGGGTGGGCGGGCCCGGCTGACACACGGCGACAACATGCACGCCTTCACCGGCGGCGCGGATCATCTCCGCAACATGGTCGACATAATCATTGAGATCGAACCGGCCTTCCGAGATCGGCACCATGGAGGCATCGGTCCAGTCGGTAATGTAGACCTCGCAATCGGGCAGGAAGGTCTTCACCGTACCGCGCAGCAGCGTCGCATAATGGCCCGACATCGGCGCCACGAAGAGAACCTTCGGCTGGCCGTCTGGCGCACCGGCGCGCTTGAAATGAACCAGGTCGCAAAACGGAGACGACCATATGGTTTCCGGCGTGACCGCCACCTCTTTACCGCCGATCTCCGTCGTCGGCAGATCCCAACCGGGCTTGCCGTAATTGCGCGTCATGGATTCAAACAGATCGGCACTGGCAGCCATGGTGCGGCCCGCCAGCGTGTCGCCCATGGGGTTCCACGGCGAGCGAAGCGATTTGCGCGTCGCGTTCGCAGCGGCGCGCCAGGGCGCCATTGCCAGTCTGCTTAACTCGAACATGCTGTAGAGCATGGGATACCTCTTTAATGCCACGCAGGATTATCGCGGGCTTTCCTCAAGGAAGTCTTGTAGTCCCGCCGCCAGCCGGGCCGGCGGTGTGCCGTGGGCATACACGCTGTGGAATTCGCCCTGCCGGTCCATCAGATAGATCAGCGAGGTATGGTCCATCGTGTACGTGTCTTCAGGTGCCCCCTCTTCCAGAGCACGGCGATAAATCACCCGGTATTCGGCGGCGACGGCCGCAATCTGCTCCGGCGTTCCGGTCAGGCCGACCAGATTGTCGGGAAAGGCCGGGCTGGACACATATTGCGCCAATTGCTCGGGCGTATCGCGTTCCGGATCGACCGTGATCAGGACGGGCTGGAATTCGGCCCGCTGGTCTTCCGGCAAACCGGCCAGCGCAGCGGCCATCACCTGTAGCGAAAACGGGCAAATGTCCGGACAATAGGTAAAGCCGAAATAGATCAGCATGGGTCGGCCGGCAAAATCCGCCTCGGTAACAGTCGCGCCGGTGTGATCGATCAGGGTGAACGGACCGCCGATATCGGCCCGGCCTGACGAAACGACCTCGCCAGCCTGTGGTTGCGGGCGCGAATCAAGCAGCATCAACAGGCTGAAGACCAGCACCAGTGCGGCGATGCCCGCCATCAGCGGGATCAGCCAGATCGGGAGACCAGAAAACGACTTCACGTGTCCTCCTGAATTCGGGATCGGGAAGATGAACCGGTCTGGAAAATTGTGCAATGCAGCAAGGTGTAATCCGTCTGGTCACTTCTGCGCGAGGCAGGGTATATAGACGCCAGATGCTTGATGCCTATGACCTCACTCAGGATGCGCCGCCGCCCGGCGGCGCGCCCTTCTTTGGCCGGGTTCGCCTGCGGACGCTGATCGTGCTGCGCTGGCTGGCCGTTTTCGGTCAGGCCGCCAGCCTGCTCTTTGTCAGCCTCATTCTCGGCTTTGCCCTGCCGCTGGCCCTGTGCGCCGCCGTCGTCGCCGCCAGCGCCATTCTCAATCTCGGCCTTATCATCACGCGCGATATCCAGCGCCTGACCTCGCATCACGAGGCATTTGTCCAGCTGGGCTTTGACGTCTTGCAACTGACCATTCTGCTGCTTCTGACCGGAGGGCTGCAAAACCCCTTTGTCGTCATGCTGGTCGCCCCGGTGACGATTGGCGTCGCTGCGCTGCCCCCCCGCTATGCGCTGGGACTGGCCGCGATCGGCCTGTCAGGGCTCGGGGCGATGGCCCTGTTTGCGTTGCCCCTGCCATGGATTCGCGGTGAGACCCTGCATTTGCCGCCGCTTTATGTCGCCGGGCTGGGGACGGCCTTCATCATCGCCGTGGCCTTCACCGCCGTCTATGCCTGGCGCATCGGCCATGAAGCCAAGCGCATGGGCGCAGCGCTGGCGGCCACACAGGCCATTCTCGCGCGCGAGCAGAAACTCTCTGCCGTTGGCTCTCTGGCCGCAGCCGCCGCGCATGAACTTGGCACACCGCTCGCCACGATCCAGCTGACCGCCAGGGAAATAGCCCGCGAGGCCAAGGATGATGTCTTGCGGGACGATGCCGAGCTTCTCGTCTCGCAGGCCAAACGCTGCCGCGACATTCTCCAGCGTCTCTCCGCCCAGCGCGAAACCCATGACAAGATGCACGACCGCATGGCCTTCCGCGATGCGCTCGATGAAGTCGCCGCGCCCTTACGGGGCCTCGGCGCCTCCATCACCCTGCGCGCGGACGGGGTGGGGCCCGCCCCCTATCTCGCCCGTCAGCCCGAACTGCTCTACGGTCTGGGCAATCTGATCGAGAATGCGGTCGAGTTTGCCGCCGGAGCGGTCATTATAGAAGGTGAATGGGATGCCGACACCATCCGCATCTCGATCAATGATGATGGAAAGGGCATTGCGCCCGACATGCTGAGCCGGATAGGCGAGCCTTATATCTCCCGGCGCTCGGGCGAAATTGGCGGCGGTATGGGGCTGGGCACCTTCATCGCCATCACCATGATCGAACGCCTGGGCGGCAAGGCCCACTTCGCCAATGGCGGCGAGCTCGGCGGAGCCATCGTCCATATCCAGTGGCCGCGCAACCGGGTGGAAGCGCACGAGGAAGCGGGCTAGATAAGCTTTAAGACGAAAACGAGTGACACGAATGACCGACACACCGCTTGACCTGCCCGATGATAAATCCCTCCTGATCGTGGATGATGATGCACCGTTCCGCACGCGCCTCGGCCGGGCGATGACCAGTCGCGGCTTTATCGTCTCGGCGGTCGGGACCGTCTCGGAAGCGATGGAAATCGCCCGTGGCAATCCGCCCGCCTTTGCGGTTGTCGATTTGCGGCTGGAAGATGGTGACGGGCTGGATGTCGTGCGCGCCCTGCACGCCTCGCGCGATGACTGCCGCGCTGTCATGCTGACCGGATATGGCAATATCGCGACTGCCGTCGCTGCCGTGAAGTCCGGGGCGATTGATTATCTGGCCAAGCCGGCCGATGCCGACGATGTGGTCAAGGCGCTTCTGTCACCCGGTGACAAGCCGGCCCCGCCGGACAATCCGATGTCAGCCGACCGGATCCGCTGGGAACATATCCAGCGCGTCTTCGAATTGTGTAATCACAATGTCTCGGAAACCGCGCGCCGGCTGAACATGCACCGCCGCACCCTGCAGCGTATCCTGGCGAAGCGCGCCCCGCGCTAAGGCTCCAGCCGGCCCAGACGCTCGGCCGCGCAGCGAGCAAAGCGCAGCATCACCGATTTGCGGCGCGCCGCATTGATCGGATCATGCGGACTTTCGCGCACGATGGCCGCACCAAAGCCATCGGCGATGATCAGCCCGGCCTGTTCCGGCAGGATATCCTGCGGAAAGCGGGTCGAGACGGCAAAATAAAGCCGGTCGCACCAATCCCGGTATTCCATCCATTTCGTATCGGCCCGAAAATCCGCTATCCCGGATTTGACCTCGACCACGGTCATCTCGCCTTTCGGGCCCAGCGCGAACAGATCCGCGCGCCGGCCCGTCTTGAAGGAAAATTCGGGGATCGCCGTATAGCCCATATCATAGAGCAGACGCGCCGCGCCGCGCGCCAGAAGCCGGGCATCATCTATCGCCGGGTTGAGGGCCGAGGCGAGCGGGCTATTCATCAGGGTGCTCCTGTCGAAGGACGCGCAAAAAGAAACCAAATAGCATGTTCCCTGTATGTTCGCAATGGCGCATCCGCCATCCATACCTATATAGACCGGATGCACACACCTCCCGATATCGACCAGTTTGCCGGCTTCGCCGAAGAGGCCTTCAACGAATTGCCCGCAGGCTTCCGCAAGATGTGCGGCAATGTCTCCATCCGCATTGCCGATTTTGCGGACAGGGAAACGCTGGCCCATTTCGGCATTGCCGATCCCTATCAGCTCTCCGGCCTCTATCATGGCGTGGACCTGACACAGAAATCGGTCATTGATCCGGTCACCTTTCCGGATCAGGTCTGGCTCTACCGCAAGTCCATCCTCGCAGAATGGCAGGCGCGCGGTGATGTCAGTCTGAAATTCCTGATTGCCCATGTTCTGGTGCACGAGATCGGCCACCATTTCGGTCTGTCGGACGAGGATATGCACGCCATCGAGGATGCCGCCGGCCCGTAGGGCGTGGCCTGTATCACCGCCCGGAAAATGCCTGGGCGATAATACGGTCGCACCAGTCCGGCACGGTCTGCGTGGCCGGGCCATAGACGGCATGGTGGAAGTCATGCCCGCTTTCGCCAGCCTCCATGGAGAGCTCCCAGGTGGCGGCCCCGGCGCGGGCGGCTTCTGCCGCAAATCCCGCTGCGGGCCAGACCGAGCCGGACGTGCCGATGGCGGCAAAATGCGTGACCGAGGACAGGCGCTCGAAAATCTCGTCCATGCCCAGTGGCATTTCTCCAAACCAGACGACATGCGGGCGCAACCGGCCGTCGCGGCCACAGGCAGAACAGCTCATCGCGATGGACAGATCGCTGCGGCAGGGTTTCAGATCACCGCACGCCCCACAGCGCGAGCGCAGCAATTCGCCATGCATGTGGATGAGGCGTTCAGAGCCCGCCCGCTCATGCAGATCGTCGATATTCTGGGTCACAAGAAGGAACTCGCCGCCGGATCGCACCCAGGCCGCCTCCAGCAGGGCCAGCGCCGTGTGAGCGGCATTGGGCGCAGCGTCCAGCAATCCGGCACGCCGCGCATTGTAGAAGGCATGAACGGCGACCGGGTCTTCGGCAAAGCCTTCGGGCGAGGCCAGTTTCTGCCAGTCGAATTTCGACCAGATCCCGTCCGTATCACGGAAGGTGCCGAGCCCGGATTCAGCGGAAATACCGGCACCGGTGAGAATGAGGAGGCGGGGCGTTGTCATGCGTGCCAGTGTGCCGCCTCGTGCCTCACTCGCCAACCGGCGGTGGCATCTTCAGCAACGCGTCACCGCCTGGCTGACCGGCCGCGACAGCGATCCGCCGGAATAGGTGTAGCGAAAACTGGCCCCGTCCCGCACCATTTGCGCGGTCATGGCATTGTCGCACGTATTGGGAGGCGCAGTATCTGCCAGCCAGGCCTGCAATTGCGCGCGTGTCACGGACGTATCGATGACATCGTAATGCAGCTCGATTTCAAGCCCGTTCCGGCGCACGCCGTCCATCACCGTCGAATTGTTGATGGGCATGGGCAGCTGGGGCCGCAAATGGGTCACATAGTATTCCACCCGGTCGCCAACCGGACCGTCCGCGGGGAAAGCGCCGGGCGCCGTGACACCACCCGAAGCCTCCGGCGCGCCGTCATCGTTGGCGGCCCTGTCGTCCGGCTCCGAGCAGGCCGTCAAAAGCAGGCCACCGGCCAGTGTGGCGAATAGAAATGCGCGCATGATCTTGTCCCTCCCTGTTCATGCCCAGTCTGGACCGCTCACGCCCGCGAGAGAATGTCGCAAACCGTCGCACGGGCGGCGGGCGCACTGATCCGGTGGCTGCGCCCACACGTAAGGTTCTGCAAACAGGGAATCAGCACCATGATCATTTTACGGCTTCTCACCGCTCTTGGCGGCCTCGCACTCGGCGGGCTGATCTGGCTGGCCTTTACGACCGGCGATTTCGGTGCGGCAGGTGCCTGGCTGATGTCCGACCCGTGGGGACGGGTGACACTGTTTGATCTTTATCTCGGCTTTTTCTTTCTGGCCCTGATCATGGCCTTCTTTGAAAAGCACCCCCTGCGCGCCATCCTCTGGATCGCGCCCCTGCCCATTCTCGGGAATATCTGGGCGGCCCTCTGGCTGGTGCTGAGTCTGCCGGAGCTCGCCCGGCGGCTGCGCGCCTAACCCGCCTTTTCCATCAGATAGCCGAGGCAATCATCGCGGATGGCGGCTTCATTCGTGGTCAGCATGGCGGGGGTGAAGTCCCGCTTCAGGATCAGGCGGTCGCCCTCACGGACAAAGCACAGGTCAGTCACGTCTTCGCCGGTCTCGGTGGTCACGCGCACGGGATTCCCGCAATTGAGGATGCGGGCAAAAGTGGAGCCGGCCGGGCGGTCGAAGAAATTCCATTTTTCCAGACTGGCGGGAAATTCCACATCACCCTCCGCCCCATGTTCAAAGACCATGCGCGCGTCCGGATCGATCAGGATGCGGCCGGTCACCGTATAGAGATCCAGCGGCAGATCCGGCGCGCCGCGCCAGTGATCGAGATGCAGCACATCCCGCACCAGATTGAAGGCCGCGTCTTCATTCGCCGCCACACCCGAATGACCACATTCTGCCGTGATCGCCGGGCAGAAGGCCGACATGGCCTCGCTACACGTGCCGGGCGGATTGTGCGTCATCATGGCATTGGGCGAGAACAGGCTGGTCAGTTGCAGATCTTCCGGCCGCTCGTGATGGACCAGCGCATAATGCGGATTGGCCCCGGTATTATTGTGCAGATCAATGGCGGCGAAAGGTTGGGCCGCGCGGACAATCTCCGTCACCCGCGCCGCCAGCTCGTGCTCGGGCGTCTCACCCGCCCGCCAGATGCGGTTATAATCGGGGCGCCCCGGCACCATGCGTAACTGCCGCTCTGCGGCGCGGACATTGCCGATGAAGATCAACAGGGACCGCGGCAGCGGATGATCCGCCATCCAGGCCTGAAGCCGTTTCAGCGCCTCCCAGCCGACGGTTTCATTGCCATGAATCAGGGCCGACACGAAAAGCGGCTGTTTCTGACGCCCCTCCAGCGCGATCAGCGCGCTTTCGGGAAACACGGTGCGCACATCGCGCGCGGCAAGGCCCGAGAGGTCAGGCAAAGCCGCATACCGCTCAATCGGAAACTCTAGATCCGCCATGTATGTACCGGCCGCCCGCCCTGCTGATTCTCGTAATAGGCTGCTACCAGACCCTGAAAGTCCCGGCCATGGCAATTGACCCAGCTGCGTTGCCAGGCGGCGCCATTCTGACCGGATTTCGCCCGTTCGCGAATGGGGGCCGTCACGGCTTTGGCTTCATGTTCCGGCACGCCGGACGTGATCAGCCCGTCGCGCGCCGCATCGACCAGATGGTCATATATCAGGCGCTGCACATCATGCATCTCGCCATCAATCCACTGCACGGAGGCCCCGAGACCACGGCGCGCACAAGCATAGAAATTCGCGCGGGCTGCCGCAAATGGCATGTCCGTCTCCGGAGCCGTGTCCCGCGCCGCCAGATGCCGGGTCAGGCCGATGAAGAAAGCGGCATTGGCCACCATGTCCGTCACCGTCGGGCCGGCCGGCGTCACCCGGTTTTCAATGCGCAGATGCGGCGTGCCGGAACAATCACCGCCGACAATGGGCCGGTTCCAGCGCCACAGCGTGCCGTTCTGGAGTTTGAAATGCCGGAGTTTTTCTGGCGACTGATCCTCGATCAGCGGCAGAAGGGCGTCATGCCCGTCCAGATTTTCCAGGAAAAGTTCCATGAGGCTCTTGCGCAACCAGCCCGCACCAAAAGTCACGCGGCCGACTTTGGCGCCATCGCGCCCCCTGAAAGAGGGAATGCCGATCGCCTGTTCAAAGGCGGGAATGCGCGTCTCCTCCCACAGCCGGCGGCCATAGAGGAAGGGAGAATTGGCGGAGATGGCGGTGACAGGTCCGGCGGCGATCTGCGCGGCATTGAACATCCGCGCTTCTTCCTCACCGGGATTGACCGTCAGATGGGTCTGCAGGGACGTGCAGGCCGCCTCGATCATCAGATGGTTCTGGGCGAGCTGCAATTGCTCACGCCGCGCAATCTCGATCTCGGTAGGCTTGCCGCGCACCTTCATGACCTGCTCGTTCAGCGCCTTGTAGCGGTTGGACGGCGTCATCGTGTCCAGCGACAGCATGTCCTGGATGAGGGTCGGCGGGGTGCCGATCATCAGCGGCTTCAGGCCCAGCGTATTCGCCGCTTGCGTACAATCATCCCAGAGTTTTCCGATCTGATCCTTCAGCTTCGGCAGGCCGCCGGGCAGGGAATGCGGATCCAGATTGAGCTCGAAATTGAACCGCGCGAGTTCATGCGTGGCCAGCGGTTCGCCCAGTTTTTCCAGGAAGGCGTCGTTTTCCGGCGCTGGCAGCCAGTTGTCATCGACCAGCCAGGCTTCGACCTCCGCCCCGATCATCGGCGGATCAAAGGTCTCGAAGCGATTGTCCCGGAAACAGTCAGCCACGAGCCGCGTCTCGGCGCGCAGGCGTTTCAGGAAGGCCGGCGCATCGACATAGTCGCGATCGTTTACTTCCTGCCCCATGCGCACCCTCCCCGCTAACCGACTTTAGACGCGATCATCGCCGTCTTCCAAGTGGCGGATGGCCGCATTTCTTGACAATCCTGCTGCAGGCGCGTAACTCCCGCCGCTCACATGCAAGCAGGGATGCTTGCCTTGACCGGCACGCGATGTCGGCGAGGTCCCGCGGTCGGCGAAGTTTTCGCTCACCGGGGTGGTATTTCCCGTGTCTGCATAATGCGGCAATGGAGACGGGCGAACACATGTTCGACGCTTTAACAGAACGGCTTTCCGGGGTTTTTGACAGCCTGACCGGACGCGGCGCGCTTTCGGAGAAAGACGTCGACAAGGCCCTGCGCGAAATTCGCACCGCGCTTCTGGAAGCCGATGTCGCCCTGCCCGTCGTCAAGAGCTTCATTGCCGGCATCAAGGAACGCGCGATTGGCGAGGATGTTATCCGCGCCGTCGCCCCGGGCCAGCAAGTCATCAAGATCGTCCATGACGGTCTGGTGGAATTGCTGGGCGGGACAGGCGAACCGGAAGGTCTGTCGCTGGACGGGGAACCGCCCATCGTCATCCTGATGGCCGGTTTGCAGGGCTCGGGTAAAACCACCACCTCGGCCAAGCTGGCGCGCCGCATCCAGACCCGCGACAAGAAGAAAGTCCTGCTCGCCTCGCTCGATACGCGCCGTCCGGCGGCGATGGAGCAATTGCAGCAAATGGCCGCCCAGGCCGAGGCCGGCTTCCTGCCCATCGTCAAGGGCCAGGGCGCGGTCGATATCGCCAGGCGCGCCCTTCAATCGGGCCGCCTGCAAGGCTATGACGTCATCATCCTCGATACGGCGGGCCGCACCTCCATCGATGAAGACATGATGGCAGAAGCCAGGGCGATCTCCGATGTCGCCCGTCCGCGCGAAACCCTGCTGGTCGCCGATGCGCTGACCGGTCAGGATGCCGTCGAGACCGCCCGGCGCTTCCATGAACGTCTGCCGCTGACCGGCCTTGTTCTGACCCGCATGGATGGCGATGGCCGCGGCGGTGCCGCCCTCTCCATGCGCCATGTCACCGGCCTGCCGATCAAGTTTGTCGGTACGTCCGAAAAGGTCGACGGTCTCGACAACTTCGATGCCAAGCGCATGGCGGGCCGTATTCTGGGCCGCGGCGATATCGTCGCCCTCGTTGAACGCGCCGCTGAAGACGTCGATCAGGAAAAGGCCGAACGCCTCGCCCGCAAGATGGCGAAGGGCAAGTTCGACATGGACGACCTCGCCGAGCAGTTGAAGCAATTGCAGAAAATGGGCGGTCTGGGCGGAATCATGGGCCTCTTGCCGGGCATGAACAAGAAGATGCAGGCACAGGCCGCAGCCGCCGGCATGGATGACAGCCTGCTCAGAAAACAGGGCGCAATCATCTCCTCGATGACGCGGCAGGAACGCAAGAAGCCGGAACTGATCAAGGCCTCGCGCCGCAAGCGGATCGCTGCGGGCGCCGGCGTCGGCGTGCCGGAAGTCAACAAGCTTTTGAAAATGCACCGCCAGATGGCCGACATGATGAAGAAGGCCGGCAAGAAAGGCCCGCGCGGCATGATGGCCGGTTTCACGCCTCCGGGCGGCGGCGGTCCCGATCCGGCCTTGCTGGAACGCATGAAGGGCGGCGCCAAAAGCGGCGGCCTGCCCGGCCTTCCCGGTGCGGACCAACCGGCCTCCGGCGGCTCCACCCTGCCGGGGCTCGGGGGCGCACCGCAACTCGGGCCGGACGGCCTGCCGATCGGCTTTGGCAAGAAATAATCACATCAGATCAATCTTATAAAACTCAAGGAAACTGAACCATGGCACTGAAAATTCGCATGTCCCGCGCGGGCTCCAAGAAACGCCCCTTCTACCGCATCGTCATTGCTGACTCGCGCTCGCCGCGCGATGGCCGCTTCATCGATCGCGTCGGTTCCTATAATCCGATGCTGCCGAAGGATGCCGAGCGCGTGAAGCTCAACATGGAAAAGATCGCGGAATGGTATGCCAAGGGCGCCCGCCCGACCGATCGCGTCGCCCGCTTCATGCACGAGGCTGCGCCCGAGACCTATGCCTGGAAGCATGGCGACAACCCGAACAAGGGCAAGCCGGGCCAGAAGGCACAGGAACGCATCACCGAGAAGGCCGAAAAGGCTGCCGAGCTGAAAGCCGCCGAGGAAGAAGCCAAGGCGGCTGCCGCTGAAGCCGCGGCCGCTCCGGCTGAGGAAGCACCTGCGGAAGAAGCCCCTGCCGAAGACGCTGCTGCCGAAGCTCCGGCTGAAGAATCCGCTGCTGAAGCGCCGGCTGAAGAAGCTGCGGCAGAAGACGACAAGAAGGAAGGCTAGGGCCGCCTTGCTAAGCCTTTCCCTCCCCCTTGTGGGGAGGGGGGCGGTCTTTTCGTCGGAGCCCTTCGAGGCTGACTGCGTCAGCACCTCAGGGTGAGGTAGATAACGGATTATCATTCACCTCATGCTGAGGTGCGAGCGACAGCGAGCCTCGAAGCACCCGGCAGGATTTGGCCATGGCAAACAAACTCATCACCATCGCCCAGATCAAGGGCGCGCATGGCGTCCGGGGTGAGGCGCGGATCCGCTCCTACACGGCGGATCCGGTGGCCTGCTTCAGCTATGGGCCCTTTCTGGACGAGGCGGGAAAGCCCGTCCTGACGCCGGTGAAATGGCGTCCGGTGAAGGATGGATTTGTCGTCACTTTCAGGGAAAACCTGCAACGCGAGGCGGTCGCCGCCCTGCGCGGCACGAAGCTTTATGCCCCGCGCGAAGCCCTGCCGGCGACGGACGAGGACGAATTCTACATCACCGACCTTCTGGGCCTCGACGCCGTTTCGCCCGAGGGTGAGCACCTTGGCAAGATTGCCTCTGTGCAAAATTTCGGTGCCGGCGACCTGCTCGAAATCGACACCTCATCGGGCCGCATCTTCGTCGCCTTCACGCGCGACGCCGTGCCCGACATCTCGCTGAATGACCGCAAGGTCACGGTGATCCTGCCCGAGGATGACGGCGAGGACGGTGCCGAGGAAAAAGGCTGACAGCTCCCGGTTTTGATTGTTAGGGTTGCAATCAATCCTGGGGAGTATGTTTCATGGAATGGATTTTCGGCCTGCTACTGGCCAGCTTTGCCGTGCCGCCTGAAGGTGCCGCAACAGGCCCTGCCACGGACACCATCTATTGCGATGCGGCCTTCCAGACCCGCAGCGGGCGGGCCTTCCGGATTATTCCCGACTGCCCGGATGTCGAAAACCGCGAAGTGATGGAAGACCAGGTGCGCCGCCAGATCAGAGAGGCGACGCCCGTCCTGAATGATCTCAGCGTGCGCGACATGACCGGGCGCATCTTCTTCCGTCCCGAACAGATTGATGGCGAAACCTATTGGCGGATTCAGCCCGGCGTGATTTCGCGCATCAATGCCTATTATCCGGTGAATGCCTATCGCAGTGCCGTCAGCGGGGCCTGCACGGCAACCTATGAGGTCATTGAAGGGGTGCCGGAAAATATCTGCATCCGCTGCCGCGCCGGGGATTTCCGCGGCGAATTCATCCGCGAAATGCGCCGCGCCATCCGCCGCTCGCATTACGTCAATACCGGCACACCCCTGCCACAGACCTACCGGGTGGATTTCCCGCATCCCGAAAACCCGTCCCCCGGCTTCCCGGATGTGCCCGATTGCGCGGACAGTGAGGAGTAGGGGATGATCGGATTTCTGCTGGCCGCCGCACTGCTGGTGCAGGACGTCAAGGATCCCGATACGGCGCCAACCGACCCGGCGAATGTGCCGGATCTGGCCGGAGCCGCGCTGGGCGAGGACGGATTTGCCGGACAGGGCGAGCTCGATGCCAGCTATGTCGAACCCGAGCGCTATTCGGGACCGCGCAATGTGGTCTGCACCTGGTCCTTCCAGGCCGGACGGCGAAGTCCGCGCGATCTGGAAGTCAGCTGCCCGGCCGGCGATCTGACCGAAGAGGTCGAGGCGCGCGCCTATGAGGTGATGAATTTCGAGACCCGCCGCAATACCGACAGCCAGATGCGCCGCGACACCGTGCGCGGGCGTCTGTTGATGCGGCGCAATCTGAACGAGCCGGACCGGCCCGACTGGCTCGCCGAAACCACAATGGTTCTGGGCGCCGTGCCCAGCTATCCCAATTCGCAGGCCCGGCGCGGCGCACCGGCCGTCTGCACGATCAGTTTTCACGTCATCGACAACCAGGCCGAGACGCAAGGCGTCACCTGTCTGACACCGGGCCTTGAAGAGGCGTTCGAGCGCGTCTCCGGCAGCGTGGTGGAGCGCTATGTCTTTGTCGGCGACGAGGACGTCTATTGTCAGGAAACCAGCCTCTCCTTCTGGTTCCAGCAGCCTATCAACATCCCGCCGCCACCGGCGCCGCATTGCGAAATCCCGCTGGAGGCCAACCCGTGATGACCGGACCGGCGCTGCTGTTGCAGAGCGCCGTTAAGACGGACGAGGAACGGCGCAATACCGGCCCGATGCGCCATACCGAATTGCTGACCGCTAGCGAGGTCTGGTTCCAGCACGCTCCCCTGGAACAATACAATAACCCCCGACTCGCCAAGCGCTCCGCCCTCTGCTAAACGCCGCGCGTCATGTTTACCGCCAGTGTTCTCACCCTCTTTCCGGAGGCCTTTCCCGGGCCGCTTGGTGTCTCCCTGATCGGGGCTGCACAAAAGAAGGGATTATGGGCGCTAGAAACGGTGGACATCCGGGAATTTTCCCGTCATAAGCACGCCTCCGTTGACGACACGCCTGCTGGCGGCGGGGCCGGAATGGTCTTGCGCCCGGATGTGGCGGCGGCGGCAATAGATGCGGTGGACGCCTCTTTTGAAGAGGAACGGCCGCGGATTTATCTGACGCCACGGGGCCGTCCGTTCAGCCAATCCCGCGCAAGGGAGCTGGCCGCGGGTCCCGGCGTTGTGGTGTTTTGCGGGCGTTTTGAAGGCCTTGACGAAAGGGTCATCAGGACGCGGCAGCTGGAAGAGATCAGCGTCGGTGACGCGGTTCTCGCCGGCGGCGAAGCGGCCGCGCTCTGCCTCATCGAGGCGTGCGTGCGTCTGATCCCCGGAGTATTGGGGGATCCGGCCTCGGCCGAAGAAGAGAGTTTCGAGGGTGATCTCCTCGAATACCCCCAATACACGCGTCCGCGCGAGTGGGAGGGGGAGGAGATCCCGGAAGTGCTGTTGTCTGGTGATCATGGCCGTGTGGCCGCGTGGCGCCGGGAAATGGCGAAAAAAGTGACGCAGGAACGACGTCCGGATTTGTGGGACCGCCACATCCGCCGGCAAGGAGACAACCGATGAACCTCATCGAGAAGATTGAAAAAGACGAAGCTGTCCGTGTGATCGGCGAAAAATCCCACCCGGATTTCGATCAGGGCGATACGCTGAAAGTGCATGTGCGCATCAAAGAGGGCGAGCGCGAGCGGATCCAGATCTTTGAAGGCGTCTGCCTCGGCCGCAATGGTGCCGGCCTGCAGGAGAGCTTCACGGTCCGCAAGATCTCCTTCGGTGAAGGCGTCGAGCGGGTCTTCCCGGTCTATTCGCCGAATGTCGAGCAGATCGAGATCGTGCGCCGCGGTAATGTCCGCCGTGCCAAGCTCTATTATCTGCGCGATCGCCGCGGCAAGTCGGCCCGGATCTCCGAGCGTACCACCGGCCGGAATATGGAAAACGGCCGCGAGAAAAAGTCGTAAGCGACGTTTCGCATACAGAATTGAAAAGGCCCGCCCTCACCGGCGGGCCTTTTTGTTTGCGCCCGCAGCCCTTTTGCGTCAGTCCGGGGCCGCCCTCCACTCCGTCATTCCGGGGACCGCCAATGGCGGGAACCCGGAACCCATTCCGGAAGTTTCGCGGTTAAGGCATGGGTCCCGGATCGCCACTACGTGTCGTCCGGGATGACGGGACTTGAATGACCTCATGTCCCCTACTTGATCGGGGAGTGAGGTGCCTGGCGCAAGCCGGCCTCAAACCATGCACCACGCTGGAAGCCTCCTTCGAGGCTCACTCCGCTCGCACCTCAGGATGAGGTGATCTTGAATTTCAACCTCTAACCGACCTCATGGTGAGGTGCTGCCGCAGGCAGCCTCGAACCACGCACGCCCCTGCCCCCCGTCATTCCGGGGACCGCCGCAAGCGGGAACCCGGAACCCATTCCGGTTGTTTCACGGTAACAGCATGGGTCCCGGATAAGGCTTCGCCTTTCCCGGATGACGCAAAACAGGTCGCTATTTCCCCAGACGGCTGACATGCAGCACGCCGATCACAACGCCCTTCATCCGTGGCAGGAGCAGCAGCACACTGCCGACGATGACCACCGCCAGAACCGGATAGGTGAAAACCGCCGGCCAGCCGGACACCGCAATGCCAAAGGCCAGCGGTACCAGAAACGGCCCCATCAGGAGGACGGTCAGCCAGGCCGGACCATCATCCGCCCGGATGTCCGAATAATCCGCTCCGCAATGGCCGCACACCTCGACCGGTTTCAGATAACGCGTGAACAGCCTGGCCCGGCCGCAGTGCGGGCAGAGCAGACGAAAGCCGCGCCAGCAGGCCGTCATCAGGGAAGGAAACCCGGTCTGGCTCAATGTCGTCACGCCTCTGTCCGCCACATCCCGCCTGCATGCGCCGGATAACGCCGCCCGGCAAGCCTGCTCGGTGCAGCGCCTTTCTCCCCCGCCTGCGGGCGGAGTGGCCCGGAGGGCCGAGGGGGGCGAATGGCGGGCGTCATCCTGCCCCCTCCGTCTTTCGCTGAGCTGCCGTTCGGGCCGTCGATTGATCCACCGGATCAATCTTGGGGGCCCTCACCCCCGTAAACAGGGGAGGAAACCAACCCCTCACCCCCTCCCGTCATCCCTGCGACTTGTGCCCGCGGAAGCGGATAAAGCAGGGACCCAGAGCAACAGTGGAGCAGCAAAGACCGGCCCTCAATCTGCGCGGCGTCAAAGCTGGCGGCAGGTTGGCTCAGGGCGCGCCGGTGGAAAGGGCGCAACTGGGTCCCTGCTTTCGCAGGGATGACGCAGAATAGAAGACCTCAGGGTGAGGGGGGGTCAGCCCCGCCGTGAACCACGCATGCCCTCTTCAACTCCGTCACCCTCCGGCTTGACCGGAGGGTCTCAAGAGATCACCCGGATAAACCGGGTGATGACGCGTTTATGTGTGACCTCATGCCTGTCCCCGATTTGATCGGGGAGTGAGGTGCCCGGCACAAGCCAGGCCTCGAACCATGCACCACGCTGGAAGCCTCCTTCGAGGCTCACTCCGCTCGCACCTCAGGATGAGGTGATCTTGAATTTCAACCTCTAACCGACCTCATGGTGAGGTGCTGCCGCAGGCAGCCTCGAACCACGCAACAATCCCCCCGCGCCCGTCCGCGGTTAGACTGCCGCCATGATCTGCACCCGCTTTTCAAACCAACGCGCCATCGCCGCGCTTATGGCAGGGGCCATAACCGGAATTGTAGTAGTTGTAGTAGGAGACAAAATCGCGATTTTTCCAGACTTATCCACGCCGGCCCAAATTCCGCCGCGGATTTTCGCCTCAATGCCGGGCCGAAACGGCGATCAGATTGGATTGAAACAGCGGATGCGGACCGGCAGAAGCGGCCGGGCCGATCCGGTGGCGCGGGCGATCAGAACAGACATAGGCCGCGGCGCTCTCTTTCAGCCAGTGCGCATATTCGCTCTGGCCCGTCTCTGTCAGCAGATCGCGATACGCGTCTTCGGCCAGCACGCTCTCATCCAGCGCCGCACAGGCGGTTTCAAAACCGCTGATCGCGCCCTCTGCCAGCCGGCTGTACGCGGCATTCTGAAGCTCGGGCGGGCGGGTGCGCAATTTGGGATCGGCCCAGTCGGCCGGATCACACACCGCCGCGGCCAGCTCCGAGGCGACGAACGCATCCGCAGCCGCCGCATAGGCCCGGGCCGGTGCGTCGTCGAGCTGGCGTTCCGCCGTCAACGTGGTGGAGACCGCAGCCGCCTGAAACGCCTCGCAGACGTCCAGTGGCGCGGTGGTGAGAAGGGGCATGCCGGGATCAATACCGGTCTGGCTCTGCCAGTGAAAAACCAGCCAGACGCCTGCCAGAATCGCAGGCAATGCCGCAGCGGCAAGGAGAAACCGCACCCATCCCATGAGCGTCAGATTGCAGCCGGATTAAGGCCAGAACGTGGCAGGTCAGCCGCTTGCCAACTCGCAAACGGCTGCCGCCTAGATCGTCGCCGGATCGCGGAACGTCTCCTCGTCGAGCTCGCCCTCCCATTTGGCGACGGTCGTGGCCACAGCGGCATCGCCGGTGACATTCACCACCGTCCGCGCCATATCCATGATCCGGTCAACCGGCAGGATGAATCCCACCACCAGGGCGATCTGCTCGGGCGTCGCTCCGAACGTGCTGAGCACCGTCGCCAGGAGGAAGAGCGAGGCCGACGGAATGCCCGCAGCGCCGATCGACACGACCGCAGCGGTGACCGCGATCATGAAGTAATTCATCAGCGTCAGCTCGATGCCGAACGCCTGCGAGGCGAACAGCGCCAGAATGCCGAGATAGAGCGCCGTCCCGTCCATGTTGATCGTCGCACCCAGCGGCAGCACCGAACCGGCGACGCCCTTGGGCACACCCAGATTGCGGCGCGCATTGGTGATTGTCACCGGCAAAGTCGCCGAGCTCGACGAGGTGGAAAACGCCACCGCCTGGGCATCGACAACGCCGCGGAAGAAGCGGATCGCCGGCAGGCGCAAAATCACCTTGATCAGGCCGCCATAGATCAGGACCATATGCGTGAAGAGGCCGAGATAGACCGTCAGGATCAGCCAGAAAATCGACTGGAAGGCCTCGATGCCATAGGCAACAGTCGTGTACGAAATCAGCGCGAAGACACCAAACGGCGCAAACTCCATGACGACGGTCGTGACCTTCAGAACCGCTTCCGACGCGCTTTCGAAGAATTTGCCGACAAGCTCACCCTTGGACCCGGCCAGAAGAATGCCGATCCCGAAAAGCAGGGCGAAGAAGATGATGGCGAGGATATTCGCATCCGCCATCGCCGCAGCGGGGTTCTGGATAATGTCGAGGATCTGGTCCCAGCCCGAAGGCCGCGCCTGGGAAATCGCTTCGGGGGTCGCACCGGCGAGCGCTTCGGCGGCGCCGGCACCGGGGCGCATGATGGTTCCGAAGATCAGGCCGATCACATTCGCGAAGAAGGTGGTGACCAGATAGAGCCCCACCGTCATCAGGCCGAGCGTGCCCAGCTTGGCAGGCTCCTTCATCGCCACAACACCCGCCACCAGCGTGGTGAAGATCAGCGGCACGATCATCATCCGGATCAGGGCGATGAAAATCTCGCCATAGGGGCGGATATATCCATCAAGGAAGGATTCAGCCTGATCGCCCATGAGCTGCTGAATCAGCAAGCCGAAGCCGATCCCCAGAACCAGCGCACCAAGCACGCGCTTCCACAGGGTAATTCCAAACCAGAAATTGAACATGAAAACCGCCTCCCGCCCGGCCATTATGATGGCGGCAGACTAGGCCGGTTCAGAGCCGCGTCAACGGCGGCGTGTTGCGTCGAGAAGCTTGGCGAGGCCGACATAGGCCGTCACGCCGGCCAGACCGGCACCGGCGATCATGGCAAAAAGGCCCAGATCGCCCATGGCCTCGATCAGCGGAGCGGACATCAACGGCAGGGCTACCAGAATCTGGATTCCCAGCCGCGACCAGCTGATATCGCGATAGCCGTTCGCACTCTGCATCGTATTGGCAGAGAAATAATGGCTCGAACGCGCGGCTTCACCGCCGTCATGGCCATCACGATCGTGCGAAACGACCACTTCGTATGGGTTCTGAAACATTGCCATAATGGTGACTATACGGAGTTTTTATTGAATGTCAAAGCCCTCTGGAAAACTCGGATAAACTCAGAAAAAACAATAAGAAAATACATTTTTGGCGGTCACATCATATACTAACAAAAAGTGAAAAGGCGGCCCGAAGGCCGCCTTTTGGGAGAAAACCGGTTCATTCAGAATACGGAATTTATGCCGCAATTGCGCTTTCAGCATCCAGAACGGCCGCAATGGCGTTGATGGTCGAGGCAATCCGGACTGCCGTCTGGATCTGCTCGGCGCTCACACCGTGCCGGCGCAATTCGGCCTCATGGCTGTCTATGCAGGCACCACAGCCATTGATCGCCGATACCGCCAGCGACCACAATTCGAAGTCAGCCTTGTCAACGCCGGGATTGGCGATGACATTCATCCGCAGCTTGGCCGGCAAGGTCTTGTAATCCTTGGCGGAGGACAGGTGAACAAAGCGGTAATAGACATTGTTCATGCCCATGATTGCGGCGGCAGACTTGGCACCGGATATGGCTTCCGGAGACAGCTTGTCGGCCACTTCGGCCTCAATCGCACGCACGACAGCCGGCACGCCAAGAGCGTGCGCGGAGGCGAGGAATGTGCCCCACTTCTTCTGATCGTCCAGAACGGTTTCCCGTGCGAGGCTCGACAGGTTGAGCTTCAGATCCTTGGCATAGTCCGGAATTTCGGTCTTGAGCGTTTCGAGGCTCATGGGAATTCTCCTTGTTGGATACCAAGACGCGCCTGCCTCGGGGGAGGAGAGCAGGCGCGTCCCGGGTCAGGTCGCGATGGGTTACGCGGCCAGGGTTTCGCCACCTACAGCACGGTTGCAGGGGCAGAGCTCGTCGGTTTGCAGCGCATCCAGAACGCGCAGCGTGTCTTCCGGATTGCGGCCGACATTCAGATTGGTCACATAGACGTGCTGGATCACATTGTCCGGATCGACAATGAAGGTTGCCCGCAGCGGAACGCCCTCATTCGAACGGATACCCAGCGCATCGATCAGCGAGCCGGTTGTGTCGGCAAACTGCCAGATCGGCAATTTTTCAAGATCCGGGTGATCGCGGCGCCAAGCCAGCTTGCAGAACTCATTGTCGGCCGAGCCACCCAGGACAACTGTGTCACGATCTGCGAAATCGTCATTGAGATCGGCAAATGCCTTGATCTCGGTCGGGCAGACAAACGTGAAATCCTTCGGATAGAAGAAGATCACTTTCCACTTGCCGTCAAAACTGTTCTGAGTGACAGCCTCGAATGCGCTTTCACCGTTTTCTTCATGCTCCATGAAGCCCGGCTTTACGCCGGTGATTTCAAATTCGGGGAGCTTTTCGCCAATTCCCATCATAGTACTGACCTCGTTTTTTGTTTTCAGATTTTCGGGCTCTTCACCCAATCGACAGGGCCAGAGGTAAGGGCTTGATGATCATAAATCCAATGAATTGTTTTTGGGTATGACATAGGTTATATCGATAGCGCTATGACGATTCCCTTGCCCACGCTCCGCCAGCTCCGCTTCCTTGTCACTCTTGCTGATGAAGGGAATTTCTCGCGCGCAGCGGAAATTTGCCATGTCACCCAGCCGACCCTGTCGGCTGCCATCAAGGAGCTGGAGGCAACACTCGGCGTTACATTGGTGGAACGCGGTGCCAGAGGCGCAACGCTCACGCCTGCAGGCGAGGCCGCGCTGGATCGCGCCCGCTCGACGCTGGCAGAAGCCGAGGATCTGGTGCAGGCCGCCCGCGCGGCGGGAGAGCCCTTGTGCGGTCCGTTCCGGCTGGGCGTCATTCCGACGATTGCACCCTTCCTGCTGCCGAAACTCTTGCCACTGCTATCGAACGCCCACCCCAAGCTAAAGCTCTACCTTCGGGAAGACCTGACGGATCGCCTGCTGGAGGGCTTGCGCTCCCGCAATCTGGATGCGGCCCTGATTGCCCTGCCCTATGAAGCGGCCGGAATTGAAGCGATCAGTGTCGGTTCGGATGAATTTCTGTTTGCAGCGGCACCGGATCATCCGCTGGCACAAAAAGCGACAATTTCGGCCAGCGATCTCAGCAATGAAAAACTGCTCATGCTGGAAGACGGCCATTGCCTGCGTGATCATGCTCTGGCGGTGTGTACAGCCGCAGCGTCACGCTCGGACTTTGCCGCCACAAGCCTGCACACGCTGGCGCAAATGGTGAAGTCCGGCCTCGGCGCCACCCTGCTCCCACGGCTGGCCGTCGAGGGCGGTGTCACCGACGGGCTGGGTCTTGTGGTCAAGCCTTTCACCCCGGCGATTGTCGGCCGCGAAATCGGCATCGCCTGGCGCAGGGGCTCGGCGCGCGAAGCCGAGGCCAAACTGATCGCGAAAACGCTGGACGGGCTGGTCTAGAAAAAAAAGCCCCGGAATTATATCCGGGGCTTTTCAGTTTCATGGCGTCGCGCCTTATTCCGCTGCCGGCTCGTCCTCATCCATCAATTGCTGGGTGAGGAAAGTGTAGAGCAAGGCATCGCGGCGCGCACTCTCCGCCAGATTGGCGGCCGAGGAGTGACCGCCTTCCGTGTTCTCATAATAGAGATAGGGATGACCGAGCTCTTCGAGCAGGTGCGCCATCTTGCGGGCATGACCCGGATGGACACGGTCGTCCTTGGTCGAGGTATAGAGATAGATCTCCGGATAATCACCGTCTGCATCGACATTGTGATACGGCGAAATCGAGCGCAGGAAACCGCCCTCGTCCGGATCGCCCGGATCGCCATATTCACCCATCCAGGAGGCCCCGGCCAGAAGCTGGTTGAAGCGCAGCATGTCGAGCAGGGGCACCGCTGAAACAACGGCATTCCAGAGGTCAGGACGCTGCGTATACATGACGCCGGTCAGCAAGCCGCCATTGGATCCGCCATAAACGCCCAGATGGCGCGGCGTGGTCAGGCCGGTGTCGATCAGGTCTTCAGCAACCGAAATCAGATCGTCATAGATGCGCTGACGGTCCATTTTCAGGCCCGCCTGGTGCCAGGCCGGCCCAAACTCGCCGCCGCCGCGGATATTGGCCACCACATAGGCCCCGCCGCGTTCCAGCCAGAGACGGCCGCGAACACCTGAATAGCTCGGCTGAATGGAGACCTGAAAACCGCCATAGGCATAAAGCAGCGTCGGTGTTGTGCCGTCCATGACCGTATCACGATGGCGAACCACGAAATAGGGAATCATGGTTCCATCGGTGGATTCCGCTTCCAGTTGTTCCACCACGAGGCCTTCGGCATCGAACCAGCTCGGCGTGGAATCCGCGACGTCCACCGTGCCCGCGTCGACGTCCACCAGATACATGGAGTCGGGCGTCAAAAAGCCTTGGGCGTTCATGAAGGCAAGGTCGTGATGCACGCTGGTGCCAAACAGGCCCAGCGTCATATTTTCCGGCGTCTCGATCTGCGAGGACGTCCAGTCACTGCCATCAAAATCAAAGCGCCAGAGCTGTCCGGTCACATTGTCATCAATCTGGATCAGCACCGTATTCTGCGAAATGCCCACACTTCCGATGGATTGACGCGGACCGGGCACAAACACGGTTGCGACCTCGCCAATCTCGCCGGTCGCAGCAAACTCGCCCATGTCAAATGACAGGAGCGCGCCCTGCGGGAAGCTGTCCCCGTTTTCCCGGTTCCAGTCTTCTTCCAGCGTGAACAGGAGTTGATTGTTATAGAGGCCCGATAGCGAGGATTTGGCCGGAATGGGCAGGGAAACCGGATCGGCTCCGTCCGGCAAATACCACCAGGTTGTCTCGAAGAATGTGTCGGCCTCCGAGGCCATGATATAGGTGTTACCGGCATTGTCCTCCGTCCGGAAGGCGAACAGGCCGACATCCTCGCGATCGCCGCGCAGGATTTCGGTAGCCTCTTCCATCGGCGTGCCGCGTTCCCAGCGATACACAACCGACGGATAACCGGACGTCGTCGAATTCTCGTCATTGGTGGCAAAACCGAAGACGACGGTGTCTTCATCGACCCAGCTCATACCGCCCTTGGCTTCCGGCGAAACAAAACCGTCTTCGACAAAGGAGCGGCTTTCCATATCAAATTCGCGGCGCACCGAGGCATCCTGACCACCATCCGACAGGGTGATGATGCAGCGATTATAATCGGGGCTCAGACAGTTTGAGCCTTGCCAGACCCAGTTGACGCCCTCTTCTTCCGCTATCGCATCAAGATCGAGAACGATGTCCCATTCGGTATTGTCCGAAAGATAGCTTTCCAGGCTTGTCCGGCGCCACAGGCCATGCGTGTTGGTCGCATCACGCCAGAAATTCCAGATATAGCCGTTCTGGTAGGAGCCGTAGGGAATGCGGTCATTGCTCTGATAGACTTCCAGGGCCGCTTCATAGAGCTCATCATAGCGCGGATCGCCCTGCAAACGATCAAACGTCCGCTCATTCTGGCCTTCCACCCATTCCAGCGCCCGCTCGCCTTCAACCTCTTCCAGCCAGACACGCGGATCGTTTTCAGGGTCGATCTGGACAATATTGCGGGTCTCGGCAGTATCGCCGGACTCCATTGTGTCTGCGGCATCCGTCATATCGGTTTCGGTGTCCGTCATATTGGTGTCTGCTGTCGGCGCAGAACAGGCCACCAGAAGGGCTCCGGCGGCGGTTGCAGTCAAAAGGCGTTGCAGCATGTGGATCGCTCCCCAGATAATGTTGGAGTTATCCCTAGCGTTTGGGGCCGCGGATTCAAGTTAAACCCTGCAAGGAAACTGCTATGCGCGCCTTGAAAATGAACGGAACAGGGAATGCTTTTCTCCTGATAGATGCCCGGCAGGGCCCCGTCGAGGTCGACGCGGAAACCATCACGCGATGGCGCCAGTCACATCATTTCGATCAGGTCTTGATGCTCGCGCCCAGCCAGAGTGGCGATGCCCGCTACCGCATCTGGAACCGCGATGGCGGCGAAGTCGGCGCATGTGGAAATGGCGCACGCTGCGCCGGATGGTATCTGATGCGCGAGTCCGGCAAGGCAACAGCCTTGCTGGATACCGCCTATGGACTGACGCAGGCACGGCGGACCGCAGATAATCGGGTATCGGTCGATCTCGGCCCTGCGCGGACAGACTGGCGCGATATCCCGCTTGCCCGGGAAATGGACACGATTGCACTCGACTATTCTCTCACCGCTAGCGGCCTGACCGTCTCGCGCCCGGGCGCTGTCTCGATGGGAAACCCCCACATTGTCTTTGACGTTCCGGATCTGACCGGACTGCCGGTAGAAGTGCTCGGACCGATGGCGGAATACGACCCGCTATTTCCGGACGGCGTCAATGCCGGCTTCATGCAGATCCGGGACCGGACGCATATCCGCCTGCGCGTCTGGGAGCGTGGAGCCGGGCTCACCCGGGCGTGCGGAACCGGAGCGGCCGCAGCCATCGTCGCGGGCCATCGAAAAGGCCGGCTCGACCGTCAATGTCATGTCTCGGTGGATGGCGGCGATCTCGCCATAGACTGGAAAGAAAACAATCATGTCTGGCTCGAAGGGCCGGTGGAGCTGGAAGGCGACGTCACGCTCTGAGGCCCGCCGCTTGACCGCACCCCGGCTTTCCACCACTTAGGCAGGCTTATGTCTGACCAGAATATTCATACCTCACCGCCGGAGGCCCCGGCGCAAGCAGGCGGGAATGAAATTCTCACCTTTGGCTGCCGGCTGAATAGCTGGGAGAGCGAGGTCATGCGCAGCCATGCCACCGCGGCCGGCCTTGAGGGTGCCATCATCGTCAACACCTGCGCCGTCACCAACGAGGCCGTACGCAGCGCCCGCCAGGCCATCCGAAAGGCCCGGCGCGCCAATCCAGCCGCCCCCATCATCGTCACGGGCTGTGCGGCGCAGATCAATCCGGACGAATTCGCCCGCATGCCGGAAGTCACCCGCGTCATTGGCAATGCGGACAAGATGAAAGCCGAAACCTTCCAGCCCCATATCCTGCTCGGCGGAGCAGAGAAAAAGTCAGTCTCCGACATCATGAAGGTAAAGGATGTCGCCGGACATCTGGTAGACGGTCTGGATGGCCGCGCGCGGGCCTATGTCCAGATCCAGACCGGTTGCGATCACCGTTGCACCTTCTGCATCATCCCCTATGGCCGCGGCGATAGCCGTTCTGTGCCGGCCGGTGATGTGGTCGAGCAGGTCAGGGCGCTGGTCAGCACCGGCCATCAGGAAATCGTCCTCACCGGCGTCGATCTCACAAGCTGGGGCGGCGACCTGCCAGGTGAGCCAAAGCTGGGCCGGATGGTTCAGGCGATTCTGAAAAACGTACCGGACTTGCCGCAGCTTCGCCTCTCCTCCATCGATGCGATAGAAATTGATGACGCCCTGTTTGAAGCGATCACTTCCGAGCCGCGCATCGCACCGCACCTGCATCTGTCGCTTCAGGCGGGGGCCGACATGATTTTGAAGCGCATGAAACGGCGCCATTTGCGCGCCGATGCCATCGCCTTGTGCCAAAAGCTCAAATCCGCGCGCCCGGGCATTGCCTTCGGCGCGGACATCATCGCCGGATTCCCGACCGAAACCGAAGAGATGTTCGAAGACTCGCTGCGCCTCGTCGATGAGTGTGATCTCGCTTATCTGCACGTCTTCCCGTATTCGCCGCGCCCCGGCACGCCGGCCGCGCGCATGCCGCAGCTTGACCGGAACATCATCAAGGATCGCGCCGCACGGCTGCGCGAGAAGGCCGGCCTTGCTCTGATCAGGCATTTGAACGGCATGACCGGATCGATCCAGCAGGGTCTGATCGAAAAGCCCGGCTTTGCCCGTGCTCCGAATTTTGCGGGCATAAGTCTGGCCGGCACGACGCCCAGAAACGGCGCGATTTTGCCCATCCGGATAACCGGCCACAATGGCAAGGTGCTTGAAGGAGAACCGGCATGAGTGACGGCGAAACCCCGGAAAAGAAAAAGGGCTTCTTCTCCCGGCTGGCCGCCGGCCTGCGCCGGTCGTCGAGCGGAATCACGGAAAGCGTCACGGCCGTTTTCACCCGGAAGAAGCTCGATGCCGAAACGCTGGAGGCCCTTGAGGACGCGCTGATTGCCGCCGACCTCGGCGCACCGATGGCGCAGAAGGTCACCGAACGGCTGGCCCGAGATCGCTTTGACAGGGAAGTCACTGACGAAGAGATCAGAACCGCGCTCGCCGAGACGATTGCAGAGACCTTGTTACCGCTCGAATCGCCACTGGAAATCGGCCGGGAGACAAAGCCGGAAATCGTGCTCTTTGTGGGCGTCAACGGCTCGGGCAAAACAACAACGCTGGGCAAGATCGCCGCGGGTATGACCCGCGTCGGTCAGTCGCCACTCCTGGTCGCGGGAGACACCTTCCGCGCCGCGGCTGTTGAGCAGATTGCCGTCTGGGGCGAGCGCGCCAATGCACCTGTCGAGCGCCGCGATCTCGGGGCAGATGCCGCCGGGCTGGCCTTTGATGCAGTGCAGCGCGCCACCCGCGAAGGCCTGGACGCCGTCCTGATCGACACCGCAGGCCGGCTTCAGAACCGCACCGAATTGATGGACGAATTGCGCAAGATCGTACGGGTTCTGGGAAAGGTGGACGAAACCGCCCCGCACAAGGTCATTCTGGTTCTGGACGGCACGGTCGGCTCCAATGCGATGTCGCAGGCCGAAGCCTTCCTCGAGGCCGCCCGTGTGACCGGCCTCATCATGACCAAGCTGGATGGCACCGCAAAAGGCGGCGCGCTGGTTCAGGTCGCCGAGAAATTTGCGCTTCCCATCCATGCCATCGGGATTGGCGAAGGCATTGATGACCTTCAACCTTTCGACGCCCGCGCGTTTGCACGGGCGCTTGCGGGGCTTGACGAGGCGTGACGCCCGAAATTGCCGGCGCAGCGGCCATGCTCGGCTCGGCCATGACCCATGCAGTGATGGGCATGCTGACCAAATCCTCATCGGACAAGCTGGTCTTCCGTTCGGTGATGATGTCGACGAGCGCGGTCCTCTTTTTACCGCTTCTCTTCCTCCTGCCGCCACCACCCGCGGAGGCATGGCCCTTTCTGATCATGGGTATGGGGCTGCATTTCGTTTTCCAGATGTCGATGATCTCCGCCTTTGAACGCGGCGACATGAATCTGGTCTATCCGGTCATGCGCGGTGCCGCACCGGCATTGGCGGCGCTCTTTGCCTTCTTCATCCTGGGTGAAGCCCTGTCCATGCTGCAGATCGGCGGACTGGCACTCGCCTCGGCAACCATTATCGGTTTTGCCTGGCCGGATCGCAGCAAGGCACCGAAAGTCACTGCGCTGGCATTTGCCGCGCTCGCTGCGCTGATGACGGCTCTGTATTCGGTCAACGACGCCTCGGGAGTCCGGGCGACCGGAAATCCGCTGACCTATCTGGCATGGTTTTCTTTCGTCACGGCCCTGCCGATTCTGGTGACTGCACTGGTCCGGCGCGGGCGGCGCTGGCCAGAGCTCGCCCGGCGGCAGTTTCGCAGCGCCGCACCTGCGGCTGTCCTTGGTGCGGCGTCTTATGGCCTGGCGCTGTTTGCGTTTTCTATTGCCGCAATAGGGCCGATGGCAGCCATGCGTGAGACATCGGTTGTATTCGGCGCCATCCTCGCCGCGCTCATCCTGAAAGAACCCTTCGGGATCAAACGCAGCCTGCTGGCAATCTTTCTGGCCGCTGGCCTCGTATTGCTTCAGGTTGGCTGACGTGAATCGGAGATAGCAAGTATGAGTCAAGTCAAGAAAACCGCCGGGCAAGGCGCACAATTGCTGACCGATGTGGGTCCGGTCATCGCCTTCATTCTGGTCTATAATATCGGCCGGAATTTTGCCGGCGATCAGGCCATCTACTGGGCTACCGGTGTTTTCATGGCGGGTGTGGCCATGGCGCTGGGATATGCGGGGGTTGTGCAAAAACGCTTCCCGCCCATGCTCGTCGTATCGGCGGTGATCGTGATGTCGTTTGGCGGGATGACGATCTATCTGCAGGACCCGATTTTCGTCTACATCAAACCCACGATTATCAACCTGCTCTACTCTTTCGCGATCCTCGGCAGCTTCGCCTTCGGCTTCAATGTCTGGAAAGCGCTTTTCGGTTCTGTCTTTACCCTGCCCGAACGGATCTGGTGGATTCTGGCCGTGCGCTGGGCATTGTTTTTCCAGATCCTCGCCCTGATCAATGAATTCCTCTGGCGCCACATCAATGATTCCGTTGTCGTGGAAAGTGCCCGCTGGTTCCCGCAACTCGCCTGGAGCGAAAGCCTCTGGGCCAACGGCAAGCTGGGAATCATGGCGCTGACCTTCGTCTTTGCGCTGGCCAACATCCCGATTGCCCTCAGGCATCAGACCGACGATGACGACGCCAATGCCGATGAGGCCGCGCCAGACAACGCCTGAACGCGCCACACTCCGTATCCGGATCATTGTCATTGATCCGTGACACGCTTGCGTTAAGTTGCGTCAGCCTTGAAGCAGTGGGGGGCCAGACATGGCGGACGACAATACATTCGATCTGTCCGAATCGCCCGGTCATTTGCTGCACCGGGCTCAGCAATTCGCGGCTGAGCGGTTTTCCAAGAATCTGTCCGCCGGGGACAAGCTCACCCAGCGCCAGTTTGCGGTTCTGGCGTCCACAGCGGCCAATGAGGGCCTGACCCAGACCGATCTTGTCCGCGAAACCGGTATTGATCGCTCAACCCTGGCAGAACTCGTCGCGCGTATGGCCATAAAGGGCCTGATACGCCGCGAATCCGTGGCCGCCGACGCGCGGGCCAATGCCATTTTCCTGACGGATGATGGGCGGGGCATGTATGAGCGGGCGCTCGCAGGGGCCCGCCTCGCAGACGAGGCCATCCTGTCGTCATTGCCGAAAAACAAGCGCGCCAGCTTTCTCGTGACCCTGCTCCGCATCGCGATGACGATTGAAGAGGACGAGGCCAAGGCCAAGGCCGAGCTGAAAAAGCTCAAGGACGCCGAGAAAAAGGCCAAGAAGAAAGCCAAGAAGAAAGCGAAAAAGCAGGCCAAAAAGAAAAAGAAGAGCAAGGACGCCTAGCGGCCTTCCTCCAGCGCGGGCAGGATAACCCGCCGCACCACATCATCCGTCAGCGGCCCCGCCCAGCGCGCCCGGATAATGCCATCCGCACCTACGACAAAGGTTTCGGGTGCACCGGTGACGCCGAGATCAATGACAGCGGATCCGAACGGATCCATGACAACGCCCGAAAACGGGTTTCCCAATCGCGCCAGAAAGGCGTTGGCATTCTCGTCCGTATCGCGCCAGGCAATGCCGTAAATCGGCACACCCGCCTCTGCCAGATCCAGCAATACCGGATGCTCGACTTCACACGGCGGACACCACGACCCCCAGACGTTCAGGAGATAGGCCTGTCCAGCGAGATCGGACGGTGCAAAGCCCGCGCGGCCTTCGACGGCCTCCAGCGTAAAATCCGGAACAGGGTCGCCAACAAAACGATCTGTCTGATTGCCCTCTGTCCGGGTCAGAAGCGCATAGGCCAGAGCGCCCGCCAGGCCGAACAGAATGACGACCGGAACCAGCCGCAACCCGTTCATTCCCCGGCCTCGTCTTGCTCACGCTGAAGATGACGCCGCGCCGAGGACCGCTCATTGAGAATAAACAGAACAAGCCCGGCCACGCCCAGCGCCGTCAGCGCATAGGAGGCCCAGACAAATTCGATATAGGCACCGGGTTCGATCACTCCGCTCATGCGCGCGCCTCCCGTATCCGCTGAAGGTTGGCGGCCTTGCGCGCCATGATCGCACTGCGCATCCGGTACAGCACCATCCAGCCGGCCAGAAAAGTGAATCCGACCGCCATCAATGCCAGCGGCAAAAGCTGGCTGCCATGAATGGCTGGTCCGTCGGCCCGGAAAACCGTTGCACCCTGATGCAATATGCCGTCCCACCATTCCACCGAAAAGCGGACGATGGGCAGATTGACCAGACCCACCATGGCCAGAATGGCCGCTGACCGCGCCGCCAGACGTTCATCTTCAATCGCGGCGCGAAGCGCAATATATCCCAGAAACAGCAGAAACTGGATCAGCATCGACGTCAGCCGGGCATCCCACACCCACCACGTCCCCCACGTGGTCTTGCCCCAGAGCGAGCCGGTTATCAGACAAAGCCCGGCAAATACCGCCCCGATGGGCGCGATGGATTCCGCCGCCACATCCGCCAGATTATGCCGCCAGATGAAGAAGATGAAACTGGCCCCGCCCATGGCAAAATAGAGGGCCAGCCCGAGCCAGGCGGCCGGCACATGGACATACATGATGCGGATCGTGTCGCCCTGATAGCGATCTACCGGTGACGCAAACAGGCCAAACCAGAGGCCCGCAAGGATCAAAACCAGAGCCAGCCCCCCACATGCCGGAATGGCGATGCGGGCAAATTTTTCGAATCGTTGCGGGTTGGCGAGATAGCTGAACATGGTGGTGAAATGCGTTAGCCTGCCCTGCTCCGGCGGGCAAGCGCCAGATGGCCGCATCTAGTCTCCGGTTTCAGAAATAATCGGCTCCAGCGCGTCGCCGGCTTCGGTGAGAACCGCCTGTGCGGGCGCACCGTCAAAGACATCCGCCCATTCCCCGGTCAGATAGGCCTCAAAAACGGACAGGGGTACGGGGACGTCATAACCGCCTTCGGCATAGGATCCGACTTCATAGGGCTCGAAGTGGAACATCAACCCGCCCGCCGCTTCGCCCGATTGATTGGCGATCAGGACAAAGCCCGGAAAGGCGTCAACTTCCGGCGCCAGCGGTGCCAGCCATGTTTCGCGCTCCATGGCCTCGTCGAAATCCGCGCCGAGGCGTTCACGCTTGAGTGCCATCAATTCGCGATAGACGGCATAGAATAAAGCCGTCAGCGCCGGAGAATCCGGAGCCGTTTCCGCAAACAAATCGTCCAGTCCGGCCGGGTTCAGACTGTCAGCGCGCGTGACGATCGGGCTTCGGCCCTGATTGGGGTGCGCGCCGCCGGTGTAGTAGGAAGACTGGCGATCAAGGCTGATGACGTCTTCATTGGCAAAAGTGATCGAAATGTCGGTTTCACTGAAATACGCATTCCAGCTCCAGTCCGGCGATTCGTCGATCCAGCTGCGATGGTCATTGACCGCGAGCGCTGCAAACTCTGCCAGGCCTGACAATTCCGCCTCGCGTAGCGCATTCATGATGCCAGGATAATTTTCCAGGCGGTGATCCAGGGTGATCGTCACGGAATAGACGCCGGGAAGCGTGTCTTCGATAACTTCATCCGGCGGAAGGGTTTCCGTTTCTTCCGGCACAGAGGCCGTACTTCCGGTCTGCGCAAACCCGGCGGGCACCGTGGAAAGCAACAGGGCAAAGGCAAGCAAGGATTTCATGCCTTCGATAGAAGCACAGGCGAGCCGTCTATTCCAGACGCGCCTTCAAGGCGGCAGAAATGGCAAAGGGGGAGAGCGCGGTTAAAAACAGGCTGACCGCGCACGTCAGGAGCAGATTGGCCCCCGCCGCGGCGTCGCCGATCGCAGCGGCCCGGCCGGCGCTGGCGGTAAACACCATCAGGGGAATGGCGAGCGGCGCGGCGATCAGCGCAATCACCAGCCCGCCACGCCGCGCGCCTGCCGACAACGCCGCGGCAATCGCCACAAGAAAGGCCAGTCCCGGAATCGCCGCCGCCAGTGCCAACCCCAGCATTCCGGCGGCTTCAACCGGCAATCCGAAGGCGATACCCCCGCCCAGCCCGACAAGCGGCAACGGCCAGAGCGTGGCGACGGCAGATCCCAGAACCTTCGCAATCGCGATGATGGACATGGGAATGCCCGAAAGACCATAGGCTTCGAGCGTGCCATCGGCCACATCCTCCCCGAACAGCTTTTCGGCCCCCTGCAAGACGGCCAGCAAGGCCGCAAAACAGATGACGCCCGGCCCGGCCGCCTGCAAGGTCGCCGGAGACTGGCCAATCGCGAGGGGTGCCAGAGTCAGGCTGGCAATAAAAAACGCCGCCGGAGCCGCGGGTCCGCCGCCGCCGGCAAACGCCAGCCGGGCTTCCCGCAAGAAGACGGTGGCAGCTCTCATCGCGTCAGCTCCTGCACCCGGGCACCCGGCCAGTCGAGCGCCTGATGCGTGGCCGCAATCACCAGCCCACCGCGATTCCGGTGTGATGTCACAGCGGCGGACAATCTGTCCCGGCCATCTGAATCAAGCGGGGCCGCCGGTTCGTCCAGAAGCCAGACCGGCCGGTTCTGAACCAGAATGTGCGCCAGCGCGGAGCGGCGTTTCTGACCCTGCGACAGGCGCCGCGCGGGCCGGTCTGCCAGAGCTTTCAGTCCCATCTGCTCCATGGCGGCCGGCACGGCGTCTGTCAGCCCGGACAATGCCGACCAGAACAAGAGCGATTGGCGCGGGCTTTCGTCCGGCTTCAGGGCGTTGTCATGGCCCAGAAACGCGCAGACCGCCGGGGCTGCCTTGATCGCCGGTCTGTCGCCGTAGAAAATCTCGCCCATTGCCGGCCGGAGAACACCGGAAAGCGCCCGCAAAAGCGTGGTTTTACCGACACCGTTTCGCCCGAGAAGAACCAGCGCCTCGCCGGGCGCAACACTTAACGACAGGCCTGAAATTAACGGGATACCCCCGCGTTCAAGCGTTACATCCGTCACGGAAAGCGGAATTGGATCAAAGGAGGGCAATGTCATTCGCTGCGATTTCACCCGGCCTGACCCCGGGGTCAAGGCAGATTGGCTAACAGACCGCATTGCAGCCAGACGCGGCGAGGTCTAAAACGCCCGCAAACACAAATGCCCCCGTTCGCGATTTTTGCTCGCGTTCCAACCGATAAGGATGCTCCCCATGGCTTCACTCGACAGCTTCAATTGCCGCCGCGAACTCGACGTTGATGGAAAAACCTATGTGTATTTCGATCTGAAGACGGCCGAGCGCAATGGGCTTGAAGGCGCGTCGAGACTGCCCGCTTCGCTAAAAGTGCTGCTGGAAAACCTCTTGCGCAACGAAGACGGAACCACAGTCACCAGGTCTGACATCGAGGCCATGGCCGGCTGGATCAAGGAACGCAAATCCACAACCGAGATCGCCTACCGCCCGGCACGTGTCCTGATGCAGGATTTCACCGGTGTTCCGGCTGTCGTTGATCTGGCGGCCATGCGCGATGCAGTCAAGGCACTCGGTGGCGACCCGGAAAACATCAATCCGCTGGTGCCGGTTGATCTCGTGATCGACCACTCGCTGATGGTTGATTCATTCGGTACGGCGGGCGCGTTCAAGAGCAATGTGGAGCGCGAATACGAGCGCAATGGCGAGCGCTACAAATTCCTGAAATGGGGCGCGAGTGCGTTTGACAATTTCCGAGTCGTGCCGCCGGGCACCGGTATCTGTCACCAGGTCAATCTGGAATATCTCGCCCAGACCGTCTGGACGAAGGAAGAAAACGGCGAAACCATCGCTTATCCCGACACGCTGGTCGGCACGGACAGCCACACCACAATGGTCAATGGCCTGTCTGTTCTGGGTTGGGGCGTCGGTGGTATCGAAGCCGAAGCGGCCATGCTGGGCCAGCCCGTCTCCATGCTCATTCCGGAAGTCGTCGGTTTCAGGCTGACCGGCAAATTGCCGGAAGGCGCGACCGCAACCGACCTTGTCCTGATGGTCGTGCAGATGCTGCGCGAGCGCGGTGTTGTCGGCAAATTCGTTGAATTCTATGGCGAAGGCCTCGACCACCTCTCACTCGCCGATGAGGCCACGATCGCCAATATGGCACCTGAATATGGTGCCACATGCGGCTTCTTCCCGATCGATAATGAAACCCTGACCTATCTGGCCGATACCGGTCGCGACCCGGAACGCGTGAAGCTTGTTGAAGCGTATGCAAAAGCCCAGGGCCTCTTCCGCCCGGACTATACAGAAGACCCCGTTTTCACGGATACGCTGGAACTGGATCTGTCCGAGGTTGTGCCGTCGCTGGCCGGACCGAAGCGGCCGCAGGACCGGGTGCCGCTGGATGGTGCATCGGATGCGTTTGCCCAAGTACTGCATGACGAATTCGACAAGCTGTCGGAAGGCCACAAGCGGGCCAAAGTCGAAGGCACGGAATACTCCATCGGCCATGGAGATGTCGTCATTGCCGCCATCACCTCCTGCACCAATACCTCCAACCCGTCTGTCATGCTCGGCGCCGGGCTTCTGGCCCGCAACGCCATCAAGCGCGGCCTGAAGGTCAAGCCGTGGGTCAAGACGTCTCTGGCACCGGGGTCCCAGGTTGTCACAGACTACCTCGCCAAGGCCGGCTTGCAGGATGATCTCGACACGCTCGGCTTCCAGCTTGTCGGTTATGGTTGCACGACCTGTATCGGTAATTCGGGACCCCTGCCCGAGCCGATTTCGAAGGCAATCAAGGAAGCCGATCTGGTCGCCACATCCGTTCTGTCCGGCAATCGCAATTTTGAAGGCCGGATCAGCCCGGATGTTCGCGCCAACTATCTCGCCTCACCGCCACTGGTGGTCGCCTACGCCATTGCCGGCTCGATGAATGTCGATCTTCTGAACGACCCCATCGGTTATGACGAAGAGAACGAGCCCGTTTTCCTCAAGGAAATCTGGCCAACCACGGCGGAAATCAGTGACGTTGTCCGGACCGCAGTGACGCCGGACATGTTTGCTTCGCGCTATGCCGACGTTTTCAAGGGCGATGACATCTGGGCAAATATCGAGGTCACGGGCGGACAGACCTATGACTGGGATATGGGCTCGACCTACATCCAGAACCCGCCCTATTTCGAGGGCATGTCGATGGAGGCAACCGCGCCGAAAAGCATTTCCAATGCGCGCATCCTTGGCCTGTTCGGCGATTCCATAACAACTGATCACATTTCACCTGCCGGCTCGATCAAGGCCGACAGCCCGGCCGGCACCTATCTGCAGGAGCATCAGGTCGCGCCACGGGACTTCAACTCGTATGGCTCTCGCCGGGGCAATCACCAGGTCATGATGCGTGGCACATTTGCCAATATCCGGATCAAGAACCGGATGTTTGACGGACTGGAAGGCGGCTATACGAAGAAATGGCCCGAAGGCGGGAAAGCCGACATCTATTCGGCGGCCATGGACTACAAAACCGACGACACACCGCTCGTCGTCATTGGCGGCAAGGAATATGGCACCGGCTCATCGCGCGACTGGGCGGCCAAAGGCACGCGTCTGCTGGGCGTTCAGGCGGTGATTGCGCAAAGTTTCGAACGTATTCACCGCTCCAATCTGATCGGCATGGGGGTGTTGCCCCTGCAGTTCGAAAGCACGGGCTGGGAAGAGCTGGGCATGACGGGCGACGAGCAGGTCTCGATTGCGGGCATTGAAACGCTGACGCCTCGCCAGATACTGGACGTCACCATCACTTTCCCGGATGGCCGGAGCGAGACGGTAAAGGCGCGCGCCCGGATCGATACCGAGAATGAGCTGGAATACTACCGCAATGGCGGCATTCTCCACTACGTGCTGCGGCGCCTGGCCGTCGCCTGATCCGGATCCCGGGGTGCGGCTCAGACCGCGCCCCGGACCAGATGTAACTCGATGCGCTTGATCTCACGCAACATGGCGAGATGATTCATGCGCATCCAGAACCATATCTTGAAAAGACCGACCGCCAGCAGCGTGCTCCACACACCCGTCGCCCAGAGGACGGATTCCCGGACACTGTCCGCTTCCAGCAACTGCCAGAAGCAGTAGATTGCCGCGCCAAACAGAACCAGCGACTGGATAAAGGCAAAGGCCGTCCAGTATTTCAGCCGCCCGTGAAAGGCACTGCCCATTTGCACAAACAGGCCCGGCTCGTCATCCAGGCTGCGCAGGAATTCCTCGTCATCCTGGCTCAACGCGTTTTCGAGATTCTGATTGAAATTGCTCATGGCAATTCACTCCCTGATAAGGCCGCCTTCAGTTTCTGGCGGGCGTGGAAAAGGCGCGACTTCACGGTTCCCAGAGGAACGGAAGTCGCGGCAGAAATTTCGGTCAGCGTCAGTCCTTCGCCGAAAAAGAGTGTGGCAGCGATCCGTTGATCGCCCGGCAGGCTGGCAAAAGCGGCATTCAGGCCCATTCGGGCATCCGGTGCACCGCCCCCGGATTCTGCCGGCACGGGTTGACCGGACTGCCGCTCACGTTCCCTGACGATGCGGCGCAAACTGTCGGCGCATTTTCGCGTTAATATGCCATAGGCCCAGGCGGGAAACCTTCGCGGATCTGAAAGACCCAGCCAACCTGAACAGATACCCGCCCAGGTTTCCTGCACGGCATCTTCGGCAAGATCGGCATCCCTGAGAATCCGGCGGGCCGCGCGTCTGAGCCGTGGATACCATCGTATGGCCAGCCTTTCGGCGGCCCGCCCGTCACCCTGGCGCGCCCGGACCAGCAGGAGTTCATCAAAAACTCTGGATTCTGTTGGCTGCGCCAATAACGTCTCCGGCTTGCAAAGTTATAGGGTTAGTCGCTATTGACCATGAAAAGGTTCAATTCGGATCGACTTTCTGGCCAGACACGTCACAGCCATGTGATTCGCAGGTCAGCGGCAGGAGCACTATCTAGAAAGACATGATCAACGGATTGCTCAGCCTTGTTTTTGCCGCACTGCTCGCCGGACCAGCGCATGAGCCGACGAGCGCACCGCCACGTCCGGTACTGATCGAACTCTATACCAGTCAGGGCTGCCCGCTTTGCCCCGCTGCCAACGAATATCTCGGGCGGTTGGATGAACGGCCGGACGTTATCGCCCTCAGTTTCAGCGTCGATTATTGGGATATATACGGCTGGCAGGACACTTATGCCCGTCCGGAATTTGTCGAGCGTCAGCGTGACTACAAGACCCGCATGGATCTCGCCCGCATTTACACGCCGCAATTTGTCATTGATGGCACCACAGAAGTCGGCGGCTCTCGGCCCGAGGGGATTCTCGCCCAGATCGCGAACCGCCAGCTCACCATGACCGGATCGGTTGAGATCAATGTCCAGCATCATGGCGAGGGCAATTTCACGATCGATATTGACGGCTCTGTGCCCTCGCCCGACCCGGCCATTGTATATATTGCCGCTTATGTGCCCGGCTGGCGCACGGTGAATGTCGAGGGCGGCAACAATGCCGGGCGCGAAATTCGTGTCTACAACCCGGTCACCGCAATTTTCGAGCTGGGTGAATGGCAGCAGGGTGAAGACAGCTACGGTGCTGCTCTGCCCGAAGGCCTGGCCGGCGTTTTCCTTGTTCAGGGCGGCAATGGCGGCCCGATCTATGGAGCCGCTGATTTCCGCCGTTCCATGACAGACCGGGAATGACTCTGATCAAATTTCGCCGGATTTGACACGCCACGGCGGGTCTATCCGGTTTTCGCCGGCATGATAGAGCTTCCAGCGATGCCCGTCCGGATCGCGAAACTCGGCCTCACGCCACAAATAGCCTTGATCCTCGGCATCGGTGTCAAAAACAATACCCGCCGCTTCCAGCCGCGCCTTGTCGGCATCGACATCATCGGTTTCAAGATAGAGCGTGGCACCCGAAACAGCGACATCGTCGGCAATGTGCAGTGAAAATGTGGTGTCGCCATCCGGCGCGAGGAAGCGGGTATAGTGCGGACTGTCCACAAGTAACTGAAATCCGAGTTTACGATAGAAGGCTTTTGACCGGGCAATATCGCGCACATCCAGCGTGATCTGGTTAAGCCTCATTCATTTCCTCCGTCCGCCAACTCCACCGCGATCCGGTCAAGCGGCCTTATCAATCGTTCAACCGACAGATCGCTCAGTGCAAAGACCCAACCGTCCGCCCGCTCGTTCAGTTCGATAGCGGCCGGACGCGCGGAATCACTATGGGCAACAGCGAGAACCCGCGCCCAATACTGACCCTCGACCTCATGGATAAAGAGCGTGACTTCGAGACCGTTCACCGTCGAGATACGATGCTCGGCGACATGCGGCCCCCGCATCGCGGCAATCGGGCGAACATCACGAAACCGGATCCGGCCAAGGACAGTGGCCACGCCATCGCCCGCGCCGGGTGAAACCAGCGTCCATCCCCGCGGCGACACCAGATTGAAAGCCTCCGAGCTCAGGGACTGACGCAGGAGACAATAGCCCGTTCCATCCTCCGGAAGAATGCAGGCCTCGCGAATGGAAGAGCGCCCGAGCGACAGAAATTCCAGCTGCATCCATTGCGTAACATCGGAAAATTCCGGCAGATAGCCCCGCACCAGCCAGCTCGTCGCCTCTTCGGCACGCCGGACATAGACATGCCCGTCGGCGCGGCTCTCACCGATGAAAAGATTGGCCAATTCCCGGTCGTTATTATCGAGCAGGATAATGTGTGTCGCGCCGCCTCCGTCTTCCGGGGCGCCAAGAGACAATTGCTCATATCCGCTTTGCAGACGCGTCCGTTCACCAACCGGTTCCAGCGATGCGATGGCTGAAATCAGGCGCCCGGCAAGTTCGGCATCAGCCTCATATCCGTCATGAGACACCAGCGCCCAGCCTTCAAGGGTTCGGCGTAGACGGAAGGTCTCGTCCGCCGTCGCAACTGTGATTTCGGCCACGGTGTCAGGTGCCGCAACAAGTCGGGGCGTCAACGTCTCCGGTGGAGACCGTAAAACCGTTTGGGCACCCTGCAGCATCGTTGCCGCAATACCGGTCAACAAGAGCAGAATACCGGCCCCGAGGGCGATGAAAACCTGACGGCGGCGTTGCGTATTGACGCTCATGACAGCGTCCTCCGGCGACGCCAGAAACCAATTCCGAAGCCGGCCAGCAGGATCAGTATGGGAGGCGCCCACATCGTCCAGAAGCGCAATCCGGACTCCAGCGCGTCAATGTCTTCGCGAAACTCGCGCTCAATCCGCCGCAGGCCGTCCCGGGCGACCGCCATTTGACCCCGCAACTCGGCGATCCGGCTTTCCAGAGTCGTTCCCGTATCCGCCGCCTCCACGGGTGGCCGGCCGGACATCAGATCGTCCAGTTCGGACTGGATTTCCTCAGTGCGGACTTCAAGCGCCGCCTGCTCGTCTGCATATTCTGCTTCTGCTTCAGCTCTGAGAGCCTCGACGCGGCTCATGGGGCGCGATGAGGACGGCAGGGACCGCAATTGAAGCAAAGCCGGATCGCCAAGAGCCAGATCCACAAGATTAAGAAGAAGCGCCGGATTATCCGCAACAATTGACAGTCCGAACGCATTGTCCTCGCGGAGGAAATAGGGGTCATCCAGCCAGTCAACATCCGCGAAAACAACGACATCACCTGATCGCTGCGATGTCGCCAGATGCGAATTCAACCCCTCACCTGTCGGCGGACCATCCGGAAAGGCCGACGGGAAAAGCCCGCTCAGCCGAACCGCGAGAACCGGCGGGGACCCGGCAGGCGCGTAGTTCGACAACAGCGTCGCCGGTGACGGGTTGCCGGCTGCCGTTTCGGTATCCGTGACAGAGCCGTCGGCACTGGTTTGCACCAGAATGCGAACCCCCAGCCCGTCAACGGGCGACAACCGGATAAGCCCCGGCGATCCGAAATTCACACCGCGTTGCAGATCCGCCGTCGTCAGGTCCTCATCGGACATCTGAGCCGGCCCTGCGGAAAACCAGAGGGGATAGTTTCGAACCTGATTCCGGCCATTTTCATTGATCTGTACAGGCAGGCCGAGACTGCGATCCATCGCGATCTGATCGGCCGGAATTTCAACACCCCAGGCGGATAACAGGTCCGTCAGGGTCGAAGACCGCCGGGCACCAGGCGGCGGCAGGCCATCCGGGCCTGCCCGGAAAGCGGACAGGGCCAGCGGGTCCAGCGCCATGATCACCCGTCCGCCCGAAAGAACGTACTGGTCCAGCATGTAGAGCTGGTCGTCCGTCAGGCGCGGTGGATGGATCACCAGAAGCGCATCAATGTCCGGCATTGCGCGAAAGCCGGAATCCAGCCAGCGAAGATCATAGGCCGCTCCGATTTCATCAACGATATGGCTGGGCCGGGCCCCGATTTCACCCGGGCGGATGGGCAGGCTGGTCAGGACGCCCAGCTGGCCACGCCCCTCTCTCGAGAGCTCTGACAGGGACCGTGTGAGGTCGTATTCCAGCAGCGCTTCACGCTCCGCCGAAAAATAGGCCAGCACCTGCCGGTCATCGACGGCATTCTCGGCCACAAGCCCGAAGAAAATGCGCTGCCCCTCGCCGGCGGGGGCAGCCGTCAATCCGGCAGCCAGTGCCGCATCTTCATCCGCCGAGAAGGGCTCGGGATCAATCTCCGTCAGAAGAACTCTGCCATCAGATTCGGCAGCATAGGTCCGCAATAATCCCCGAACGCGGGCCCCGTAGGCGCGCACAGCGGGATAGTCCGCTGCGGTACGCCGGGAATAGTAGAACGTCCAGCGAACCGGCTCTTCAATATCGCGGACCACGCTTCGGCTACCGGCCGAAAGCCGGTAAAGGCCGCCTTCGGTTATGTCGATCCGGATATCCGAAAGCCACGCCGATGCGAGCAGGTTGACGCCAGCAAGCCCGGTGACAAGCGCCGCTATAAACGCTGCGAGATGCCAACGGCGATTCATCGTCCACCCTCCCGGCTGGCACCGGCCTGAAGACCGCCCGCCGTGATGCCAAATCCAATCAGTGACAGGAAATAGACAATGTCTCCCAAGCCAACCACGCCGCGCTCGAAGGCCGCAAATCGCTCCAGCACGCTGGAATAGGCCAGGGCCTCCACCACAAAGGCAGGGGCGGTACCGGAAAGCGAATCCGTGACCAGCGGCAAACCGGCCATGGTCAGGAAAAGGGACGCCAGCACGGAAAGCACGAAAGCCGTCACCTGACTGCCCGATGCGGCCGACAGGGCCTGCCCGATCGCGAGATAGCTTCCTGCAAGGAGGAAAGCGCCAAGATAGGAGATCGCAATCGCCAGATTATCCGGACTGCCGAGATAATTGACCGCAACCCACATCGGGACAGTTGCAACCAGCGCCGCCAGCGCGACCGTCCAGGCCGCAGCAAATTTGGCCAGCGCAATGGAGGACACCGAAACCGGCAGGCTGAGCAGAATTTCCAGCGTTCCGCGATCCCGCTCTTCGGCCCAGGCCCGCATCGCCAGCGCTGGCATCAGGATCATCAACAGCCAGGGCATATAGGCAAAGAGCGGCGCAAGATCGGCCCGGTTGGTATCAAAGAACCGGCCGACATTGAATGCAAAGGCCGGCGCGGCAAACGCAAAGGCGGCGAGAAATACATAGGCCAGTGGCGTGGTGAACCAGGCCCACATTTCGCGCCGGTAGATCGCCAGAAATCCTGCAGGCGAAAACATCATGCGCTCGCCTTGTCGATGGTCCGGGTCAATGATCTGAAGGCATCATCCAGCCGGCCGGACCGTGCACGGCCCGCAAACTCGCCGGGATTCTCGTCTACCAGGATACAGCCCTTGTCGATGACGATCACGCGGCTGCAGACCGCCGGCACTTCCTCCAGAATATGGGTCGAAACGATGATCGCCTTGTCGACCGCCATTTCGCGGATCAGGGCGCGCACTTCATGCTTCTGATTGGGGTCGAGACCGTCTGTCGGTTCATCCAGCACCAATAGGGGCGGATCATGCGCGATGGCAGCGGCGAGGGCAGCGCGCCGCGTATAGCCTTTCGAAAGTGTACCGATTTGCTGACCAGCCTCGGGCCCGAGCCGGGCGCGCTCCAGCGCCAGCTCGCGGGCGTTGCGCAATTGCGCGCCGGAATGCCCGCGCGCAGACAGGCAGAAGCCGACAAATTCCCGCGGTGTCATCGTGCGATAGGCCGGCGCGCCTTCAGGCAGATAACCCACCAGTCTCTGTCCTGCCCGGCGATCCTGCACCATGTCATGCGTACCAACGCGGACCTGTCCGCCATCGGGCTCGAGACGTCCGGCAATCATGCGCATGACGGTCGTCTTGCCGGCGCCATTGGGTCCGAGGAAGCCCAGCACTTCTCCCGTCGCGAGTTCGAAACTGACGCGATCGACCGCAGTGCGGCGCCCGAATGTTTTGACCACTGAGTCAACGGTCAGCATGGCTTGGTGAATTTCCTCATCGCAAGAGATATGATGCCCATAGCGATAACTTGCGTTGCCGGGCTTGGCCAGATGAGAACGGTGAAAGACTGAAGGAAGGGTGTCGGCCGGAGGTTATGCTGCTGATCCGGGGGGCTGGGGGGGCTGTCTGAAACCTGGACCATGCAGCCTTTGAATAACCGTCCGACCGACAGGTGAAAGCTGTTTTCAGGATGCGGCCTTCACAAGACCGAAATTTGACGGCTTTGTGGCGATGCGTGAATACTTGGTAACAAAGCCGGAGTGATTCCGCTCTGGCGTCCATCAGGGAGCCCGGTTTCGCTTATGAGGGGAATGTCAGTTTCGGCCCGCGAAGACACCGTCATGTTTGCCCGCCCCGAACTAGATGCCATCCTCAGCGTTTACGGACGGCTCGTGGCCAGCGGCGATTGCAAGGACTACGCGATAGACGGGCTGTCAGACCGCGCCGTCTTCTCCATCTTCCGCCGCACCAGCGAGTTTCCGCTCTACCGCATCGAGAAAACACCCGCGAATGCCAAAAAGCAGGGTGCGTGGAAAATCCTGGCCCCGGGCGGTGCCATTCTCAAGCGCGGCCACGAACTCGGGCCGCTTCTCAAATATTTCGACAGGAAGCGATTCCGGATCGTAGAATAAAAAAACCCCGGCTCCGGAGAGCCGGGGTTTGTCATTAGAGGTGGAAAAACCTATTCGCGGCCACCGAGGAACATCAGCAGGAACTGGAACAGGTTCACGAAGTTGATGTAGAGGGACAGCGCGCCGAAATTGGTGGCCACGGCCATCTGAGCCTGATCACCACCCAGCGCGTAATACGTGCCTTTCAGGCGTTGCGTATCGAATGCGATCAGGCCGGAGAACACAAGCACGCCAATCGCGGAGATGATGAAGGCCATCATTTCGCTTTGCAGGAACATGTTCACGACCATGGCAATGATCAGGCCGATCACGCCCATGATCAGGAAGCTGCCCATGGCGGTCAGATTCCGCTTTGTCGTGTAGCCGAAAAGCGAGAGGCCACCAAAAGCCGCAGCGGTCACGAAGAAAGTCGTGGCCACACTGGTCGCGGTGTAGATCAGGAAGACCACGCCCAGCGAGGCACCGATCGAGGCCACAACGGCCCAGTAAAGCAGACCGGATCCCGACGCGGTCGGGTTCTTCATGAAGAACATGGAGCCGAAGATCAGCGCCAGCGGCAGGAACTGGACGATCATGCCCAGCGGTGTGACGCCGGCCAGCTGGCCGGATTCGTTGACCACAAAGAATAATTGCTGGACGGCCGGAACATAAGCCGTCGCCAGGGCCAGCAGGCCGGACACAAAAAGTCCGAGCCCGAGTTTGTTGTAGACGCCGAGCATGAAGCTGCGCAGCCCGGCATCGACGGACATATCCATCGTACCGGCGGCGTTTGCATAACCACGATAGCTGTCATTCATAGCAATTCTCTTTCCTTCAACACAGAATGGGCCTTGGCCCGAAGGCAAAACCCGTTGCGCTGAATATCGTTCGAATGGCGCGCCATTACAAGGGGAGACGGGCGCCGGGCGAATCCCCTGTTTCCGGCCGCGAATGGCAGCTGCAGGGTTAATCTAACCCATGAAACGCGTCTATCCTGACCCCATGCCGCTACGCCTCTTTGCCGCCCTGCCCTTGCCTGACGGGATCACCGAATGCCTGACCGGATTGCAGCTGGGTGTACCCGGTGCGGACTGGCGCCAGAAAGAGGCGCTGCATCTCACCCTCAGCTTTTTCGGCAATGTAGACAATGAGGCCGCCGAAGCGCTTGATCATGAACTGGCCCGCATCCACTGCAAGCCGTTTGATCTTTCCATCAGGGGCGCTGGCCATTTTGGCCGCGAGGAGCCCCGCGCCCTCTGGATGGGCATAGACGCCCATCCGTCGCTGTTATTGCTCTCTCACGCCTGTGAACGGGCGGCACGGCGCGCCGGTTTGAACATCGAAAAGCGGAGCTTCATCCCGCACATCACCCTGGCCTATCTGCATGAAACACCGCTCAGCCCCATTCAGGCCTTCGAACGCCGGCACGCATTGTTTCGAAGTCCGGACTGGCGGGCGGACCGATTTTATCTCTATTCGTCCTGGAAGGGCGGGCGTGGCGATAATCCCTACCGGATCGAGGCCGAATATCCGCTGGCCTAGATCCAGCGCCGCGTGCGCGCGCAATACGCCTCGAACGCATCCCCGAACATCGCCCTCAGGGCGCGCTCCTCCAGCTGAATCTGCAAGCGGTTCAGCGTGACGACAAAGCCCGGCAAGGTCACCAGAGCCAACACATCACGGGAATAGAAAACCACGCCAATCAACACGAGCAGCATGCCGAGATACATGGGATTGCGCGTAAAGCGGTAGACGCCGCCGGTGACCAGCGCTTTGGCCTTGTCAATCTTGTGCGGATTGATCGTGGTCTTGTGCTTTTGAAATTGCAGAACGCCGAGCACCGCGATCAGAACGCCCACACCGCCAAATACCAGTGCCAGCGGCAAGCGGGATTGTCCCAGCAGGAGATCAAACGGCGAGAAAACATCAATTCCCAGCGCAATACCGATAAAGAAGATCAGGATGACGGGCGGCGGGATAACGGGCTTCATGCCAGACGGCCAACCTATCCGGCGACGTCGAAAATGCCCTCAAGCACTTCGACCCGCCATTCACCCGCAATGCGGTAAAGCCAGAAAACATCGCCATAATCGGCAGACGTGAGCTGCCCGCTCTCGCACAGCGTTCCGGCGAGCGCGTCGGCACCGGCGATCGCCGCAATCCAGTTGCAGCTGGTATTGGAATGCTCTGCGACGAAACTCCAGCGCGCATCGGAACCGATCGCTTCGGCGATCGCGTCTTCACGAGTACGCGCGGCCGTTCCGCCACCACACAGGGCGGGCGCGGACGCGGCAGCGGCGTGTTGAATGACGTCTCCCGCCGGCAACGCTGTCTCATAGGTCCGGCAAGCCCCGGATGAATAGACCGCATCGAAGTCGGGGTCGCCAAGCAGCTCGTTCAGGCGCGCCACCATTGCCAGGCCGGTATCGCCGAGCGGACAATCCAGCGCATTGCAGGACTCCTCGGCCTTGCGGGCATGGCGCACGATCAGGATATGACGATCTGCCAACCCGATATCGGCACGCGTTCCCTCATCGGCCGCCATCAACAGGGCCGGACGGTCAAAGCTGTCATCCGCGAGCGCAGACGCGGAAAATACGAATCCAAGCGCAATTGTCGCAACGGCTAAAAGAGCCGTGCGCCATTGCGCTGCGCGGACTGACGTCTCTCCGAACGCCGGGCTGTCGAGATGTCTCATGAATTTCAAGATTCAACTCCGTGGGGAAAGCGGAGCGAGTCCTTAACGCAACTATCGCCAAAAGGCGACGGCAGATATCATGACAATAATGAGAGGTTCGGGTCTCGGGATCAGAATCCGCTGTTTAACAAGGGCTTCCTGCCAAACCGCCGGCGGAAAATCTGGATTTCCTTTTCGGCCTGCTCATAAGGCGTCGGGGTTTCCGCGCAACAGAAAAACCGTGCATGTGGATTCTCGAGTGACATCTGGGTCGAAATTTCTTTCAGAAACTCTTCCCGCAGATTCTTCGCCCCGCCCAGAAAAACCATGTCGCTTTCCCGCTTGCCGCTCATCAGCGCATAGACGCCGGGTGTTTCGGGCACGTCCATCCCGAACCCTTCACTCAATGGCAAAACACGGCCCCAATGAAGGGAATTGCCGGTCTGGATGCGAGGCGCGGGTGCCGCAGGCCCGTCTACGGGCTTTCGCGACGGAGCCGCCGATGGCGTTGACGCCTTCGGAGCCTGTGTCACGCCTCTTTTTCCAAAACCTGCCATAATGAGCACTGAACCTGTTGACCGCTGCCGACTCTTTAGCCGCACACGGATGTGAAGCCCAAGGGTGTATCGTCAAACAGTAATCAGGACTTTAAGACGGGCGTTATACATCCACCTCGGCTTCAAGCGCGTGAGTGGTAATGAAATCGCGCCGTGGCTCGACGAGATCACCCATCAGCTTGGAGAAGAGATCATCCGCTTCAGCCAGTTCTTCAATTTTGACCTGAAGAAGAGACCGGGCATCCGGGTCCAGTGTCGTCTCCCAGAGCTGTTCGGCATTCATCTCGCCCAGCCCTTTATAGCGCTGAATTTTCATGCCCTTGGCACCTGCCGCAGTGACGGCGGCCATCAACTGTGTCGGCGTATAGATCACCGTATCAACGGTCTTGGTGACATAGTTGGCCGGCCCGACAAAATCACTTGCAATGGCAATAGCCCGGTCCGACAAACGCCGCGCCTCCGGAGAAACACGCAGCGATTCTTCGAGTATCGCGGTTTCCGTCACGCCGCGAACATCGCGTTTGAAGACAAGGGCGTGATCGTCGGTCAGCGTCGCCGTCCAGTTGTCCTCACCCTCTTCCGCGAAGCGATTGAGAATGCCCGCCGCCTTGTCCGCGGCCTCCTGCGAAACATCAGGCACCATGGCACCGGCCAATGCGGCGGCTTCCGCAGCGAATACCGGCGCTCGCGCCGCCATGCGGACCAGCGCCAGCTTGACCAGCCGGGCCTTCTCCACACGGTCCGCGAGATCGGCACCACCGATCGTTGACCCGTTGGCCAGCTTCAGCAGGGCGTCAGAGCAGCCCTCCTCGATCAGATAGGAGTCCATCTCCGCCTGGTCCTTTACATACCGCTCTGACCGGCCACGGGTGATTTTATAAAGCGGCGGCTGGGCGATATAGAGGTGTCCGCGCGTAATGAGCTCGGGCATCTGACGATAGAAGAAGGTCAACAACAGCGTCCGGATATGCGCGCCATCGACATCGGCGTCGGTCATGATCACGACCTTGTGGTAGCGCAGCTTGTCCAGATCGAGCTGATCGCGGCCAATCCCGGCCCCCAAAGCCGTAATCAGCGTCCCCACCTGTTCCGAGGACAGCATTTTATCAAATCGGGCCCGCTCGACATTCAGGATCTTGCCGCGCAGCGGCAGAACGGCCTGGAATTCACGCGCGCGGCCCTGCTTGGCCGAGCCGCCAGCGGAATCACCCTCGACGATGAAGAGTTCGGATTTCGACGGGTCTTTTTCCTGACAATCGGCCAGCTTTCCGGGCAAGGACGCAATATCCAGCGCCGATTTCCGGCGCGTCAGCTCACGGGCCTTGCGCGCCGCTTCCCGCGCGGCGGCGGCCTCGATGATCTTGCCCACAATCTGCCTGGCCTCATTGGGATGTTCTTCAAACCATTGGGACAGCATTTCATAACACGTGCCCTCAACCGCCGGGCGGACTTCCGAGGAGACCAGCTTGTCCTTGGTCTGTGACGAGAATTTCGGATCGGGCACCTTGACCGACAGAACGCAGGTCAGACCCTCGCGCGCATCATCGCCGGTAATGGTGACTTTTGACTTCGCCGCCAGGCCAGAGGAGGCCGCATAGGTATTGATCACACGCGTTAGCGCTCCCCGGAACCCCGCGAGGTGGGTGCCACCATCGCGCTGCGGAATGTTATTGGTGAAGCACAAGACATTCTCGTGATAGCTGTCATTCCATTCCAGCGCGGCCTCGACCGTGACACCCTCGCGCTCGCCGGAAATCAGCACCGGCGGCGTGAAGATCGGCGTTTTGGCGCGATCCAGGTGCTCGACAAACGCCGCGACGCCCCCCTCGTAGAAAAGCCGCTCTTCAAATCCCTCATCATCGCGCTTGTCGCGGAACAGGATCAGCACACCGGAATTCAGGAAAGCCAGCTCGCGCAGGCGGTGGATCAGCGTTTCCCGCTTGAATTCGATATTGGTGAAAATGGTATCGGATGGCATGAAGCGGACTTCGGTTCCCGTCAGCTTCCTGCCTTTGGCATCCGGTGCATCGCCGACAATCTTCAGATCTTCGCCATTTTGCGGATCGCCCATCAAAAAGCGCATTTCATGCGTCTTGCCATTACGCCAGATACGCAGGTCGAGCCATTCCGACAGGGCGTTCACAACAGACACACCCACACCGTGGAGACCGCCGGATACCTTGTAGGAATTCTGGTCAAACTTTCCGCCCGCATGGAGCTGGGTCATGATGACCTGAGCCGCCGAAACGCCCTCGCCCTCATGCATGTCCACCGGAATGCCGCGGCCATTATCCGACACGCTGGCAGACCCGTCGGCGTGCAACGTCACCCGGACCTCGTCAGCATGGCCCGCGAGCGCTTCGTCGATGGCGTTATCCACCACTTCATAAACCATGTGATGAAGCCCGGATCCGTCATCGGTGTCACCGATATACATGCCGGGGCGCTTGCGGACGGCATCCAGTCCCTTGAGGACCTTGATGGAGCCGGCTGCGTAATCCTGATTTTGTTCTTCGCTCATGGCCTTAGTCTATCTGAATCGCCCCACTCGCGCCATGCTTGAACTACATATTTATGACGAAGAAGATATAATAAAATCAATTAGATGCAGGTGAACGACAGAGGCTTCGGAAAAACCCGCTCATTGGCCCCGGAAAACAGCAGAATCAACGCAAAACAAGAAGGATCGCGATACCCAGCATAACCGCCGCTGTGAGGGCATCGGCCCAGCGTTTGACGCCCTTTTCCTGCAACCAGTTCCGGGCCCTGTGGGCCAGGCCGACATGAACGCCGGCGGTCAGCAGATACATGGCCAGCATGATGGAAACCATGGCCAGCCAGGCGGGTACGTCCACCCGGCTCAGGTCAAAAAAGCTGGGCAGGAGGGTCAGATAGAAGATGATCGGCTTGGGGTTGGTCAAAGGCATGGCAACGCCCGCCATATAGGTCGCGGCCAGTCCCATGCGCGTCGGTTTTTTCAGGAGCGCAACTTTCGGATGGCGAAACGACTGGAAAGCGTTCCACGCAAACCACAGCAATATCCCCACGCCGATAATCTTGAAGACCCAGGCCGCCGGACCGATACGATCCGCGACCGCCGTCAGGCCTGTGACCGCGACGGTGAACCAGAAAATGTCGCCGGTGATGATGCCGCCGCCATAGACAAAGCCATGCGCCGGACCGGCATCCAGCGTCCGCGCCACCATGGCGACATTGCCGGGACCGGGCGTAAAGAACAATACGAGCAGCGCGGCCGCGAAAAGGAGCAGGCTTTCAATCGGCATGGGGCCGGGCCTCGACCGAAATCCGGCCCTGTGCGACCGCGAAATGCTGAGCCTGATCGCCAAAAGCGGAAAACAGGCTCGCCTCGACACCGGTCAGCCAGGCCTGAGCACCCAGCTCCAGAAGAGCGGCGGCCAGTCCCTCGCGGCGTATTTCATCAAGATGCGCGCAGGCTTCATCCAGAAGCAGAACCGGGATCACCCCGCCGCGCGACGCCAGCGACTGCGCCTGCGCCAGCACCAGGCGGATGATCAGCGCCTTTTGCTCTCCGGTTGAACACCGTGATGCCAATTGGTCCTTCTCGCGATGACGGCCCGTCAGATCGCTGCGATGGGGGCCCCGCGTCAGCGTCCGTCCCGCAGCCGCATCCCGGCCCCGGCCCTCAGCGAGTGCGTTGATCAGCAGGTCTTCGGCGGCGCGGATTTCGGCGCCGTCGGCCAGCGCCGCTTCGATCAGCCCGTCCAGAGCCAGATCGGCCTTGGGAAACGCACTGTCATTCGCGGTATCAATCGCCGCCTGCAGTCGGGCCAGCGCATGAAGCCGCCCGGCGGCCAGCGCAACCCCATGCCCGGCCATGTCCGTTTCCAGAGCGTCCAGCCAGACCGGATCCGCGCGGCCCTGATCCAGAAGCCGTTGACGCCGCGACCGCAGCTTTTCATAAGCGCCGAGCGTCTCTCCATGTGATGGCTCGCTGGCGGCCACGAGACGGTCAAAAAACTTTAACCGGTCCGACCGTGGCCCGGCAAATATGCGGTCATGTTCCGGCAACAGCGCAATCATTGGCAGACGGCGCGCGAGGTCACCCCGCGATGCGGCCTTTCCATCCATACGGGTTTGCCGCCGGCCACCGTCCAGAAGCCCGGACGCCAGCGTCGCTTCATCACCGCTTTCCGAAAGGGTTTCAGCAAACACCGCCCACGCCGGAGCCACGCGATCACCATCCCGCTTTAGCGGTTCCTCTGTTTCGGCCCCGCGCAGCCCTCTGCCCGGCGCCAGCAGGGATATGGCTTCAAGAATATTGGTCTTTCCCGAGCCATTGGGCCCGGCCAGGCAAACCGGCCGCGCATCGAGATCAAGATCGAGCGTTTCGAAATTGCGGAAATCAGTGAGCCGCAGCCGCTTGAGAGCGGCGACGTTCCGGGTCACGGCGGAGGTTTGCGTCACACGCGGAGCGGCATCAGCACGTATAGCGAATCCGCATCACCGGAATCGGTCACCAGCGTCGGTGAGGCCGGATCGGCAAAGTGGAATTGCGCAAATTCACCTTCGATTTGCCCTGCGACGTCGAGAATATAGCGCGCATTGAAACCGATTGCGAAGCCGCCCTCCTTGCTGTCGACGGGCACCTCTTCAGTGGCCTGACCGGATTCCGGGTTGTTGACCGCCAAAGTCAGCGTGCCGTCATCCAGAGACAGTTTGACCGAACGGGACTTCTCGATCGAAATCGTAGCCACGCGGTCGACCGCCTCGGCAAACCGCTTGTTCTCGACCGACATCATTTTCTCATTCCCGCGCGGGATCACCCGCTCATAATCCGGGAAGGAACCGTCGATCAGCTTTGACGTCAGCACCGCACGGCCGAAGCCGAAGCGAATCTTGCCGTCGGAAACGGAAATGCGGATATCGTCATCGGCATCCTCCAGAAGACGGCGGGCCTCCTGAACCGTTTTGCGCGGCACGATCACCGCAGGCATACCGCCCGCGCCATCGGGCAGATCACATTCCGACAATGCCAGGCGATGGCCATCCGTCGCCACCGCCCGCAGGGTTTTACGGCCCTTTTCATCAGCCGCATGGAGATGAATCCCGTTGAGATAATACCGCGTTTCTTCTGTCGAAACGGCAAACCGCGTCTTGTCGATAATCCGCGCCAGCGCGCCGGCTTCCAGCTCGAAGGCATGCTGCAGATCTTCTGACGGCATCATCGGGAAGTCGCCCGGCGGCAGGGAGGGGAGCGAAAAGCTCGACCGGCCCGCCTTCAGGCTGAGGCGGGGATCGTCGCCGTCCAGCTCAAGCGTGACATCTGCGCCTTCAGGCAGTTTGCGGGCAATTTCGTAGAGCGTGTGGGCAGGCGCCGTGGCCATACCTTCGCGTTCAACCTGTGCGGCCGCGCTTTCCTGGATTTCCATGTCGAGGTCGGTCGCGGCAAAACTCGCGCCGCTCGAACCGGCCGTAATCAGGACATTGGACAGGATGGGGATCGTATTCCGGCGTTCAACGACAGCCTGAACGTGACCCAGAGCCTTGAGAAGAGCTGCGCGTTCGATCGTGAGTTTCATATCGTATCCGTCTTCCTGCCTTCTTGTCCGGAAACAGGGTCAATCGCGACAGAAAAATGAATCGCCTCATCCCCGGGGCCGAGAGCATAGCGAAATTTTATAAAGTGCAATACGCCCCGGCCTGCCTGAATGCAGCAAGCCGGGGAAAACCCGTCAGCCGCGAATCTCTTCGGACAGACTTTCTATCTCGTCTTTCACCGGGTCACCGGCCTTGATCAGATCGCTGATCTTGTTGACGGCGTGAATGACCGTGGAGTGATCGCGATCGCCAAACCGGCGGCCGATATCGGGCAGGGACCGCGTTGTCATGGTCTTGGCCAGATACATGGCAACGTGACGCGGCTTGACCACGGTCTTGGTCCGGCGCTTGGACAAAATGTCCGCCACCTTCACGCCAAAGCGTTCCGCGACTGCCTTCTGGATGACATCCACCGTCACGCGCCGTTCCGAGACAATCGACAATTCACGCAAGGCCGCTTCAACGGCTTCCATCGTCACGGGACGCCCCAGCAAGGCGGTCCGGCCGATCACATTGTTCAGCACACCTTCCAGCTCGCGCGCACTGGCCGTCATCCGCGCCGCCAGAAAATCGCGAACCGTCTCGGGAACGGCAAGTTCGGGATAATGACAACCGGCCTGGGCAATCTTGCAATCAAGTATCTTGCGCCGCAGATCGAGATCCGGCTTGCGCAGCTCACAGGCAAAACCGCCCTTGAGCAGCGAGGCCAGACGCTGATCCGTGACATTCAGCTCCGACGGAGGAAGATGTGACGCCAGAACTACCTGCTTCTCGTCGGCGATCAGTGACGCCACCGTGTGCAGGAATTCGTCCTCGGTCTTCGGCTTGCCGGCAATGAAATGCACGTCGTCAATCAGAAGCACGTCCACGCGGCGGACGGATTCCTTGAAACCGATCGTATCTTTCTTGCGCATCGCCGAAACAAAGCCGGACAGGAATTCCTCCGCCGTCAGATAAAGGGCTTTGCGCCGGGCGCCGCCCAGTTCGACCGAATGCGCAATGGCATTCAGAAGGTGGGTCTTGCCGACCCCGTAGTCGCCATAAAAGAAGGCCGGGTTGAACGGTGAGGGCGAGGCGTTGACGATGGCCCGCGAGGCCGCCGACGCCATCTCGTTCGATGGCCCCACCATGAAGGTGTCAAAAGTGAAACGCTCACTGACTGCACGTGGTTTTGTTTCCGTAGTGGGCTGACGTGACGCCGCCTCCCCGGTCATCGAAATCGCGACAACCGGGCTGGGCACGACATCTTCCTCGGCGAGAAGCTGGATTGCACGGTTCGCGGGATCCAGCTGCGTCCAGAGTGCCCGCAAACGCGCGCCCGCATGGTCCTCGACCCAGTCCCGGTAAAACCGGCTCGGCGCGATAACCAGCAGACCACCATCCGCCTCTTCGCGAACCCTCAAACGGGCCATATTCGATGAAAAAACCGTATCGCCGTACTCACGGCGAAGATGCGCACGCACCTCGCGCCAGACAGCCCCCGCAGTCTTCATTTCGCCAGCCTTGTCCAGGGATTTTAACGCACCGCCCGATAATAAAGACATATCCCCCAAAACCCCTTATTGGGCCCATACATAGTAGGCCATGTTATTGTATTACAGGCACATTTTTCCCATCCACCGAACACGCAAATGTCCGGCGTCAGCGTTTTATTTAATCCGCATGGGAATGAACGCCTGATGTGACCCTAGAGTAACCCGTGACCCCGCTCGGTCAACCGAACTTTCCCCCTGATTCGCGTGATTCTTCGCTTGACACGAGAAAAGTCGTGAAGGGGAAAGAATTTGGCATCTGCATGTTTTTTTCATCCGTACACAGGGCCGTTCGAGTACGAAAATCACTCGCAGAAAGGCAAAGAAAAACGCTCCGAGCACGGCGCTCGAAGCGTCTTCAAAATAGCTGTTGAAGCGTCGGTGTTTAGGCCGAGAGCGACTTCACGCGAGCCGACATGCGCGAAATCTTGCGCGATGCCGTATTCTTGTGAAACACGCCTTTGGTCACCGCGCGCATCATTTCTGATTCCGCCTTGACCAGAGCCTCGCGGGCCTTCCCGGAGTCGCCGGCAGCAATCGCCACGTCAACCTTCTTGATAAAGGTCCGAACGCGCGAGCGACGGGATTTGTTGATCGCGGTGCGGCGAGCAATCTTGCGCACCATTTTCTTGGCAGAGGCCGTATTCGCCATGAAGGTTTGTCCGTTGTCTTAATAATTCTGTGCCTACGCGCTCCAAAGTCCGGATCGCGAATGAGGCAGGGCGTATACGCGTCCGGGCCCCGCCCGTCAACTCTCTGCGCAGGCTATTTATGCTTGAAGTGTGCGGCCCGCTTCTCGGCAAAAGCCGCCATGCCTTCGCTCTGGTCCTCGGTCGCAAATTGCGACTGGAAAACGCGGCGCTCCCAGCGCACACCTTCCGACAGGCCCAGCTCGAACGAACGGTTGATCGCTTCCTTGGTCATCATCGCGATGGGCAGTGATTTGGCGGCAATCGATTCCGCCGCCTCAAGCGCTGTGCTCATCAGATCATCAACCGCGACAATGCGGCTGACAAGCCCGGCCTGCTCGGCCTCTCTGGCGTCCATCATACGGCCGGTCAGGCACATATCCATGGCCTTGGCCTTGCCCACAGCGCGCGGAAGACGCTGCGTCCCGCCCGCGCCCGGCATGACGCCCAGATTGATTTCCGGCTGGCCGAATTTCGCGGTTTCCGAAGCGATGATGAAATCGCACATCATGGCGATCTCGCAGCCGCCGCCCAGCGCGTAGCCGGACACTGCCGCAATGATCGGCTTGCGGAAGCGCGCGACCGACTCCCACGTTTTTTCAAACGGGTCATTCATATAGAGGCCGACAAAATCCTTGCTGACCAATTCCTTGATATCTGCACCGGCCGCAAAGGCCTTCTTCGAGCCGGTCAGAACCACACAGCCGATATCGCTATCGCCTTCGAATTTCACCAGCGCCGCGGCAAGTTCTGTCGTGAGCTCGTCGCAGAGCGCATTCAGCGCTTCCGGGCGGTCCAGCGTGATCACGCCGACACGGCCTTCGGTCTTTACCTGAATTGTCTTGTAGCCCACGAAAGGCCTCCATTTGAACGCGGCGAAATCGCCGCCAGGACATTGAGCGCGCCGCTATAACGCAAACGGACACCGGGGTCACCACCTCGATGCCCGTTCGATTTGGCATAGCGGCTTTGCGGTTACGGTCCGGAAATTTCAATGCCACGATCGCGCAACAGAGAGATCACGCCTTGCTCGCCCGGCAAGTGCCCCGAACCGACGGCGATGAAAACCGTGCCCGATCCATCGAGTATATTCTCGATCTCTTCCACCCAGCGCTGATTGCGCTGGACAATGATGACGTCATGAACTTCCGGCGCGTCTGCCCGCATCTGGCCATTCATCACGGCGTCAATGGCCGCCTGATCGCCATTGGCCCAGGACGTCACCAGCGTATCAATCTGGTCCGGCGATGCCTCGAACTCGGCCATGGTCTCTTCGAGCAGGCGTACTTCGACATCCTGCGGAAGATCAGCGAAGAAGCCGATCTGCTCCTGCACGGTTTCGAAATAGGCCAAAGTCTTGCCGGCGTCGTTCGCCATCGGCCAGAGCGTGGCTTCAACGCCCGATTCCGGGTTATATCCTGACGCCACAATAAAGCCGACGCTCAACTGGACCGTCGCGATCCAGGGCCGCAGGCTTTCCAGCTGGGCCGCCGAAAAGCCGACCTGCGGGGCAAATTCCTCGATCAATGCCCAGGTCTCCTCGCTGACAAGCGACGACAGGGTCACGCCGGCCGGATTCATCGCGTTGGCCAACACAGCCTGCTGCATCGAACTGGCCTGTGCGGGGTCGTTTACCGGGGCTTCGAAATACACGGTATCGGCCGCATCAAAGGCCGACATGACCTCCTCGGTCTGCCACTCAATGCCCGGCCGCAGGATATGCACCGTGCCGAAAACATATATGTCGCTGTCTTCGTCCTGAATGTGCCAGAGCGTCGGGTCAGCCGACGCCGTACCCACGAGCAGGGTGGCGGCAATTATCCCGCCGGCAAGCATTTTGAAGGGCTTCATGTCTGTCTCCAGTCCTGGAATGTAATTCGGCCGGTCGCGGTCACTATTGCGGCCTGTATGCGGGGTTTCTACCGGGAACGGGTCCGCTTCCGTCTCCCCTATCGCTGACAAGTCGGGCAGAAAAATGTCGAGCGCCCCGATTGCACGATGCGCTCGATCACACCGCCACACCCTGCCGTCACACAGACCTGACCCTCCTGCCCATAGGCCCGGAATGTGTGCTGGAAATAGCCCAGCTCGCCGTCCGCCGAGGCGAAATCCTTCAGACTGGACCCGCCAGCGGCAATCGCCTCGTCAATCACCTGCCGGACCGCCAGCGCCAACCGCTCGGCGCGCTGCGGCCCCAGCGTTCCGGCCATCCGGCGCGGCGAGAGCCCGGCCCGGTGCAAGGCTTCACACACATATATATTGCCCAGACCGGCGACGACGCGCTGATCCAGCAGAGCCGCCTTCAGCGGTGCTTTTTTGCCCTTCACGCGAGCCTGCAGAAACGGTCCCGAGAATTCATTTGAATTGGGTTCGGGCCCGAGACCGGCCAGAAACGGCACGGCGGCTTCGTGATCTGTCGGAAATAGCGTCATGAAACCAAATCGGCGGGGGTCATTGAAAACAATGCTCGCCCCGCCCTCCATGCCAAACACAACATGGTCATGTTTTTCGGACGTGCCGGGCGCATGCGCAAAACTGCCGGGCTTTTCGGTCTGTGTCTCAAGCTGGATTGTGAATCGCCCCGACATGCCCAGATGTGCCAGCAGGGTTTCGCCGCTTTCCAGACGGAAGAGAAGGTATTTGGCGCGCCGGTCCAGCCGCTCGACCCGTATACCGGTCAGGCGCTCGGCAAAGCCGTCAGGAAATGGAAAACGCAAATCCGGGCGGCGATTCTCGGCGCGCTCGATGAGGCGCCCCTCCATGACCGGAGCCAGCCCCTTGCGGACAGTTTCAACTTCAGGAAGCTCGGGCATGATGTCGCGCTAGTGCAAACCAGTTCATTGCCCTATCTTCCGTCCCCATGAGTGAACCGCAATCAGAAACCGCATCCTTCGGCTTCAGGGATGTTCCGAAATCCGAGAAGGCCTCGCTGGTACGCGGCGTCTTTGACCGGTCCGCGCGCAAATATGATCTGATGAATGATCTGATGTCGCTGGGTATTCACCGCGCCTGGAAAGACATGACGATCGAGCGCGCCAATCCCCAGCCCGGTCAGAAGCTGATCGACGTGGCCGGCGGCACCGGAGATCTCGCCCGGGCTTTCGTGGCAAAAGCCGAACAACGGCGCAAAACACGCGGCGGCGATCCGGCAACGGCCATCGTCACCGACATCAACGAGCAGATGTTGCTGGCCGGCCTCAAACGCGGCGGCGGCGATCATCTGACCTGGGCGGTCGGCAATGCCGAATGTCTGCCCTTCGAGGACAAGAGCGCTGATTGCGTCACGATTGCCTTCGGCATCCGCAATGTGACCGATCGTATGTCTGCGCTGAAGGAAATGCGCCGCGTGCTGAAACCGGCCGGGCGCTTTCTGTGTCTGGAATTCTCGCGCCCGACCACGCGGGCGCTGGAGCGCATCTATGATGCCTGGTCGTTCAATGCGATCCCGGTTCTGGGCGAGAAGATCGCGCAGGACCGCGACAGCTATCAATACCTGGTCGAATCCATCCGCCGCTTTCCGCATCAGGACGCCTTTGCGGCCGAGTTGCGCGAGGCCGGTTTCGGTCAGGTCAGTGTCACCAATTTTTCCGGCGGCATCGCCGCGCTCCACACCGGCTGGCGGATTTGATTTCACCTGATTGTCGAAATCGGGAAAACTCATCCGTCTTGAAGGCGACCGGGATATCCGGCCACCTTCAAACGGGAGAGCATGATGCAATACGCAATACTGTTTTATGAGAGCGCCTGGGATTTTGCCGCAAGGCAAGATCCGGCCCGCGCGGATTACTGGCAGGGATGGACATCCTATAGCGGCACGATTGGCCAGTCGGGCAAGCTGACCGGCGGGGCCGCCCTGCAGGGACCGGAAACCGGCGCCACCCTGAAAGCCGGCACGGTGCAGGATGGGCCCTATGCCGACACCAAGGAGCAATTGGGGGGCTTTTTCATGGTCGAGGCTGACAGTCTGGAGGATGCGCTGGAAATCGCCGCCCGGGCCCCGACGGCCGGAACCGGGGCTGTTGAAGTCCGCCCGGTTTTACCCATGACACAAGGAGAGAGCTGAGCCATGCAATTCATGTTGCTTTTACACGATGACGAAGCGGCCTGGACGGGCCTTTCCGAAGACCGGCAGATGGCGATTGTCGGCGAACACATGGCCTATTCGGATGAGCTGCAGACCGCCGGGGCTTTCGTGTCCGGCGCGGCGCTCGATCCTGCAGGATCGGCGAAAATCGTCACAGGTTCCGGCATACAGGACGGTCCCTACGCTGATACCAAGGAGCAGCTCGGCGGATTCTATCTGATCGAGGCGGCCTCCATGGCAGAAGCGGTGGAATGGGCCGGCAAATGCCCGGCGGCAAAAACCGGCAAGGTCGAGGTCCGGCCCGTCCCGGACTATGGCGGATAGGCCCTTGCAGGATCCGGCCCGGCGGGCGGCGGAAGACGCTGTTCGCAATGCCTATGGCCGGATCCTCGCCCTGCTCGCCATTCGCAGCGGCAACCTTGCCAACGCCGAGGACGCGCTGGCCGAAGCGCTCGCCCGCGCCCTCGAGGTCTGGCCGCAGTCCGGCGTGCCGGACAAGCCGGAAGCCTGGCTTCTAACCACGGCCCGCCGCCTCGTGATCGACACGGCGCGGAAAAAATCAACCGAGACAGCCCGGCAAGCCGACGTCCGGCTTCTCCTCGAGGAAGGTGAGGCGGCGGTGACGGAAGCGGACAGCCTTCCCGATGAACGCCTGAAATTGCTCTTTGTCTGCACGCACCCGGCGATCGAACCGGGCATGCAGGCTCCGCTCATGCTGCAGACCGTGCTGGGTCTCGATGCGTCCCGGATTGCTAGCGCCTTTCTGGTGCGCCCTGCCACAATGAGCCAGCGGCTAGTCCGGCAGAAATCCGCCCTGAAGACGGCCGGGGCCGCGTTCGATATTCCGGACAGGGGCGAATGGCCGCAAAGGCTGAACGCTGTCCTGCAGGCCATTTACGGTGCCTATAACGCCGGATGGGATGATCATGCCGACGCCTCACTTGCGGGTGAAGCGCTGTTTCTCGCCTCGCTCATAAACAAACTGTTGCCCTTTGAGGCTGAGGCCGCGGGCCTGATGTCACTCATCCTGCATTGTGAGGCCCGTCGCCACGCGAGGCGCGACGAAGCGGGCCGGTTCGTTCCGCTGGACCAGCAGGATGCGACCCGATGGGACGAGGCCAGGATTGCCGAGGCCGAGCGCCTGCTCGGCACAGCCTTGCGGATGGGAAATATCGGGCGATTCCAGCTGGAGGCGGCTCTGCAATCTGCCCATGCGGCCCGAAGGATCACCGGGCAAACGGACTGGGCCGCCATCCTCGCCATCTATGACCGGTTGATCGCGGTCAGCCCGGCTCTGGGTGCGAGGGTTGGCCGGGCGGCGGCCATCGGCCGGAATGTATCGCCGGAAGCCGGACTTGCGGCGCTGGATGATCTGCCCGGCGACCGCACGGCACAGTATCAGCCCTATTGGGCCACACGGGCGCATCTCGAAGCGCTCAGGGGCAATATGCCAGCAGCACAGAAGGCCTACCATACGGCGATCGGTCTGACATCAGACAGTGCGGTCCGGAATTTTCTCCTGACGCGGCTGGCGGGGACGGGGTGAAAAATTGTCACCCTGATAAATGTGCTGGCCCGTTACCTGTATGCGACCGCATACCACGCTCGCCATCGAAGCCATGGCGCATTAAACCTCCCATCCGATGTTCAGAACCCTTGCTTCCCTTGGCCGGCTTGTCCGGGCCGGATTCACGCTGGCGCGTTACGACGCCATCTTTCCGCGCGAATATCAGGAGAAGTTTCCGCCATCACTGGTCGCGCTGGCCGCCGTCACCCGGCTGTTCTCGCGCCGTGGCGAGGCGGACAATCCCGGCGAAAGACTGGCACGGGCACTGGAAAAACTCGGCCCGTCCTATGTGAAGCTGGGACAGGTGCTCGCCACACGGGCCGATGTGGTCGGTCAGCGCTTCGCGCGCGGCCTGTCGCGCCTGCAGGACCAGATGCCGGCCTTCGACCAGCAAATCGCCATCGCCACACTGGAGCGCGAGCTGGGCGGAGAGCTGGCCGACTGGTTCACCGAATTTCGCGAGCCCGTGAATGCCGCATCGGTCGCGCAGGTTCACCGCGCGACCACGACCGATGGCCGCGATGTCGCCGTGAAAATCCTGAGGCCCGGAATTGAAGCCCGGCTTCAAAAAGACATTCGCGCCATGCAATTGGGCGCAAAGCTGGTTCAGCATTTCGTCCCGGCCGCCAAACGCCTCGAACCGGTGAAATTCGTCGACACCGTGGCCCGCGCCACCGAACTGGAAACCGACCTGCGCCTCGAAGCGGCCTCTGCCAGCGAACTCGCCGAAGCGGCAGCCCTCGCCGAGAATTACCGGATTCCCGAGATCGACTGGGAGCGCTCGGCCAAGCGGGTCCTGACCACGCACTGGATTGACGGCATCCCGCTGACCGATACGGACCGCATTGATGCCGCCGGCATAAATCGCGTGGCGCTGGCCAACACGCTGACGCGCGCCTTCCTGACCACGGCGATGGAAGCGGGCGTATTCCATGCTGACATGCACGCCGGAAATCTGTTTGTGGATACGGACGGCAATCTCTGGGCTGTGGATTTCGGCATTATGGGCCGGATAGGCCGCGAAGAACGTCGTTTCCTTGCCATGATCCTGCACGGCTTCCTGACCCGCGATTACAAAGGGGCCGCCGAGGCCCATTTCAACGCCGGCTATGTTCCGCCCCGTCACTCGATCGATGATTTTGCGTCCGCGCTTCGTGCCGTCGGCGAGCCGATTTTCGGCAAAAGGGCCGACGAAGTGCCGATGAGCCGGGTGCTCTTGCAGCTTTTCGAGATTACCGACCTGTTCGACATGCATCTTCGCCCCGAACTGGTCCTGCTTCAGAAAACCATGGTCCAGTCCGAGGGCGTGGCGCGCATCCTCAATCCCCAACACGATATGTGGGCCGCGTCAGCGCCCGTCGTGGAGAAGTGGATGAAGCGCGAACTGGGTCCTGAAGGCATCGCGATGGATTTTGTCGACGATCTCAAACGCCTGCGCGCCAGCGCAAAACGCCTGCCCGATGCAATCGAGGACTGGGCCGAGGCCGGCGCGCGCTTGCGCAGCGGTGAAATCAAGCTCGACGAAGCCAGCCTGACCCGGCTGGCGGGTCAGCAGCGCGAAGGCCGACTCTGGCGCTGGCTCGGCTATGGTGTGCTGGCGATGGCGGCCGGTGCCGCCGGTGCCAGCCTTTTCAGCCTGCTTTAAAGCGCCAGAAGAAAGTGTAGCCACATCGCCGCCAGAACGACGGCGGAAATCCGGTGAACCAGAAACCGCAAACCGATAATGTTGATCGTAATGTGGATCAGCGTGTGCAGATATCGTAACCCGACAAACACCCACGCCAGCGTCAATTGCAGGCTCCATACCTCGATATCGGCGGCCAGATGCAGCGCAATCAGAACATAGAACAGCACCGGCAATTCCAGAAGATTCACGAGATTTCGTCCCGCATTGCCGACATAGGCGGGCGGCGGCGCGCCCGTCTTGGTCAGTGAATATTCTTTGGACAGCTCACCGCGCGCATTGGCGATCACGCCCAGCACGGTCATCAGAAAATAGACAAACAGGGTAAGCAGTGCGAGCGCTGCGGCGGCATGAAGTATGGATGGCATGATGTCCTCCCCAGTTCAGACAAAAGACGCTAGCGCGCTTTGCCCTCCACCTGCGAGCAAAAACACGCTAGGAGATAACAGGTTCTGGAGGCCCGAATGAGCGACAAGCGTATTCTTCTCATCATCGGTGGCGGCATTGCCGCTTACAAATCGCTCGAACTGATCCGCGAACTTTCCCGGCGCGGCATCTCTTCGCGCTGCATCCTGACCAGCGCTGGAGAAAAATTCGTAACGCCACTCAGCCTGGCAGCCCTGTCCGGCGACAAGGTCTATACCGACCTCTTTTCGCTGAATGACGAAGCCGAAATGGGCCATATCGAACTGTCCCGCTCCGCCGATCTCGTGGTCGTCGCACCGGCCACGGCCGACCTGATGGGCAAATGCGCCAATGGCCTCGCCAACGATCTGGCCTCAACCACGCTTCTGGCAACCGACAAGCCGGTCCTCATGGCGCCGGCCATGAATGTTCGCATGTGGGAACACGCTGCCGTTCAACGAAATCTGGAAACACTCCGGTCCGACGGCATTGAATTTGTCGGCCCGGATGACGGCGAAATGGCCTGCGGCGAATTCGGACCCGGCCGCATGGCGGAGCCCTCGGCGATCGCCAGCGCCATCGAAGGCCTCCTGTCGCGGATCTCTGCATGAGCGGTCTCATCGGCAGGAAAATCGTCGTGACCGCTGGCCCGACGATCGAGGCCATCGACCCGGTGCGCTTCCTCTCCAACCGGTCCAGTGGCAAGCAGGGCTATCTGATTGCCGAAGCCCTCGCTCACAGAGGCGCGGATGTCCGGCTTGTTTCTGGCCCGACATGCCTGCCCTGCCCGCTGGATGTCACCCGCATCGATGTTGAAAGCGCCCGCGACATGCTCGCGGCAGTGGAGGCCGAACTGCCGGCGGCAGCCTTCATCGCGGTGGCCGCCGTCGCGGATTGGCGCCCGGCAGAAACCCATGCCCGCAAGGCGGAGAAATCGGCGCATGGAGTCACGCTTCAACTCGTTGAAAACCCGGACATTCTGAAGTCCGTTTCCGGCCTGGGTCACAACCGCCCGCCTCTGGTCATCGGTTTTGCCGCTGAAACCCATGACGTGCCCGAGCGCGCGCGCGCCAAACGCCTGCGGAAAGGGTGCGACTGGATCGTCGCCAATGATGTGTCCGGCGACGTCATGGGCGGCGATAAGAATGCAGCCGTCCTGATTACAAACGATAGCGAGGAAAGCTGGCCGCGAACGCAGAAAGTGGCCATTGCGACCCTGTTGGCGGATCGCATCGAAGCCGCGCTCGCAAGAATGCGAGAATTATAATCTGGCGGCCTTCGCTCCGATTTCGTATTTTCACGAGAGAAAACAGGAGGCCGGTCAATGAAGACGGCGATCATTTCTGCAATGGCACTGGCGGGCTTGGCAACAGGCGGCGCGCTGGCACAAACCGGCATCGAGGAATATGGCTGCGCGGCCATGTCGAATGATGGTCAGGGCGCCGCCGGAATGCCCGGATACAGCATTCTGGACGAAACCCGCGAAGAGGGGCGTTTTTCTTTTGGTATATCGGCCGACTTCCCGGTCAGCGGCATCATGTGCCGGCGAAACTCCATCATTCCCGCCGAATTTGATTTCGAAGTACCGCTCTCCGGCTACCCTTTATACATCTCCACAGACGGTGCGGATGGAAGCCGCATTGTTGTCCTGACGATTGAAGACGAACAGTTTGTCGTCAGGGTACTGGAAGGCCGTTTGACAGCAGCGGAGCGGGCCCGGGTGGCGAGCCGTATCGAAAGCTATTACGCTCGGCTCGATACCGAATCATAAACAGACCGCCAGTTGCGACAGCTCGCGGTCCCCGGGGAGAGGGCCGCCATGCCGGTAATTGTTCAGGTTTCACCATTGCCGCATTTTGAAGGTCTGGAGCTACCAAAATACCAGACGCCTGCGAGCGCCGGGCTCGACCTGCCCGCAGCCGTCGCAGAAGATGAGCCTGTCACCATCCCGCCCGGCGAATGGCGGCTGATCCCGACCGGCCTCTCTATCGCGCTGCCCGATGGATATGAGGCGCAGATACGTCCACGGTCCGGGCTGGCCGCAAAGTTCGGCATATCCATGGTTAACACGCCGGGCACAGTCGATGCCGATTATCGCGGCGAAATGAAGGTCAATCTGATCAATCACGGCAAGGAACCATTTGTCGTCAAACGCGGCGAACGCATCGCCCAGATGATTGTCGCGCCCGTTACCCATATCGAGTGGGCACCCGTTGCCCGGCTCGACGAAACCGCTCGCGGCACCGGCGGTTTTGGCTCAACGGGCCGGTAGAGCCCCGAATAACGCGTCCGCACCTCTGGCAAAGCGTCTTTCCCGTCATACATAGAAGGACAGCCACAACCGGAGAGACACGTCATGGCAACCAATGGGCGCGGGAAAGTCTACGCATCGTTTCTGGACACGATCGGCGATACGCCGCTGGTCGAGCTGGGGCGGCTGGCCGAAAAACATGGTGCCAAGGCGCATATTCTGGCCAAGCTGGAATTCTTCAACCCGCTTGCCAGCGTGAAAGACCGGATCGGTCTGGCGATGATTGAATCGCTGGAAGCCGCCGGCAAGATCGGACCGGACACGCTTCTGGTGGAACCGACATCAGGCAATACTGGCGTCGGGCTGGCTTTTGTGGCCGCCGCCAAGGGCTACCGGCTGAAGCTGGTCATGCCGGAATCCATGTCCATCGAACGCCGGAAGATGCTGGCTTTCCTCGGCGCCGAACTGGAATTGACGCCCGCCGCAAAGGGCATGGGTGGTGCCATTGCCCGAGCCAAAGAGATTCTGGAAGAGAATCCGGATGCGGTCGCCCCCGGGCAATTTGTCAATCCGGCCAACCCCGACATTCATCGCAAAACCACCGGCCCGGAAATCTGGAATGATACAGATGGCAAGGTCGATGTTTTCGTATCCGGCGTCGGAACGGGCGGAACACTGACCGGCGCTGGCGGCTATCTGAAAGAGAAAAACCCGGACGTGAAAATAATCGCGGTAGAGCCGGTCGACAGTCCGGTTCTGTCAGGCGGCGCGCCAGGGCCACACAAGATCCAGGGCATCGGGGCCGGCTTTGTTCCGGACATTCTCGACACCGGTCTGATTGACGAAATCATTCAGGTTTCGAACGCGGAGGCCATTGCGTGGTCCCGGGACGCCGGGAAGGTTGAAGGCCTGCCGGGCGGCATATCGTCCGGAGCAGCACTGAAGGCCGCGCTGGATGTTGGCAAACGCGAAGACATGGCGGGCAAGAATATCGTCGTGATTATCCCGTCCTTCGCCGAGCGCTATATCTCTTCGGCCCTGTTCGACGGGGTTGGCGAGTAGGCCCTAGACGTACGCATCATGGCAATAGGAGGAAACGTCGTTGATCCTCGGATCAACGACAAGATCGCTGGGACGCAGAGGCCGCGAAATGCGCAGCCCTTCGAGCGACCGCGCCCGCGACAGCGCGACATACGCCTGCCCGTGGGCAAACATGCCGCGAGAAAAATCGATGTAGAGCTTGTCAATCGTCAGGCCCTGGGCCTTGTGGACCGTCATCGCCCAGGCCAGCCGTAGCGGCAATTGCTTGAACGCCCCGACCACCGACTTGTCGATCGCCTTTTTCGCCGCATCATATTGATAGGAATAACGCTCCCAGGCGGCGGGCTCGACGCGGTGCGTGTCGGTCCCAATACGGACCATCACCGCTCCGTCATCGAGATCGGCAACTTCACCCATTGTCCCATTGACCCATTTTCCTGATGGATCGTTGCGGATCATCATCACCCGCGCGCCCCGTTTGAGCACCAGCGGATCTTCGGTCGGAAACAGGCGCGGATCAAACTGGCCCTCGGTCTTGGAGCTGTATGCGCCCGCCTCGCCGGGCAGGGCCGCCAGCCGGGCCGCATTGATGTCATGCGCGGCCTGATTGGTCGGTGTGAGCACAACATGCGTGGCGCTGGCGTCAAAGCCGGTCGCCTGCGTCACCCGTTCATTCAACAGGGCCGCCTCGCGTTCATCCACGCGAGCCTCCCGGACGGCCGACAATATATCGATAAAATCCGGATCCGATTGCCGGAAAACGGTTTCCAGTTCGACCCGCAGAAAGCCGGCATCGCGAAAACCGGGCGCATTGAAGAAAAACGGGCCGCCATAGATTTCGTCCAGATACTGACCCACCTGCCCGTCCACCACGGGCGGAAGCTGCGCCAGATCCCCCACGACAATCATGCGAACCCCGCCAAACGGCTCCGAGCTGTCACGGTGCAGGCGCAAGGAGTGATCAATGGCGGCCATCATGTCGGCCCGCACCATCGAAATCTCGTCAATCACCAGCGTATCGAGCTCCTTGAGAAGCCGGGCATGCCGAAGCCGGCGAATATCCTGCGGCTCGATCAATCGCGGCGGAAAACGGAAAAAGGAGTGAATGGTCTGCCCCCCCGCATTCATTGCGGCGACCCCCGTCGGCGCTACCACAGCTGCGCGCCCCTCCATCTGCTGGAGGAATTTGCGCAGAAGCGTGGTCTTGCCGGTCCCCGCCCGTCCGGTCAGGAAAATATGGGCCCGGCCCGTAGTCAGCAGTCGCAAGGCGGGCGCGGTGGGATCATCATGAGGGGCAATCGTGTTCATGATTCCAGACTGACCTGATTGGTGACGAACCGCCATAGGCAGGCTGTCAATCCGGTGCTAGTCGATGGCCATGGAAGATGAAGAGATCGAACGCTATGCCCGCCATCTCGTTCTGAAGGAGATTGGCGGCGCGGGACAACAACGCCTTCGCGCTGCCTCCGCGGTCATCATCGGCGCGGGCGGCCTTGGCGGGCCGGCAGCCCTTTATCTCGCGGCGGCGGGCACAGGCACGATCACGCTGATCGATCCCGATACCGTCAGCCTCGACAATCTGCAGCGCCAGATCCAGTTTGCCACGACCGATATCGGCCTGCCCAAAGCACAGACCGCCGGAGCCGGACTCGCCCGGCTGAATCCTCTGGTGAATGTTCGTGCCGTTCAAGCCGCGCTGACGGCGGAAAATGCCGCCTCCGTTATCGCTGGAGCCGACATCGTTCTGGACGGCTGCGACAATTTCGAAACCCGCTTCGCCGTCAACGCCGCCTGTCATGCCCGGGGCATACCTCTGGTCTCGGGCGCGGTCGGACGATGGACCGGACAACTGGGTGTGTTTACATCGGGGCTGAGGGACGGCTCACCCTGCTATCAATGCTTTGTACCCGCTATTCCACCGGATGCGGAAACCTGCGAACGCGTCGGTGTTGTCGGGGCTCTGACCGGCGTCATCGGCTCGATGATGGCGCTGGAAACCATCAAGTGGATTACGCGCGCAGGCGAGCCCCTGACCGGCCGCCTGATGATCCATGATGGCCTGGCTGCCACAAGCCGCACCCTGACGCTGCGCCGTGATCCGGCCTGTCCCGTTTGCGGTTGATTATTTCGGATCAGAACCGGTGTCTTCCACCCGCTCGCCGGCAAAGACGTTTTCATACTGACCGCGGTCCGGACCGATTGTGCGGTCGAACAACTGAACGGCCGAGCGCAGGATAGAGCTCATATCTGCGCTGCGTGAAAACTGGTGACCCGCGCGATCATATATCGCGAAGTCGACGACCACGCCCGCAGAATTGAGTTCGCCCGCCATTTCCTGGGATTGTTCAAACGGCACAGTCCCGTCGCGCATACCGTGCGCAATCAGCACCGGCATCGTGTATTGACCCGCAAGATTCACCGGTGAGGCCGCTTCCAGCCGGGCGCGATCGCGGCGGGGATGGCCAATGGCCCGTTCCCAGTATTCTGCCGCAGCCTCGTTGTTTTCCTGCCAGTGTTCGACAAAGGAAACGAGGTTGGTGACCGGCGCGGCGGCAAACACACAGTCATAGAAGCCCGGCCTCTGCGCTCCACCGATCAACGCCGCATATCCGCCATAGCTGAAGCCGGCAATACAGACGCGTTCGCCGTCAACCTGCCCGGCGGCGATGACGGCGGCGATCGCATCGTCGACGTCCTGCTGCATCCGGCCGCCCCATTCGCCATATCCGGCCTCGGCGAAGGCCCGGCCATATCCCGCCGAGCCCCGGAAGTTGGGCTGCAAGACGGCATAACCATTGGACGCAAAATACTGTGCGACCATGTCGTAGCCATAGAGATCGCGGGCCTCCGGACCGCCGTGCGGCATCACGACAAGCGGTGTGTTCGGCCCCAACCCCTGCCGCGGAATGGTCAGATACGCCTGCAAGGGTGTGCCGTCGCGCGATGTATAGGACACCACATCGACATCGTTGAGGTCCGACTCATGCAAATTGGGGCTGACCGAATAGATATGGGTGATTTCATCGCTGGACGCTTCATAGAAATAGAGCGCGCCGGCCTCTCTCGGGCCGCTGGCATGCAGCATCATCCGGTCGCCGCGAAAGCCCCTGGGCACGACCGTCAGATCCTCATCAAAACGGGCAATAATGCGTTGGTAGTGCGCATCCAGAGCCGGGTCGAGAATAACCACTTCATTTGCGCCGTCCGAGCGGACATAGCCGAGAAGCCGGCGCGAGCGGCCATCCACAATGGTTCGGGAAATATCGACGCGGTCTTCGAGCGCCAGTGTCGCGCCATATTCCCCCGCCGCCAGATCGAACCGGTAGAGCCCCACCTTGTCGCTGCCTTCAGGACGGCCAAAAATAATGATTTCCCCGGGGGCCTCGCCATGACCGGCAAAGTCAAACTCCGGTGCCGCTTCGGCGAGTTCATTGGTCAGATAGGACGCCGACCGCCGCCATCGCCGGCTGTCGGGCGCCCGCGTAAAAACATGCACGCGCCGCTGGTCTGTCGAGACGTCGACCCGCATGGCAGCCTGACCATTGGTGTCGGTAAACCAGTAGGCGGTGCGCTCCGTGCCCCGCTCCACAAGCTCGGCATCGCCGGTAAAAACATTGACGCGCCAGAGATCGAGATTCCGGTCCCGATAGGCAGGCATCAGAACATGCCCATCATCGCCCGGCAAAAGATCGACGACCGCGCTCCAGAAGGCGTTGTTGACATTCCGGAAGACCCGCCGGCCTTCATTCTGGAACAGGACGACCGGACGCGATGTATCCCATGGATCAAAACTGACGGTCCGGATAACCGGCACATCCACGCGTTGACCGCCCGCCTGGACATAGCCATTGGTCCGGATCGTCACCAGCAGCCGCTGGGCATTCGCCCACACCATGTAGACAACGTCATAGCCCGTCAGATCGGTACGGGAAATTTCCGGCTGGCCGGGTGAATCAAGGTCGCGAATAACCAGCTCGCCGCCGGGGGAGTCGACACCGCGATATTGCATCTGGGCCAGCAACCGGCCGTCCGGCGACAATTCCGGTGGCGTTTCACCTGCGCCGGAAAGATAGTCATAAACATTGACATACCGGTCCGGCCAATAGCCGTCCTGACCGAGCGCGGGGGCAACAAGAAAAACGCTCCCAGTCAGCAAAATCAGAATCTTGACCCGTAACAGCCGATTCATTGCAGTCAAATCCAATTCAAGCACGTCCATCTTTGCGTTACAGTAAAACCCTAAAGCGGAAGGTGTAATAAATACAAATTCTGATAGAATTCCTTCCGGGGTCTTTGCTCGACGCAGATGCTATAACGCCAAACGACTAACCTCAGCCGCGATGGGCGAACTTCGACCTATTTGGTCAAGGCTCCTCAGCCGCCTCGTCCATGGGACCAGGCCAGTCTTCAAGGAAAATGCTGTCATACTGACCTCGATCAGGTCCAATCACTCTGTCAAACATTGCCGTGGTTTGGGTTAGCAATAAACGCCAGTTTCCATCCTCCTCGAAAGAGTGCCCGGCATCGCTATAGGTTTGAAAAAAGTAGTCGCCTCCGACTTCGGCCAAAGCCTCCGCCATTCTCTCAGTGTGATCGAACGGCACAACGGAGTCATCCGTACCGTGTGCAAGAAGAACCGGCATTGTCATACGATCAGCCAGATGAATCGGGGAAGCCCAATACATGCGATCACGATCGGTTCGTGGATTCCCGATGGCTGTGGTCCAGTATGCGTATGCATTCTCATTATTGCGCTGCCAGTAATCAACGAAACCCAGCAGATCTGTCACCGCGGCGCCCGCAAAAACGCATTGATACAGGTCGGGCCGGGTTGCCCCGCCCATCAGCGCTGCATATCCACCATAGCTGAATCCTGCGATGCATATCCGGTCAAACGCGACTCGCCTTTGATCAATCATCACCTGTACGGCATCATCCAGATCTAGCTGCATTCGCTCGCCCCAACGGCCATATCCCGATTCAGCAAAATCGCTGCCGTAACCAGACGAACCACGAAAATTCGGTTGCAGGACCGCATAGCCTCGCGACGCATAGTATTGGGCGATAAAATCAAATCCGTAATCATCGCGGCGTTCGGGACCGCCATGCGGCAATAGAATCAAAGGTGTATCCGGCCCCATACCGCGCCTTGGTATAGTAAGGTATGCTGTCAATGGAACGCCGTCGCTCGCTTGATAGCGAACGATCTCGACATCATGCAACACATCTGGCGGCAAGCGCGGTCGCGGTGTCATCAGCGGGTCAACAGATCCCGATGCACGATCATAGAGGTAATATACGCCGGCCTCACGCGGCCCGGTGACATACAAAATCATGCGCTCGCCAGCAAAACTGGCGGGTAATACACTGACATCATCGCCAAAGAAATTCCGCAGGCCACGATAATGTCGACGCAGATCAGGATCTGTTATTTCGACCTCAAACCGATCATCCGTAAAGGCATATCCCAGATAGGCTCCGTTCTGCGGGTTGACCATGATATGGCTGATATCCACCCGATCATGCTCAGCCATGGTTTGGACATATGTCCCTTCTGCAAGGTCATAGAGATAGATACCACGCCGATCGGATCCGTCGCGCCGACTAAAGACGTATATTTGCCCCGGCTGGTCTGAAATGCCGCCCCAGGCAAATTCGCTGGCGCGATCAGATAACTCATTGGTCCGGAATTGCGCTGTCCGGCGCCAACGCCGCTCACCCGGCTGTCGTGTAAACACCTCTACGCGGCGCCCGCGGTAATTCACATCTACACGCATTACGGCCACACCGTCGCCATTGGTGTACCATTGTCGCGTGTGCGAATTACCATCCTCAATCACATCCGCCGCACCGGTTTCGGTATTCACACGCCAAAGATCGAGGGAATCGCCACGGTAGGCGGCCATCAAAATATGTTCAGGGTCATCGGGCAGAATATTGACGAGTTCATTGCCGTAGGCGTTATAAAGATTGTCAAAGACCCGGCGCTCTTCCTCAAATAGCACAGTCGGGCTGGACATGTCTCGGCGGTCGTAACTGACCGTCCTGATAGAGGGCACGTCGACCGGAACACCCCGGACTCGGACCAGCCCTCGGCGTAACAGCGTGACAAGCACCCTGTCATCGCTCGCCCAACCAATATTGATAATTGGTAGCCGACCAAAGCCCGTCTGACTCACATTTGAATTATCGGGCGAATCGAGATCGCGAATGACGAGGACATCGCCATTTTCGGCATGGTCAGTGTGCACCATGAAGGCGAGATAACGCCCGTTGGGCGACAGAACCGGCCGCGTGACTTCCGGTGTATCCAGAAAATCCTCGAGTTCCGCCTGACCATATGCAGGTAGATCATCCTGAGCGCTGGCGTTGCAGGCGACCAGACATACGAGCACAAACGTAACGAAACTTCGCAATGTGAATTCTCCCCTCCCCTCGGATTTAAGAGGATGGGGAGGGATCACGCAATGCCTGATTGATCCGGCGGCGGCTTTGGCGGGGCTAAACCAACAAGATCGTCAACAGAGCGACAGAGAAGCGGCGTTCAGTCGCAGCTGATGGTCAACGGACTGGTTTCGGTATCGCCTGCGGCATCAAAATAGAGCGTCGCGACCATGCGCGGCGTACAGATAAAGCGCCAGTTCCAGTCGTCCCCATAGTCTGCCAGCGGATCGGCCGCCAGTACGTCTTCGAGCGACAAACCCTCTTCGACGAGTGGCGCAATAATCGCCCGTGTCGCAACAATCATGTCGATCGAGGCCTGAATGTCCGAGCGCGTCGAGAGCGGCCCATGGCCGGGAATGACCTGAGTGTCGGGCCCGGCGACGCGCAAACCGGTTTCCATCGCATCAATAAACCCTTCGATAGACCCGCCACCGGCGACATCAATGTAGGGGAAGAGACCCGAAAAAAGTGTGTCACCCATGTGAAGGACATCCGCGCCCTCGAAATAGACCAGTGCGTCGCCATCTGTGTGCGCGGACGGCACGTGGACCGCACGCACCGTCTCGCCATTCATGTGAAAATGAAGGTCTTCGCCAAATGTCAGGATCGGCAAAAATCCGTATTCATTCTGCGAATCGGAATTGGCCAGCCGCGTTCGGATATTGTGGTGGGCGACGATAGTTGCGCCTTCGGCGTGGAAGTGATCATTCGAACCCGTATGATCGCCGTGATAGTGAGTGTTGAGGACAAAACGTGGCACGCCCTCGCCCGCAATATCGGCAATAGCCGCTTCGACTTGCGGCCCGGAATTGGGCAAAAGGTCGTCCACCAGCAAGATGCCGTCTGCGCCCGTCAGAAACGCCATATTGCCGCCGGCTCCGGTCGACAGCATGACAATGCCGCCGCGTAACTGGGTCGGCTCGAATTCGTACTGACGATCCTGGGCGCTTGCGCCCGCGGCAAAGGCCAGAATGGACGCGGTGACGAATACAGATTTCATGAGATCCTCCCTGATGGCTCCTGTCTCATATAGAGCGTTATCACCGGAACGTCTTGCAAATCCCGTCAAATTTACCGGCTATTCACCCTGAAGGGCGCATGTCACGAACCATGCAACGCCTCCTGCGCCTTCTCCTGTTTGCCATCCTCGTGATGACGTCGCCCGCCATTCTGGCGCAGGACGCCGACACGCCTTCAGGCTATCCGGTGCCGCGCTTTGTCTCATTGAAGGTCAGCGTGGCTTACGGACGCGAGGGACCGAGCCAGGATCATCAGATCGTCTGGCGCTATGTGCGCGAGGGATTGCCGCTGCGGGTAACGGCAGAAGCGCCCGGTTGGCGCCGTGTGGAAGATCCCGGCGGCGAAGTCACCTGGATGCACCACTCCCTGCTCTCGGGCCGGAGAACCGTCTTTATTCCGGAAGAAACAGAATTGCGCATTCGCCCGGATAACGACGCCAATATCGAAGCCGTCGCAGAAGCCGGGGCCATACTGGACCTGGAGCGTTGCGCAGACGGCTGGTGCCGCCTTGAAGCGCAGGGACATCATGGCTGGGTACAGGCCGATGCCGTTTGGGGTCTGATGCCATCTGATCTGGGGCTGAGCGATGCTGCCACAGACAGCCTCGCCGCCTTGAGTGCCTCGTCGCCGCATGATACCGCTGATCACTGAAAGCGGTGGATATCTGACGGCTTGATCCCCCGCTCCAATTCATAAAGCGGACCGTCACCGATCGGGATCGAATATGACAGAACGCCTCAACGCGCTTTCCTATGAAGACCTGCTGCGCTCAGCCAGCGGCGAGCTCTTCGGGCCGGGCAATGGACAATTGCCTTCACCGCCCATGCTGATGATGGACCGCATCACCCACATTTCCGAGGAAGGTGGCGAATACGGCAAGGGCCAGATCATAGCCGAGCTCGACATCACCGATGACAAGTGGTTTTTCGAATGCCATTTCAAGGGCGATCCGGTCATGCCGGGCTGTCTGGGTCTGGACGCCATGTGGCAAATGGTCGGGTTTTTTCTCGTCTGGGCCGGCAATCCCGGCAAGGGGCGGGCCATCGGATGCGGCGAAGTCAAATTCGTCGGCCAGGTGACGCCGGACGTGAAACTCGTTCGATACCAGATCGACATGAAGAAAATCGTCAAGCGCGGACTGGTGCTTGGCGTTGCCGATGCGCGGCTCTTCGCCGACGATAAGGAAATCTACAAGGCCAAGGATCTCAAAGTCGGCCTCTTCAAACCGGAAGATCTCGCCCGTCAGGGCTGAGCCCCGAATTACAGGAGTTCATCAATGCGCCGTGTTGTGATCACCGGGCTAGGCGTAATTTCGCCTATCGGAAACAATGCCGACGAAGTCGCCGCCTCGCTGAAAGCGGGCAAGAGCGGCATCGGCTTCATGCAGGAATTTGCTGACCATAATTTCAAGTGCCAGGTCGGCGCCAAGCCGGATATCGACCCCGCAGAGCATGTCGACAAACGCGTCTATCGCTTCATGAGCGAAGGCGCGGGCTGGTGCTATATGGCGATGGAAGAGGCCATCGCCGCTTCGGGAATTGGCGAGGATGACATCTCCAACCCGCGTACCGGGATTATCATGGGCTCGGGCGGTCCCTCGGCCGGCACGATTGTTCATGCCGCCGACATAACCCGCGACAAGGGCCCGCGCCGTATTGGCCCCTTTGCCGTGCCCAAGGCGATGAGCTCAACGGCCTCGGCCACGCTGGCCACTCCTTTCAAGATCCTCGGCGTCAATTATTCCATCACATCGGCCTGCACGACGTCACTGCATTGCGTCGGGGCCGCGGCAGAGCAGATCCAGTGGGGCAAGCAGGATGTGATGTTCGCCGGCGGTTGTGAGGAAATTCACTGGGCGCTGTCCAACCTGTTTGATGCCATGGGCGCAATGTCGACGAAGTATAACGACACACCGCAACAGGCTTCGCGGGCGTTCGACAAGGATCGCGACGGCTTTGTCGGCGGGGCCGGGGCCGGTGTCGTCGTGCTGGAAGAATATGAACGCGCCAAAAAGCGCGGCGCCCCGATCCTCGCCGAGATCACCGGCTACGGGGCCACATCCGATGGCTATGACATGGTCGCCCCCTCCGGTGAAGGCGCTGTACGCTCCATGAAGCTGGCCATGGAAACCGCCGGATCGGACATCGATTATCTCAACCCGCACGCCACCGCGACGCCCGTCGGGGACATCACCGAGATGAAGGCCGTCAAGACCGTCTTCGGCGACAAGGCTCCGATGATTTCGGCAACCAAGTCCATGACCGGCCATTCGCTCGGCGCTGCCGGTGCGCATGAACTCGTCTATACGCTGTTGATGATGCGGGATAATTTCGTGGCACCTTCGATCAATGTTTTCGACATGGATCCGGACATTGCCGCGCTGAACCTGCCTATCATCACCGAAACCCGCGACGCCCAGATCAACACCGCCATGTCCAATTCCTTCGGCTTTGGCGGCACGAATGGTACGGTCGTCGTCGCCAAAGTCTGATCCTGAAAGGTCTTCCCATGTCTGATACTGTTTTCCCGACCGGCGATCTGATGAAGGGCAAGCGCGGCCTCATCATGGGCGTCGCCAACAAGAATTCCATCGCCTGGGGCATTGCCCAGCAGCTCGCTGCGCAAGGCGCGGAACTGGCCTTTTCCTATCAGGGCGAAGCGCTGGAAAAGCGTGTCCGTCCATTGGTCGAAAGCCTGGGGCCGGGGCCCTTCATGCTCTCTGCCGACGTCACCGACGATGCCTCCATGGATGCCTGCTTTGCGGCCATCGAGAAAAAATGGGGCAAGATGGATTTTCTGGTTCACGCCATCGCCTTTGCCGGCAAGGACGAGCTGGTCGGCTCGTTTACTGAAAACACCACGCGCGACGGCTGGCGCCGGGCGATGGAAATCTCAGCCTTCTCATTTGTCGATGCCGGTAAACGTGCCTCACATCTGATGACGGAGGGCGGCTCCATGGTCACGCTCACCTATCTCGGCTCGGAACGCGTCGTGCCGTCCTACAATGTCATGGGCGTCGCCAAGGCCGCTCTGGAAGCGTCCACCCGCTACATGGCCCGTGATCTCGGACCGTCTGGCATTCGCGTCAACGCCCTCTCGGCCGGCCCGATGCGGACCCTCGCCATGGCGGGCATTTCCGGTGGCAAATCCCTCATGCGCACGGGCCGCGAATGGTCGATGATGAAGGAAGACACGCGCATCGAAGGCGTGGCGGGCGCGGCGCTCTATCTTCTGTCCGATCTCGGCCATTCCTGCACGGGCGAAACCCTGCACGTTGATGCCGGCTTCCACGCTGTGGCCGTGCCGAGCATGGATGATGACGAGTAGGCATTAAACAGCCACCCCGAAGTCAAGACCCCGCCGGATCGCTCCGGCGGGGTTTTTGTTATTCCGCAGGGGTCGCAACGGGTCGGGGGCGCGGCATCCCCTTCAACCCGAAGAGCGGCCTCAGCCACGCCACCCGCCGGATGATCTCGAAACCGAGCACACAGCCGCCGAGCGTGACCGCCGTCAGGGCGGCAAATTCCGTCCATACGCCCCATCCCTGCTGCGCCATCCAGTAGCCCGCCGTCACTGTGATGGTCTGGTGCAGAATGTAGAAGGGGAAGATCGCCTCGGTCAGATAGCGCCGCGCCGGGCCATCACGGTTGAGAAAGCGCTGGGCCAGACCGGTCAGCGTCAGAATGATCGACCAGGCAAATACGATGCGGGCAATGCGAGCCGTCCAGATGATGGCGTCATGTTCCAGCGCCGCCTCAAAATTCGTGTAGGCGGCAAGCAGGAAGGCAAAGAGCACGAGCGTGAGCCCGCCAACGACCGGCAGCGCCCGGTCCACGGCGCGCCACAGCGCACCATTCTTCGCGAAGGCATAGCCATAGAGGAGGATAGTCAGGCTGCCGGCATGATTGGCCCAGTCATCGAGCAGGGCATGGGTGGTCGGGAATTGCGCGGCCAGGGTGAAGCGGATCACCAGAAACGGAATGACCGGCAGGGCAACCAGGAGGACCGGACCGATGACCGGGCGGGCAAAGAGCTCGCCCGCACGCCGCATGAATCCGCCGTCGGCCCCGGACCGCAACAGCGGGATCAGGGGTGCCAGCAACAGCGAATAGACGAAAAGATAGACGACATACCACAGGTGGTTCCAGGTCGGTGTGTGGACAGACCACGGGCCGTCCCACTGGAAAGCATAGCCCTGATAGAAATCCCACACATTCGGGCCGATCTCGCCGGCGCGCAGGAGCTCGACATAGGTTTGCGGCGCGACGATCACATACATGCCGAACAGGATGACCGATAACAGGCGGATGAAGCGCTCGCGCGCAAAACCGGCACTGCCCAGCTTGTCGGACAGGAAGCGCAGCGCCACACCGGAAATGAAGAAGAGCAGCGGCAGCCGCCAGGGCGAGGATAGCCACATGATCGGCTCCATCGTGTCATTGGCATGTGTGCTCTTGGCGTGCCAGCCCTCGGTATTGAAGAACATGCCGATGTGATAAAAAATCAGCAGGCCGAAGGCGATGATCCTGAGCCAGTCGAGATCATGACGTCGCGTGAACACGGCGTTGGGTCCGGGCTGCGGGGCGGTTTGAGTGTGAGGTGTTGCGCGGGACATGGGTCAGGCCTTTTTCAATGTGACGGCCCTTGTCTGACCCCTGTACGGCCCGCGCCGCTACACATGTGTGACCGTCAGCGGATGGCGGGGATGAAAACAGCAGCGCGCGGGATGAGCGGCGGTCTTGCGGGGCAGGCGGTCCGCGCCGCGCTTGCATGCACCGCCGGGCGGTGCATGATCGTCCCCATGACCGATACCACGCGCCCCAGTGATATCCAGCGCGAACACCGCGCCCAGCGCGATGCCGTCATCCGCGCCTTTCTGGCCTATTCAGTCATCATCCTGGGCTTCTGGGTGATCAATTCGCTGTCCAACATCACCGAGGCCGAACGCGGCGGCGGTGTCGCGCATGTCGCCGAGATCTGGTTTCTGGAAGGCACGAGCACTGCCTTTGTTCTCCTGCTTTTCTGGCCGGTCAGCTGGCTGGAATCCCGCTATCCGGTCGGCGAAACGCGCTGGCCGGTGGCCATTCCGGTCCATGTCATCGGGTCCCTCGCGTTCTCAGCCATTCATGTCGGCGGGATCGCGCTGGCGCGCGACGGGCTGTGGCCGCTCCTGTTTGACGGCCAGTACGACTTCTTTGGCGACGGCGTCGGCCTCGTATTCGTCTATGAATACCGCAAGGACGTTATGGCCTACGCCGTCATCCTCTTCCTGCTCTACATTTTCCGCACCGTCGAACAGCACCGCATGGACGCCGAGGCCGCGAGGCGCGAGGCGCAGGTGCGTCACCGCGTGACCCTGAAGTGCGGCGGCCGGACCGTGCTCGCCGAGGCGGACGGTTTTCTGTTTGCCAGCGCGGCGGGCAATTATGTCGAGGCAACCTTTGCCACCGGCACGCATTTTGCGCGCCTGACCTTGCGCGAACTGGAAACCCAGCTGCGCGCCGCACAGGTCGACGCAGTGCGGGTGCACCGCTCCTTCATCGTCAATCGCTCGGCTATTGCCGAGATTGCACCCACCGGCGAAGGCGATGTGGTGATCACCCTGACCAGCGGTGCGCAGGTGCCAGGGTCGCGGCGGTATCGGGCGGCGCTTGAAGGCTGACACGAACATCCCCCGCCGGATCGCTCTGGCGGGGTTTTCTTTAGCCTGCCCCAACCGGTTTATTCAGTCGCGGCGTCGCTTTCCGGCGCATCCTCAGCCGCATCCCGCCCCGTCGGATCCTCAATCGGCAGCACCCAGGTGTTCAACCAGTCAATGCTCTCGGCCAGAACGTGCAACACGCTTTCGCGCCCGCTATAGCCATGGCTTTCATAGGGCAGCATGACGAGACGCGCCGTGCCGGCATTGCCCTTGACCGCCGCAAACATGCGCTCGGACTGCATCGGGAATGTGCCGGAATTATTGTCCATCTGACCGTGGATCAACAGGATCGGCTCGTTGATATCGTCCGCATGCATGAAGGGGGACAGCTCGAAATAGGTATCCGGCGCGGCCCAGAAGGTCCGGCGCTCCGACTGGAAGCCGAACGGCGTCAGCGTCCGGTTATACGCCCCGGACCGCGCAATGCCGGTGCGGAAAATATCGCTGGCCGCCAGAAGGTGTGCGGTCATGAACGCCCCATAGGAGTGCCCGGCCACCGCCACGCGATCTCCATCGCCGAAGCCGAGGCGCACCGATTCGTCAACGGCCGCTTGCGCCGACAGCACCAATTGTTCGATGAAGCTATCATTCACCGTCTCCGGATCGTCACCGACCACCGGCATGGTGGCATTTTCCATGAGCGCATAGCCTTGCGTCACAAGGAAGCGCGGGCTGGTTCCGGCCACGCGAGTGAATTCGTAGGGCGAGCCCCGCACCTGGCCGGCGGTTTCCGCATTATTGTATTCCAGCGGATAGGCCCAGATCAGCAAGGGCAGGGTCTGTCCCTCTTCATAATCTGCCGGCAGGTAGAGTGTCGCCGACAGCGGCATGCCATCGGCGCGTTCATAGGTAATGAGCTCACGCGAGATCTCGTTGAGCTGCGGATGCGGATTTGGAAAATCCGTAACGAATCGCGGATCGCTATCACCGTGCAGGCGGACATTTGGCGGCGTTTCCGGGTCTTCATAGGAGGACAGGAAAACCGATCCGTCCGCCTCGACAAGGCCGATGACGCGCTCGTAATTCTCTCCGCTGTTGCGCCATAATTCTTCGGTCTCGAATGTGTCGAAGCTGACCCGATTCAGGAAGGGCCGGTTGCCTTCCGGCGTTGCGCCGGTCCCGGTATAGTAGAGATAGCCATCCTCGATCGCCGCGACCGCTCGCCCGAATTCATTGCGCACCGTCTCCGGCGAGCCCGGATCGGCATAGGCATCCTGGAGATTGCGCTCCTCGGCCAGCCGCGGAGCAGCGCCATTCTCGGCAAAATCAATGACCCAGCGGCGGATGATCCGCGTGTCCCGGTCATATTCGACCGCCAGCCCGGTTTCGCCTTCGGACGTATATTGTGTGCCGTAATAACGGTCTTCAAAACGCGCAACTTCGACCGGCTCACCATCAAACGGAGCGCCCAGTGTCCAGACGCTGTCTCTTTCATCGATCTCGACGCGCGGGTCGCCGCCATCCAGCGCCTCGGCCCACACAATCCGCGCCGGATGCGACGCCTGCCAGCCAATGCTCCGGCGGCCGGTAATGACGCCGCCAATCGGCACGCTGTCGGCAATCGGTTGGCGCGCGATTTCCGCAATCTCATTCCCGTCGAGATCGATGACATAGGTCCGGTCGGCAAAGCTCGCCCAGTTCACATCATAGGAAAACGGTTGTTGCATGGCCCCGATCAGGATCATCTCGCCACCGGGCGCGGGGTCCGCAGAATAGATCAGATCCGGGTCGCCGACAGGCTGCGGACGGCCGCGGCGCGCATCAACCATCACAAGCTGGGTGGTCGCCATCCAGGCGAAGAGGGCCGCATCATGACTGTCGGTCAGAAGGTCCTGATAGGTCCTCACCGGCGCTTCATAACCGCCCGCCTCCTGAATGACCGGCCCTGCCGGAACGAGTGGCCGCTGCGGCATCGGTCCGCGATCCGCCGGGACGGTATTGACGAGCAGCGTCTCACTGTCCGGCATCCAGCTGATCGGATCAAAGACCGCATTCACGCCTTCGGATATGACTTCACGAGCGCGGGCGCGTTCAACATCCGCCACCCAGAGCGACAGCGTGCTGCCTTGAGTGACGACGAAGGCCGCATATCGCCCGTCCGGCGACCAGTCGAAATTCGACAGGCCGATATCATCCGGCAGCGGGATGGTGCGCTCTTCACCAGTTGTCACATCAATCACCGACAGACCCGTCGCTGTGCGGGGCCCATGGCGTCCGTTTGTGGCGGCATCAAGCCGCAAGCCGGCGAGGCGCTCCATCGGGCGCGCCAGCTCCGCCACAGGCGGCAGGCTTTCGCGGTTGATCAGCAGCAAATGCCGCCGATCGGGCGAGAATGTCGTCCAGGGCGCGGCCGGCGCATCAACGATATCAACAATATCCTGCGGTGGCAGGCGATAGGTATTGTCCTGTGCGAGGGCCGCCGCTGAGATAAGACCGGCACAACCGGCAAGTGCGAGAATATTGCGGATCACTTCATGTCTCCCGATGACGTTTGACGATAATCATAGGGGGCAAAGTGGACAGGTCCAGCCGTCCTGCCTGTATCGGGCTCAGTCAGCGGCGTCTCCAGCCTCCATCCGGCTTACCAGGCATCCACGAAGGGCGCGGAACGCCTCACACCGCTGCGGCAGGGATAGATCTGCGCCAGCCGGTCCGGCGAAATGTGGATGTGCAGGGCTTCAACCTGCGGACTTGTCCACTACACGCTCTCGGCCGTACGGGCCGGATAAAGGCCGAACGACCCTCCGGCGGTGTCGAAATTGATTGTGCGCATAAAAAACTGGCCCGGATTCGCATCCGGGCCAATTCAATCAGATATGAAACGCGCGAGAAAGAGCTATTCCTCTTCGTCGCCTTCATCTTCCTTGATGTCCTTGCCGGTTTCCTGATCAACGACTTTCATTGACAGGCGGACCTTGCCGCGATCATCAAAGCCCATCAGCTTCACATAGACTTCGTCGCCTTCGGCAACGACGTCCTTGGGATGCGAGACGCGCTCATTCTTCATTTGTGAGACATGAACCAGGCCGTCTTTCGGGCCGAAGAAATTCACGAAAGCTCCAAAGTCCATGACCTTGACGATCTTGCCTTTGTAGATTTCGCCGATTTCCGGCTCGGCCGTCAGACCATGGATCCAGTCCAGAGCCGCGCGGATGGATTTGCCATCCGGCGACGAGACCTTGATCACGCCGTCATCATTGACATCTACCTTGGCGCCAGTGACTTCGACGATCTCGCGGATCACCTTGCCGCCTGTACCAATCACGTCACGGATTTTGTCCGTCGGAATGGTGATGGTTTCAATGCGCGGTGCATATTCGCCAACTTCTTCACGGGCCGTGCCGAGGGCGTCATTCATCCGCTCGAGGATGTGCAAGCGGCCACCCTTGGCCTGCTCAAGAGCGGTTTTCATGATGCCTTCGTCAATGCCGGCAATCTTGATGTCCATCTGCAGCGAGGTCACGCCTTCAGACGTACCCGCCACCTTGAAGTCCATATCACCGAGATGGTCTTCATCGCCGAGGATATCGGACAGAACCGCCACGCCATCCGGGTCCTTGATCAGACCCATCGCAATACCGGAGACGGGGCGCGTAATCGGCACACCGGCATCCATCATCGCTAGCGACGCACCACACACCGTTGCCATCGAGGACGAGCCGTTTGACTCGGTGATCTCGGAGACCAGACGGATGGTGTAGGGGAAGTTTTCAGCCGAAGGCAGAACGGCATTCACCGCGCGCCAGGCCAGCTTGCCGTGGCCGATTTCGCGGCGGCCCGGAGCCAGACGGAAGCTGGTTTCACCCACCGAATAAGGCGGGAAGTTATAATGGAGCATGAAGCGCTCCTTATAGGTTCCCGTCAGAGCGTCGATGAATTGCTCGTCTTCGCCGGTGCCGAGCGTTGCAACGACCAGACCCTGCGTTTCACCACGGGTGAAGAGAGCTGAACCGTGCGTGCGCGGCAGAATACCGGCTTCGGCAACAATGGTGCGGACCTCGTCCAGCTTGCGGCCATCAATCCGTTTTCCGGTCTTGATGATACCACCGCGAACGATCGAGGATTCAACACCCTTGAGAACGTCAGCGAGAACATTGCCCGGAACGCCGTCGGGATTGTCATCACTCTGGCCGAGCTCGGCTTTCGCCTTGTCCTTGGCCACACCAACGGCAGCATAGCGCTCGGTCTTGTCGGTGATGGTGTAGGCCGCGGCCAGATCTTTTTCGACCAGCTTGCGAACCTTGGCTTCCAGTTCGGAATGATCTTCCGGCTGATAGTCCCAGGGTTCTTTGGCAGCTTTTTCAGCCAGACGAATGATCGCTTCAATCACCGGCTGGAAGGCGGCATGACCAAACATGACCGCGCCGAGCATGACGTCCTCGGAGAGCTCCTTGGCTTCCGATTCCACCATCATCACGGCATCGCCCGTACCGGCGACAACGAGATCGAGCGCGCTGTCTGCGATATCATCGCAGAGCGGGTTCAGGACATATTCGCCGTCGATATAACCCACGCGGGCGGCACCGATCGGGCCCATGAAGGGCAGGCCGGAAATGCAAAGCGCAGCAGACGCGCCAACCAGACCGACAATGTCCGGGTCGTTTTCCATGTCGTGCGACAGAACCGTCAGCATCACCTGGACTTCATTCTTGAAGCCTTTGGGGAAGAGCGGCCGGATCGGACGGTCAATCAGGCGGGAGGTCAGCGTTTCCTTTTCGGTCGGCCGGCCTTCGCGCTTGAAGAAGCCGCCCGGAATTTTCCCGGCAGCAAAGTATTTTTCCTGATAGTTGACCGTCAGCGGGAAGAAGTCGGCTCCCGGCTTGACATTCTTGACGCCGACAGCGGTCGCCAGAACGGTTGTCTCACCATAGGTGATCATGACAGCGCCGTCCGCTTGGCGGGCGACCTTGCCGGTTTCGAGGGTCAGCTCACGGCCGCCCCATTCAATAGTTTCTTTGTGTATCTCAAACATCTCGTGCGTGCTTTCGTCCCGTTCGTCGTCTTGACCAGCGATTATCGGCGGAGGCTCAGCTTCTTGATCAAAGCCTGATAACGTGCCTCATCCTTGCCTTTGAGATAGTCCAGCAGCCGGCGGCGCTGGGATACCATCTTCAACAGACCACGGCGGGAGTGATTATCCTTTTTGTGGGTTTTGAAATGCTCGGTCAGATTGACGATCCGTTCTGTCAGGATAGCCACCTGGACTTCCGGAGAACCTGTATCGCCCTTGGTCTGAGCATTTTCGGAGATAAGCGCACTCTTGCGCTCTTGCGTTACCGACATCGGACTTTCCTTTCTTGCCCGCTACAGGGGCTCTAGATGCTATGGTTGAAGACCCGTGACGGAACGAATTTTCCCGCCTGTGCGTCTCCGAGAGCGACCGCCATCTCGCCGTGCATCGCGACCGCCATTCGAGACCCGTCTTTTCCGGAAAGATCACGAGGACGCCTTTGGGCACGGAGCTCCTGCGCAATGCGCGGGAGCAGGACGATGGACCGCCCTTGCCTCAGATGAGAAACCTCTTCTCCGGTTACGGCCAGCGCCGGGATGTCGTCCAGCGCGGTCTCAACCGGGGCAAGCCCCTCAAAAGCGCGGCCCTTATGGGCCAAATCTGCCAATTCGTCCAGCGATATGGCAGCAGACTCTTCAAATACGCCGACCGCTGTCCGGCGAAGGCGGAAAATATGCCCTTCCGTGCCAAGCTTGGCCGACAGGTCACGGGCAATGGCGCGAACGTAAGTGCCTTTGCCGCAATCCATTTCGAAGACCGCCTCATCAGGCGAGGGCGTCTCGATCAACTCCAGCCGCTCGATGTGAACCGGCCGCGCGGCGATCTCCACCTCCGCCCCGGCGCGGGCAAGATCATAGGCCCGCTCGCCATCGATTTTGATAGCCGAGTATTTTGGCGGAATCTGTTCGATGTCACCTACGAAGTCTGACAAGGCGTCACGAATGGCCTCTGCATCCGGCCGCACATCGGACGTTGCCGTCTCCGCGCCCTCGGCATCCAGCGTATCGGTAGATACACCCCAGCGAATGGTGAAGCGGTAGGTCTTGGTCGCGTCCTGGGCAAGCGGAACGGTTTTTGTGGCCTCGCCCAGCGCAATCGGCAGCATGCCGGTTGCCAGCGGATCAAGCGTGCCGGCATGACCGGCCTTTTTGGCGTCGAACAACCGGCGCACCGCAGAAACCGCCTGCGTCGACGTCATGTCCAGAGGCTTGTCGAGCAAGACCCAGCCATGAACATCCTGCCCCTTCTTGCGACGGCCCATCAGTCATCGCCCTCATCAGCCAGACCCGGATCAAGGTCCCGTTTGACAGACGGGCTCGCCAGCAAATCGTCAATGCGGCTGGCCTGATCGAAACTGTCATCGGCCACAAACCGCAGCTCGGGCGTATTCTTCATTTCAATTTCACGGCCCAGCTGTCCGCGCAGAAAACTGGCGCAGCGATTCATCGCCTTGGCGACCTTTTCCTTGTCACCTTGTGCGAGGGGGGCGACATAGACGCGCGCATTCTTCAGGTCGGGCGAGGCGCGGACCTCGGTGATCGTGATATCGACGCCGGTCAGATCACTGTCGCGCAATTCCTTGCGCTGGAGGATATCGACCAGGGCGTGGCGGATCAGCTCGCCGGCGCGAAGTTGGCGTTGGGATGGCATTTTGGCACCCGCTTGGGGCGATCCGTGGCGGGACATGAAAACCTCGTTCTCGAAGGGCCGGAATCGAACCGGCGCATTCGTTATGCAGAAGGGCGCGCGGTCTAACGCTTCAGGCCCGCCAACGCAAGCATTACGTAATTGCCAGTATTTTCGCGATTTTGTGATTGGGTTGTGTGCTGATCGCACGCTACCACCAGCATCAGAGGAGTGTGTTTCATGAAACTTCTGTTTTCGGGATTATTATTCTGTTTGGGGTGCCTGTGGGCCGACACTCTTGCTCAGGACTCCACCCCTTCACGACAGATAGCAGATGCCTGGCTGACCGCTTATCAGGCACAGGATTTTGATGCCGCGCGAGGACTTCTCACCCATGAGTCCGTCTTCATTGATCCGACCTCGTTCGGGCGGGAGAATTTCGGCGAACCGATCAACTGGACCGGAGCAGACGCCATCATCTCGGGCATATCCAGCTGGGGCCTGGCCGGGGCCGAGTACAGTTTTGACCGCGTTTATGAATCACCGGGCCGTGTGATCTATGACGGCAGCGTTCTTGTGACCTATCAGAACGGGGCAAGATACGATTTTCCGATCATAACCATTGTAACCGTCGCCGATGGCCATTTGGTTGAACATCGCGATTATACCGATTTTGACGGCGCGGTCCGCCTCGAATCCAACTGATACCCGGAGAATAGAATGAAAAGCATCATGTTGGCTGTCGCCGGGGGTCTGCTTTTGTCAGTCGCGGCGTCCGCCCAGAATTCAGACGCCGAAACCCGTGCGATCGTGGACGCCTACATGACACATTATTCAGCCGCAGAGTTCGATGCCATGGAAGCCTATATGGCCGAAGATGTCGTCTTCGTAGATCCGACAGCAACCGGATTGGGTGAAGCGGGCCTGGCGCATCACAGCCGCGATGAAATCATGGCCGCGCTTCGTGAATTCGCGTCTCAAAACAATCCGATCGGACTCAATTTTGAATGGGACACGGTGTTTGAAAGCAATGATCGCTATGTCTTCATGGGCCGCGTGAATGCGACCTATCCGGTTCAGCAAGAGGGCATGGTGTTTCGCTGGTCGGCAGCCCAAACGACCGTCATCCACATGCGCGACGGGCTTGTGGTCGAGCAATACGACTTTGCTGACTATGAGGGTGCTGAGCAAGTTTTGGTCTCTGAAGAATGATGAAATAAGATTGCCATTGGTCAAGTAAGAGGCATTCATGATTCCATTCATTCTGGCCGCTCTAGTCCAGGGGCAAGCCGCCGATATTCATGAAATTCGCTGCGCCGTAGAACAGTTTGAGATCATCCGCAACCATCATGATGTTACCGGCGAGTGGGTTAATCTTGAAGATGGAGAAGGCCGGCTGATTGAACGGAACGCAGGGCCCGTGCGACTTATCTATGAGGGCTCCGCAACAGCATTCACATTGCGAGCACACAATGAGGGTGAATATCCCGGGATGCTGACCCTCGAGCTCTTTTATGATGGCAACGCCGCTCCGGTTAGGACCATTCCGTGGCCTGCAAATGTTCACAATCGCACGCAACAAGCTGGCACTGCAGTGCTGCTCTGTCGCCGACAGAGTTTCAACTAGACAAAAGCCCCGCCGGAGCGGGGCTTTTCTCATTAGAGCTTGCGTTCGACTTCCTCGACTTCGAAGCACTCGATGAGATCGCCTTTTTGAAGGTCTTCGTAATTCTCGAAGGCCATGCCACATTCCGTGCCTGCACGGACTTCCGGCACTTCGTCCTTGAAGCGCTTCAACGTCTTCAGCTTGCCTTCATGGATAACCGTATCATCGCGCAGCAGGCGCACGCCCGACCCGCGCTTCACAACGCCTTCGGTCACGCGGCAACCGGCCACCTTGCCCGCCTTGGAAATATTGAAGACTTCCAGAATTTCCGCATAACCGATGAAGGTTTCGCGTTTCTCCGGAGCCAGCATGCCTTCCAGCGTGGCTTTCACATCATCCAGGATATTGTAGATGATGGAATAATAGCGGATCTCGACGCCTTCGGCCTCGGCCATCTGACGGGCTTGCTTGTTGGCCCGCACATTGAACGCAAAAACCGGTGCGCCAGACGATTTGGCCAGCAGGATATCGGATTCATTGACGCCGCCTGCGGCCCCATAGATGACACGGGCTTTCACCTCGTCATTGCCGATCTTCTCCAGCGATTGCGCAATGGCTTCTGCCGAACCCTGAACATCGGCCTTCACCACCAGCGGCATCTCCTGGATATCGCTCGACTGCAGACGGGCCAGCATCTGCTCCAGAGACGCACCACCGGCACCGGCGGCTGACGTCGACTGGCGCTTCTGACGCTGACGGTAATCCACGATTTCGCGGGCGCGCGCTTCGCCATCAACGACAGAGAACAATTCGCCCGGCTCAGGCGCCCCGTCCAGACCCAGAATTTCGGCTGGCTGGGATGGCCCCAATTCCTTGAGCTGCTGATTGCGCTCATCAATCATGGCACGCACGCGGCCCCACTGGGCCCCGGCCACAACGATATCACCGCGCTTCAGCGTGCCCCGCTTGACCAGTACGGTCGCCACGGAACCACGGCCCTGTTCGACCTGGCTTTCAACCACCACCCCGTCGGCGGCCCGATCCGGATTGGCTTTCAGCTCCAGCAATTCCGCCTGCATCGTGATGGCGTCGGTCAGTTCCTGAAGGCCGGTCTTTTTCAGAGCGGACACCTCGATCGCCTGCGTCTCGCCGCCCATGCTTTCAACGACCACTTCATGCTGAAGCAAATCGGTCAGCACTTTTTGCGGATTAGCCCCTTCGCGGTCCATCTTGTTAATGGCAACGATAATCGGTGCACCGGCCGCCTGAGCGTGTTTGATGGCCTCGATTGTTTGCGGCATGACGCCGTCATCGGCCGCGACCACGAGGATCACGATATCCGTCGCCATCGCCCCGCGTGACCGCATCGCGGAAAAAGCCGCATGGCCCGGCGTGTCGAGGAAGGTAATCTTGTCACCCGATTTCAGCTTCACCTGATAGGCGCCGATATGCTGGGTAATCCCGCCCGCTTCACCGGCAACAACGTCCGTGGCGCGCAGGGCATCCAGAAGCGATGTCTTGCCGTGATCGACGTGACCCATGACGGTCACAACCGGCGCACGCGGCTGCTTGCTATCTTCGGGATCATCGTCCGCGATAAAGCCTTCTTCGACGTCCGATTCGGAGACGCGTTTTGCGATGTGACCGAAGTCCTCAATGATCAATTCGGCTGTATCCAGATCGAGCACGTCATTCACGCGGACCATCTGGCCCTGCTTCATCAGGTATTTGACGACGTCGGCAGCGCGTTCGGCCATCCGGACGGCCAGTTCCTGAACCGTAATGGCCTCGGGAAGGACGACTTCGCGCTGAATCTTGTCGCGATCGCCGCCTTGTTGACGGCGCTGCTTTTCGCGTTCCCGTGCGCGGCGCACCGAGGCGAGCGAACGCTGACGGTCTTCGTCGCCATCCAGAATATTCTGAATGGTCAGCTTGCCGGAGCGGCGTCCATGATCAGCTTTCGCGCGGGCTTTTTCGGGAGCGGCACGTCCGGGACCCGGAGCGCCCTTCTTCTTGACGCGGCCACCCATGGCTTCGAGCATGGAATCGGCATCATCAATATCGCGATCCTGGTTCTTGTCTTTGGGCTTGGGCGCTTCGCGGCGCGCAGGCGCCACGTCGTCCGGATCGCCTTTGACTGGAACGGGCGCTGCCGCCGCTGCCGCCGCGGCAGCCGCTTCAGCTTCGGCCTCGGCTTTCCGGCGTTCGGCATCAGCGAGCTCTTCCGCTTCACGGCGCTGTTTGGCTTCGAGAAGGCGTTGTTCTTCTTCGGCACGTTTGGAGCGCTCGGCTTCAGCCTCCTTGCGCTTTTCATCTTTCTGGGCGGCCTCGGCACGCGCGCGCTGAATGGCGCGCTGCCGCGCGACCAATTCCTCTTCGGACAGGCCGAGCTCGCGGGCCTTGGCCGCCAGCGGCGTTTCGCCCTTTCGCTGGGTTGCGCCCGGTTGCGGTTTACCCGGAGCGGCCGGGTTTCCGCCAGATTGGGGGCCGACCACGCGCTTGCGTTTTTTCTCGACCACCACAGATTTGGAGCGGCCGCGCGCAAAGCTTTGCTGCACGGTGCCTGACCCTCCGCGATTCAGCGAAAGAGGCCGGCGGCCGGAACCACCCTGATTACGATCGTCGTTGTCGCTCATGCGAACCTTTCAACACGGCCTATTCCGGGACTATCGCTGGCGGCCGATCAACCAACGTCCCGTTTTCAAGTCATCAAGGCTTGAAAGCCCGCTAAACTAGCCAGCTTCAGGCCGGATTCAACCACTCTCACCCGCATTCTTCGCCGGATCGATGATCCGGAAGCCTGAAAGCCGGTGCATTACCTCTCCAAAAGACCGCCCCTGCGGTCCGCCGGAGAGGGCTGCGTGGACCACGCTATCGCGCCCTGCAGCCTGTCCCAGTTCGGCAGCAGAAAAACATCCTGCGACCGGAATATCACCCCACGCGGCCTTCGCCAGCCGGTCCAGCTTGCCACGACCATCTGCCGCGCCATCACTGGCTTCGATGCGCCAGGCAGGACGCGCCGCCTTCAGCGACAGGCGGACTGCGTCCATCCCCGTCGCCAGCGCTCCGGCTCTTCGCGCCAGTCCGATCAGGGACAGGGCGCGTGCCGCCAGAAGCATTTCCACCTCATCTGCCAGGCCCGCCGATGCTTTAGCGCCATCCAGCGCGCGCGCCAGCTTGCCCTTCTTTACCGCCAGATCGACCGAGGCGCGGTCGGCACTGACCCAGGCCCCGCGGCCCGGCAATTTGACGGCGATATCCGGCACCACTCTCCCGTCGGGATCAGCCACGAAGCGGATCAATCCACTTTCCGGGCCACTCACTCCCCTGGCAAGGCAGCGCCGCTCGCGCATGTCCGTTTCTCGGCTCAGTCCTTGACCTCTTCTGCGTCCTCGACCGGCGCGTCCAGATCGACACCCAGCGCAGCCGCTTCGGCTTCAAGGGCATCAAGGTCCATATCGGCAATGTCGACTTCGCCTTCGTCTTCAGCGCCGTCTTCAGCCTCTTCGACTTCCGGCTGGGGCAGATCGTCTTCAGAAATCCAGCCCGCCGCGACACGCGCCTTCAGGATCAGCATTTCGGCATCTTCCTGAGACAGTTCGAATTCTTCAAGAATGCCCGGTTCGCGAACGCGTTCGCCATTCCGGGTCTCGAACCAGCCGCGCAGATCATCCGGCGTGAAGCCGGCCAGATCATCTGCTGATTTGACGTCATTCTCGCCCAGCTTGACCGCCATCGGCAGATCAACACCGTCAATCTGCAACAATGCGTCCTCGACACCCAGCTCGGTCCGCTTGGCGTCCTGCGCCGACGCGACCTTGTCGAGATGCTCCTTGGCGCGAGTCTGGATTTCGACAGCGGTATCGTCGTCGAAGCCTTCAATCGCGGCAATCTCGTCAAGCTGGACATAAGCCAGCTCTTCGACGCTCGCAAAGCCTTCTGTTGCCAGAAGCTGCGCGATCACCTCGTCCACATCCAGCGCATCCATGAAGATGGCGGTCCGCTCGGCAAATTCTTTCTGACGGCGTTCGGATTCTTCCTGCTCGGTCAGGATATCAATTGACCAGCCTGTCAGCTGCGACGCCAGACGCACATTCTGCCCGCGGCGGCCAATGGCCAGCGACAGCTGGTCATCCGGCACAACAACTTCGATACGCTGGTCTTCTTCATCCAGGACAACCTTGGAAACCTCGGCCGGCTGCAGCGCATTCACGATGAAGGTCGCGGGATCATTATTCCACGGAATGATATCGATCTTCTCGCCCGCAAGCTCGGACACAACCGCCTGAACACGGGAGCCCCGCATACCGACGCAGGCACCCACCGGATCGATCGAACCGTCATTGGAAATCACGGCAATCTTGGCGCGTGAACCCGGATCGCGCGCGACGGCCGGAATTTCGATAATGCCTTCGTAGACTTCCGGCACTTCCTGCGCGAACAGGGCGGCCATGAAGTCAGGGTGGGCGCGTGACAGGAAGATCTGGGGTCCGCGGGTCTCGCGGCGCACATCATAGATGTAGGCGCGAACGCGATCGCCATTCTTCAGATTCTCGCGCGGAATCCCGTCATTGCGGCGGATAATCCCTTCGGCGCGGCCCATATCGATGAAGACATTGCCGTACTCGACACGTTTGACAATGCCATTGAGGATTTCGCCAACGCGGTCCTTGTATTCCTCGTACTGGCGCTCGCGCTCGGCATCACGCACCTTCTGCGTAATGACCTGCTTGGCCGCCATGGACGCCACACGGCCGAATTCGATCGGCGGCAATTCTTCGGAGAAGACCGTCCCGATTTCAGCATTGGCATCAATTTTCTTTGCGTCTTCAAGGCTCATTTCCTGAGCGTCGTTTTCAACCTCTTCAACGACAGTGGTATGCCGTGTCAGAGACATTTCACCCGTCTTCGGGTCAATCTTCGACCGAATATCCAGCTCGGCACCATAGCGCGAGCGGGCCGCTTTCTCGATCGCCTCTTCAATGGCCTCGATGACGATGCTTTCGTCGATCGATTTTTCGTGTGCCACAGCCCGGGCAATAGCGAGCATCTCGGTCTTGTTTGCACTGACGCCGATATTCATGGCGTGTCTCCACTTGCTTCGTCCGAGCCGGTTGGCGCACCACGCGCCGCCAGGTCGGCCTTGATCAATTCTTCGGTGAGAACGAGCTTGGCATCCGCGATCCAGTCAAAGGGGATCAGCGCCGTTTCGTCCTCTTTGGGCAAGTCTATCAGCACCGAACCATTTTCGAAGCCGGCGAGTTGCCCGGAAAAGCGTTTCTGTCCCTCAACCAGACGGTCAAGTTCCAGCCTGGCCTTGAAACCTTCCCAGCGCTCGAAATGCGCGGGCATGGTCAGGGGCCGGTCGATACCGGGCGACGATACTTCAAGCGTATATTCGCCCCGGATCGGGTCTGTTTCTTCCAGAATGTCTGACAGGCCGCGCGACAGCTTCGCACAATCCTCGACATTCATCGTCCCGTCCGACTTTTCCGCCATGATCTGAACGATCTGCGTCTTCCCCGACTTCACACGAATGCGGACAATTTCCATGTCCAGCGCCTCGGCCACAGGCAGAGCCAGTGTCAATATCGCCTCATCCGTTGCGGTGCGGGTGCGCAAGGGCGGCCCTCCGTATCAGCCAATAAAAACGGCGGCCCCGGTGAGGAGCCGCCGATAAGCGCAATCCAGCGCTAATCGAACGTGTTGAGGGGGATATACGCGGTTAAGCCCGAAAGCGCAAGAACATGGTCACACCCGCAGGAAATCAAAAAACACCGGCGCGCAATCGCCGAGCTGCTTGGTCTCGTAGCGCGTGGTCAGATGGTCGGGCGGCGGATCGCGCCAATCCGCAGCCGCTGCCGCCTGCCATTCCAGGCCCGGCGTTCGCCGCAATATCCACAGGGCATGATCGGCATAGGCTTTGACGTCTGTCGCCACGCGCAGGTTTCCGCCCGACTTTAATAGCCGCACAAATTCGGCCGCGGTCTCGTTCTGCACGAAACGTCTTTTGGCATGGCGGATTTTCGGCCACGGATCGGGAAAGAGAAGGAAAATCCGGTCCAGACACTGGTCCGGCATGCGCTCCATCACGTCTCGGGCATCGCCCTCATGAAGACGCACATTTTCAAGCCCGCCTTCCTCGATCTGGGTCAGGGCTTTCGCAACGCCGTTGATGAAGGGCTCGACGCCCATGTATCCGATGTCCGGATTGCGGGCCGCCTGCCCGGTCAGATGTTCACCGCCGCCAAAGCCGATCTCGAGCACATGGGCCGCCTTGCTGGGGACCAGCTTCGCCGGGTCCACCGGCCCGGAAGCCGGAATACCGATTTGCGGCAGCAGATCATCCACAAGCCCCTGCTGACGGTCCGACAGGGTCCGCGACTTGGTCCGCCCGAACGTACGCAGCCTGTCAGTCATGATCGATTGCCATCCGGAACGTCAGGATAGGCGGTTTCAATGATATCGGCGGTTTTTACGGGCCAATCGAGGGTGGAAACACCTGTTTTTCGCGCCAGGACCCCCGACGCCTCGAAGCCGACCGATGCTTCCGCGAAACGTTTTCCCTCGCTCCACAACCAGGGAATAATGAATTGCGGTGCTTCTTCATATGCCGCGATAATTTCAAACCCCGTCGCCGGATTGAAAAAGCCTGGCCAGGCGTCCCTGGAAAAACGCAGAAAATCCCAGGGCTGATCGTGAAGACCAATGGTCTGGTGGGTGGAGATGAAGACCAGCCCGCCCGGCTTCAGAACCTTGTTGATTTCAAGCGCGACCTTCCAGGGCATCAGCAAATGCTCGAACACGCTTCTCGAATGCACAAAATCAAAATGATCTGCTGGAAACAGCCCGCTCATTTCATGCGCATCACCAACGACGTCGACCCGTGGGCCCGGCAAGACATCGACCACGGTCACCCGGGCGCCGGGAAACTCCTTGCGATCGCCGACCTCGCTGCGGTCACGGCCGCCCACATCCAGCAAGCGGCATCCGGGTGTCATGGTTACACGATCGCGGAAATGACGGAATGTCTGACTGCCCTCACTGCGACCGCGGCGATCCGAAATCAGGTCCGTCAATCGAATCGTCAGCTCGGCATCCAGACTTGTTCTGAAAACCAGCTTGCCCGCCTCGGGAAATTCATCCTCGCGCAGCAAGATTTCAACACTGAAACCCTTCCCCGGCCCGAGGTCCGGCAACACGCCGCCATGATCAAATCCGGTCCGGATATCGGCCGACAGGGCATCAATATCTTTCAGATCAATTCCGGTGAGCCGTGATTCCTCGTGATGGAACCATCCTGACACCCGGAGATAACGGTGCATTTTCGCGACCGTATCGACCAGAAAAAGATGTCCATCAATGTCCACGGCTCAAAGCGCCCTCACGCGAGGCCCTTGAGCTGGTCGACCAGGTCGAGCTTTTCCCAGGAGAAGCCACCATCATCGTCCGGCTGCCGGCCGAAATGACCATAAGCGGACGTCCGTGCGTAAATAGGCCGGGAAAGGCCCAATCGCTCGCGAATGCCGCGCGGTGACAGATTGGCGATCTGCCGCAACGCATCCTCGACACGCGGCTCTTCGACATGGCCGGTGCCATGAAAGTCAACATAGAGGGAAAGCGGCTTCGAGACGCCGATCGCGTAGGACACCTGAATCGTGCACTTTTTTGCCAGACCCGCAGCAACAACATTCTTGGCCAGCCAGCGGCAGGCATAGGCGGCCGAGCGGTCAACCTTCGTCGGATCCTTGCCGGAGAAGGCGCCGCCGCCATGCGGTGCGGCCCCGCCATAGGTATCAACGATGATCTTGCGGCCAGTGAGACCCGCATCGCCATCGGGACCGCCGATGACAAAATTGCCGGTCGGATTGACGTAAAACTCGTCGTCCGGCGGAAACCAGCCTTCGGGCAGGACGCCCTGAACGATCGGGCGAACCAGCTCGCGTATGTCGCCCGGGCTATATCCGTCTTTGTGCTGGGTGGAGACGACGACCGACGTCACGCCAACGGGCTGCCCGTTTTCATATCGCAGCGTCACCTGGGATTTGGCATCCGGCTCAAACTCCGGACGTTCACCGGTTTTACGCTGGCGGGCCATTTCTCTCAGAATCTGGTGCGAATACTGGATAGGCGCCGGCATCAGTTCGGGTGTCTCGTCGGTCGCATAACCAAACATGATACCCTGATCGCCCGCGCCCTCATCCTTGTTGCCCGACGCATCCACGCCCATGGCGATGTCGGCGGATTGTTCGTGCAGGTAATTGCTGAACTCGGCCGTGCGCCAGTGAAAGCCGTCCTGTTCGTAACCAATGTCCCGCACGGCGGCGCGGGCCACACCCTCGATCTCGTCGTGATGGACGGGGGTGGAGGATCTGACCTCACCCGCCAGAACAATGCGGTTGGTTGTGGTCAGGGTTTCGCATGCGACCCGGGCTTCCGGATCACGGCCAAGAAACAAGTCCACGACAGCATCCGAAATACGGTCGCAGACCTTGTCCGGGTGACCCTCTGAAACACTTTCCGAGGTAAAGATATAGGATTTCCGACTCACAGCGCTCCGCCTTTCATATAAAGATGTCTTTATATGATGTGCCGATTACGCGCTTCCAGCCCGGCTGGCAACCAGATGTCAGCAATTTCCGGCAGATTTGTCAGTCGCCGCCATTTTCGGCTTCGTCTTCATCGGCGAGCGAGCGGACCAGCTCCAGCACACGGCGGCGCACTTTCGGCGTCTTGATCCGCGAGAAGGCTTCCGCCAGAGCAACGCCGTCGGGGCTCTGGATAAAATCGTAGACAATCGGGCTTTGTTCCGTTTCAGCGACGCCCGTCGCCGCCACGCCGGTCAAACCGTCAAAGAAGAAATTGACCGGCACATCCAGAACATTTGCCAGGCTGAAAAGGCGGCTGGCACCAATGCGGTTGGCCCCCCGTTCATATTTTTGAACCTGCTGAAAGGTAACGCCAAGCTCGTCGCCAAGCTTTTCCTGGCTCATCTTCATCAATTGCCGTCGCAGCCGGACACGAGATCCGACATGGGCATCAATTGAATTGGCTTCGCGCGGGTTTCGTTTCATGGCAATCCCCCGATTATGATATGATTATGACAGTCCCCTTGGGGCATCAAGTAACCTAAATTTATTGTAAGACTAGGCATATTTACAGACGCCGCAAAATTTTTTCATTTACGTAATTGCTCACGTATTACAATCGCAGAAACCACGAATATACTTAAGATATAGAACAGCCAGAACAATACACCTGAAGTAATGGAATAAAGTGTCGGAGCACCCGGCATTGGCAGGCGGATATCGGTGATCCCGTTATATCTGCGGTCAATTCTCACCGGCATGCGGCCGTACGTATCGACGACGCCCGAAAACCCGCGCGACGCCGAGCGGATTATTGGCAAGCCGGTTTCAATGGCGCGATAGCGCGTACTGTTCAGATGCTGTCTCGGCCCCGCCGTCGGGCCAAACCAGGCATCATTTGAAATGTTGAGTATCCAGTCCGGACGAACGGCAACCTGCTCGACGATGCCCGTGAAAACCGCCTCATAGCAGATCATTGGAAAGAAAGTCGGTGCACCGGTATCATCCAGCGTGATGAATTCAGACCCGTGTGAATAGCCTTCCACACTTTCCTGAAGTGACCGGACACCGAACGAGGAAATCACCTCTCCCAGCGGAATGAACTCGCCAAACGGGACCAGTAAAACCTTGTCATAAAGGCCCAGAACACGTGGCCGATCTTCCGCGAAGCGGATCGCGACAAGAGCGTTATAGTATCGCACGCCGCCATCCCCGGCGCGTTCGCGGCGTGGCGTGCCGGCCAGCAAGACCTGATCCTGTGTCAGGATTTCCGTCAAGGCCGAGATAGACGCACTGTCCTCGATCAGAAACAGCGGGAGCGCACCCTCCGGCCAGATCACATGTGTGACATCGTCGATGCCATCGGACGCTGTAAGTTCGAGATATCGAGCCCGGACAACATCTTCGCCACCCGGCGCCCATTTCTCCTGCTGATCGATATCGACATTGACGAGCCGGAAAACCACATCGGGCTGATATGTGACCTCAGCCTGGCCGAGCCGGAGTGTGCCCCCGGCATAGAGGGCCGCCAGCACAAGCAGACTGATCATCACCGGCAACCGGCGCTGAACCTCACCGCCCCTTCCGGCAAGCGCCGCCGGGCTGGCAAACAGAAGCAGGACCAGAAAGCTGAGCCCCCAGGCGCCGAACCAGGCCGCAGACTGGGAGACCGCACCGCCAGCCGGAAACACATGCGCCGGCAAATTCCACGGAAACTGGGTGAAGGGCAGACCCTTGGCAGCTTCCGCTGCCAGAAACAGCACAGCAAAGGCCAGAACCCGAACCGGCCCACGCAGGTTAAGCTTGGCATAAACAGCCCCGGCCACGCCCCAGAAGGCGGCAAGAAACGCCCCTCCGCCAATCGCCACCAGAGGTCCGAAAAAGACATAAACGCCGCCCCGGTTCCAGAAGGCAAAAGCCACCCAGAAGACGCCAATTCCCAGATACGCCCAGGCAAACAGGAAAGACCGCCAGAACCCGGATAGACCCGGCTTTTTCATGTCCATCGACCGATCCAGCATCCAGACAAGGCCTGTCAGCCCGACAACCAGCGAAGGGAAGAAATGTATGGGCGAAGCCGACAGTCCTGAAAACAGTCCCAGCGCCGCCAGCACGATCCAGGCTTTATATGGCGGAAGCGCATGAAGGCGATCGCGCAGGGCAACAGGAGCCAGCTGATCAAGCAACTGCCGAAGCCGCAAGGCCGCCGTCATGCCGGCTCCCAGCTGCTCTCGTCCTTGCTGGACCGGCGGCCCTTTTTTCGGATTCTCAGCCGCTTGATACGCCGCGGATCGGCATCCAGAACCTCGAATTCGAAGCCGCCCGGATGCAGTATCATTTCACCGCGTTCGGGGATCCGCCCGGCAATCATGAAAACCAGTCCGCCGAGCGTGTCGATGTCATCATCTTCGCCCTCGTCGAGAATGGTCTGACCCGCTATCTGTTCCAGCTCGTCGATGGTCGCGCGCGCATCTGCAACCCAGACACCATTGCCTTTCGGAACAATGCCGGGCGTCGCCTCGTCATCATGCTCGTCTTCGATATCACCCACGATCGGCTCGAGCAGGTCCTCCAGCGTCACCAATCCGTCCGTGCCACCGTATTCGTCCACGACCAGCGCCAGGTGCATCCGGCGCGCCTGCATACGCAATAGCAGGTCAATCGCCCGCATCGAGGGCGGGGCAAACAGAAGCGGGCGGCGAATGTCTTTCAGTATCTGACGCGAAGCCCAGCCCTGATTGGGCTCGGACACAATCGGGACCAGTTGCGACATCACGTCCTTGATGTGCACGACGCCCAGCGGATCATCCAGTGTTTCGCGATAGATCGGAAGGCGGGAATGTGCCGCCTCGGCGAATGCCGGAATCAGCTCGCCAAGCGGCGTGTTGACTTCGATGCCAACAATGTCGGCGCGCGGGACCATCACGTCCGCAACCTGCATCTCATTGAAAAGCTGAACATTGGCCGCAAAGCCATTGCCATCGGGAAGGCTGGCGTCCGTTTTCGATTCACGGCCCATCATGCGCGCCAGACGCGCACCCCAACTTCGGCCGGCTGCGTCGTCACTCACTGCTGATCTCCTTCATAAGGGTCGGCAATGCCCATGTTTTGGAGCGCCAGACGCTCTAGGGATTCCATCTGCTCTGCTTCTGCCTCCGTCTGGTGATCATAGCCCTGCAGATGCAGGAATCCATGCACAACCAGATGTGCGATATGGTGGATTACCGGAATAGACTTTTCTTTCGCCTCGCGAAAGACCGTTTCTTGCCCCAAGGCGATATCGCCGAGAAATCCGGCATCGCTCGCAGCCGCCGGAAAGGCGAGCACATTCGTCGCGCTCGGCTTGTCCCGGAATTGCGTATTCAACGCCTGCATCTCGGCATCGTCTGTAAACAGGAGGCAAAACGCGTCAGAGGACTCAAGGCCCAGCGTCGCCAGAGACGATGAAATGGCCTGCCCGCCCACTCGCAAAAGCTCATCTTCCGGTGGCCAGTTCTCAGCATCGACAATCAGGTCAAATGACGGCGTCATGGCTTATCGGGCCGCATCCCGGCGTTCATAGGCATCGACAATCCGGCCCACAAGATTGTGGCGGACAACATCCTTACGCTCAAAGCGAATGATTTTAACCGCAGGATCACCGTCCAGAATGTCCAGCGCTTCGGGCAAGCCGGACGGCTGACGGCTATCGAGATCCGTCTGGGTCGGGTCACCGGTTACAATCATGCGCGAGCCTTCACCCAGCCGGGTCAACACCATACGCATTTGCGCGCGGGTCGCATTCTGGGCCTCGTCGACAATGACGATGGCCCGGCTCAACGTCCGGCCCCGCATGAAGGCAAGGGGCGCGACTTCAATGCGCTTGTCTTCGCGGAATTTTTCCATCTGGGTCCGGCCCAGCGCATCGGTCAGAGCGTCCCAAACGGGCAAAAGATAAGGGTCGACCTTTTCCGCCAGATCACCGGGAAGAAAGCCGAGCTTCTCGCCAGCCTCCACTGCCGGGCGGGTGATTATCAGACGTTCGACAGATCGCTGTGCCAGCTGCGCGGCACCATAGGCCACCGCCAGCAAGGTTTTTCCGGTTCCGGCAGGCCCGACCCCGAAGATCAGGTCGGTTCTCTTCGGATCGTTCAATGCGCGAATATAATCGGCCTGCCGCGGGGTGCGCGCCATGAAACTGGCACCGCGCGGCACACGGATAACGGTCGAATCGGCCAGCGCCGCCTCACTGTCATCAAGGGTCAGAACCGAACGCACATCTGCCTCATCACAAGCCATTTGCTGTTCAAGACGCGTATACAGCCGATTGATGATCCGCTTGGCTTCCAGCCGGGTTTTGGGCTCGGCGCCGGATATCTGGATCTGGCCGCCGCCGGGCGCGGCCAGCCGCACACCAATCTCTTCTTCTATCATGATGAGATGGCGATCACCCGCTCCGGCCAGAAGGCGCACGCGGTCACTATCGTCGAAATGAAGCGTTTCGACGGGCTCTTTGCGGGGCTTGGCAGAACGGGATTTTCTGGTGCGTGAGGCGGTCAAGCGGCATCGACCTTTGCGTTGAGACGGCCGGTCAGCGAATTCTGGCTGGCGTCCGTAATCGTGACTTCGGCGATCTGACCAATCAGTTCGGCGGGCGCTTCACAATGCAGGGATTGAAGATAGGGCGAACGGCCGTGAAGCTGGCCCGCAAGGCGCCCGGTTTTCTCGAAAAGCACCGGCAACCGCATCCCGATCTGCGACTGATTGAAGGCCGTCTGTTGTTGCATCAGCAACGCCTGCAGACGCGCCAGACGGTCGCTGGCAACTGTATCATCGACCTGCATCGGCAGGGATGCGCCTGGCGTGCCGGGACGTCGGGAATATTTGAACGAGAAAGCCGATGCGTAATTGATATCCCGCACGCCCTGCATCGTCGCTTCGAAATCGGCGTCGGTTTCGCCCGGAAAGCCGACGATAAAATCACCGGAAATGGCAATGTCCGGACGCGCGGCGCGGACCTTTTCGATCACGCGCGCATAGCTTTCAAACGTGTGCTTCCGGTTCATGGCATGCAAAATCCTGTCCGATCCGGACTGAACCGGAAGGTGCAGATACGGCATCAGACATTCCAGATCGCCATGCGCGGCAATCAGATCATCGTCCATGTCATTGGGGTGGGACGTCGTATAGCGGATCCGGTCCAGCCCCCCGATCAGCGCCAGATGGCGTAGCAATCGGGCGAGCCCCCAGGTGCCCTCCGCTTCGCGTCCCGAAGGCGGCGCGCCGTGGAAGGCATTCACATTCTGACCCAGGAGGGTGATTTCGCGCACACCCTTGGACGCCAGCATACGTGCTTCAGCGGTGATCTGGTCGACCGGACGCGACCATTCGGCACCCCGCGTATAAGGTACAACACAGAAGGTGCAGAACTTGTCACACCCTTCCTGAACGGTCAGGAAGGCGGAATATCCCTCAACCGCGCGATCGCCTGCAAGCGCATCGAATTTGGCAACCGGTTCAAACTCTGTTTCCAGCCGCTCGCCTCGGGCGCGATGGGTCCGCGCAATCAGCTCGGGAAGCTTGTGATAGGTTTGCGGACCCACGACGAGATCGACGACCGGCGCGCGGCGCATGATCTCTTCGCCTTCAGCCTGCGCCACACACCCGGCGACCGCAATGGTCATCGGATCTTTCGTACCGGCCTTGGCTTCCTTGTGTGGACGCAAACGGCCAAGCTCTGAATAGACCTTCTCTGCCGCTTTCTCGCGAATGTGGCAGGTATTCAGGATCACCAGATCCGCATCGTCGGGTTTGTCCGACGGCTCATAGCCCAGTGGAGAGAGCACATCACGCATGCGCTCACTGTCATAGACATTCATCTGACAGCCATAGGTCTTGATAAAGAGCTTCTTGCGCTTTTGCGCCATGGTGGACCCGTCTTTCTTGAAAGAGGCGCGGGTTATGATGGAAAGCGGGCGGAATCGCAAGCCCCGCCTAGGCTGTGACCGCGTTTCGTCCGATCACCCGTGCGATAATCACAACGGCACAGGCCGTCAGGAGGCCCGCAAGGGCAAAGGGGGCCCCGGGAAAATAGACGGCCGCGTCCCGGTTCGAAAAGGAATAGAAGATGAAGGTCATCACCCCGGGGCCGAACACCGTCATCAGGGAGGCAAGGCTGGTCGTGGCTCCGGAAAGCGCGCCCTGCATATTACCCGGCACCTGGTTGGACATGATGCCCTGCAGGGCCGGCCCACCGATGCCCGAAAGCGCACCGATGACGATGATGACGTAGAGCATCGCCACATTGGGTGCCAGCGCATAGCCCCAATACGCCGCGCCCGCGATCGCGAAGCCTATAACCGCTGATCGTTTGGCGCCCAGCAAGGGAATGATCTTGCGCGACAGCAAACCCTGGACAATGGCCGCCGAAAACCCGACCACCCCCAGAGAAATACCAATGTCCAGCTGCGTCCAGCCAAATCGCTCGATTCCGAAATAGGCCCAGGCCGCCGGAAGGGCGGTATGGCCCAGATGAAAAAGCGCCAGCGCGCCGAGCAATCCGAAGACAATCGGAAACTGGCGCATTTGCAAGAATGCGCCGAGCGGATTGGTATTGAAAAGCCGGAAGGGACGGCGGTTTTCCTCGGCGAGGGTCTCCGGCAAGACGAAATAGCCATAGATGAAATTCGCCATACCCAATGCCGCCGCTGCAAAGAAGGGCAGGCGATGATCGACTTCGCCCAGCACGCCGCCAATGACGGGACCGATAATAAAGCCCAGACCGAAGGCCGCGCCGATCAGGCCGAAATTGGCCCCGCGCTTTTCGGGCGGCGACACATCTGCAATGAAAGCGCCGGCCGTTGTGTAGGTCGCACCGAAAATCCCCGACAGAACGCGCCCGACAAACAGGACCCACAGAACGGGGGCGAGCCCCATGACCAGATAATCAAGCGAAAAACCGGCGAGCGAGAACAGCAGAACCGGCCGCCGCCCGAAGCGATCAGACAGATTGCCGACAATCGGCGCGCAGACAAATTGCATGAAGGCATAGAGCGTCGCCAGCGCCCCGCCCCAGAGCGCGGCCCGGGCAAGCGTCAGCCCCGTCAGATCCATGATCAATTGCGGCAGAACCGGGATGATGATCCCGAGGCCGATCATGTCGACCAGAACGGTAATAAAAATGAAGGCCAGAGCATTCCGGCCCGGAGTGCGCGAAATCGTCAACGCTGTAACGCTTTTACTTGCGTTCGTCGGCGTTCAGCGGAACGGCATAAAGCTCCAGTCTGTGATCGACGAGACGATAGCCCAGCTTGCGGGCGACGGCTTCCTGGAGGCGTTCGATTTCCTCATTGACGAATTCAATGACCTCGCCGGAGCGCAGATCAATCAGATGATCATGGTGATCGTCACTGGCTTCTTCATAGCGGGCCCGGCCATCCCGGAAATCATGACGCTCGATAATGCCGGCTTCCTCGAACAGGCGAACCGTCCGGTACACCGTCGCCAGAGAAATCCGGTCATCCTCGGCCGCGGCGCGCCGGTGCAATTCCTCGGCATCAGGGTGATCTTCGGCATCCGACAGAATGCGCGCAATGACGCGGCGCTGATCGGTCATGCGGAGGCCTTTTTCAACGCAGATTTTCTCGATCCGGTCCGGCATGAACATTCCCCTTGCAGTGATATACTCCAGACATAAGCCGCTCCGGGCAAAACGTCTATTCGCCGAGTGTCTTTTCCATCACCAGCGCGTCCGATCCATCCGGATAATAGGCACGCCTTCGCCCGCCCTGAACAAACCCCGCCGATTGGTAAAGCGAAATGGCCGCGGCATTCTGATCGGAAACCTCCAGAAAGGCTGTCTTCGCTCCGGCATGCCGCGCCTCGGTCAGAGCTTCGGCCAGAAGGGATCGGCCAATTCCGGCGCGCCGTCTGTCGGGGTCCGTTGCCAGTGTCAGTACTTCGGCCTCGTCCAGCGCGACACGAACCAGAATAAATCCGGCTGCGCGGGGCGTCCCGGCTGACAGGGCGATGACGCCCGGCTCTGCGGCCAGTTGGGCCAGCTCCGTCGAGGACCAACCGCGTGGAAAACATCTGGCGTGCAGATCGGCAAGGCCGCCGAAAGCGTCTTTTTTGATGACGGAGATCATAATTCGGGGCGATGTCCACCGGGCAATTTCGCATCCGGCGGGCGCGCATAGAATGGTTTCGGTGGATCGAACGGTGATTGTGAAGTGGCCGCCAGATCAAGCAGGGCCGTCAAACCGGGAGACGCCCGCTCCGGACCATTGTCCAGAAGATGAGCACCGGATCCTGTCAGCTTTACCTGCGATCCGGTCGTATCCTGCCTGTCTTCAAGCCATGAAAGGGCGTCGGCAATGCTCTGCGTAAGAGCGGCGGGTCTCGCACATTCGCGTTGACACACCTGTGTCACGACCTCGCCCCGTTTTGCGTCGTGAACCACAAGAACGGGTTCGCCATCGGCAAGCCCGGCCTCGACCGCCCACCATTCCAGATTGGAAAGGCCGACAGTCTCTGCCCCCGTGGCCAGTGCCAGTCCGCGGGCAAAGGCAACACCGACCCGCGTTCCGGCAAAACTGCCGGGACCGGTCGTGACGCCAATCCGGTCTAGATCGCGCGGGGTCAGTCCGGCTTGCACCAGCACCTCGGCCACCATCGGCGCCAGCCGCTCGGCCTGTCCGCGTGCCATGATTTCGGAACAGAGAAGGTCGGCCCGCCCCGGCACCCGCAGCGCGACAGAGCAGGCCGGACCGGTTGTATCGATCACCAGCAAATTCATGTTGCGGCGTTTAGAGGATTGCGGCGGCCTCGTCGAATGAAAGTCGCGGCAGGCGGGCAAAGATTTTTTCCCCCGAGCCATAACCGAGATTGACGAGAAAATTGGCAGTCCAGTTTTCCCGAGTCTTGTCGCCGGCGAAAAACGCCTTGTCGACGCCCTCGATCGAGAAGCCGGACATTGGCCCGACATCCAGGCCCAGAGCGCGTGCCGCAAGAATCAGATACGCGCCTTGCAGTGTGCCATTGCGATAACCATTGGATTCCGCGGTATTTTTCATCATGTCGCGGGCCCCGTCCGAATGCGGGAAAAGCTGCGGCATTTTTTCGTAAAACGTCTTGTCCCAGGCGACAATGACGGTGACCGGCGCGGTCATGGTTTTCTCGACATTGCCCTCCATCAAATGCGGCTTCAGCCGGGCCTTGGCGGCATCAGAGGTGAGAAAAACAAAGCGCGCCGGAGAGTTGTTCATACTCGTCGGGCCCATTTTCACCAGATCATAGAGCGCGTGCAGCGTCTCGTCCGGAATGGCTTTGTCCGTCCAGGCGTAATGAGTACGCGCTTCGCGGAAGAGCTGATCCAGCGCGGCGTCAGAAAGCGCGTCATAATCTGAAATATTCGGGTCGAGCATGAGGGCACCTGTGCGTTATTAGTGACGAACAGGGAGATAGTGCCGACCTTGATCGCTTTTAACCGCCATTCCGGAAAAAGTGATTATCCAACCGCGACGACTTCGCGGACTTCGGGGACGTAATGCTTCAGCAGATTCTCGATTCCGGACTTCAGCGTCATCGTTGACGACGGACAGCCCGCACAGGCACCGCGCATCACCAGAGCGACAATACCGGTCTGCTCGTCAAACCCCTTGAAGATGATATCACCCCCATCGCGCGCCACGGCCGGGCGGACACGTGTATCAATAATCTCCTTGATTTCCTTTGCCGGACCGCTGTCGGGTTCGTAATCGGCCTCACCGCCGTCAGCCTCGAACAGCGCGGCGCCGGACTGTAATACGTCCATGATCGTGCCCAGAATGGCCGGCTTGATATGGGGCCAATCTAGGGTTTCGTCTTTCGAAACCGATATATAATCCGCGCCGCAGAACACACCGGTCACGCCATCCACGGCGAACAGCTCCCGCGCCAGCAAGGATGCCTCCGCCTCTTCAGGCGTTGCAAATTCGCGCGGACTCTCCGGCGCGATCTCGCGCCCGGGCAGGAATTTCATCGTATTGGGGTTGGGTGTATCTTCGGTCTGGATAAACATGGGCTCGCCCGTGGTTTCAATCAGACCTCACATGGCGCTTAATCGTCTGCGCCGCAACCCTTCATCATGTGAGGTCATCTATGGCGTCACGCGATAGCCCTCCGGGCACGACGGTCACCGGAATGGGCCTCGCGCCCGTCAAACCGCGGCCGCGTGCCAGGGCGGTCACCAGAGGGCCGGGCCCTTCCCCGGCCTCGGCAGCGCCGAGGACAAGGATGGAGATTCTCGCATCCTCCTCGATGAGATCGGCCATGGCTTTTCGCAGCTCGTCTTCGCGAAGAATCAGTTCGGGCCGCTCGCCCATCACCGCCTCGGCGTCCTCGGCCAGCGTATCGAGCAACTCGGTCGCTTCCTCCTCGGCCTCACGGCGCATGGTTTCGGACACGCCGATCCAGTGATCAAAATTCGAAGGCTCGATCACCGCCAGCAGAGTCAGGCCACATTCCGTGGCTTGCGCCCGCTTGGCTGCGAAATAGAGGGCCGTGCGGCACTCCTCGCTCTGATCTGCCACGACCAGAAATTTTCGGCGATGTTCACTCATACTGCATAGAATTGGCCTGACACGCACCGTTCGTCCAGATAGGAATGCGCTTCATGACGGAACCCACCTATTCTGATCGCCGCAACGCAACGTCTCCGGAGCAGTTTATCACACTGGAATCCGGTCGCATTTCCGTATCCATGGACGGAAAGCTGAAACGCGCCATTGCAATCAACGAGATCGCAGAAGTGCGGCTGGGGGTCGAGATGGCGGGGCGGGACAGCCAGGTCGTTTGCCGCATCACCGCAAACGACGGGACGCAGATTGTGTTCGGATCCCGCAGTTGGAAATCGGTCGGCCTCTGGGAAAATCGCGCGGATCGCTTCCTTGAATTCAACACCGCCCTGCACCGGGCCGTGTTACCGCACGCCGCCTCCATCCGTTTCATCGAGGGTCAGCCGCTCTGGTTCGGCTTTGTCATGTGCGGGCTGGGCATATTGATGGCCCTTCTGGGGGGCGGATTTGCGCTTTATCTTTTGTGGAACGACAATCTGATCGGATTTGGCGGCGTTCCGGGTCTCATCATCGGCCTCTATCTGGCCTGGATGTTCCGGCCGCGCGCGCCCAAACCCTATGATCCCGCGCTCTATGCCGGCACCGGCTAGTATTCGCTGACCTGTCCCGGTGGCATGGACCGGACCTCAAAGGTCACGGGAACCGCACCGGCATTCTGCAGGTTCAATGTGCCATTGACGGTATCGCCCTCCACGACCGGAGCCAGACCGAACACCATCAAGTGGCGGCCGCCGGGTGTGAACACTAACGGCCCCTCATCCGACACGCGCTGAGGACCGATTTCCCGCATCTGCATGACGCCTTCGGAGGTCATGAAGTGACCGTGAAGCTCGACCCGTTCAGCGCCGTCAATCTCGACCGATTGCAGCAAGTCCTCCGACCCCTCCGACAAATCGAGCACAATATAAGCCGCTGTCACATCGCGCCCTGACGGGTGAGGGCGCATCCAGCTGGCGCGGATATCAATGGCCGTCGCCTGTTCGGAAACCGGCCCCTGTTCCTGAGCGCCCGTATCCCCCGGGGCAGCGTGATCCATCTCACTGGACGTCTCCGCTTCAGGATTGCCGCAAGCGGCCAGCACAAGGGCGGGGATCAGGGCGAAAATGAAACGCATGGCTAAATCTCCTGTTTCGGCCTTGCTAGCGCCCGGGCCGTCCACTGGCCATGCGGCGAATTAACCCCAGAAGCCCACCTTCGCCTTGACCTCCCTGATCACCGGATCGGCCACGGCGCGAGCCCGCTCAGCCCCTCTGGTCAGGATACGATCCATTTCAGCCGGGTCGGAAATCAGCCGGGCATATTCATTGGCCACAGACGACAGGCGTTCAACCGCCAGCTCCGCCAGTTTCGGTTTGAAAACGCCAAACCCCTGACCGCCGAATTCGGAAATGACCTTTTCCGCCGTTGACCCTTCCAGCGCGGCATAAATGCCCACCAGATTGAGCGCTTCGGGACGGTCACCCATCTCTTCGAGCGACCCCGGCAGGGGTTCAGGGTCGGTCTTCGCTTTCTTGATCTTGCGCGCAATCGTATCGGCATCATCGGACAGATTGATACGCGACAGGTCCGATGGATCGGACTTGGACATCTTCTTCGTCCCGTCCTTGAGCGACATGATCCGCGTTCCCGCGCCCTGGATGTAAGGATCGGGCAGAGGGAAAAAGCCTTCACAATCATAGTCGCGCATGAAGCGCGCTGCGATATCTCGCGACAATTCCAGATGTTGTTTCTGGTCTTCGCCGACCGGAACATGGGTCGCCTTGTAGACCAGAATATCGGCCGCTTGCAGCACCGGATAGGTAAACAGGCCCACGCTGGCACGCTCCTTGTCCTTGCCGGCCTTGTCCTTGAACTGGGTCATGCGCTCCAGCCATCCCAGACGGGCCACGCATTGGAACACCCAGGCCAGCTCGGCATGAGCGGTGACAGCCGACTGAGCGAAGACAGCCGATTTTTCCGGATCAACGCCGGACGCGATATAGGCAGCAGCGGCGCCGCGCACCTTGTCCGGCAACTCGGCGGCGTCGTGCGGCATGGTGATGGCGTGCAGATCCACCACGCAGTAAAAACACTCCGCGCCGCTCTCCTGCAGCTTGACCCAGTTCACCAGCGCGCCGAGATAATTACCCAGATGAAGGCCGCCTGTGGGCTGCATCCCCGAAAGAATGCGCTGCGGTCCGGAATAGGTTTGAACGTCGGTCATGGCTTGAACCCGGCTGGTGTCGATGTGGACACAGGGGGTTTAGCCGCGGGCAAAGGCGGCACGCAACTCCGAAATCCGCAACCCGCCTGTGATCAGGCTGACCAGCAGATAAACCAGCATCCCAACGCCCGATGCGACAACCGCCCCCATCAGCCGGGAGCCCAGAGCAAGGCCGGCAAGATCGGCCTTGTATATTTCAAGGCCCAGCATGACGCCTCCGGCAATCAGCGCGGCCAGAAGCAGCCGCGGTATCGCTGTATACAGACGGCGGTCCGGCCGGAATCCGTTCCGGCGGCCGAGGAAAAACGCCAGCAGGCCGGCATTGACCCAGCCCGCCAGTGACGTCGCGGCCGCCAGGCCAACATGGCCGCGATCCGGCGCAAACTCCCGGATCCAGAAAAACGCGGCCGCGCCAATGACGATATTCAGAAACATTGAAACCGCCGCGAATTTCATGGGGGTCGCCGTGTCTTCCCGCGCAAAGAAGCCGGGCGAGAACACCTTGATCAGGACAAAGGCTGGCAGGCCAACCGCAAACGCCTGAACCGCCAGACGTGTGGATTCCGCATTCTCGGGCGTAAAGGCCCCCCGCTGGAACAGGCCCTCCACCAGCAATCCGGGCATGGCGATCAGGGCCGCCGTCGCAGGCAGGGTCAGCGCCATCGAGATTTCGATCGCCCGGTTTGTGGTCTCGAGGGCACCTTGCTCGTCTCCGGCACGCAACCGCCTGGACAGGCTGGGCAATAGCGCGACGCCCATGGCAATGCCGATAACACCCAGCGGCAACTGGTAAAGACGATCCGCGTAATAGAGCAGCGCCACAGCGCCATCCTGCAGTGTGGCGATCAGCTGGCTGATGACAATATTGATCTGGGTCACACCCCCCGCAATCGCCCCCGGTACGCCGAGAGCAATCAGGCGGCGCACCTTGGGTGTCAGTTTCGGCAACCGTATTGAGAAAGTGATCCCGGACCGTCGACAGCCCCAGAAGAGCAGGCCGGCCTGAACCACGCCGGAGACCGGCACGGCGATGGTAATCCACAACCCGGTTGTCTCCGGGTCGGGTGGGGCCGCCAGAAGCACGCCGATCATGACGATATTCAACGCAATCGGTGCCGCAGCAGATACCGCAAACCGGTCATGCGCGTTCAGCGTGCCGCCCATCATGGCCGTCAGAGAGACAAGCAACAGATAGGGCATGGTGATCTGGGTAAACAGCACGGTCATGCCAAACAGGCCCGGCTCGTCGACAAAGCCCGGCGCGATCACGCGGATGATCGGGTCCATGAAGATTTGCGCGCCGACGGTCAGCGCCGAAAGCACGACAATCATGACAGACAGCGTGTCGCGGGCAAATTGCCGGGCCTCGTCTTCGCCCTCACCCTCCAGCGTCCGGGAATAGAGCGGGATAAAGGCGGAGTTGAAGGCCCCTTCGGCAAAGAAACGCCGGAACAGATTCGGGAAGCGGAACGCGACCACAAACGCTTCTGCGACGGGGCCGGCACCCAGAGCCGCCGCCAACAGCATTTCCCGCAAGAAGCCGAGGACCCGGCTGACGGCCGTAAAGCCGCCAATTACGAAGGTCGAGCGAAGGAGGCGCATGATCAGCGTCCGGAACTGGCCCGGGCGCGAGCGAGACCGCGGGTTCGGGCTTTTTCTTCTATACGGGCCTCTTCTTCAGTCAGGACGGTTAACAAAGCCGCTTTCACGTCTGCAATGAGCCGCTCATCGGTTAGCTTTTTGCCGTCTTTCAGAACGTAAAAGACATCCGTGGCGCGTTCGCCATAGCCATCAATTCGGGCCGATTGTAGCGCCAGCCCCGAATCCGCCAGAGCCTCCGACAAGTCGGCCAGAAGCCCAGGGCGGTCCCGTCCTGACGCCTCGATCAGCGTGGCCGTCTCGGCGGCCGTCTGGTCGATCGAGACCGACGGAATGACGGTGAAGGCGGCCGCTCGCCGGGTCAGGGGCTGGGAAGGCCGGGCCGTTACGCGTGTTTTGGAGCCTGACGCGGCCCGTCTCACACGTTCTGCCAGAGCATCCCGCGCCCGTTCCCGGTCAAAGCCATAAGGCTGCCCGGCCGCGTCCTGAACATAAAAGACATCAAAAGCCTCACCCGATGCCGTCGTCGAGACCTGGGCCCCGACAACGCTCGCACCCAGATTGGCCAGAACGGCAACAATATCGGCAAACAGCCGGTCCCGGTCCGGAGCAATCAACATGACCTCGGTCGCGGCCCGCCGCTTGTCGACCCGCGCTGCCGCAGCGACGAGATCGCCGCGCCCGCGGGCCGCGCGAACGAAAGCGGCATGCCGCAATCGGTCCGCCTCGGAAAAGGACAGCCAGTAGGAATCATCCAGATCCGCGATCCAGCCCTGGGCAAAATGGTCGTCGACCCGTTTCAGCTTTTCGCGGAAGGCGGCCCGCGCTTCATCAGCCTGGCCCCGCAGGAGCGAGCGGATTTCAGCCTCGCCGTCGCTGGAGGTATCCCCCTCCAGCACGGTTCGGGTTGCCGCGTAAAGATCGCGGAGGAGCTGGCCCTTCCAGCCATTCCATATGCCGGGCCCGACTGATCGGATATCAATGACCGTCAACAGGGTCAGAAGGTTGAGCCGCTCCAGCGTGCCGACTTCCCGCGCAAACTCGATCACCGTCCGCGGATCGCCGATATCGCGCCTCTGCGCGGTATCGCTCATCAGCAAATGGGCACGCACCAGCCAGGCCACGAGCTCCACCTCGGCTTTGGGCAATCCCAGCCGTGTGCATGCGGCACGCGCTTGAAGCGCACCTTCCACGCACTGATCGCCCTTGCCCTTGCCGGTGTCGTGCAATAGCGCCGCCAGATGAAGCGCCCGGCGGTTCTTGATGTCGTGCACAATCCGGGTCGCGACCGGGTGATCCAGCGGATGGTCACCGGTTTCGATCTCGCGCAACAATCCGATCAGTTGCAATGTATGCTCATCCACGGTGTAGCGGTGATACATGTTGAACTGGGTACGAGCGACGATACTGCCAAATTCCGGCAGGAATTTCCCCAGCAATCCGGCTTCGGTCATGAGCCGCAAGACCAGTTGAGGCGCAGCCGAATCCAGCAATATCGAAAAGAATACCCGCACGGCCCGCGGGTCGGAGCGGAAATCGTCGTCAATATGACGGATATTTCGGCCCACAACGGCAATCGCATCCGGGTGCAGATCGGCTCCCATTGCCGATGCCGCCCAGAACAGGCGCAACAGCAAGACCGGGTCTTTCTCGATCATTCCAGGATCGACAAAATCAAGACGGCCATCGACAAGCGCGAAGGCATCATCCACCGGTTCATCCAGCCCGTCATTCTCGGGAAGGAATCGCGCCAGCCCCCGCGGCCGCGACTTGCGGTGGTCTGCTTCCAGCTTGGCGCAAACAAGGCGTGTCAAACTACCCACATCCATCGCCGTCAGAAAATATCGGCGCATGAAGCGCTCCACGGCGCTTTCGGCCTCGGCATCATCAAATCCCATTCGGGCCGCGATTTCCGGCTGGATATCGAAGGTCAGGCGATCATCCTTCCCCCCGACAATAGCGTGGATATGAAAGCGGATGGTCCAGAAGAAGTCCGATGCCCGCAAATATTTCTCGACATCGTTTATGGTCAGCAAACCGGAAGATACCCAGCGCTCGAACGCATCTGCGCCATAGAGAAACTGCGCCAGCCAGCGCATCAGTTGAAGATCGCGCAGCCCGCCCTTGGATTCCTTCAGATTGGGCTCGACCGTGTATCTTGAGCGGCCCGCTTTCGCGATCCGGCTGTCGCGTTCTGCCAGCTTGGCCTCGACAAAGGCCGGGCCGCTTGACTGAGCCTCGTCCCACAAGGCCTGACGCAAGGCTTCTGTCGGTGCCGGATCCCCGGCCAGATGCCGGAGCGACAAGAGCGACGTCCGCTCACCAATATTCGCATTTGCGATCTTCAGCGTCTCGCGGACAGTCCGTACAGCCCCGCCACCAATATCCAGCCCGGAATCCCACAACACATAGATGACGCGCTCCAGAAACTCCTTTTGAGCCTTGCTGGCGCGTTCCGGTTTGATGAACAGGATATCGATGTCAGAGCTGGGCGCGAGCTCGCCTGCCCCATAGCCGCCAATAGCCAGCAGCGAGATACCCTCGGCCACCTTGCCCGCATCGGCGGCCAGCGAATCAAATGCCGCCACGAGAACGGCATTCATGACGCCGGACAGAAAACGCGCCGCCTCCAGCCCGCCGCCGGCACCATCCAGCTTCCTGAACGCGGCCTCACGGCCTGATTCGATCGCCGCCTTGATCCGGGCAATCGCCGCCAGACGGGCCGTGACGTCCTGCCAGCCCTTGTCGCTCAACGCCGCCGCCAGTTCGGCACGAAGTTTCAATCCATCAAGGGATGCCGGAAGAGCGGAAACAAGCATTGTCTGTGTTCTAGCGCGCCTCGCAGAAAGCGTCACTCACTGTCTTCGTCAGACAGGCGTTTGAGCTCATAGAGGCAGTCCAGCGCCTCTCGCGGGCTGAGCTGGTCAGGGTCAATGCGCTTCATCCTCTCTGTTACTTGCGAGGGCCGGGCAGGAACAGAAACCGGCATTGAGGAAAAGAGAGGCAGCTCGGCCAGGGCCGCTGCCGGCGCGTCTTCGCTTTCCAACCGCTCGAGAATCGTGGTGGCCCGGGCAATGGCCGCCCTTGGCAATCCCGCACGACGGGCAACCTCAATTCCGTAGGATCGATCAGCCGGCCCTTCGGCCACCTGATGCAGAAACACCAGTTCGCCTTTCCATTCACGCGCCTTGAGGCTGAGATTGCCGGCCGCCGACAATTCATCTGCCAGCCGTGTCATCTCGTGATAATGCGTGGCAAAGAGCGCCCGGCACGTATTGACTTCGTGCAGGTGCTCGGCGGCTGCCCAGGCAATCGACAGGCCGTCAAAGGTCGACGTCCCCCGGCCGACCTCGTCGAGGATGACGAAGCTGCGCGGTGTCGCCTGATTGAGAATCGCCGCGGTTTCCACCATTTCGTTCATGAAGGTCGAACGGCCACGTGCCAGGTCATCCGCCGCCCCGACACGAGAAAACAGCCGGTCAGCAATGCCGATCCGCGCTTTTGTCGCCGGGACATAAAGCCCGGCCTGCGCGAGGATGATCATCAAGGCGTTCTGACGCAGATAAGTCGATTTACCGGCCATGTTTGGTCCGGTCACCAACAACAACCGCGCGCCAGCTTTCCCGCTACCCGCCATGCGGCAGTCATTCGGTGTAAATCCGGCTTCGCCGTCCCGTTTGAGCGCAGCCTCCACAACCGGATGACGGCCACTTTCGATCTCGAACACAGGATCATCGGTTAGCGCAGGATGCGTCCAGTTGGCGCGCCGGGCCAGCTCGGCATTGGCCGTTGCAACGTCAATTTCCGCCAGCGCCCGGGCAACCGCCCGGATCGTTTCGGCATTTTCCTCTACGCGCTCTCGAAACCCGGAATAGGCTTCCAGCTCCAGCGCAAGCGCACGGCCTGCCGCCCCGGCGATTCTTGATTCCAGCTCGGCCAGTTCGGTCGTGGTAAAGCGAACCGCATTCGCCATTGTCTGCCGGTGGATAAAATCGTCATGCGCCATGAGAGGGTCGGCATTCTTCGCGCTGACCTCTACAAAATAGCCCAGAACATTGTTGTGCTTGACCTTCAGATTGGTGACGCCGGTTGTCTCGCAGTAGGTTTTTTGAAGACCAGCGATCAGCTTTCGGGAATCGTCCCGCAGCGCTCGGGCTTCATCCAGTGCGGCGATCCAGCCCTCGGCGATAAAGCCACCATCCCGGGCATAGAGTCCGGGCTCTGCAATTAACGCAGCTTCCAGATCCGCGACCAGCGCCCGCAAACCCTCGAATCCCTGGATGTTCAGGGCATCGGCCAAAACCGTGAGGCGTTCCGGAAGATCGAGACCCGGTCCCGGCGCCAGAATGGCTGACAGGTTTTGCGCTTCGCCCAGCGTGCGCCGGAGCGCGGCGAGATCGCGCGGGCCGCCACGCGACAGGACAAGACGCGACAAAGCCCGCTCCGGATCTCCTGCGGCCTTCAGACGTTCGCGAATCGCCGCTGACTTCGGCGATTCCAGAAAGTGGGCCAGCAACTCCAGCCGCGCATTGATTTCTGCCGCATCGGTCGAGGGCCGGCTGAGCCGCGACGACAACAGCCGCGCACCGGGCGCGGTAACGGTTTCATCAATGGCATCCAGCAGCGACCCCTTGCGTTGACCCGCAAGCGTCCGGTCGATTTCAAGGCTGGCGCGGGTCGCGGGATCAATCAGCAAGGCACCGCCACTGCGGATCTGGCGCGGCGAGGAGAGCTTGGCGGGCGCGCCCGCCTGCGCCAGCTCCAGATAATCCAGCAACGCGCCCAGCGCCGCGGTTTCGGCTGAAGAAAAATCACCGAACGCATCCAGGGAATCGACGGTAAACCGCTCTTTCAGGCAGCGTGCGGCGGACTTGGCATCGAATTTGGCGCGCGCCAGCGGCGTTACCCGGCCCTGACCGATCCAGTCACTGGCGGAAATGAACATCTCTTCCGCGACCAGTAATTCGGCCGGGTTGAGCGCACCGAGCTCTGCCGCGACCTGTGCTTCCTCCACCGCGCTGACGGCAAATTCGCCTGTCGAGACCTCTGCCCAGGCAATGGCCATTCCGCCGGAGGCCGATTGGGCATAGGCCGCAATCCGGTTGGAGGCGCGCGCCTCCAGTAAGGAGTCTTCTGTCAATGTGCCGGGCGTCACAATCCGCGCAAGGCCGCGCTCAACCGTCTTGGCCCCGCGCGCCTTGGCAGAGGCCGGGTCCTCTAGCTGTTCACCGACCGCAACCTTGAAACCCGCCCGGATCAACCGGGCCAGATAGGCCTCGGCAGTGGCCGCGGGTACGCCGCACATCGGAATCGGTTCGCCCTGATGCTGCCCGCGTTGCGTCAGGGCGATATCGAGCGCTTCGGCGGCGCGCCGGGCATCGTCGAAGAACAATTCGTAGAAATCGCCCATCCTGTAAAACAGCAGGGCATCCTTCGGCGTTTCCTCCCGCAGGGTGAGGAATTGCGCCATCATTGGCGTTGCGCCATCGGTGCTGGGAAACTGGCGGTCGGAGAGCGTCGGATCAGTCATGGAGCGTGCGAAATTGGCCGGGATTCGTGAGCTCTGCAAGCGGCCATGACGCTTGCGTCAGACGCGGGCGGCGTTAGGTTCGAATCAAACCTTCCCGCGACCCGTTCAGGAACCGAGATATGTCAGACCGCACCAGCCCCGTGGATGATGAAGATGCGCTGCGATTCCATAGCCAGCCGACCAAGGGGAAGCTGGCGCTGCAGCCGACCAAGCCGATGGCCACCCAGCGCGATCTGTCTTTGGCCTATTCGCCGGGCGTGGCCGCGCCGGTCAAGGCCATCGCCGCAGATCCGGACCTGGTTTACGAATACACGTCCAAGGGCAATCTGGTCGCCATCGTATCCAATGGCACCGCGATTCTGGGCCTCGGCAATCTCGGGCCCATGGCATCCAAACCGGTGATGGAAGGCAAGGCGGTCCTGTTCAAACGCTTCGCCGATATCGACGGCATGGATATCGAGGTCGACGAGGAGGATCCCGATCTCTTTGTGGAATGTGTAGCCCGTTTCGGAGAAACCTTCGGCGGCATCAATCTGGAAGACATCAAGGGCCCGGACTGCTTCATCATCGAACAAAAGCTCCGCGAACGCCTCGACATTCCGGTCTTTCACGATGATCAGCACGGTACGGCGATTATCGCCGCCGCCGGCATCATCAATGCCTGCGAAATCACCAAGCGCGATATCTCGAAGCTGAAAGTCGTCGTCAATGGCGCCGGAGCAGCCGGCATTGCCGTTCTGGAACTCCTGAAGGCCATGGGTGTGAATGCCAAACATTGCATTCTCTGCGACTCCCGCGGCCCGATCTATCAGGGCCGTGAAGACGGCATGAATCAGTGGAAGGCCGCCCATGCCGCGCCAACCAAAGCGCGAACGCTCGCTGAAGCCCTCAAGGGGGCAGATTGCTTTCTGGGATTGTCCGTCGCCGGCGCGATTGACGAAGACATGGTCATGTCGATGGCGAAAAACCCCATCATTTTCGCCATGGCCAATCCGGAGCCGGAAATCCGCCCGGAGATCGTCCGCAAGATCCGCAAGGATGCCATCATGGCCACGGGCCGCTCGGATTACCCCAACCAGGTCAATAATGTGCTCGGCTTTCCCTACATATTCCGGGGGGCGCTCGATGTCCGGGCACGGACCATCAATGAGGAAATGAAGATTGCCTGCGCCACTGCCCTCGCCAATCTGGCCAAGGAAGACGTGCCCGATGAAGTGGCCGCTGCCTATCACGGACACCGCCCCAGCTTTGGCAGGGACTACATCATTCCATCGCCCTTTGATCCGCGCCTGATCTCCTACATTCCGCCTTATGTTGCTCAGGCGGCCATGGATTCCGGCGTAGCCCGGCGGCCGATTGAAGACATGGCCGTTTACAAGAAATCACTCGCCCGGCGTCTGGACCCGACCGCCGCGCTGCTGCAGCGCATTCAGGGCGCGGTCGCCGGCAAGGGAAAACGTATCGTTTTTGCCGAAGGCGAGGAGCCGTCGGTGATCCGCGCCGCCTATGCCTTCCAGATGCAGGAATTGGGCGAAGCCATTCTGGTCGGGCGCGAAGAACAGACCCGCGCCAATATGCGGCTGGTCGGCGTGCCGGAAGATGCGCTGACCATCGTCAATGCCCGCCTGTCGGAACGTAATTCCGACTATTCAGCCTTCCTCTATTCGCGGCTCCAGCGCGAAGGCTATCTGAAACGGGATGTGCAGCGCCTCGTCAACAACGACCGCAATGTCTTCTCCGCCTGCATGGTAAAGCTGGGCGATGCTGACGGCATGGTCACCGGCGTGACGCGCAATTACGATGCGGCATTGAATGATGTCGCGCGTGTGCTCGACCCGGCCGAGGGTGAGCGCGTCATCGGCATGTCCATCGTTCTGGCCAAGAACCAGACCTTCTTCATCGCCGATACCAATGTCACCGAATTTCCCGATTCCGCCGCTCTGGCGGACATCGCCTGCGAAGCCGCAGCGGCGGCCAGACGTTTTGGCTTCGAGCCCCGCGTCGCCTTTCTCTCCTATTCGACATTCGGAAACCCGGCGGGTCAACGCTCCGAAAAGCTTCAGGCAGCGGTGCGCATACTGGACGAGCGCGGTGTGGATTTTGAATATGAAGGCGAGCTCGCTGCCGATGTCGCGCTCGACCCCGCCCACCGCCTGCTCTATCCTTTCTCGCGCCTGACGCGTGCCGCCAATGTGCTCGTAATGCCCGCCATTCACTCCGCCTCCATCGCCACACGCCTGATGGGGGCTGGTGCCGGGGCGACAGTGCTCGGGCCGATGCTTCTGGGATTTGAACGCCCGGTCCAGATCGCCCGGCTGGGCGCACCGGTGACCGAGATCACAACGCTGGCGGCGCTGGCCGCCTATGACCTCTCGGCAGAGGCCGAGGCGGCGGAATGATCAGATCGTTTCGCGTTCGGCGAAAGTGTGCTTGCCCTTCGCATCTTCCGTACCGAACATGAGGATGAACCAGAGCAACAATGCTGCGGGGATCGTCCACGCTGCGGTGATGAGGAAGAAATTGAAATAGCCGACCGCATCCGCCAGAAGCCCCGAAAACCCGGACAGAAATTTGGCTACAAAGGCGTAGAAAGAGCTGAGTAGCGCATATTGGGTTGCGGCATTCGCCGGGTCCACAAGGCTCGAAAGATAGGCGATAAAGGCTGTTGTCACAAAGCCACCCGCCAGATTGTCGCCGACGATGGCCACCGTAAGCTTCCAGACATCTTCCGGACCGGCTGTGGCGGCAAGCCACGCATAAGCGCCGTTCGTGATGAAGGTGATAACGAGGCCGATGACAAGCGCACGCATAAGGCCGAACCTGAAGACCGCCACACCGCCGATAAACAGTCCGAATATCGTCGAGGCCAGTCCCGGTCCGCCCTGCACGCCACCGACAATTGCGCGATCAAAACCGATGTCCGAATAGAGTGGGCTCGCCATGACGCCCATGGTGAAGTCTGACAAGCGGTAAATCATGACCAGCAGGATGACCGGGATTATCCAGAGTTTGAGGCGTGAGAATATCTGCTTGAATGGCTCCCAGACCGACATCACGACCTTCGTGGCAAAACCGCCTTCAAGCTCCCGTTTTGCAATACCGGTCGCGGGTTCCTTCATGTAGAATACCAGAACGGCAGAGAGCGCCATGGCGGCCGCCATCGCGAGAAAGGAAATATCCCAATCCGCCCAGGCCGAAATGGCCAGTCCCAGCCCTGATGTCATATAAGCGACCCGGTAACCCAGCGAATAGGCCGCCGCCATATTCGCCTGCATGCGGTTAGGCGCGGATTCAATTCGCCAAGCGTCAATTGCGACGTCCAGCGTGGCTCCCGAATAAGATAACAGGATGGCGCCGATAGCGACAGGCAGAAGCCCCTGTGTTGGATCTGTCTGGGAAATGATGATGAGGCCGATAACCGTTCCGGTGATGGCCGTTACAATCCAGGACCGTCGCGGGCCCAGCATTTTGTGGAGCAGGGGTATTTTGACCCGGTCAACGATCGGCGACCAGAGGAATTTGAATGTATACGATAGTGTCACCCAGTAGAAAAAGCCGATGGTCGAGCGTTCAATGCCGGCATCGCGAAGCCAGAACGATAATTTCTGGAAGACCATGTAAAGCGGAAGGCCCGACGCAAATCCTAGGATCAGCATGGAAAGCATCACCGGCGTGAAATAGACACGAACGGTTTCTGCCCAGCTACGCTGAGGGCCGCCAGGCAAACTCGTATCCGTCATGCGGTGATCTCCAGCTTATCCGGAAACGACCCTGAAACGGTTTTGGGCTTTCGACAAGCTCAACACTGTGCCGGTCAGGGTTTCCGGATCGACCGGTTTGGTCAGGAAGGCATTCATGCCGGCCTCCAGACAGGCGCGGCGGTCGGCTTCCGATGTATTGGCCGTCAGGGCTATAAGCGGAATATTGATCCCGGCTTCTCGCGCCGATCTGGCAACACCCGGCCCATCCATTTCCGGCATGCGCAGATCGATGAGGGCAACATCCAGCCCGCCGGCCTTGAGACGCTCCAGCGCCTCCCGCCCGTTCATGGCGCGCTCCGGGTGAGCGCCGAGGCGGGTCAGCACCCGTTCAGCGATCAGACCATTCACCGGGTCATCCTCGGCGATCAGAACACGCAGACCCGCCAGCGGCCAGCCTTCGCCTTCCAGTCGGTTATTATCCCCCGCCTGGCCGGGCATGTCGCCGCCGACAAATCGTTCGAGGCTCTGACGGCGCACTGGTGTGACGAGCCAGCCATCCGCGCCTTGGGGTGGATTGTCCCGTATCGTGTCTTTTGATGCGGCATCGGTGAGAATCAGCGTCCGCCTTGCGCCGCTTTCCTGCGCGCGGTCGGACCATTTCGAGTCCAGCAAGAGCGTCAGTCCGCGGGCCGAGGATATCCGGTCAGGATTGGACAGCGTCCGGGCCTCACCCCCCAGCGCCAGTATTTGAGCCGACAGGGCATTGCGGGTCACGCGCGATGGCGAGGCGATCATCACGCTTTCGCCCGCCAGCGGACGATCCGTGCGCACGCCCTTGCGGATCGGCACGGGCAGCGCGGCCCAAAAGGACGCGCCTTCGCCCGGCGCGCTTTCGAGCCCGATCTCGCCATTCATGGCCTCGACCAGCTTTTTCACCATGGCCAGGCCGAGCCCGGCGCCGCTTTCCTTCAGTTGGGCCGAGCCCGTGCCGCGTTCGAAATGATCAAAGATCTTCGCCTGGTCCGCCGGATCAATTCCCGGACCGGTGTCGCGCACGGTGATGATCAACCGGGCACGATCCTCACTGTCATGATCCCCGGACAGCTCGACCCAGGCCCCGCCTTCGGAGGTAAACTTGACGGCATTGCCCAGAAGATTGAACAGGATTTGCCGCAAACGGGCCGTATCGGCCAGCACCTCTTCGGGAGCTGATTCGCGGACGACACAGGCCAGCGCGAGGCCTTTCTCGGCCGCGCGTGGGGCGAGCAATTCGACCGCATGCCGGACAAGGTCTGCCGGGCGAACAGGCGCGGGCCGAAGGTCGAGATGCCCCGCCTCCAACCGTGACAGGTCCAGAATTTCATCGATCAGCCCCAGCCCGTGCATGGCGCTGTCGGCCACGGCTCGGACATATTCGCGCTGATCCGGTTCCAGCGCCGTCAGCGCCAGGAGGTCTGCCACGCCTTTGACGCCTGCAAGCGGCGTTCGCAATTCATGGGTCACCGATGCAAAAAAGCGGGTGCGGGCATCTTCGGCTTCCTGACGCTCGGCGTCGGCATCGCGTTGATCGGTGACGTCCCGGCCGATCGAGATCGAACCACCGCTTTCAACCGGGCGTTCGTCCCATTCGACCCAGCGATTTCCCGACCGGGTGCGCATCAGTGCCTCGAACCGACGCGACCCGCGGCCTGTCGGCCCCGCCGGTGCCACCGCAAACCATCGCCCGGTCCAGTCAGACCGTTTCCCTCCAAATGCCGACAGGAAGGCGTGGTTGACGAAACGCACACGGCCATCGGCCGCGCGCAAAAGGGCCATTTCCCCCGTTGCATCCAGCGCAATCAGGGCGGCTTCCGCGGCATCTGTGGCCGGGCTAATCGGGTTCGTAGTCATGGTAAACGAGCCTAACCCTGAACCGGTTAAAGAACCGCTTCTGTGCTAGCCGGCGGAAACCCGGTTGCGGTTCGCCGACAGCGCCCCGGCACCGGGAGCGGCTCGCCGGAGCGAGAGCGCTTCGGCAATATGAACCCGGCGCACGCCATCCGAACCATCAAGGTCGGCAATGGTCCGGGCCGATCGAAGGACGCGATGATAGCCCCGCGCCGTGAGGCCCATGACTTCAGCCGCCTGATTGATCAATTGCTGACCGCCGCGATCCGGTTCTGCAACATGATCCAGAAGCTCCGCATTCAATCGGGCATTAAGGCGGCCGCGTTCGGTCTGGGCCTCCCGTGCCCGCGCCACCCGGGCTGCGGCCTCTTCGGTCCCCTCAGTCGGGGGCGGCAAGGCCAGATCTGCCGGTGTCACGGGTGGCGCTTCAACATGAAGATCGATCCGGTCCATCATCGGGCCGGACACCCGCGCCTGATAATCGGCCGCGCATCTCGGCCCGCGCTTGCAGGCCTCGCCATTGGCACCGGCCCAGCCACAGCGGCAGGGATTCATCGCCGCAATCAGCTGGAAATGGGCCGGATAGGTAATGTGCGCATTGGCCCGCGCGACAACGATTTCACCGGTCTCCAGCGGTTGGCGCAAACTGTCGAGAACTTGCGGGTGAAACTCCGGAAGCTCGTCAAGAAAGAGGACGCCATGATGGGCCAGCGACGCCTCTCCCGGCTTGGCCTTCTGGCCGCCGCCGACCATGGCCGCCATGGAGGCGGAATGATGCGGTGCGCGAAAAGGCCGCGAGCGGGTCAAACGTCCGCGTTCCAGAAGGCCGGCGACAGACTGGATCATCGACACATCCAGCAATTCAGGGGCCGACAGGGGCGGCAACAGGCCGGGAAGACGTGCCGCCATCATGGATTTGCCGGATCCCGGAGGGCCCACCATCAGGAGATTGTGGCCGCCTGCCGCCGCGATTTCCAGCGCCCGCTTGGCGCTCTCCTGCCCCTTGACATCCTTGAGATCAATATCCGGCCGGGCGTCGATGAGATCGCCCGGTACCGGACGCGAGAGCATTTGACGGCCCTTGAAATGATTGACCAGCTGAATGAGGGACGCGGGCGCCAGAATGGAGAGCTCACCCCCGGCCCAGGCCGCTTCGGGACCACAGGATTCCGGACAGATGAAACCGAGATCGAACCGGCTGGCGGCCATCGCGGCGGGCAGGGCCCCCGGCGTCATATTGATCGAGCCGTCCAGCCCCAACTCGCCCATGGCCAGATGGTCGGCGGCGGCATCCGGGGGAATGACATCCATGGCCGCCATCAGGCAAAGCGCAATCGGCAGATCGAAGTGCGCGCCCTCCTTGGGGCGGTCTGCCGGTGCCAGATTGACGATCACCCGGCCGGGCGGCAGGGACAGCCCGATCGCGGCAAAGGCAGCACGGACCCGTTCGCGGCTTTCGGCCACCGCCTTGTCGGCAAGACCGACAACCGCAAAGACAGGTTGCCCGCCCGCGAACTGGGCCTGAACATCAACGCGCTTCGCTTCCGCGCCTTCAAACGCGATCGTCGTGGTTTTGGCCGCCATTATCTGTCCCCTGTACGGCCCGCCCGCGAGAGCAAGCCTTTATGATATCGACACTTTTCCACAGCCTGCGGAACATGGTCGATCAAAACAGGAACATAATAAGAACGAAAGACAGCTGCGAGTCAAGGTTGCGGGATGATCAGGCCTTCAGCCGGCGGTCAACGGCCTCCCAGAAGAGCGCCGCCGCATCCACACCGGAAAAGCGCTTCAACTCCTGCACACCGGTTGGCGACGTGACATTGATCTCGGTCAGGCGGTCGCCAATGACGTCAATGCCGACCAGAACCAGACCACGCGCCTTGAGCACGGGTCCGATCACCTTGCAGATATACCGGTCAGCTGCGTTCAGTTCAGCGGCTTCAGCCTTGCCGCCGACATGCATGTTCGATCGCGTTTCGCCGGGCTGCGGGACGCGGTTGATGACCCCGACAGCCTCGCCATCGATCAGGATGACGCGCCGGTCTCCCGCCGACACATTCGGCAAGAACGCCTGCGCAATGATCGGCTCGCGATTGATGCCGAAAAACATTTCGACAATGGACGAGAAATTGCTGTCATCGGGCTTCACCCGGAACACGCCAGCCCCGCCATTGCCGTAAAGCGGCTTGAGGATGATGTCCTTGTGCGTCGTCCGGAAGTCCCTGATCGCCGACAGGTCGCGCGAAATCAGCGTCGGTGGGATGAGGTCGGGGAAATCCAGCGGAATGATTTTTTCCGGGCTGGACCGGACCCATTCCGGATCATTCAGAACCAGCGTTCTGCCTTTCAGATATTCCAGAATATGGCAGGCCGTGATGTAGGACATATCGAACGGCGGATCCTGCCGCATCAGGACAACATCCACATCCTCGGCCAGATCCAGCGTCTCGCGATCTCCCTCGATCGCCGGCTGGCCGGTAACGCGCTGAACCGTTGCCGGGCGGGCGCGCGCCGTGACTTTCCCGGCCTCCCAGGACAGGTGTTGCGGCTGATAGGTCCACAGTTTGTGGCCCCGCTCCTGAGCCGCTTCCATCAGTGCAAAACTGGTGTCGCCATTGATGTCGACGCCGGAAACCGGGTCCATCTGAACCGCAATGCGAAGGCTCATTCTGTGTCCTGTCTAGTCAATGGGCGTAAAGGTCGTTGACCGCACATCCTGCGGTGGCTCCAGCGACGGCAGGGACTCATTTGCCGGAATCGCTTCTCCGCTGCAAGCGGCAGCCTGACGCGCGCCTCGGGCGACCGGCGTCGCTTCCTCGCCCACAACCCGGACGAAGGTGACCACTTCCGTCACACCATCCACGAGCGAGGCATGTTGCGCGGCCCGCTCCAGTTCGCCGCGCGTGCGCGCCACACCCAGAAGAAAGACGCGGCCATTTTCAGCTTCCACATTGTAATTCACGCTGCGTACCGAACGGTCCCGCAAAAGGCGGCTGCGCACTTGCTGGGTGATCCAGCTGTCACGCGCCCCATCACGCAGCGTCGAGGCGCTCGCGACCGTCACTTCATTCTCGACGGCCCGTACAGCCAGAGCCGACCAGGCAAGACATTCGGCCTGACGCCGGTCTTCTTCGCGGGGCGCGGTGCCGGTGAGAAGCGCGATCCCGTCCGTGACCTCCACATCCACACCATCAAGCGCATAGCCCTCGGCGCGGGTCATGGCGGCCTTGATCGAAAGTGATGCATTCGTGTCATCAATGCCGCGGCCGATCGACCTCTCAGGCTGGATCGCCGCACAGGCCGAAAGGGTCAGTGCGAAAATCAGGGGAATAAGGCGGAATTTCATGCGGCAACACTCCAGAAATGACAGCCCGGCTGGAAGTCTATCTGCGCAAATGATTCTGTTCAGTTAAAGTTTTGTGAGCCACGCCCTTCCGGCCAGAACGCCTGACGGGAATGAAAGGGCAGACGCCACGGCCGGATCACGATCAGATCATAGCGGATGTCCAGCCCGGCATATTGCCGGCTGCGGCCGATAAAACTCGACGTGCCGCGGATAATGCGCTGTTGCTGATGCCAGGTCAGAGCGTTGATGCCATCCGCCAGCGAATTGCGTCCCTTGACTTCGACGATTGCCAGAATTCGGCCCTTGCGGGCGACAATGTCCAGCTCACCCGATGAGGTTTTCTCCCGCAGGGAGACAATGCGATAGCCTTTCAGAACAAGCCAGAGAGCCGCCCACCGCTCGGCACGGCGACCGCGCGCCTCGGCCTGGCGGCGCGATTCCGTCACCCTTTGGCGTCCTTGAGCAACAGGGCCCGCGCGTAAAGGTCCCGCTTGTTGAGACCTGTTGCGTCCGCAATTTTTGCCGCTGCCCCCTTGACCCCGAGACCGGGAATTAGCGCCCGCAATTCCGCATCAATATCTATTGAGACGCGACCGCCGCCATCACCCGGACCGATCAGCAGCGTGATTTCGCCGCGCGGAGGACCGTTTTCGGCATAGAAAGCGGCAAGGTCCGCAACAGACCCGCGGCGAAATTCCTCGAATTTCTTCGTCAGCTCGCGCGCTACTACGGCCTCTCGCTCGCCCAGAACGCTTGAAATATCTGCCAGACTCGCCGCCAGCCGCGGACCGGATTCATAAAAAACCAGCGTTCCCGGGATGGCGGCCAGCTCTTTCAGGCGATTCTGCCGCGTCCCGGATCGCGGCGGCAGAAAGCCGGCGAAAAAGAAGGCGTCACTGGGCAAGCCGGCCGCCGCAAGGCCGGTCAGAAGCGCGGAGGCGCCCGGCAAGGCCCTGACCGGATGGCCCGCCTCAACCGCCTCGCGGACCAGTTTATACCCCGGATCGGAAATCAGCGGTGTTCCCGCATCCGAGATCAGGACAACGCGCTCACCGGCTTCCAGCGCTTCGAGAATCTCCGGGCGCACTTTGGCCCCGTTATGGTCATGATAAGGTAAGACTTTTCCGCTAATGCCATAGGCGTCCATCAGCTTTCGGGCCACACGCGTATCTTCGGCCAGTATCCGGTCAGCTCCTGCCAGGGCATCCAGAGCGCGAAGTGTAATGTCGCGCAAATTGCCGATCGGCGTGGAAACAATGTTCAGACCCGGCTCGGGCGGTTGCGGTGCGGGAGCGCGGCGGCTAGTTTTGCCGGGAATATGTGAAGGCGGCTCTGTCATGATTCTCGCAGCATCTTTGCGCGGCTTGCGCAAACTACCAAGACCGATTGTTGTTACGCTGACAATGGCCACATTGGCCGCATGTGCCAGTACACCCCCGCCACCACCTCCTCCGCCGCCTCCGCCACCGGAAGTGATCGAGCCGGAGGTGACAACACCCGAAGTGGTCGAGCCGGAAATTGTGCGGCAGGACGGTATTGTCCCGCGCCACCTTGAAGGCCGCGACCTGACCCGGGCGGCGCTACTGCTGCCGTTCAGTCACCACAATGCCGCCGCCCGCGGTGAGGCGTCCAATCTGCTGCGCGCGGCCGAGCTGGCCCTGTTCGAGCATGGCGCGGATACGCTGGTCCTGATGCCGAAGGATACGGGCGGAACCGCGGAGGGCGCGCGTCAGGCTGCACAGGCGGCGATTGATGATGGTGCTGATATTATTCTCGGCCCGCTTTTCGGAGCGGCCGCCGTCGCAGCCGGACAGGTCGCGCAGCGCTATGATGTCCCGGTCCTCGCTTTCTCGACCGATACCAGCATTGCCGGAAACGGCGTCTACCTCCTCAGCCTCCCGCCCGATCAGGAAGTTGCGCGCATTACCGAATATGTGGCGCTTCTCGGCGTTGACCGTTTTGCCTTTATCGGACCGGGCGGAGCCTATGGTAGCGCCGTCCGCAATGCCCTTGCCGAAAACGCGCAGCTGAATGGCGGTGCGCTGGTGGCCGAGGAAACCTATGTCGGCGGCGTCGAGGCCATGACATCCGCCGCGCGGCGTCTGGCCCAGCTCGGCTTCACAAGCCTCGAGGCCGAAGACGCCATGATGTTCAACTCCAGCGAATGGGTCCCGTCACCCAATGCGCCATTTCAGGCCGTGATGTTGCCGGAAGGCGGCACGCGGTTGCGCACACTGGGGCCGCTTCTGCCCTACCATGAAATTGACCCGTTGATTGTCCGCTTCATCGGTACCGGCCTGTGGAATAGTGAGGAGACACGCCGTGAGCCCGTCCTCCATGGCGGCTGGTTTGCCGGACCGGATGCAGAGGCCCACGACGCCTTTGTCACCCAATACGAATCCGCCTTTGGGGAGGAACCGTCCCGCATTGCCAGCCACGCCTATGACGGGGTCTTGCTATCGGTTTTCTTTGCCAATGAAGGCGGGGTCAGCCGCGAAGCGCTGGAAGACCCGGAAGGTTTTTACGGAGCGGACGGTCTGTTCCGTTTCCGCGCGGATGGCCGAATCGAACGCGGACTGGCCATTTATGAGGTGCGCCGCGATGGCTTCCGCGTCATCGAGCCGGCACCGCGCGAATTTGCTCCAGCCGTATTCTAGGGGCAAAGCGCAGCCGCAATGCCGTCCGCCAGAAGGCGGCCCTCATCGGTAAGGCAAAGGCGCGTCCCGGACATCGTCAACCAGCCCTGATCGGTATATCGGCGCAATTCTTCAGCCTCCACGGTTTGGCCGGTGGTGTGTTTCAACTGTTCAAGATCAAGCCCGCTTTCAATCCGCAATCCCATCAGAATGCGTTCCCTTGCTTCATCCAGTGCAGACAAGGTCTCGGCTTTCGACCCCGTACCGGTCTCGGCAACCCGGCGGATATAGTCGGCAGGCCGCAGCGCGGTCTCGGTCGAGAGCCGCCCGCCCGTTGCGGCCGATCCAATCCGGCCATGGCCACCGGGGCCGATGCCGATCCAGTCCGCCCCCTGCCAATAAAGGCGGTTATGGCGCGATTCAGCACCCGGTCTGGCGTGATTGGAAATTTCATAGGCGGGAAGTCCCGCCTCCCGGCACAATTCCTGGGTCAGGCGATACAATCTTTCCCCGAGCGCGTCTCCGGGAGGCGTCAACTCGCCCCGCTCTGCCCGTTTGGCAAAGGCGGTGCCCGGCTCGATGGTCAATTGATAGAGCGAGAGATGTGCGAGGCCTGTGGCCAGCACTGACGACAACTCCGCCGCCCAGTCATTTTCTGTCTGACCCTCGCGGGCATAAATGAGGTCAATGGACACATTGCCAAAAGCGGACAGGGCCGCGTCCAGCGCCGCTTGACTGCTGGCGCCATCATGATCACGGCCCAGCGCGCGCAAGGCGTCATCATGAAAACTCTGCACGCCCAGAGAAAGGCGGTTTATCCCGGCCGCGGCAAAATCAGCCAATCGGCCTGCGTCATTCGGATTCGCTTCCAGTCCGATCTCGATACCCGGATCAAAGCCAAATCCGGTTTGCGCGCGGTCAATGAGCTGCCCGATTTGCCGCCCCGTCATCAGGGACGGCGTTCCGCCGCCAAAGTGAATCGAGGCAAGCGTTCGACCCGGCCATTGCGCGGCCCAATAATCCAGATCCGCCACAAGGGCCTCAAACAGCGCGCCGTCATTTCCCCGCGCACGATACACATTGAAATCGCAATACGGGCAGATCCGGGCACAGAACGGCCAGTGTATATAAAGGCCCAGAGCGGTATCAGACATGACCGAACTCGGCCGCGATCAAGGCCGTCATAGCGCGGGCGCGATGGCTCATCGCCGCTTTCTCACGCGACGTCATTTCCGCAAACACGCGCGTCTCTCCCTCTGGCTGAAAGACCGGGTCATATCCAAACCCACCCTCTCCGCGCGGCGGCCAGATCATCTCGCCAACAACCCGGCCCTCATAAATCCGGTCAGACTCTCCCGGCACAACAAGTGCCAGCACACAAACAAAGGCGGCGCTGCGGTCGCCATCGCCACAGGCCTCCAGCTCGTCCTCGATCCGGCGCATCGCCCGTGCGAAATCGCGAGGCTCGCCTGCCCAGCGTGCGGAGTGAATGCCGGGCTGACCGTTCAGTGCCGTTACACAAAGGCCGGAATCATCGGCGAGCGCAGGTAGGCCGGTTGCCTGACTGGCCGCCCGCGCTTTCAGCAGGGCATTACCGGCGAATGTCGACTCGGTTTCATCGGGTTCGGAGAGTGAAAAATCAGCAGCCGACTGCAAATTGACACCAAAAGGCCTCAGCAACTCGCCTATCTCTCTGATTTTTCCTTGGTTATGTGACGCCAACACCCAGGAATTTGCTGCTTTCATAGCCCGGTTCACCCTCATTTTTTATCGCCTTTCGGAAAATTAATATCGAAAAACGATATTTTTGCTTGCAGCCCCGGAATTTTATGTTTATCGATAAATCCACGGACGGCGAAATGATCGTTCGGCAGACAAAACAAAACATCTTGGTCGATTGAAACACTTAACTGGAGAACATAAAAATGGTCAGGTCCGAAAACAATGCAGCACGCACCTTTCTTGCGGTTGCGATTAATGCGTTTCTTATCATCGCGGTCGGTGCCGGCGTTGTTGCCGCTCTCGCCCCGGCGATGGCATGAGCGTAAAATGGTCCCGGCGGTAGCGTTACGCGCCGCCGGGGACCCAATAGGGGGCAGGAGTAAATGGAGGCAACAAAAGCGAGTCCGATGATCGGAGGCCTGAAATGGCTTCTGGATATCATCTGGTATCTTTTGTGGGCGGTGCTCATCGTCAGCGCGGTAACCGTACTCCTTGCCACAATATTGTTCGGTGCCCAGCTTTTTGGGTGGTTGCCGAGCGGGGTCGCAGCCTCTCTTACGGGGGCGATAGACCGGGTCATCATGCTCCCGCTTGTTGTGGGAGAGATTGTCACGCTTCTGGTGATTGTGCATCGCCTGAGGCTGATCGTCAGAACCCTCATTTCCGGGGACCCGTTTGTTCCTGAAAATGCTGGACATTTGCGGGTCATAGCCATCGCGGTCGGCGTTTACCAGATCGTTCGCTATGCCGCTCAGGGTCTGGTCGCAATTTCGCTGGCCGTCTTTAATTTCCGGATCGGAGGCGTGGAGCTCACGCATTTCGATCTCAATCTCGGGCCATGGTTTGCGGTGGCCGCGCTTCTGGTGTTGTCGGAGGTTCTTCGTGAAGGAGCCCGGATGCGCCAGGAACAGAAACTGACGATTTAGGGAGGCGCGGGAACATGCCCATTCGCGTCACCCTCGACAGGATGCTCCTTGAGCGCCGCATGTCTCTGACAGAGCTGTGCGATCGGGTCGGCATCACAATGGCAAACCTGTCCATTCTCAAGACAGGCAAAGCCAAGGCAGTCAGATTTTCGACGCTGGAAGCGTTGTGCCAGGAACTGGATTGCCAACCTGGCGACCTTCTGAGCTTCGATGAAGATGGAGACGGAGACGGCACCGACGCCTGATCCGTTTCAAGTAAACCCCCGGCGGATTTTCCACCGGACGGTGAAGAAGCAGCGGGAGCGGGCCTGATTGGCATACGCCCCTTCCCAAGAGCGCCGATCGGGCCTTTTTCAGCCCCCCAGCGCGCTCCCGCTGCTTCTCTTTTTCCTTTATAATACGGAATTCTGGATTTCGCCTAGCTCGGCGATGCCTTTCCGTGCGAGATCAAAAAGTGCGTTGAAATTTTCCTGCGGCAGCGGCCGGTCTTCGGCGGTCGCCTGAATTTCAACAATCCCGCCTGATGCGGTCAGAACGAAATTGGCGTCCGTCGACGCCTGGCTGTCTTCCTCGTATTCCAGATCAAGCCGCGCCGTACCGTCCACCATGCCGCAGGAAATCGCGGCCAGCTGGTCAAACACCGGATCGGTTTTGAGAACACCCTCTTCCACAAGCCAGCCCATCGCCAGCTTGAGGGCCACCCAGGCACCTGTAATGGCAGCCGTGCGGGTTCCGCCATCGGCCTGAATGACGTCACAATCCAGCGTCACCTGCCGCTCTCCCAGAGCCCTCATATCTGTAACAGCCCGCAGGGAACGTCCTATCAGGCGCTGGATTTCCTGCGTGCGGCCCGACTGTTTGCCGGCTGCGGCTTCCCGGCGTCCGCGCGTATGAGTGGCACGTGGCAGCATGCCGTATTCGGCCGTCACCCAGCCCTTGCCCGAATTACGCATCCATGGCGGTACATTTTCTTCCACGCTGGCGGTGCAGAGCACATGTGTATTTCCACATCTGATCAGGCAGGAGCCTTCTGCATAGGGTGAAACACCGGTTTCGATCGTCACATCCCGCAAGGCATCCAGGGCGCGTCCATAAGGTCTCATAGGTCAATTCTCCGACAGGGCTTTCGCCCCGTCTAGCCATGGCGCCAACAGACGTAAACCGGCGATCACCGCTTTGCCGGATTGAACGCCAAAGCCGCATGTCCTAACTGAAGGGCTCAATGACCTTCGACAGACAGAATATGCCCAGCCTGGCGGATCTGGATGAACGCTCGCGGCAGATTTTCCGCGAAATCGTCGATTCCTATCTGGCAACAGGCGATCCGGTCGGCTCGCGCACCTTGTCGAGGCGCGAAGGTCTGGATCTGTCACCAGCCTCGATTCGCAACACGATGTCGGATCTGGCCGCCATCGGCCTGCTGACCGCGCCGCATCAGAGCGCCGGGCGCCTGCCGACACATGCCGGGCTGCGGCTGTTCGTGGATGGCCTTTTGCAGGTTGGCGAGCCCTCGGCAGAGGACCGGCAGGCGATAGAATCCCGCGTCGCGCCGACGGCCGCCAAGGTATCCGATGTCCTGTCGGAGGCCTCGTCCATGCTGGCCGGTCTGGCCGGTGGCGCCGGGCTGGTCACGTCGCCGTCTCGTGAAACCAGACTGCGTCATGTCGAATTTGTACCGGTCAGTGCGCACGAAACGCTCGCCATTCTCGTGTCGGAGGACGGCTCGGTTGAAAACCGCATCATGGTCGCCCCGCCCGGACTTCCGGCATCGGCCATGGTCGAGGCGGGAAATTACCTCTCCACGCGGCTAAAGGGCCGCTCGCTGAAACAGGCGACGGAGGAAATCCGCGGCGAGATCAAAGAGCGCAGGGCCTCTCTGGATTCGGCCGCCAGCGCGCTGGTAGAACAGGGGCTGGCCAGCTGGTCAGGGGGAGAGGAGCGCGCCCTCATCATCCGCGGACAGGCGCAATTGCTGGACAATGTGGCCGCTGCTGAAGATCTGGAACGCATTCGCATGCTGTTTGACGAGATCGAGCGCAAGGAGGGCCTGATTGCCCTTCTGGACAAGACCAGGGACGCGGAAGGCGTGCGCCTTTTCATCGGCGCGGAAAACCCGCTTTTTTCGCTATCCGGTTCAAGTGTCATTGTCGCTCCCTATATGGATAGCGAACGGCGCATTATCGGGGCGCTCGGCGTCATCGGACCGACACGTCTGAATTACGCACGGGTCATCCCCATGGTCGATTATACTGCCCGCGTGGTCGGGCGCTTGCTGGAAAAATCCCGCAACTAGACGGGTCAAGAGGACAACATGCCAGAGAATAAAGACGATCAACCCATCGAAGACCGGATCGAGGAAATCGAGGCCGCCGAAGCCACTGCCATGGCCGAGGCCGAAGCCGCAGAGGCCGAGGCGGAACAGGCCGAGCCCTCCCCGGAAGATGCCATTCGGGCGCTTCAGGCCGAGCTGGAAGAGACGCGCGACCGGCTTCTGCGCACTGCTGCTGAAGTCCAGAATGCGCGCCGCCGCGCGGAAAAGGACGTAAAGGATGCGCGGCAATATGCCATTTCAGGCTTTGCGGGTGACGTTCTGAACGTCGCCGACAATCTCTCTCGCGCCCTTCAGGTCGCCCAGTCGGAATCGCTGGAAGGCCCGGCCAAAACGCTGGTCGATGGCGTTGCGCTGACCGAGAAAACCCTGCTGTCAACGCTGGAGCGCCATGGCGTAAAGCGCGTCGAGCCCGCACCGGGCGATGCCTTTGACCCCAACCACCATCAGGCCACCACCCAGATTCCTTCAGAACATAAGGCCGGCACCATCGCGGCCAGCTTTGCGCCCGGCTATGTCATCGGCGAGCGCACCTTGCGCGCCGCCATGGTAGCGGTATCGGCCGGCCAGCCCGCCGCAGATGATGGCGGCGGAGCCGGTAAGGCCCGGAACGACGGGCCCGAACCCGGCTCCGGCGTCGACGTAAAGGCCTGATACCGGCCGCTTGTTGATTCCGGCGCAAAATTGCTTTCCTCTGTTCATCTGAACAGGGGAGGCGTTCATGGAATTTCTGATTGCTGCCGTCAGTACGCCGGTCAACTTTGATGCCGCTACGGCGACGGACGCCTATATCGCCACCATGGATGCCGCTGCGCGGGCGCGCTCGGATGCCTATTTCGAAGGCGGCTACTGGCTGATTCCGGTCAATCTGATCGCCGGGCTCGCCATGGCGGGATTGCTTTTGCAGACCGGCTTTTCAAAAGGCCTTCGCGACCGGGTTCAGGGGCTCGTCAGATCGAAATCCCTGACCGTCGCCCTCTATGCAGCCATCTACACCATCGTCACCACGCTCATTCTATTTCCGCTGACGCTGTGGCAGGGCTATTTCCGCGAGCACGCCTACGGCCTGTCGACCATGTCGCTCGGCGGCTGGCTGAACGAGCAGGCCATCGGTCTCGTGACCGGCGTCATCATGGCAGCCATCTTCCTGACGATATTCTATCTTGTGCTGGGCCTTGCCAGGCGCGCCTGGTGGATCTGGGGCGCTGGCGTATCGGTGATCCTTCTGGCCGTCGCGATCTTCATCTCGCCTGTCTATATTGATCCGCTCTTCAATGAATATCAGCCGATGGAAGAGGGCGAGCTGCGTGATGACATTCTCGCGCTCGCCGACGCCAACGGCATTCCCGCCGATAATGTCTATGTCTTTGATGTGTCACGTCAGTCCAATCGCATCACCGCCAATGTGAATGGCCTGTTCGGCACCACCCGCATCGCCCTGTCGGATACGCTGATCGACAATACCGATCCCGATGAGGTCCTGGCCGTCATGGGACATGAAATGGGCCATTATGCGCTCAACCATCTCTGGGAAATGTTCATCATCTTTGCGGTTGTTCTGGCCATCGGCTTTGCCTTTACTGACCGGCTCTTTGCCTTCGTGAATGGCCGGTTCGGCAAGAGCTGGGGCGTTTCCGGTATCTCCGATATTGCCGGCCTGCCTTTGCTCGCGGCCTGTCTGTCAGTCTATTTCTTCATCGCGACCCCGGTCTTCAATACCGTGATCCGGACCAATGAAGCCGAAGCCGATATATTCGGCCTCAATGCTGCGCGCGAACCTGATGGGTTTGCGACCGCCGCGCTGCGTCTGGCCTCCTATCGCAAGATCGATCCGGGCCGCTGGGAAGAATTTATCTTCTTCGACCATCCGTCCGGCCGCGCCCGCATTGCCATGTCCATGCAGTGGAAGGCCGGACAGCTGGCGCTGGGCGCACAAGACCAGACCCCGGAATTGCGGCTCGACCGGGCGCGCGCCATTTCAGACGCGCTGGTGGAGGGACCGGAAACCCGGCAAGAATAGCGCGGCCTTCCGGGGCTTAAATCACGATCCGTGACAACAATGTGTGTCGCCAGACCGGCGTGATTTTGCCATGCTCTGATCAAAGCAAAGGCAGGAGCCTGCATGTTACCGAACTGGGCCATGGATGCCATGAGCATCCTCACGCAAGTCTTCATCCTCCTGCTGGGGGCGGCGGCGCTTGTCGTGGCCATTCTCTTCATCATTGATATCAGCCAGACGCGTGATGCCATCCGCCGGAATTATCCGGTTGTGGGCCGGTTCCGGAATCTGTTCACCCGGCTGGGCGAGTTTTTCCGTCAGTATTTCTTTGCCATGGACCGGGAGGAATTACCCTTCAACCGCGCCGAGCGCGAATGGGTGTATCGCTCCGCGAAGGGCGAGGGCGGAACCATCGCCTTCGGTTCGACCAAGCCGCTGACACCTGTGGGGACCGCTATCTTTGTCAATAGTCCCTATCCGGATCTGGAGGATGATGTTGCCCACACCAGAAGCCTGCAGATCGGCCCGTTTGCGCGCCAGCCTTATGACGCCCCCTCTTTCTTCAACATTTCAGGCATGAGCTATGGAGCGCTGTCGCGGCCTGCGGTGCGCGCCCTGTCGCGCGGTGCGGCCAAGGCCGGAATCTGGCTCAATACCGGTGAAGGCGGGCTCTCCGATGCGCATCTGGAAGGCGGCTGCGATATCGTCTTCCAGATCGGCACGGCGAAATACGGCGTGCGCAATGTCGAGGGCGGCCTTTCGGATGAAAAACTGAAAGCCGTCGCCAGCCTCGAACAGGTCAGAATGTTCGAACTGAAGCTGTCGCAAGGTGCAAAGCCGGGCAAGGGCGGTATCCTGCCGGCAGAGAAGGTGACACAGGAAATTGCCGACATTCGCGGCATTCCGGCCGGGATTGCGTCCCACTCGCCCAACCGGCATCCGGAAGTTGGCGATAATGCGCAATTACTGGATTTTATCGCCCATATCCGCGAGGTGTCCGGCAAGCCGGTGGGCATCAAATTCGTTGTCGGCGCCTATGGCTGGCTGGACGCGCTGTGCGAGGAGATCAAGACACGCGGCATTGAAAGCGCGCCCGATTTTTTCACCATCGATTCCGGTGATGGCGGCACGGGCGCAGCCCCCATGGCGCTGATGGACAATGTCGGCCTGACGATACGGGAAAGCCTGCCCATGGTGGCCGGCATTCTGCGTCATCATGGTCTGAAGGAGCGCATCCGCATCATCGCCTCGGGAAAACTCCTGATCCCGTCCTCCGTGGCCTGGGCCCTGGCCGCGGGGGCAGACTTTGTCCAGTGCGGCCGCGGCTTCATGTTCTCGCTCGGCTGTATCCAGGCGATGAAATGCCACATGAATACCTGCCCGACCGGCGTCACGACCCACAAGAAATCCCTGCAGCGCGGACTCGTACCTCAGGACAAGGCCGAGAAGGTCGCCCTCTACGCCAATACGCTGCGCGAACATGTCGAAATCATCGCCCATTCCTGCGGCGTCAGCGAACCGCGGCAGCTCAAACCCATGCATGTCCGGCTGGTACAGGCCAATGGGCGGTCCAGGTCCATGGACAATCTGAACTTCATTCCACCGGAGGAATTACGCCAGGATCGCAGCCTGCCGGAGCAGGCTTGATGTGGGCATGTCACTCGACAGCTTTTGTCACGCGAATAGATTGCAGGCTTGCAAGGGGGACAGGGTAATGAGGCGGATATTGTTGATTGGCGCGGCGGCTTTGTTGTCAGCATGTGCTTCCACGCTGCCAGAGGATTTTGCATTTGACCCGGGATCGGGCGAAGCCTTGCTGGCATTTGACAGTTCTGTTGTTCGGGAAAGCGGCACGCTGATCCTGGTGTCGGCTGATCTGGAGACCGGGACGTTTGACCGCTTGCCCGATCCCGTAACGGCCGGTTACAGAAACCGTATCGAACTGGATGATCCCACGGCGGGCCGTATTTATCTGAACAGAATGGAGCCCGGCACCTACGCTATTGCCGGCGTCATATACACGCTCGGGCAGACGATGACGACGACATGTTTTTCGCGCGGCACGGTCGTTTTTGATCTCCGCGAAGGCGAAGTCGGCGTTTTGTCCGGTGGTACGGGCTTGACCGGAAACGGCCGGTTTATGACCCGTCAGACCCCGGCAGATCGTTTGGCACGCGCAAGAAACGCGCTCGCCGCCGTTCCGGGCGTTCCCCTGGATATATCGGCCTATGTCGTCGAGCCTGTCGCGGCCATCACGTTCGAACCGGGCTTGCGTTTGATCGGCACAGGCTGTCCGGGAACATCAGACTTTCAAACCCTTGAAGGCCCTGTCGTCACGGCAGGCGATGACGCGGCGGTCAAGGATTAGTCACCCGCCGCATCGTCAGATTCAGCCGTCCGCCATCGGGTACCAGTGTCGAGGTTCCCGGATAGATGCGGTCCACCCCGTGATAACAGCGCCGCGCCTCACCGCCGAGCACGACGACGTCGCCCGATGACAGGATCAGGGAATGCGTTTTGCCTTTTCGGGCTGGCCCGCCCAGACGAAAGCGCGCCTTGTCGCCCAGAGAGACGGATACAACGGCGGCATTCGTCGCCTCCTCGTCCCGGTCGATATGCAGGCCCATGCGAGAGGTATCGCGATAGTAATTCACCAGGCAGGCTTCAAAGGGCGCAGGGTAACCGGCCACCGAGTCCCACAGGTCCGTCAGCAGCTCAGGCGGGTCAGGCCAGGGCGCGCCGGTCCCGGGGTGAGCCGGTTCATAGCGATAGCCCCTGTCCTTGTCCGTCACCCAGCCCAATGGCCCGAAATTCGTCATCGTGACGCTCATGGGCTGGCCGGTCCGCGGCATGCACGGCCGATAGAAGGGCACGGTTTTCACCGCCTCCAGGACAGCCTCGACCAGCGCAGCCTGTTGTTGCCGGTCAAAATATCCGGGCAGGTATCGAAATCCGTCTGGCAAACTCATACAGGTAAGGATAGACGAAGTCCTTTCTGCGGCCAGTCATGAGCACTGCAAACACCTGAATTGATTCGCCCCACACCCTTGCGGGTTATGCCGGGCCTCCCTATCTCCGGCATCGAGCCGGGTGTCCGGCAATTGGATTAATGACAGACAGGCGGCAGGGCCTGGAACCTTGGGGGGTTTCATCCAGCCGGCCGGCGCTTCGGGCCGGTTGGAAATCTGGGAGAGCCTCGCCCAAAAAGAAAACGGAGACGAAAACGTCATGAGTAAGGTAATCGGCATTGACCTCGGGACCACAAACTCCTGTGTCGCAGTCATGGATGGCGGCAGCGCCAAGGTCATCGAAAACTCCGAAGGCGCCCGGACCACCCCGTCCGTTGTGGCGTTTACGGAAGACGGTGAACGCCTGATCGGCCAGCCGGCCAAACGTCAGGCCGTCACCAACCCGGAACAGACCTTCTTTGCCATCAAGCGTCTGATCGGCCGTGATATGTCGGACCCGATGGTCAAGAAGGATGCCGGAATGGTGCCCTACAAGATCATAGCCTCCGATAATAACGATGCCTGGGTTCAGGGTCGCGACAAGAAATACTCCCCGTCTGAAATTTCCGCTTTCATTTTGCAAAAGATGAAAGAAACGGCTGAATCCTATCTCGGCGAGAAGGTCGAGCAGGCCGTCATCACGGTTCCCGCCTACTTCAATGATTCACAGCGTCAGGCCACCAAGGACGCCGGCAAGATTGCGGGCCTTGAGGTATTGCGCATCATCAACGAACCGACCGCGGCAGCGCTCGCCTATGGCCTCGACAAGGGTGATAACCGCACGATTGCTGTCTATGATCTCGGTGGCGGCACGTTCGACGTCTCTATCCTCGAAATTGGCGATGGCGTCTTCGAGGTGAAGGCCACCAATGGTGACACCTTCCTGGGCGGTGAGGATTTTGACCTCCGCATCGTCGATTATCTTGCTGACGAGTTCAAAAAAGAAAACGCCATCGACCTGCGCAAGGACAAGCTGGCGCTTCAACGGCTGAAAGAAGAGGCCGAAAAGGCCAAGAAGGAATTGTCGTCTGCCACGTCCTATGAAGTGAATTTGCCCTTCATTACGGCCGATGCCTCGGGCCCGAAACACCTGACCATGAAGCTGTCCCGCGCCAAGCTGGAATCGCTGGTCGAGGATCTGGTCAAGCGCACGATCGAGCCCTGCAAGAAGGCATTGAAAGATGCCGGCATGTCGGCGTCCGACATCGAGGACGTGGTGCTGGTTGGCGGCATGACCCGCATGCCGAAAGTCCAGGAGGCGGTGAAAGGCTTCTTCGGCCGTGAACCGCACAAGGGTGTGAACCCGGATGAGGTTGTTGCGATGGGCGCCGCCATTCAGGCCGGCGTGCTCCAAGGCGATGTGAAAGACGTGCTCTTGCTGGACGTCACGCCGCTGTCTCTGGGTATCGAGACACTGGGCGGGGTCTTCACCTCGCTGATTGAACGCAATACGACCATCCCGACCAAGAAGTCCCAGACCTTCTCGACCGCTGAAGACAATCAGCAGGCCGTGACCATCAAGGTCTCGCAGGGCGAACGCCAGATGGCGGCGGACAACAAGCTTCTGGGTCAGTTTGACCTGATGGGAATTGCTCCGGCCCCGCGCGGCATGCCGCAGATCGAGGTGACGTTCGACATTGATGCCAACGGCATCGTCAATGTGTCGGCCAAGGACAAGGCCACCGGCAAGGAACAGCAAATCCGCATTCAGGCCTCGGGGGGGCTATCCGACGACGATATCAACAATATGGTCAAGGACGCGGAAGCCAATGCAGAGGCCGACAAGAAGCGCAAGGCGCTGGTCGAGGCGAAGAACAATGCCGAGGCTCTGCTCCACCAGACCGAAAAACAGCTGGAGGAGTTTGGCGACAAGGTCGGGGATGATGTCAAAACCGCAATCACCAAGGCGTCAGACGAGTTGAAAGCTGTCAAGGACGGTGAGGATGCCGCTGAAATTCAGGCCAAGACCCAGGAGCTGGTCCAGGCTGCGATGAAACTGGGTGAAGCCATGTATGCCGCCCAGCAATCCGAAGGCGGACCGGACGATTCAGGTGATGCCGGCTCAGGCGACGAGGATGTTGTTGATGCCGAGTATTCGGAAGTCGACGGCGAAGGTGATGATACCTCCGGCGACAAGAAAGAAAGCGCTTAAACCGCGTATGGGATGAAAGGCGCCCTGCCAAAGCAGGGCGCTCCTCACCTGAAGGCTGCAGTCCATGGCAAAGCGTGATTTTTATGAAGTTCTGGGCGTTGACCGCTCGGTCGACGACAAGGCGCTGAAAAGCGCCTACCGGAAACTTGCCATGCAGTATCATCCGGACCGCAATCCGAATGATGCCGACGCAGAAGCCCGCTTCAAGGAAGTGGGCGAGGCCTATGCCGCTCTCTCTGATCCACAAAAGCGCGCCGCTTACGACCAGATGGGCCATGCCGCCTTTGAAGGCGGAATGGGCGGCGGCGGTCAAGGGCCGTTTGGCGGCGCTGCCGGTGCCGCAGACTTTGCCGATATTTTCGAGCAGGTCTTTGGCGGCGGTTTTGGCGGTATGGGCGGCCGCCGCGGTGCACGGCGCAGCAATGGCCCGGCCCGCGGTTCCGATCTGCGTTACGACCTGGAAGTCAATCTGAAAGACGCCTTCGAAGGCAAGTCGGAAACCCTGAAGGTTCCGACCAGCCTCACCTGCGAGCGATGCGACGGGAATGGTGCCGAGCCGGGAACATCTCTTGAAACCTGCGCGACCTGCGCCGGTCAGGGCGTTGTCACGGCGGGAAATGGCATGTTCCGGATTCGCCAGACCTGCCCGGCCTGCGGCGGACAGGGCAAGACCGTTTCCGATCCGTGTCACGAATGTGATGGTGTCGGACAGGTGCGAAAAATCCGGACGCTGAATGTCGATATCCCAGCCGGAGTGGAAGACGGCATGCGGATCCGGCTCGCCGGTGAAGGCGAATCCGGAGCCCGCGGCGGTCCGCGAGGCGATCTCTATATCTTCGTATCGATCCGCCATGATGATCTGTTCGAACGCGATGGCCCGAACCTCTACTGCCGCGCAACCGTTCCCATGGTGACAGCCGCTCTGGGTGGAACCATTTGCTGCCCGGTTATTGATGGCGGCAAGGCGGAGTTGAAGATTCCGTCTGCGTCCCAGACAGGCAAACGAATGCGCCTGAAAGGCAAGGGCATGCCGCGTCTGCGTGGCGGGCCACGCGGCGACATGATCGTCGAATTATATGTCGAGACACCGCGTAATCTGACCGACCGGCAGAAGGAATTGCTTCAGGAGTTCTGCGAGCTCTCCGGCGGCAATTGCAATCCGGAATCTGATGGCTTTGTCGGCAAGGCAAAGCGTTTCTGGGACGATCTGACCAGTGAGGACGGCCGGCCGGGCGTATAGGGCCTAGGCTGACGGCGCTGTCAGATACCAGAGTGCCGCTTTCTGGATATCCGAAGTAAAGGCGCGGCGGGCCGTCTCGTCGTCCTGCAAGTCAGCCTGAAACAGGGCCGCATCCCGGCTGAGCCCTATGACCAGTGTGAGCAGAAATAGGGCGGCCGGCGGCGCAAAGTGCGGCGGTTTGATCTTCAGAACGGTCAGCGTCTTCGACAAATCCTCGGCGAGTCTGGCAGGGGGCTGCGCCAGATCGACCGGACGCCCCGCCAGCCGGGATAGCAAAGCCCGATTGGCCAGACCATGCGCAACGCAGGCCTCGGCGAGCTGTCCAATCCAGCGGTGCACGTCCCGATGACGGCGCGCCTCCTGGTTGGCCAGCAACAGGTTTTCCGTCAAAATCTCCAACCGGTCCGCATAGAGCGCATCCAGCGCGGCCGCCTTGTCGGCGAAGCGTCCATAGAAGGCACCGACGGACGATTTCGCCTTTCGGGCAATATCCGCCACCGTCAACGCATCGATTGAATTATCCTGAACTGATTTTTCAAGTATTTTCAGGATTCTCTGACGCGTTGCGCGGCTGCGGGCCTGCATGGCCGGTTTGACGCCCGATTCAACAGTGGCTTCGTTTTTGGGATGGGCTTTCCATTCCGGCAATGGCTTTAACTTTCCATTCACATATTCGAATCAGGGCTTTGGAGGTTAGATTTTATTCGAACCAAATTCTAGTTCTTTAATGGGGGGGACACGTTACAGGGGAAATAATCTCCTTGTTAACTCTATTGCGCCATCGATTTTGACGGTAAAGCCGACCCATCCTGATTGCGAGGTTTTGGACATGGTCTTGAGAATTTCAATTATCGGCGTCGGCGGGCGCCTCGGACGCACGATTGCCCGCGAAATCATTCTTGATGAAAGATACGAATTGGCCGGCGGCGTTATCCGGTCCGATTCCGACCATGTCGATCAGGATCTGGGCGAGATTGCCGGAACGCCCTGGCTCGGCAGACCTGCCTCTATCCGGCTTGAGGATGTTCTGGACGGGGCTGACGCCGTCATTGACGCGTCCACTCCGCAAGCGAGTGCTGCAATCGCCCGCCGTCTCGCCGATCTGGGAGGGCCGGCGCTGGTGTGTGGCGTGACCGGCCTGAACCAGGCGCAGACAGACGCATTGCGAGCCGCCAGCGAGATATTGCCGGTGCTGGCGGCCCGGAATTTCTCGATTGGCATCGCACTGGTCGAAATGCTGGTGTCGACGGCAGCGGCAGGACTGCCGCTCGAACGCTGGGATGCCGAAATCAGCGAGACCCATCACCGGCACAAGATCGATGCGCCCTCGGGAACGGCTCTGATACTGGGGGAAGCCATTGCGAGATCTCGCGGACAGATCCTAGACATGGTCGCCGAACGCGGCCGCAGCGGACCCGATCAACCGCGCAATCCCGGAGGTATCGGTTTTGCCTCCGTGCGGGGCGGCGCCATTGTCGGCGAGCACGAAGTGCGCTTCCTGTCAGACAATGAGGAAATATCGATCGGACACCGGGCACTGGATCGGCGCGTTTTTGCCCTCGGTGCCCTGACGGCGGCGCAATGGCTCGTGGGCCAGAAGGCCGGACTGTATTCGATGCGGGACGTGATTGGCGGCAATTGACGCAATTCCGGCAAACAGGGCATAAGGCGTCATAAGCAGTCAGGAGTTGACATGAGCCGATCCCGCCGCCTTTCAGATGTTTCCCGCGCGCCGAAATCCGCCGCCTCGGGGGCCGGATGATCGCGACAAACGGATTTGAGGGCCGGATGACGGGGCAAATGGCCGCGCATCCGCCGGTGCAGGGAGAAGAGGCGTGAGTGAGGGGAAGCAGACTGCCGACAGCTTTCTACCTTTTGAAGTCAATCTGTTAGTAACGCTCCGACTGGATTACCGACTGCTGTCTATTGGCTTGTTCCTGATAATGACCGGCAGTTTTATGGCCATTGCCAGCCTGACCCACACGAATGGTTTTCAAGCGCTGAAACCGGGCGGCGACCTGTTTCAGGAAGTCGAGCTCGCCATTGTTTTCTGCGCCTTGCTGACAGTCGCCATCGCGCTTCAGACCGCTGGTCATAATCTCTGGAAACGGGAATTAAAGGCCCTGCGCGATGCGCTGCGACCGGGATTCCAGGACCGGCTCGACCCGTTTGAGTCCGGCTTGCCTGTCACGTGGCGAAAAGCCTACCGGGTTGCGAGCCTCAGTGGCCTTGCGGCCGGCATAGCACTCAATTGCGTTATTGTTTCTCAGGCGAGCCAGCCTCTGAGCGTGATCACAGAGCCCGTTGGCATCTGGTTCCTGACCCTCGGTCCCATCCTTTTTATCCTGGGCGCGCGCGGATTGACCGACATGTCCTGTCAAAGCCGCTTTGTGAAGGATCTGATCCATGAAGCCGCCGATATTGATCTGGCAGATCTCGAAAAACTACAGGTATTTGGCCGGATGGGCCTGCATGAAGCTCTGTCATGGAGCCTGATTGCCGCCGTTCTCATTCTCATGCTGGCAGCTGGCATTTCCTCGGGCGGCGTCGGTGTGTTGGGGATAGGACTTCTCACAATTGCCTTGGCAATTGGTGGGGCTGTCCGCTCTTTCTGGTTGGCCATTCAGCCGGTACAGAGGCGTATTGCATCGGCGAAGGCAGAAAAACTGAAAGCCCTGCGAGCGGGGATTCTCAAGGCTCGGGAAAATGTTGGCGACCTGATTGCGCTGGAAAACTGGATCGCCAGCCGTCCCGAGTGGCCAATATCGGCTCCCATCTCACGGCGGCTGTTAATCTATGTCGCCCTCCCGCTCCTCGCCTGGGCCGGAGCAGCACTTGTGGATCGCGGCGTCAACGCGCTCATCTCTTGACGAACACTCCGATTGGTAGGAAAAACCCTCGTCAGGAGTTGACATGAGCCGATCCCGCCGCCTTGTAGACATTGTCCGTGAGCTGAAGAAGGCTGCGCCCGGCGCGCTGACGGCGCATCAGATCGCCGAGCATTTCAGCGTCTCCGAGCGCACCATTTATCGCGACATGGCCAAGCTGATTGATTCCGGCGTTCCGATCGAGGGCGAGGCCGGTCTCGGCTACTGGCTGGCACCGGATGACGGGCCGCCCCCTGTTTCCCTGACTTGGCGGCAGGCGCAGATCCTGTGGCGCGGTGCCCGCCTGATCGCCCTGACGGCAGAAGAAGAATTCGCACAGGATGCAGTCAAGGCCCAGACCCAATTGACGACAATTCTCGGCGGGCAGCGCGTCAGCCGGCTGGAGAGCCACCCCATACTGTCATTAACTGACAACTTGCGCCCGGCACCGGCGGTCCTGGCCGCGTTTAATCGCGCCATGGAGCGCGGCACCGGCATCCGGGTCACCTATGTTGATCTGCAGGAAGACGACAGGATCATTGAAGGCACACCGGTTGGCATCACACCGGTCGGCGAAATGCGCATTCTGACCCTGTCAGCTCCTGACGGCCTTGTTCACTTGCGGGCTGAGCGCGTCAGAAAGCTGACCCTGCGCGCCTGATTACCAGCTGCCGGTGTTTTCCATCGTCGCCCAGGGTTCTTGTGGATCCCGGGCCTCACCCGCTTGCAAAAGCTCGACGGAAATCCCGTCCGGAGATTTCACGAACGCCATCCGCCCGTCTCTCGGCGGCCGGTGAATCGTAAAACCGAGGCCTGCCATGCGGGAACAGACCGCGTAGATATCCTGCACCCGATAAGCGAGGTGGCCAAAATTCCGGCCACCGGTATAATCTTCCGGGTCCCAGTTATGCGTAAGCTCTACCGTCGGTAGGCCCGCCGGTATCGGGCTTTCCTCGCCCGAATAACCACCGCGCTTCATGTCATCCGGACTGGCAAGGAAGATGAGCGTAAAGCGTCCCTGCTCGCTGTCATGGCGGCGGATTTCTTTCAATCCCAACCCGTCGCAGAAGAAGCGCAAGGTCGCATCAACATCGCTGACGCGGATCATGGTGTGGAGATATTCCATCAGTTTTCCTCTTCTTTGGGAGCGCCGTCGGCCATCGCCCGGGCACGCCGGGCCCATTTGGGCCGCGCGCGTTTGAGAACGACATCGTCCAGCGGCTCGCCGCGGGCGCGCATCAGGGCCGGATTGAAGTTTTCCGGAGCACGTTGGTGATGGAAGCGGGCGGCCACAAAGCCACACAACGCCCAGGCCCCGACCAGTCCGAAAAACATGAAGAACATCCAGGGATAATATCCCGGTGCGAATACATCACTGGCATCAACCAGATCCGTAATCCATGCCCAGAAGGCCAGAAGCCCGAAAACCGCAAGCGGCGTCACGAGAATGGCCGCAATAAGGGCCCCTGCTGCATAAACCGTCCAACGCGGCGCATAGCCATCAACATAGAGCCGAACAAATTCCGCTTCGCTCACACCCTCAACGGTATGAGCACGGTCCTCGAGCCGCCCGGCATATTCGCCGCGCGCGTCGTGTCGCAGATTCGCGGTCGAGACAAACCACCGGATCAGCAAACCCGCGGCGGCAAGCACAGCCAGTAAGGCGGCTATCAGAAAGGGATCGGTCATACGCCAAATCTAGGCGGTTACGGCCTCATAGGCCAGCATGGCGCGCTTGCGATTCACACCCCAGTGATAGCCGGTCAAACGGCCATCGGATGCCAGAACCCGATGGCAAGGGATCAACCAGCTGACCGGATTGGCGCCGACCGCCGCCCCGACCGCCCGCGAAGCCCTCGGCGTGCAGACCTCCTGCGCGATGTCCCGGTAGGTGACGGTCTGGCCGGAGGGAATGTTCAGAAGGGCGCGCCAGACCTGTCGTTGCCAGGGCGTGCCATACAATGCCAGCGGAATGGGCCCGTCGCCTCCGGCAAATATCCGGCGTGCCCAGCGCAGGGCCTCATCGTCATCGCGGCGATAATCCGCGGCCGGATATCTTGCCGTCAGGTCGGCCATCGCCGTTGCAAGATCCGGATCGGCAAAGGCCAGTGCCGACAAGCCCCGCGGCGCGATCAGAAAGACGCCGGGCCCGAAAGGAGTCGGTGCGGTGCCCCAGATAAAGGACAGGCCTGCGCCGCGAGACCTGGCCTGGCCGGGTGTCACCGCCTCATGAGCAATGAAAAGGTCATGAAGACGTCCGGGCCCGGAAAGGCCGGCCTCGAAACTGGCATCCAGCGTATTGGCACCATCATCCATGGCCGCTCTCGCTGCGGAATGCGCCAGAGCCCCGACATATTTTTTGGGACTCAGCCCCACCCAGCGCGAAAACACGCGCTGGAAATGATGAGGGGACAGGCCCGCTTCACGCGCCGCAGCATCCAGATCGGGATGGTCTCGCCAATGGTCTCCGAGAAAACGCAACGCATCACTGATACGGTCAAAATCGCGTTCAGCGGCATGAAGGTCATAGGCTCGGGATTCGTGGGTGTGTGTCATGCTCGGAGAATGGCGCGGCAAGTGGTCAGGCGCCACCCGATTCTTGCGCTACGGACTGACGCGCCCGCCCGATTGCGCATTCAATGGCATCGCCCAGATCGGGACGCTCCGGCGGGCTGAGAAAGCTTCCAACGACCAGCCGCTTGCCGGATGCCGATAATTCAACGGCGGCATCATGTTTTCCGGCATGATGAATTTTCACCTGCGTCCACGCAGTCGGCAATACGTAATGTCGCGTGGAGCCATTGGGATGCTGGCGGTGAATGAGAATCCGGTCCCGGGCAATACGAATGATTTCACGCCGCCGACCATCGCGATAACTGATCTTGAAGGCCAGCCAGACCAGAAGGATATCAATGCCGAAAAAGAAGGGTACGGGCCACGCCCCCATACGCAGATAAGCCAAGCCTGCCACAAAACTCATTCCGGCCAGCACCGCCATCAATGCAATAAATCCCGGATTGGGCAGCGAGCGGTTGGGCGCCAGGACAGCATCCATGAAAAGCGGGCCCGCCGGTTCGTCCGGCAGGCGGCTTTCAGGAGGGCAGGATTCAACACAGCCATGCATGGGATCAAATATAGGCGCCGATTGCCGATTGTCGCGTGACGAATTGGCCCATATCCACTAGGGCGAGACCATGATCGACCCCACCCTCCTTCTCGGCTTCGCCATCACGGCGCTGATCATCGAGCTGACGCCCGGACCCAATATGGCCTGGCTGGCGCTGCTCAGCGCAACAGACGGACGAAAGGCCGGGCTCGCCGCGACCGGCGGAATTGCGGCCGGCCTTCTTCTGATTGCCGCGGTCTCAGCCCTGGGGCTCGCAGCCTTGATGGAGCGCGTACCCGCCGTTTATGAAACGCTGAGATGGGCCGGGGCCCTGTTTCTGCTCTATCTGGCCTGGGAAGGCTGGAGGGAGGCCGGCGAATCCTCCCCGGCCTCTGCAAAATCCGGCACCGCCCGCCATGCCTGGCGCGGATTTATGATCAATGCGCTCAACCCCAAGGCCGCCTTTTTCTATGTCACCGTCCTGCCGGAATTTGTTTCCCCGGCCATGCCGGCAGCGCCGCAGACGATCACTCTGGCGCTCACCTCCGTGGCCATCGCAACGCTGATTCATCTCACGCTGGTCATGATGGCCGGGAGCATCCAGGCATTTATTGCGGACGAAGCCCGAAACCGTCTGACCCGGCGCATCCTGTCTCTGGCGCTGGTCGCCGTTGCTGTCTGGCTTTTCATCTCCGCCGCGCGTTAGGGCTTGGCGTGCGCGCCGCGCCAGTCTATCCCGCCCTTATGCCCCGCAAGAAGAAACCGGCCCCGTTTACAACTGAAGAGGCGACAGACCTCTTCGCCCGCCTGGCAGAAGTCCGACCGGATCCGCAAACAGAGCTGAACTACGTCAATCCGTTTACGCTGGTTGTCGCCGTGGCCCTGTCAGCGCAGGCCACCGATATCGGCGTCAACAAGGCCACACGCCAGCTTTTTGAAATGGCCGACACGCCGGAAAAAATGGTGGCGCTGGGCGAGGACGCCATTCGCGAGCACATCAAGACAATCGGCCTCTTCCGCAACAAGGCAAAGAATGTTTTCGCCCTGTCGAAAATGATCCTTGAGGATTTCGGAGGAGACGTCCCGCAAACCCGCGAAGCGCTGGAGCGCCTCCCGGGAGTCGGGCGCAAGACCGCAAATGTGGTAATGAATGAAGCTTTCGGAGAACCCACCATCGCCGTTGATACCCATATTTTCAGGGTATCCAACCGGACAAATCTGGCCCCGGGGAAAAACCCGCTGGAGGTCGAGCTGAAGCTCGAGAAAATCATCCCCGCGCAATACCTGAAGGGCGCGCATCACTGGCTGATCCTGCACGGACGCTATACCTGCAAGGCCCGCAAACCCGATTGCGGAAATTGCGCGATTGCTGATCTCTGCCGTTATGACGAGAAAACGCCCGCCTAGCCGGGGCGAACAATGCTTTCATAGTCGAACGCATCCCGCAGACCGTCGCGCAAATCCCGCATCGTCGCGTTATTGCAGCCCTGGAACCATTCCACCGTGTGCGATCCCTGACGGTTCGTCCAGGTGATCGTTATGCTGGGCATGTCCGATAGTGGCGGCCCGGGACAGACATCCGGATTATTGAAGGTGATGTCAGTCGGCAGATCGAAAAATTCTGCCGTTTCAAGCATTTCCACCATGCGCGCATAGCTGCCGGCATCCAGATCGCCCTCGGAAAAGCCGTTGATCCGGGTGAAGCGCTCACCATTCAGCAAATAATGATCATCCGGCGTAAGCGTCACATCATAAATCGGGCACTGGCCAAAACAGGCACCTTCGGAAATCTGGATCGACTGCCTGTTGTTTGCGGGGGTCGCACAGGCGGCCAGAGCAAACAGAGAAATGGCAAGCAAAAAGACACGCATCGGGTTTCCTCCGGATGATTTCCCTCATCCTGCCTCAGAACCGCGGCAAAGTCATGGCATTCAAGCCGGATTTGCTAACAACCGGTCAAGCGCGGCCGCAAAATGCGCGCCCATATACTCACCCTGTTCCGGATAGAGATAGGGCTCGATCAATTCCAGCTCCATCACCTTCCACCCCCCATCAGCGCCGCGCATCAGATCGACGCGGGCATAGAGCAACGGACCTGCAACCGACTCGAGCGCGGCATGGGCGATGGCCAGAGCATCCGCCGGAGGGTCAGCCTTCGCCTCTTTCGCGCCATACATCGATTGCGTGCGGTAATCCCCCGCCTTCGGCTTCTTGACGAGGCCATGAGAGAAAACCCGGTCGAAGAATAGCAGGGTCAGCTCGCCCTCAGTTTCCGCCGCCTTCAGGAAAGGCTGGATCAGGCAGGCCGCAGGCGGCAGGGCGCTGGCGTCCGGCAGGGCATCGCCCTTTTTCAGGCGCGCTTGCCGCCAGGCACTCGCGCCGATGCGGGGTTTGATGACGATGTCGTCGGTGTCCAGCGCGTCAAACGCGCTCCGGATGGAAGGCTCATCTGCCTGATCGGCCCAGACCGTCGGAATGGTGGCGATGCCCTGTTTGCTCAGATCCCGCAGATAGGATTTGTCGGAATTCCACCGGACAGTGCCAACCGGATTGAGTAGTCGGGTTGCCGCGCTGACCCTGTCCATGGTTTCGAGGAAAAGCGCCGGTTTTTCCATATAGTCCCAACACGTGCCGATAATGGCGGCCTCATAGGACGACAAATCAAGGTCAGGCGCGTCCCAGATCTGCTCTTCAAGCGCGATCAGGCGGTGTTTGCAGGCAGGGGCAAGCGCTGCAAATTCCAGCGTATGCTCCCACGCATCCTCGCGGGCATCGGCATGGGATTCCAGCATGCAGGTGGCGGTGAGAAAAGCGACGCGTTTCATGCAAAACCGGTTAGCGCGCGCAAGCACAGCCCGCAAGCTTGCCGCGCGGTTGAGGCCGCGCTAAGGCCGGGGCAGAAAACCCGTTAGCGTTAATGCGCAGGAGCCGGAAATGAGCCAGCACGTCTATGATGTTATCGGTGTCGGGAACGCCATCGTTGATGTGATCGCCTCGTGCGACGATGCCTTTCTGACAGAACAGAATATCGAAAAGGGCGCGATGACCCTGATCGATGAAGCCCGCGCCAGGGAGCTTTACGCCGCCATGGCGCCCGGCAAGGAAGTGTCGGGCGGGTCCGCCGCCAATACACTTGCCGGCATCGCCTCATTCGGTGGGCGCGGAGCCTATATCGGAAAAGTATCCGGCGATGAGCTCGGTGAAATTTTTCGGCACGATCTGAATGCGGCCGGGGTGGATTACAAAACAGCTCCGCTGGTCGACGGACCGTTGACGGCGCGCTGCCTGATCAATGTCACACCCGACGCCCAGCGTTCCATGTCGACCTTTCTGGGCGCATCGGTGTTCTTTTCCGAAGAAGATATTGATGCCGACAAGATCGCGGCCGCGCGCATCACCTATCTGGAGGGTTATCTGTTTGACCGTGACGAAGCCAAGGAAGCCTTTGTCAAAGCAGCAGAAATTGCCAAGGCCGCCAATCGTCTCACATCGTTGACCCTGTCCGACAGCTTCTGTGTCGACCGTCACCGTGCCGCCTTCCGGCAACTCGTGCGCAACCATGTCGATATTCTGTTTGCCAATGAAGCCGAGCTGGTTTCGCTATACGAAGCCGACAGTTTCGACGCCGCTCTGGACGCTGTGAAGGCAGAGACCCGGATTGCCGCGATCACGCGCTCGGAAAAAGGCGCGGTTCTGATCGACAGGGGGGATACGCTCGCCATACCCGCTGAGCCTGTGAGCCAGATAGTCGACACAACAGGCGCAGGTGACCTGTTCGCGGCCGGAATGTTAACCGGACTCGCAAAGGGCCTTGATCTTGAGACGGCGGGCCGCCTTGGTGCCATCGCTGCCGCCGAGATCATTTCTCACATCGGCGCGCGCCCGAATATCAACCTGAAAGACCTGGCTGAATCAAAAGGTATAGATCTGTCGGGCTGATCCCAAGTATTTCGTGGTTGTTAACCGCACTCTTCAAATGCTGGCACAGTCCGTTAACGAAACCTGATTGCGGTTTTAACCGTGTTTCAAACCCTTTCTGCCATCTTGTCCCCAACGAGAAGAATAATCTCCGGGTGGTAGGACATGTTTCCAAGTGGTTTGAACGACCTTTTTGCGTCTGAAAGCTGCATGTCTGCGCCGGCCCGGACCAGCTGACCAAAGGCGCGCCATGGCACCGCTTCACAGTCTGATTTCACGTTTCATGCGTTCACTCGTCATGAAGTTTACCCTCATGACGGCTTTGCTCATGATCGGCACGGCGACATTCCTGCTTGTGATCGAAAACCGGAATGATCGTCAGCAAAATGAATCTGTACTGATCGAGCGCGCCGGGATGAAGGCCCAGATCCTCGCACTCAACGTCTCGGATGATATTCTGGCCGACGACCGGGCGCGATTGCAGTCTCGAGTGTCCAGCCTCGTGGAACGCGCTGATGTTACAGAGGCATTCATTGCCGATGCGCGACGCCGTACGCTGGTTCACAGTGACCCTGCCGCTTTCAGCCAATCCGGTCTGGCGACAGATCCGCTTGTGGTGATGGCTTTGGGGTCGGGTGAAACGCGTTCGGAAATCAGAGGCAATTCGGTTTATGTCGCCGCCCCTATCTACAGCTCGGCAAATCGCCTTGTGGGGGTTGTCTATACCCAATCGCCCATGGATGAGCTTCATGCCGCCTCGCGCGCATCCCTGCAGCGCCATGTCCTCACGGCCACTCTGGCCCTGTTGATCTTCCTGCCGATTGCGGGCGCGCTCGTTTACTGGTCCTTGCGTCCAATCGCCCGCCTGACGGATGCGGCGCGGACCGCATCGTCCAAATCCCTGGATGTCCGCATCAACGTCAAAACCGGTGATGAGCTGGAAGTACTCGCCAATGCCTTTAACCGCATGCTGTCGCGGATCGATTCCAATCTGAAACGGATTCACCGCCTCGCTTATGTCGACATGGTGACGGAACTGCCCAATCGCGAACGTTTCCGCAAGGAAGTGGAGCGCGTGACGCGCAATGCGGTTGAAGAGGAAACCAGCGGCGCGGTGCTCTTTCTCGATCTCGATCGGTTCAAGCGGGTCAATGACTCCCTCGGGATTGGCGAGGGCGACAAGCTGCTCGAAATGGTGGCAAGACGCTTGCGCGAAGCGGCCCGGGGACATGATCTCGCCCGCGGCGGTGAGGGCGAGCCGTCAATGGTCGCGCGCCTCGGCGGAGACGAATTTACGGTTCTCGTGCCCAACGTTGAAAATTCGGCAGACGTGGCCCGCTATGCCCAGCAGATCATCTCGGCCATACGCCGCCCCTTTGATGTGTCTGGCCATCAGGTCTTCCTCGGCGTGAGTGTCGGTATCGCAGTCTTTCCTCAGGATGGTGCCGAACCCGAAAGTCTGCTGCGTCATGCCGATCTGGCCATGGCCCATGCAAAGGATACGGGCGGGAATGCCGCGCATTTCTTCGAACCAAAGATGAACCAGGCGGCTTTCGAACGTCTGGTGCTCGAAAACGAATTGCGCGATGCCGTCAAGCTGGACCAGCTCGTCGTCTACTACCAGCCGAAGGTCCGCATGAGCGATGGTATCATCGAAGGATCGGAAGCACTGGTGCGCTGGAATCACCCGGCCTCGGGACTTCTGACGCCCGGTCATTTTATCGAAGCCGCCGAAGAATCCGGCCTGATTGTGGAGATCGGGGACTGGGTGATGCGTAACGCTTGCCGTCAGGCAGCGGAATGGACCAGCAATGGATTGCGCCTGCCCGTTGCCGTCAACGTATCGGCCATGCAATTCGAGCGTCCGGGCTTTGCCGACAATGTCATGGAAATTCTCGAGCATACCGGACTTCCCCCGGAATTGCTCGAAATCGAACTCACGGAATCCATCGCGATGCGGGATCCGCAGCGCGTCATTGATCAGGTCCAGCCCCTTCGCGATCGCGGTGTGAAATTCGCCATTGATGACTTTGGCACGGGTCACTCTTCGCTGTCTTACCTGACGCGGATGCCGTTTGACGTTTTCAAGATCGACCAGAGTTTTGTCCGGTCGATGTCGCAGGATCCGCACTCGCGCGCCGTGGTCGAAACCATTCTGGCCCTCGCCAAGGCGCTGAAACTCAAAACCGTCGCCGAAGGCGTGGAAACCACCGAACAGCTGGCCGCCCTCCGTGAAGACGGCGCCACGCTGGCACAGGGCTATCTCTTCTCGAGACCGGTTCCGGCAAAAGATTTTGAAATCTATGCCCGAAACAGTCTGGCCGATGAAATCAAGGCGGTCAGCGCCTGATCATCGGGCCTTGACGGAAAGTCATCACCCCCCGACTCTGCACTGACAAGGTGTGGAGCAATTCATGACAAAAACCGACAACACCCCGGGCTGGCGTGGCACCACGATACTGGGCGTGCGCAAGGGCGAAAAATTTGTGCTCGCGGGGGATGGCCAGGTCTCGGTCGGCCCGACCATCATGAAGGGCAATGCGAAAAAGGTTCGCCGTCTGGCCGACGGAAAGGTTGTCGCCGGATTTGCCGGCGCAACCGCGGACGCCTTCGCCCTGTTCGAGCGGCTTGAATCGAAGCTTGAAAAACATTCCGGCCATCTGGCGCGGGCCTGTGTCGAGCTCGCCAAGGACTGGCGGACAGATCGCTATCTGCGCCGTCTCGATGCCATGCTGATTGTCGGCGACAGGGACGCCACCTTTCTGATCACCGGTGCCGGAGATGTCCTTGAACCGGAAGATGGCGTGGTCGCCGTCGGATCCGGCGGGAATTATGCATTGTCAGCGGCCCGTGCGCTGATCGAATATGAAGACGATGCCGAAGCCCTTGCCCGCAAGGCCATGGCGATTGCCGCCCGCATCTGCGTCTACACCAATGACCAGTTGACGATTGAAGTAATCAACACCGATGACTGATTATCGTGCAAGAATCTGATCGTCATTGCGGAAGCTCTTGAATTCCAGCGCATTGCCGCTGGGATCAATGACAAAAAAGGTGCCCTGTTCGCCCGCCAGACCCTTGAACCGCACATAGGGCTCGATCAGGAAATCGGCACCGCCGGTTTTCAGGCTCTCCGCCAGATTCTCCCAATCGGTCCAGTCCATAAGCAAACCGAAATGCCGGACCGGGACTTTCTTGCCGTCAACATCATTGGCAATGGCGCCGCCGCACTCCTCCGGCGCATAATGCGCCACGATCTGATGGCCAAAAAGATCAAAGTCTATCCAGTGACCGGGGTCCTCACGGCCTTCCGGGCAGGCCAGCAAGCCGCCATAGAAGCCGCGGGCGGCCTCCAGATCATGAACCGGAAAAGCCAGATGAAAGCGGGGTCGTGACGGGTTTGACATAAAAATCCTCAGCTGCGGGATTTGTGGAAGCCGGTATGGCAGACTACATGGATGAGAGAATTAAACCGGAAAGCCCGCCCTGCCCATGACTGATTTTTCGCCCCGCGAGATTGTTTCGGAACTCGACCGTTTTATCATCGGTCAGAAAGACGCCAAGCGCGCCGTTGCCATTGCTCTGCGCAATCGCTGGCGCCGCAGCCAGCTGGAACCCGGCCTGCGCGAAGAGGTCACACCGAAAAATATCCTGATGATCGGACCCACGGGCGTCGGCAAGACCGAAATATCGCGCCGTCTGGCCAAGCTCGCGAAAGCCCCTTTTCTGAAGGTGGAAGCCACCAAATTTACCGAAGTGGGTTATGTCGGCCGGGACGTCGACCAGATTGCCCGCGACCTGGTCGAAATTGCCATTGGCTTGGTGCGGGATGAAAAGCGCGAAAGCGTCCGGGCACGGGCTCACAAGGCAGCCGAAGACCGCGTCCTGAAAGCTCTGGTCGGGAGCACGGCCAGCGACGCGACAAAAGACAGCTTCCGCAAGAAGCTGCGCGATGGCGAACTGGACGACAAGGAGATCGAGATCGAGATCGCTGACAATTCATCTCCTTTCCAGCAATTGGATATTCCGGGAATGCCCGGTGGGGCGGGCGTCCTGAATCTCTCCGACATGTTTGGAAAGGGTATGGGCGGAAAATCCAAGAAAATCCGCACGACGGTCAAGGCCGCCTACGAGCCCCTGATTGCCGAGGAAGCCGACAAGCTGATTGACGAAAGCGCTATTGCCACCGAAGCAATCCATCTGGTTGAAAACGACGGAATCGTGTTTCTGGACGAGGTCGACAAGATCACGGCGCGGTCCGATGCAAGAGGCGCTGATGTCAGCCGCGAAGGCGTGCAGCGCGACCTCCTGCCCCTGATTGAGGGAACGACTGTAACAACCAAGCATGGCCCCGTGAAGACTGACCACATCCTGTTTATTGCATCCGGTGCATTCCATGTCGCCAAGCCCTCCGACATGCTCCCGGAATTGCAGGGCCGTTTACCCATAAGGGTAGAGCTGCGGGCTCTGACCAAGGACGATTTCAAACGCATCCTGACCGAACCGGAAGCCAGTCTGATCAAGCAATATACAGCCTTGATGGGAACAGAGGGGGTGACGCTCGAATTCACGGACGATGCGATTGATGAAATCGCCGGCCTCGCCGCATCCGTCAATGAAAGCGTCGAGAATATCGGTGCCCGGCGGCTTCAGACCGTTATGGAAAAACTGGTGGAGGAAATTTCCTTCACGGCATCGGACCGGGCGGGAGAAACCATCGGGATCGATCGTGAATTTGTCCGTAAAACCGTCGGCGAACTCGCGGCAGATACGGATTTGTCGAAATTTATTCTCTAGCCCGTTCGGATCATTACATAAAAGGCACCGTCACCGCCATGCCGGCGATGCGCCCCGGCATAACCCGAGACCAGATGGCGGAGCTCCGGCTCTGCGAGCCATTCCGGAAAGCGGCGGCGGATAATCCCCGGCGCGTCTTCGCCAGGCTCGCGATCGCGCGCTCCGGCCTTTCCCTTGCCAGTGATCACCAGCACTGCCCGAAACCCGCGTGACCGGGCCGCATGCAGAAAGTGACCCAGAGACGTCCGGGCCGCAGCTTGCGTCATGCCATGAAGATCGATCCGGGCGTCAATCTCGACGCGGCCCCGCCGCAAGCGGCGCTCGGCAGAGCGGTCAGCGGGCGGCGGCTTGGTGCCGGGAATAACGGGCCTGGGCTTTGTCGGCGGACGCGATTGACCCGGACCGGTTGTCGCTGACGAGGTCGGCAACGCCTTGAGGTCCGCATCCTTATCCGGCTCATCGCGCGAGGTATGTAACGGCGTGACACTCCGGGTCACTTTTCGCCAGATCTGACGCTCTTCCGGTTTCAGTCCACGCCCACTCATGCCGGTTGCAGCAGGGATTCAGCAACGGCGTGTGGCAAAAGAACGATCCATTCAGACCGGGACCGCGTCGAGCCTGCCCGCCGTTCCGCCACCTCTCCCCAGCCATAGAAGAAATCACCGCGCATCGGTCCGCGGATCGCGCCGCCCGTGTCCTGTGTCACCATCAACCCGGTCCAGCCCGGAGCATCGGGCAGGTCAGCGCTCAACACGACCGGTACACCATAGGGCAGAAATTCCGGATCAACGGCAATGGAGGCCATGGGCGTCAGTGGGAGGCCCGCCGCGCCGCGCGGCCCCAGCTCCGGATCAGAAAGGCTTTCCAGACCAAAGAAGACGTAGCGGGGATTGACGGCGAAGAGCTCCGCTGTTGCGTCCGGGCCGTGCTCATTCAACCAGGCTTCGATGCCGGCCTTGGACGCCTGATGCAGTTCCAGCTCGCCGCGCGCCACCAATTCCCTCCCGATAGACACATAGGGCTGGCCATTATGAGCGGAAAACGCGGCGCGAACCGTTTCCCCGTCGGCAAAGACCAGACGCCCGGACCCCTGTATCTGAAGGAAGAAGACATCAATCGGTCGGCCCCAGGCCAGCGGCTCGCCAGCATTTTCAATCTCGATGGCATCACGCTCCCGGTAGGGCACGAAGCGACTGCCCTCGACGCGCCCCATCACGCGCAGTCCGGCCAGCTCGTCAGAAAATGCGCCCAGATCGGCGGACAGCAAATCATCCGGCCGCTGGCGTATCGGCTGGACAAACGCGCCCTCGCGGTGTCGGCGCACCTCCACTTCCGGCTCATAATATCCTGTCAGAAGGCCGGAATCGGCTTCATTGGTGGTGACACGCACCGGCACAAAGCGGGTTTCAAAATAGGCACGCGGATTGCCGGCGTCCCGCTCGCGGCACACACTCTGCCAGTCACCCACACGACCGCCAATGCGGGCGCGCGGGGACATGGGCGTGTCAGCCGGCAGCTGGCCGAGCGAAATACAGGAGCGGACGAAGGCCGTATAGGCGGACGACACATCCAGGTCCGGCCAGGTCAGGACGTCTGCCCAGTCCAGCAACTGAAATTGAAGGCTGGTGTCCACGACCGGGTCAGGCGGCAAATCCGGGACGGAATCCGGCTCGGGGCCGTCCTGAGGCGTGCACGACAATAATATCAGGGAAAGCGCGAGCGCGCTAAGCGGTCTTGACGCCCGCCAGCTTCCAGTTGGGGTCACGGCTGTCAGCATCCTTTTCAAAGGTCCAGATCTCCTCAACCGTGTTCAATCGCGTCAGATCACCCGAAACACGCTGCCCGTCATGATCTTTCGTTTCCGTTGAGATATCCGCCTTGAAACGCACTTTTACGGTAAACAACTGACCATTCCGGAAACTTTCGAGAATTTCGCTTTCAGCGATGCGGTCAATTTCGGTCACACTGGTCTGTTGACGCTGTTCCCGGTCGGCAATCGCCTTCTCGTACCGGCTGAAAACCTTGGGGGTCAAAAGAGGCTTCAGCGCCGCGCGGTCGCCCCTGGCAAAGCCTTCAACGACCAGCGCATAGGCCTTCCGGGCGCCGTCAATAAACAGGGCCGGATCCATATCAACCACCCATCTGGACGCCACGTCTCCATCCGTCATCGCCGGAGAAAGCTCCTTTGGGGGCTGGGTTTCTTCTGATGCGGGCGTGACCGGACGCAAATCCGGTGTATGGCCCGTTTTCCGGCCCAGCACCATATAGAGGCGATAGCCAAAAAAGGCGGCAGCACCGGCGGCAATGAGGAGGGTAATCAGCTCCATGGAAAGATTCAGTCTCCGCTAAAATGAATTTGGTTCATAACATAGGGCGGCGTGAAGTGTGAGTCAGCCCGCAGCGGCTGTCTTGCTCCCGCCTCGTGCACATGTTACCCGCCCGCCTTCCCTTGAACGCCCGGACAGGCCGGGCCTTCGCTTTCGGGTTGGAGAGACAATCATGGCCGATACGCCAGAAACAGGCGCGACACCGCCACAAAACGACCAACAGAATATACCGCAAATGCGGATACTGGCCCAGTATATCAAGGACTTGTCCTTTGAGAATCCGGGCGCACCGGCAACACTTCGCTCCAACCAGGCCCAGCCGAATATTGACCTGAATATTGATGTTCAGGCCAAGGCTCTGGAAGGCAATTCCTTTGAAGTCGCCATTATCATGTCCGCCCGGGCACAAAGAGGTGAGGAGACCACCTTCATCTGCGAACTGACCTATTGTGGCCTGTTCGATCTGGTGAATTTTGACGATGTCTCGCGCCAACCCATGCTGCTGGTGGAATGTCCGCGCCTGATTTTCCCGTATGCGCGCCGCGTCTTTGCCGATGCGACCCGCGACGGGGGCTTCCCGCCACTGATGCTGGAGCCAATCGATTTTGCAGGTCTGTATCGCCAGCAGCTCGCCAAACAACAGGCCGCAGCCGGTGCGACGCCGCCAAATGGCGACGCACCCGTGCAGTAGATCGGACGGATCAGAGAAGCCCGGTCTTTTTCCAGACCGGGCGCTCGCCCAGCGTCTCTACAAATTCCCGGTGCGCCGCACACTCGGTTTCGGACAATCTGGCCGAAAGCGGTTTCAGGCGCGCCGGCCGGGCCGGAAAGATTACCAATCCGCCAGAATCTCCGCCGTCGCCGGACAGGTCCAGCGCGCGTTCGCGGCCCCCGTTAAGTTCCAGATACACATCGGCGAGCAGCAGGGCATCAATAATTGCGCCGTGCTTGTCACGGGTTTCGAGTGACACGCCAAACCGCTTGCAAAGCGCGTCCAGAGACGCATGTGCGCCCGGAAATTTCTTTCGGGCCATGACAACCGTGTCCACCCAACGCTCGTTCGCGATCACGGGTTTGCCGATCTTCTCCAGCTCCATATTTATAAAGCCGCGGTCGAAAGGCGCATTATGTGCCACGACATTGGCATCGCCCACAAATTCCAGAAATCCTTCGGCAATTTCGGCAAAGAGTGGCTTGTCGGCCAGAAATTCTGCGGTCAGGCCTGTGATTTCAGTCACTTTTTCCGGGACGCTACGCTGCGGATTGACATAGGAATGCCAGGTTCGACCGGTCGGAATGAAATCCTCCACCTCGACACAGCCCAGTTCGGTAATCCGGTCTCCGGTGCGTGGATCCAGTCCGGTCGTCTCGGTATCAAAAACAATCTCTCGCATGGGCTAATGACTGGCCTGATTTGTACGGCGCTTCAATTTCGAGATCAGCTCATCCACAGCTTTCCGGGCGGCGCCTATCCCCTCTGACGTATCAATGATGAAATCGGCGCGCGCCCGTTTTTCTGAATCGGGAGTCTGGCGGGAAAGAATCTGATTGAATTTGGCCAATGTCATGCCCTCTCGAGCCAGAACGCGGTCGCGTTGAACCTCGGCCGGCACGCTGACAACCAGAACGCCATCAACACCTGTCTCGCTGCCCGTTTCAAACAACAACGGAATGTCGAACACGACGAGTGGCTCACCTTTGATCGCAGCCTGTCTCACAAATTCATGGCGGGCTTCCGCAACAAGCGGATGGACGATGGCGTTCAGCCGATCAAACCCGGTGGGATCCGAAGCCAGGGCTTCAGACAATTTTGTGCGCGAGACTGCATCATTTTCAACGCATCCCGGAAAAGCGGCCTTGATGAGGGGAACGGCCTTTCCACCCGGTCCATAAAGTTGATGAACCACCGCGTCGGAATCAAACACGGGAATTCCGGCATCACGAAACATGGATGCTGTTGTTGATTTCCCCATCCCGATCGAGCCCGTCAGGCCAAGTTTATAGATGGTCATGGGCCAAGGCCTTTCTGAGAAGCCTGTCAGCATCCATCGATTCCGGCACAGGCGCCTCATAAAGCGCCTCAAACGATGGCCGGGCCTGCCCGATCAACATGGACAATCCGTCAATCGCAATCAGACTGGCCGCTCTCGCTGTTTCCATGAACGGGCGGCGGATTGGCGTGTAAACCGTATCAAACACGACCATTCCGGCTGGACATCTTGTAAAATCAATCTCCGGGCTCGAAAGGCCATCCATGCCAAGGCTCGTGGCATTTATCACGATATCCGCGGCCTCGGCAGCGTCCTGGCGCTCGGCCCAATTGACGCTGATAGCGTCAAAAACGGCTGCCAGATCATCCGCCCGGGACCAGGTCCGATTGGAAATAGCCAATTTGGATGCTGCGCCCTGCCGGGCGGCGGCACAGGCGGCACGCGCCACGCCGCCCGCGCCCAGCACCAGAACAGATTTGCCTTTGAAGCTTTGTCCTGCTCGCGACAGCGCATGGAGAATACCGTCAATATCGGTGTTTCGGGCCTCGATTTTTCCGTTGCTGAATATCAGGAGATTCGCCGCTCCTGTTACCGCCACGCCCGCAGAGCGAATATCCGCATTTTTGGCGGCGAGCGTCTTGAACGGCAAGGTGACATTGAGACCCGCAAGCCCGGACTGGCTCAAGGCCCGCAAACCGGATCCGGAAAAATCAGCGCGCGCCGGAAACGGCACATAGGCGGCATCCAGTCCCGCAGCCGCAATCCAGCTATTCATCAGAAGCGGCGAAAGAGAGTGTGATACCGGCGCACCGATCACACCGGCAATCCGCGTCCGTCCGTTTATCATGCCGGAATGACGCCTTCGCGGCGCAGCAAATTCAAAACCGGTAAGAGCGGCAGACCGAGAATGGCGTAATAATCTCCCTCAATCCTCTCGAAAATCTGTGCCCCGAGGCCTTCAAACGCATAGGCGCCGACACTGGCGGTGAGTTCATCCCCCGCTTTGTCCATATATTGATCGAGAAAGGCGTCGGAAAAATCGCGTACCGTCAGAGAGCTGTCCTGTGCATGCGTCCAGATGGTTTGACCATTGCGCACAGCGGCCAGCCCCGAATGGAGAATGTGCGTTTTTCCACGCAAGAGCGTGAGGCGGTCTCGCGCTTCAATTCGGGACGCGGCTTTGTCGTAGAGGGAGCCTTCCAGGCTCAATATCTGGTCGGCTCCAAGCACCAGAACATCTTCCGGCACCGACACGGCCCGCGCCTTGGCTTCAGCCAGCTGGACGGCAAGTTGAGACGGGCTCTGATACCGGGATGCGGCCTTGATGGCATCCTCGTCCACGCCCGATGTTTTTACTTGAAACCCGACGCCCGCGCCTTCGAGAATCTGCCGGCGGATGACACTCCCGGAGGCCAGAACCAGAGCGGTCATTTCAGTTTCGCCTTGCGCTCATTGATGAGATTCAGAATTTTTGCCGCCGTTTCCTCAACGGATCTGCGTGTCACATCAATCGTCGGCCATCCATGGCGCGCATACAACCGTTTCGCCGTAATGATCTCGTCTTTTACTGTTGTATCATCAACATATTCAGTATCACGGTCTTCATTGAGCGAGAGAAGGCGGTTCCGGCGGATCTGGACGATCCGTTCCGGCGAAGCTGTCAGTCCAACCACGAGCGGGCGTTTCAGCCTTTCAATTCCAACGGGTTCCATGGCCCCGCGAACCAGCGGAATATTGGCCGCTTTGACACCGCGATGAGCCAGGTAGATACAGGTCGGTGTTTTTGACGTCCGGCTAACCCCTAAAAGCACAACATCGGCACCTTCCAGATCTCCACCCTGACCATCATCATGCATGATCGCATAATTGAGCGCTTCAATTCGCTCATAATATTGCGCGTCAAGATCATGCTGGGCGCCTGCGCGGCTGGAAGGCGGCATCGCCAGATAACCGGACAATGTCGCAATAATGGGATCGAGAATGGCGATCGCCGGGACCCCGACTTTTTGACAATGGTCTTCCAGACGCCGCCGCATATCCGAGGAAACGATGGTATACATCACCACGCCGGGCGCGCGCTCGATTTCCTGAAGCACACGATCAAGCTGCCGCGGCGAACGGACCAGCGCATAAAGATGTTCGATCATTTCAACATCTTCGAACTGCGCGACAGATGCCCGCATCACTTCGCCCAGCGTTTCGCCGGTTGAATCCGAGACAAGATGAACATGAAAGCTTCGAAGGGTCGAATTGGACTTGGGCATGGAAGCTATCGGTCCGGATAGAGGTTAATGGTGTGTTAACAAGTCAGGGACTCGTTAACAGGGGTCTGAGTGAATTTGTCTCATCTCCGATCATCGGGGAAATCCGCCCCTGATGTCCATCGCGAATTCACAGGCGCGTCATCTGTTGAAAATCGGAGCGACAGATTCACCTATTCAGGTTCCAGCGATAGTTTTCAACCGTTTGTTCACAAATTTCTTATTCTATCATTTTGAATTAAATTGGATTTTTCAGTTATCCGGTTTTACGAACAGAATCCGGTTCCAATTTTAACAAACAGGCCCGAAAGCTGCGAATAATGGGGATAAATGACTTACTCACATAGTTAACGTCCCAACGACTCTCTCAATCAATTAAATAGGATTCTGAAAGAAGAGGGGAGAAGTGATTAACGCGGATTGCTTTCAACGATATTGCCCCCTAACCCTCCCGTTATGACGAAAAGCATTCTGAAAGTTCTCGCAGGTGAAGCTCTGGACAGACCGCCAGTATGGCTGATGCGTCAGGCCGGGCGCTACCTTCCGGAATACCGCCAGGTTCGGTCCACCGCCAAAAACTTTATCGATTTCTGTCTGACACCTGATAAGGCAACAGAAGTCACCCTCCAGCCGATCCGCCGATTTGGATTCGATGGCTCTATCCTGTTTGCTGATATTTTATTGATTCCAATGACTTTGGGAAGAAATGTCTGGTTTGTTGCCGGCGAAGGACCCAAACTCGATCCGTTGGCAGCAGACGACATTGCGTCGCTCGAAATCGGAGATGTCGAGGGCATACTCGGACCGGTCGGTCAGACTGTTGCCAATCTGTCAGTCGCACTTCCGGATAAAACAACCCTGATCGGTTTTGCCGGATCGCCCTGGACCGTCGCAACCTACATGATTGAGGGCGGTGGATCCAAGGATCGCTGGAATTCACGGCGACTGTATTGGGAACACCCGGCGGCCATGGAAAGGCTGCTCGATCTGATTGCAGATGCCACAATCCGGTATCTGGTGATGCAGGCCAATGCAGGCGCTGAAGTTCTCAAATTGTTTGACAGCTGGGCCGAAGGCCTGCCGCCGCCCATGTTTGAAGATGTTGTCATACGTCCGACCCGTCGCATCGTCGAAGGATTGCGGGCTGCCGGCGTTACCTGCCCGATTATCGGCTTTCCGAAGGGGGCGGGGCCGAATTATGTAGCCTATGCCGAACAAACGGGTGTGACTGCCCTGGCCCTTGATCATGGTTTGAATACGCAATGGGCGCTTGATAATCTGCCAAAGAACATGCCGTTGCAGGGTCAGCTTGATCCCGCTGTTCTGCGCGCCGGCGGCGATGCACTTGACCGGGAAATCGAGCGCATCATTTCCGCCTTCCGGGGCCGGCCCCATATTTTCAATCTGGGCCATGGCATTACACCGGATGTTCCGATTGATCATGTCGAGCAACTCGTCCGGAAAGTCAGAGGCGAATAGACATGGTGCGAAAAATTGCGGTCGTATTGTTCAATCTCGGTGGGCCTGACGGCCCCGATGACGTTCAGCCATTCTTGCGAAATCTCTTCCGCGATCCGGCGATCATCGGTGCGCCCAAACCGGTTCGCGAAGCGCTGGCCTGGTTTATCTCGAAAACCCGTGCCCCGTCTGCCCGCAAGAATTATGAATTGATGGGAGGTGGGTCACCCCTCCTGCCGGAGACGGAAAAACAGGCGGATGCGCTTATTGCAGAACTCAAAAAATCCCGTCCGGATAATGAATTCAAAACCTTCATTGCCATGCGCTACTGGCACCCCTTTGTGGCAGAAGCCGCGGAGTCGGTAAAAGCTTGGGGCGCGGATGAAATTGTCCTGTTGCCGCTTTATCCGCAATTTTCAACGTCGACGACTGGCTCGTCGCTGACAGGCTGGGAAGAGGCCGGCGGTCCGGCGGCGCGCACGATTTGTTGCTACCCGACGGATACACCCTTCATCACCGCTCATGCCGATCTCATCCGGGAGACCTGGATAGCGGCCGGATCGCCTGAATCAGTCCGTTTGTTGTTTTCCGCCCATGGCTTGCCGGAGCGTATTGTCCAGCAAGGCGATCCCTATCAATGGCAGATTGAACAGACGTCTGCCGCTGTTGCCGGATTATTGCCGGAGATTGCCGATTGGCAGATCTGCTATCAATCCCGGGTGGGTCCCTTGAAATGGATCGGACCATCAACGGAAGAGGCCATTGATCAGGCCGCGACAGATGGAAAAGGCATCCTTCTGACGCCGATTGCTTTCGTGTCGGAGCATATCGAGACACTCGTCGAACTTGACGATGAATATGGTGATCTGGCTGCGGAAAAGGGCATTGAAACCTATTTGCGCGTGCCGGCCCTTGGCATCCACAAGGGTTATGTTGAAACGCTTTCCCGGCTGACACTGGAGGCACTGGATGGACCGGTAGGCCTCAAACCACCCTGCGGGAAACGGATTTGTCCGGCAGATTTCAGAAAATGTCCAAACCGGATGGAAGCGGATGTCTGATTTCGTACTCGGTGGTTATGACTGGTTTCGAGGCCTTCACATTCTGGCGGTTATCGCCTGGATGGCCGGCCTGCTCTATTTGCCGCGCCTGTTCATCTACCACTGCAATGCGATTCCCGGTGGCGAACTGGATGAAACGCTCAAACTGCAGGAACACCGTCTGCTGAAATTCATCATGAATCCGGCGATGATTGCAACGTGGATTTTCGGACTACTGCTGATCTGGTCGAATGCCGAGCGATCCGGCGGCTGGTCCATTTTTCATGAATGGGACTGGCTGGTGAAGTTTTCAGCGGTCATTCTGATCACCGGACTGCATCACGTATTTGCGATTCGAAAAAAGCGGTTTGAGGCCGGGACGAATGACTGGCCACAGCGCAAATACCGGATTTACAATGAAATTCCAGCCGTCCTGGCCATCGTTATTGTACTGATCGCGACCGTGGCATTGCGATAGGGCGATCTTGACGATCTGCCCCGGCTGTGTCACTCGTTTTGAAAGTTTCGCGTTCGCGAAATGTCTTTCCCGGTGTGCGCCTGGTCCCTGGCGAACCCGGAAACCCTGACACTCCCGTTTTGACCGTTCCATTTTCAGATGGAATCCGTCCGACAAACAGGCTTTGAAACCGAATTCCCGACCTCTGATGACACAAGTGAGTCCCGATGTCTGACTATAATGATGACAATGAAACTGACGACGACGATCTCGACAATGAGAACGAAAACGACTCAGACGATCTCGACAATGAGCCCAAACAATTGCCGGAATTGCTCAACGGCATGACGCGCATGACCCTTCAGGAACTGAAGGAGAAAAAGCCCACGGAATTGCTGGAAATCGCCGAGGCCCTCGATATCGAGAATGCGGCGACCATGCGCAAACAGGGCATCATGTTTGCCGTTCTCAAGGAAGTTGCCGAACGCGGCGTCGAGATTTCCGGCGGCGGGACGCTGGAGATTCTTCAGGATGGCTTTGGTTTCCTGCGGTCTCCGGAAGCCAATTATCTTGCGGGACCGGATGATATCTACGTGTCGCCGAACCAGATCAAGAAGTTCGGTCTGCGCACGGGCGACACCGTTGAAGGCGAAATTCGTGCGCCGCGGCGCGGTGAGCGCTATTTTGCCCTGCTGAAGATCAGCCTGATCAATTTCGTCGATCCGGAAGCGGCCCGGCACAAGATTCATTTCGACAATCTGACGCCGCTCTACCCCGAAGAACGTTTTAATCTGGAGCTGCCCGATCCGACCAAAAAGGACCGGACCGGCCGTGTGATCGATATTGTGGCGCCGATCGGCAAGGGCCAGCGCGCGCTGATCGTTGCTCCACCGCGGACCGGCAAGACCATGATCTTGCAGAATATTGCCCATGCCATCGAGACCAATCACCCCAATTGCTATCTCATTGTCCTGTTGATTGACGAGCGTCCCGAAGAGGTGACGGACATGCAGCGCACGGTGAAGGGCGAGGTGATTGCCTCGACCTTTGACGAGCCGGCCACCCGCCACGTCCAGGTTGCCGACATGGTCATCGAGAAGGCCAAGCGGCTGGTCGAGCACGGCCGTGACGTCGTTATCCTGCTGGATTCCATCACGCGTCTTGGCCGCGCCTACAACACAGTTGTGCCCTCTTCGGGCAAGGTGTTGACCGGTGGTGTGGATGCCAATGCGCTGCAACGCCCGAAACGTTTCTTCGGCGCGGCCCGGAATATCGAGAATGGTGGATCGCTCTCCATTATTGCGACTGCTCTGATCGATACCGGTTCGCGTATGGATGAAGTGATCTTCGAGGAGTTCAAGGGTACGGGTAACTCGGAAATCGTGCTGGATCGGAAAGTGGCCGACAAGCGCGTCTTCCCGGCCATCGATATTCTCAAATCCGGAACGCGGAAAGAAGAACTGCTCGTTGACAAGGTCGATTTGCAGAAAACCTATGTTCTGCGCCGCATCCTCAACCCGATGGGTGCGCAGGATGCGATTGATTTCCTTCTGTCCAAGCTCAAGGAAACAAAGCAGAATTCCGAATTCTTCGATTCCATGAACACTTAGGCCATAGCCATGCCCCAACCCGACATCACGCTCTATTACGCGCCTCTGACCCGGGCCATCCGGCCCCGTTGGGTGATGGAGGAAATGGGTATTCCCTACGCGCTGGAGCGCCCGGATTTCAAACATGGCAATGTCGGCGGGGAGGCCTTCAAGGCCGTAAACCCGCTTCAGAAAATTCCGGCCATGCGCGACGGCGACACGTTGATGCTGGAATCGCTGGCGATGATGCAATATCTCGCCGGCAGATATGGACCGACGGATCTCGTCGTAACCCCGGACGAGCCGGATTATGCCCGCTATCTGGAATGGCTGCATTTTGGCGAGGCCAGCATGGTGATGGCAAACAGCCTGATGTTGGCCCACAATATGTTGTTGCCCGAAGACAAGCGAAACCCCGGCCTGGCGCGCTGGGCAAAAACGGAATTCGACAAACAGGCCCGGTTGATTACAAGCCGTGGCCTGGACGGCCGTCAGTGGCTCGCTGGCGATCGCCTGACGCTGGCGGATATGTCGATTGTCTACATTCTGCTTCTGGTCAAACTCGTCAAGCAATTCGACGACGTGCCGGAAGCGTTGAAAGCCTATTTCAAACGCGCCACTGCGCTTGACAGCTGGAAGCGAGCCACGGCCGACTAGGGCCGGCAGTAAAGCGCATAATGCCCGAAGGCCTCGACGGCTTCTGACGGATTGTCGGACGCCAGCAATTCCACATGCATCTGGTCGATAAAGGCGTAGTCTATTGTACCGTCAGCTTCGCCCGGAAAGTCATGCATGGCGGTCTCGATCGTCTGGCCTGTCAGGAAGGCTTCCGTGCGCGCATTCGGAACACCCCGGCCAACCCAGCTGATCAGACCCGAAAAATCCAGTTCGCTGTTCAGCACCTCATAGTGATCGGTAAATGGTAGCGAGATACCGATCTCTGTGGAAATGGCCTGAATCGGGCCAGCGTTTTCAACGTCATAAACGATGATCAGGTTATAGGGTGCCAGCCCGGCGCCCTGAACAATGCGCGCTGCTTGTTCCGGATCCATCTCTTTCAGGTCGAGCTCGAGATAGATGCCGGATTCTCGTGCCAGTGTTAATGCTTCCATCAATGTCGGAATGCGCTCAACCGTAATGCGCCCGCCATTGTCGCGCAGATAGAGACTGCGGAGTTCCGTCAGGGTGAGCGCGTTGAGGTCGCCCTCGCCGGTTGTGGTCCGGTCCAGCGTTGCATCATGCATCAGCACATACTCGCCGTCCGCGGTCTGCCGGATGTCGATTTCGGCGAAAGCGGCCCCCAATTCGGCGGCGCGCCGGATTCCGGCCAGGGAATTCTCGGGAATGCCGGGCGCAAAACCGCCAGCTCTGTGAACCGCGACCAGCGTTGCATCGGCCTCGCGGGCACAATCAAGCAAATCCGCGACTGGCAGCATGGCCGGTCCGGTTTGCAAGGCAAAGGCAAGAACAAGGCTGGTCAGTGGCATGATGCGTCCTATCCGATGTGCGCCTGGAGGAAAGCGCGGCTGCGAGTTTTGGCGAGATCGGCGGCTTTGGCATCAAAATGATCGCCGCCCGGCCGGGCAAAAGCGTGATCCTGGTCTGGATAATCGTGAAGCGTGACGCTTGAATGATCATCCAGCCCGTCATGCATGGCTTTCTGGGCCTTGGTGTCGACAAATTGGTCCTTGCCCGCGACATGCAGCATGAGATGGCCGGAAATCGTGGCGGCTTCTTTGAGGTATTTGGCGATATTGACGCCGTAATATCCGATGCTGGCATCAACATCTGTCCGGCAGGCGGTCAGATAGGCGAGGAGTCCGCCGAGGCAGTAGCCAATGGCCCCGACCTTGTTGTTGGCGGATTCCCGGCGGGCATGTTCAAGTGTGGTCGCGATGTCCTTTACGCCGAGATCCACATCAAATTTCCCGAACAGATCAAAAGCCTTGTCCCATTCTTCCTGGCTCTGGTCGGTGATATCAATGCCGGGCTCGATACGCCAGAAAAGGTCCGGACAGATGGCCACATAGCCCTGCTCCGCCAGATCATCACAAATATCCCGCATCACCTGATTGATACCGAAGATTTCCTGAATGACGATGATCGCCGGGCCGTTTCCGCCTTTCGGGGCGGCGCGATAGGCCTGAAAATCGCCATCGGCGCCATGGAGGGTGATCATTTCGGTGGTCATGGAAGACTCCCTTGATTTGCTTTTTGCAGCGTCTCACGTCAGAGGATATAAGCTATGGCGTCAACAACAAGGGAAGCCGTCCATGAAGGTCAAGATCGATATCGACTGCACCCCGGCGGAAGCGCGCGCATTTTTCGGCCTTCCTGATGTGACGCCGCTGAACGAGGCCATGGTCAAGGAAATGTCGAGACGCATGAAGGAAAACATGTCGTCTCTTGAGCCGGACGCCCTGATGAAGAACTGGATGAGTGTCGGCGGGCAGATGCAGGACCAGTTCATGGCGCTGATGCGTCAGGCCGGAACCCCATCGAAAGATTAGGCAGTATGCAGCCGGATACCATTTTTGCCCTGGCCACACCGCCGGGACGCTCCGGCGTGGCGGTGATCCGGATTTCCGGCCGCCTGACCGGCGAGATCCTCGAATCGGCAGTATCCGGAAGCCGGCCTGCGCCTCGCAAGGCGGTGCTCCGGCGTATACGGGACAAGGCCGGAAGGTTGATCGATCAGGCGCTGGTCCTGTCATTCCCGGGACCGGCCAGCTTTACCGGTGAAGACTGCGCCGAGTTTCAGGTGCATGGCGGGCCCGCTGTCATCGAGGCCGTGCTGGACCGTATCATGGAACTGGGCGGCCGCCCGGCCGAAGCGGGTGAATTCACGCGCCGGGCATTCGAGCATGGAAAGCTGGACCTGACCGAAGCAGAAGGTCTGGCCGATCTGATTGACGCGGAAACCAGTGGTCAGAGGGAGCAGGCGCTCTCGCAAATGACGGGTGCGCTCAGAACACTCTATGACGGATGGCGCACTCAGCTGATTTCGATCATGGCGGCCATTGAGGGAGAGATTGATTTTCCGGATGAAGAGGGCGTGCCGGATCATCTTGCCCGGACGGCGCGCCGCGAGATCGAGGCGCTTTGCGTTGAGATGACGACCCATCTCGATGACAATCATCGCGGCGAGAAGATCCGCAACGGCTTCAATATCGCCATCATCGGACCGCCCAATGCCGGAAAGTCCAGCCTTCTGAATGCGCTCGCACGGCGCGATGCGGCCATTGTCACGAATATTCCGGGGACCACACGCGACATCGTCGAAGTGCGTCTGGTGATGGGTGGGTTTGCCGTGACTCTTTCTGACACGGCGGGGCTCCGGGAGTCCGTTGATATTGTCGAGCAGGAGGGGGTTCGTCGCGCCCTGACTCGTGCTGACTCTGCGGATCTCGTTGTGGGGGTGCTGGATGGAAGCGGTGGTTGGAATCAGGAGATGACTCTGATCCTGGAGAAGTCCGACCTCCTGATTCTCAACAAGGCTGATTTGGGAGTCAACATGACTCCCCCTGACTCTCATTCGGCCGTCATGTCGGTATCGATAACGGAAGGCGAGGGCCTGGCTGAGATCGAACAATGGCTGGAAGTGGAAGTACAGAAGCGGCTGGGTCGGCGGGAGCTGCCGGCATTGTCCCGCGCCCGGCATCGCAGAAATGTCGAGCGGGCCAGCGAGGCTTTGGCACGGGCCGCCGGGCTTTTGAATCAGCCGGAATTGGCGGGCGAGGATTTGAGGATGGCCATTCAATCCCTCGAAAGCCTGACGGGCCGGGTCGATATCGAGGATGTTCTGGGCGAAGTGTTTTCGCGCTTCTGCGTTGGCAAATAGACCGATTGTTTCACGTGAAACAGAGGCGTGGCCCCCTCGACTCTCGGGCCCGGAACCCTTACATAGCGCGCCCTTGATGGAGTTGGTCAGATGACCCGGAAATGGGATGTCATTATTATTGGCGGAGGTCACGCGGGCTGTGAGGCGGCGGCGGCGAGCGCGCGCCTGGGATCCCGCACCCTCCTTCTGACCCATAACCCAGCGACGATTGGCGAAATGTCCTGCAACCCGGCCATTGGCGGCCTCGGCAAGGGGCATCTCGTCCGTGAAATTGATGCAATGGACGGCGTTATGGGCCGCATTGCCGATGCGTCGGGAATCCAGTTCCGCTTGCTCAATCGTTCCAAGGGGCCGGCGGTTCGCGGCCCGCGAACCCAGTCCGACCGCCGGCTTTACAGAGAAGCCATGCAGGCCGAACTGGCCGCGACGCCAAATCTGACCATCGAGGCGGCCGCGATCGAGGACCTTGTAACGGATGCCGACGGCCGGATTTGTGGCGTTGTTGCAGAGGATGGCCGGGAATGGAGCTGCGCGGCTGTTGTTCTGACGACTGGCACCTTTCTCAAGGGCGTGATTCACCGTGGCCTGGAGCGGACACCTGCGGGGCGTTTCGGGGAAAAACCTGCCATTGGCCTGTCGGACCGGCTTTATGGTCTGGGCTTGCGCATGGGCCGGCTCAAGACCGGGACACCGGCGCGTTTGAAGGGTTCGACGATTGACTGGTCCGCGCTGGATACGCAGCCGGCAGACGAAACACCCTTCCCGTTTTCCTTTCTGACCGACCGGATCCGCGTGCCCCAGATCAAATGCGGCATTACCCATACGACATCTGAAACGCATAGGATTATTGCTGAAAATCTCGATCAGTCGGCGGTTTACGGTGGTGGCATATCCGGCCGGGGGCCGCGCTATTGCCCCTCCATTGAAGACAAGATCCATCGGTTTGCCGACAAGGATAGCCACCAGATTTTCCTGGAGCCCGAAGGCCTGGATACCGACCTCGTCTATCCCAATGGCATTTCGACCTCCTTGCCGGACCGCGTTCAGCTGGCCTTTCTGCGGACCATTCCGGGGCTCGAAAATGTCGAGGTTGCCCGATACGGCTACGCCATTGAATATGATTATGTCGATCCGCGCGAATTGACGCCGGACCTGCAGGTCCGCGCTGCGCCAGGGCTTTATCTTGCGGGCCAGATCAACGGTACGACCGGCTACGAAGAAGCCGCCGCACAGGGACTCATGGCGGGGATCAATGCCGCGCGTGCCGCTTGCGGTGACGAACCCGTCATTCTGAGCCGCTCCGAAGCCTATATCGGCGTGTTGATTGATGACCTCGTGACTCGAGGTGTCAGTGAGCCTTATCGAATGTTTACCAGCCGCGCCGAATACCGGCTTTCCCTAAGGGCCGATAATGCAGATCAGCGTTTGACTCCTCTTGCCATAAGCTTGGGCGGGGTTTCGACGGAGCGCCAGGATCGCTTTGCCCACAAGGCAGAAGCGCTTGGTGCTGCGCAAGAAGCCCTCGACCGACTCTCCCTGACACCGGCGGAGGCTCAAAAGCTCGGCATTGCCATAAATCAGGATGGCCGCCGCCGAACGGCAAGGGAACTCCTGAGCTATCCCGATGTCACCTGGTCTACGCTGTGCGCCGCCTTTGGCGAGCTCGAAGGCATTGATGAGGGTATCGGTGAGCAATTGGCCATCGAGGCCGTCTACGCCAATTATCTGCAGCGTCAGGAGGCCGACATTCTGGCCTTCCGCCGGGATGAGGCCATCAACCTCCCGCCCGGCCTGGATTATGGCGCGATTGGCGGTCTGTCCTCGGAAGCCCGCGAAAAGCTTAAAGCTGTCCGGCCCGCTACGCTCGGCCAGGCGAGTCGCATAGAGGGCGTCACGCCCGGCGCTATTACAGCGGTGCTCGCCCATATCCGGCAATCACGGCGGGCGGGTTGAATTGAGTTACGGCCCTGCAGAATTCCGGTCCGCGACAAATGTTTCACGTGAAACACTCGAGAATTTTGTCGTCTGGCATGATCTTCTGGCTGAAGCGAACAAGGCCACCAACCTTGTCGGCCGCTCCACCATGGACGATTTCTGGCGGCGCCATGCCCTGGATGGCTTCCAGCTGATCGACCATGCCCCGCAAGACGGATTGCGGTGGCTGGATTTTGGCGCCGGCGCCGGAATACCCGGCCTGGCACTGGCGTTGGCCATGAAGGATCGCGGGCTGTCCGGCAGCGAACTCGTCATGGTCGAATCCGTTGGCAAGAAGGCGCGTTTTGTCCAGACGACAATCGCGGCAACCGGGGCGCCGGCCCGGATGGAAAACTGCCGCGTCGAGGCCATGGACCGTTCCCGAAAATTTGACGTGATCACGGCAAGAGCCGTGGCATCCCTCGACAAGCTGCTATGGTATGGCTATCCGCTGTTGAAAAGCGATGGCCTCTGCCTCTTTCCCAAGGGTCAACGCTACCGTCAGGAATTGACGGATGCCAATAAATACTGGACCTTCGACGTGGATGTTCGGCCAAGTCTGACCAGCGGGGATGGAGTCATACTGCATTTCTCCTCGGTTCGACCCAGAAAGGGAAATCGTCATGCCTGAGGCCTACCGCGGAAAAGCACCGAAAGTGATCGCCATCGCCAATCAGAAAGGCGGTGTCGGGAAGACCACGACGACCATAAATCTGGGTACGGCGCTCGCCGCGATTGGCAAACAGGTCATCATTCTGGACCTCGACCCACAGGGCAATGCCTCAACCGGACTGGGCGTTCCGCCGGCAGATCGCAAGATTACGACATACGATGTGCTGGTCGGCGAACAACCGCTGGAGCGCGCCCTTGTCGACACGCTGGTCCCCGGCCTGTCCCTGGCACCGTCGGACCCGGATCTGTCGGGCGCTGAGCTGGAGCTGGCCTCTGCGCCGCGCCGATCCTATCGGATGCGTCACGCCATTGATCGCTTGCGCAAGCGGCTGGCTGATTCGGGCCATCATTGTGATTACGTCCTGATCGACTGCCCGCCATCGCTGAATCTGTTGACTGTCAATGCCTTGACATCTGCTGACTCAGTTCTGGTTCCGCTTCAATGTGAGTTCTTTGCGCTCGAGGGGTTGAGCCAGTTGATGCGGACCATCGAACTGGTCCGATCCAACCTCAATCCCAAACTCGCCGTCCAGGGCGTCGTCCTCACCATGTTTGATGCACGCAACAACCTCTCTGGCCAGGTCGAGGCCGATGTCCGCGAACATTTCGGTGATCAGGTCTATAAAACCCTGATCCCGCGCAATGTGCGGGTCTCCGAAGCACCTTCCTTCGGCAAGCCCGTTCTCCTCTACGATCTCAATTGTACCGGCAGCCAGGCCTATATCGCTCTGGCGAAAGAGATTGTTCAGCAGGAAAAGCGTCAACGCCTTGAAAATGAAAAGGTTCCAGCATGAGCAAGGAACGCACACGCGGCCTCGGCCGGGGCCTCTCGGCGCTATTGAATGACGGTGACATGGCGGACGCCCAGAATCCGGGTGCCGGGGGCGCTCAAATGATCCCGATCGGGGAGATCAACGCCAACCCGGACCAGCCACGCCGTGTCTTCTCTGAAACGGATCTGCAATCCCTGTCGGCGTCAATCAGCGAGAAGGGCTTGCTGCAACCGGTTCTCGTCCGCCCGGCACCCGGCGGCGATGGCTATCAGATTGTCGCGGGGGAACGCCGCTGGCGCGCCGCTCAAATGGCCCGCCTTCACGAAATTCCGGTTCTGATCCGGGATCTGACGGATCGCGAAACGCTGGAAATCGCCATCGTCGAAAATGTTCAACGCGCAGACCTCAACCCGGTCGAGGAAGCGCGCGCCTATAAACAACTGGTCGACCGATTCGAGCACACACAGGACGAAATTGCTCGCGCCGTCGGAAAAAGCCGCAGCCATATTGCCAATATGATGCGTCTTCTGGCCTTGCCCGAAAGCGTTCTTGATCACCTGGCTTCCGGCCGGTTGTCGATGGGCCATGCGCGGGCAATCGCTACCGCTCCCAATTGCGAGGTTCTCGCCGACAATATCGTCAGCCAGGGCCTGAGTGTCCGGCAGGCCGAAAATCTCATGAAAGCTCCGGGCGGCAAAAAAGCCCTCGAGGTCAAATCGGCATCTTCAGCAAAGGACGCCGATACGCGGGCGCTCGAACAGGACATCTCCCACCGGCTCGGACTTTCGGTGGAGATTGACCACGGCAAGGGAGAGGCCGGGCGCTTGACGATTTCTTACACCAGGCTCGAACAGCTGGATGACATTATACGGCGCCTGAACGCCGGATAATCAGGTCATATCCGTGGATCCGGCATCTGAACCATCAGAATCATCTTCCGGATCACGCTGCCGGCGTCCGCCAACATCGTCCGGATCGCCTTCCTCCCGCCGCCGGCGATTCGCCATACCCACGCCGGTCAGGCCCAGACCAATGGACCCACCGTCCTCATCCAGCCCGGGGTCCAGCTCGATCCGCCGTCCGGGTGTGGCGATCCACGCATAGAGCATTATGCAGCCAATGGCCGAAACGCTAACGAGCACAAGCGCTGTCACCCAGCCGCTTTGGCCTTGCGGGTTGAGGAAAACAGAAAAGACATAGGTGAGAAATGCAAACAGCCCGAGCGAAACCAGTGCGGCGAATACGCGGCGAATGAACTTCATGATGGCCTCCGTTTGCCACTGAACCCTCGCCGCCAGATTTGACCAAATAAAGGCGTCTTCAGGCCGCGTGGCCGTCGCGTTTATAGGTCAAGGCCATGAAGACGTCTTCCAGATCCGGCTCCTCGGTGCGCAAATCCGCAATCCGCGCGCCGGAAGCATTATATTTTTCAATAATTTCCGCCACCGATTGCGCCCCGAACCTGTAGGTTACCGCAAGGGAACCGCCGCTCCGCAACTCCGTCTCGAAACCAGCCAGTGTTTCCGGCACGGCATCCAGTGTCTCGACCGGGTCAATCACCAGAACCTTGGTATCCATCCGCTTGAGCAGCGATTCCTTGGGCTCGCAGGCAATCACCTCGCCTTGATCGACAATGGCGATTTCGTCACAAAGTTCTTGCGCTTCCTCCAGATAATGCGTGGTGAGAACGATAGTCGTGCCGGCGGCATGGAGCTCACGCACATAGGCCCAGAGCTGGCGGCGCAGCTCGATATCGACGCCGGCGGTCGGTTCATCCAGCACCAGGATAGGTGGATTGTGGACCAGCGCTTTCGCGACTAGCAGGCGGCGCTTCATCCCACCGGACAATTGCCGCACATAGGCGTCGCGTTTGTCCGACAGGCCGACAGCGGCCAGAATCTCTTCGGTCCGGCGCTCACCCTTGGGAACGCCATAAAACCCCGCCATCAATTCCAGCGTCTCATAGGGCGTGAAGAACACGTCCATATTGATTTCCTGGGGCACGATCCCGATGGCGGCGCGGGCATTGCGCGCTTCCTTGTCGATATCCCGGCCCCAGATGATTGCCTTGCCGGATGTCTTGTTTACGAGACCAGCGAAGATATTGATAAAGGTCGACTTTCCGGCACCATTTGGCCCCAGAAGCCCGAAGATTGAACCGCGTTTGATCCGCAAGGTCACGCCTTTCAGCGCTTCCTTGCCGGGTGTGGTTTTGCTCCCGCCATACGTCTTGCGCAGATCGACGGCCTCCAGAGCGTATTCGGGCAATTCATTCATCGACATGTCCTGATTGACGGCTCGGGTTCAGACCCATAACTATGCCTCTCACTTGCCCATGTCCATCGGAGCCCTGCCATGCCCGCGCCCCAACCTCCCGAAATTGTTATCACGGATCAGCATCGCGTTTCCTGTGATGGCGGCGGTGGCGCGTTGGGGCATCCCAAAGTCTGGTACGAAATGGATCGGGATGCCGGATTTGTTGAATGCGGATATTGCGACCGCCGCTTTGTCGCCAAGGGTGGCCCTGCAGATACCGCAGCCTGACGCGGCAGCATGGCGCGCAGTCCCGCCCAGAATATCGGCCTGATTTCGGGCCTGGCCCTGGCCCTAGGCTTACAGCTGATCCCGCTGCCCGAAGGCCTCAGCCGCGAAGCCTGGCTCCTCGCTTCGCTTGCCCTGATGATGGCGGCATGGTGGGCGACCGAAGCCATTCCCATTGCCGCAACCGCGCTGGTGCCTCTGGCGCTGTTTCCGCTTCTGGACATCAATTCGGTCGCCGCAACATCCAGCCCCTATGCTAGCCCCATCGTCATGCTCCTGCTCGGCGGCTTCATTATTGCCATGGCGGTCGAGCGCTGGAATCTGCACACCCGCATCGCGCTCAATGTCGTGAAGATTTTCGGCGGCCGCCCGGACTTTCTGGTCGCCGGCTTCATGACCGCCGCCGCGCTTCTCTCCATGTGGATTTCCAATACGGCGACCACCATCATGATGATTCCGATTGCGCTTCGCGTGGCGCAGGAGGTGATGAAGGAAGGCCATGCCAGCAAGGATTTCCCAGTCGCGCTGGCCCTGGGCGTGGCCTATGCCGCTTCCGTCGGTGGCGTCGGGGTCTTTGTCGGTACACCGACCAACCTCATTGCCATCGGCTTTCTGGAGCGCGAATTCGGCCGCACGATTGACCCCGTCACCTGGTCAATGATGGGGCTGCCGGCCGTCATCCTGTTTATACCCGTGATGTGGTTCATCCTCACGCGCTGGGCGTTCAAGCTGACCAGCCGGGTCGATTCGGGCGCGGCGCGGCGCATTGTCACCGCAGAATTGACCGCGCTGGGACGGATCACCACGCCGGAAACCCGCGTCGCCATACTGTTCGGAGTGGTCGCATCCCTGTGGATGGGCCAGGCCTATCTCTGGAATCCTCTGCTGGACTGGATCGGCGAGGCATTGGGCCTGACCATAGAGCTCGGCGTTTCCAACACCCAGATCGCCATTCTCGGCGCGCTCCTCGCCTTCCTGATTCCCGCGGGCGGGCAGGGCGATGGCAAGGGCAAGATGCTGATGGTCTGGGAGGATACCGCCCGCCTTCCATGGAATGTGATCGTGCTGTTCGGCGGCGGATTGTCATTGGCGGCGGCCTTGACGGCGACCGGCCTGGCCGACTGGCTGGGTGTGCAGATGAGCTTCCTGCAAGCCTTCCCGGCCCCGCTCCTCATCTTCACGCTGGTGCTCACGGTCATCTTCCTGACCGAGCTGACCTCCAACGTGGCCACAACCTCGGCCTTCCTGCCAGTCCTCGCCGCCATGGCGGCGGGCGCGGGCTTTCCGGCCGAGCGCCTCATCGTGCCGGTGGCGATTGCGGCCAGCTTTGCCTTCATGCTGCCGGTCGCCACTGCGCCGAACGCCATCGTCTATGCCTCGGGCGCGGCCACGCAGGGCCAGATGATGCGGGCGGGCTTCCGGCTGAACCTCGCCGGCGCGGTGGTGATTGCCGCTCTGGGCGCAATCCTCGGCCCGATTGTGTTCCCGGGCTGACAGGCCAATTGCCTCTCCCGGCAACCCCGCCTAGCTTGGCAAGCACGCAAGCAAGGGCTGGAAAATGGCGACCGAACGCAAAGTCGACGAGACCTCTCACGTCTATCTGATTGACGGGTCGGGCTATATTTTCCGCGCCTACCATGCCCTGCCGCCGCTGACGCGATCTGACGGAATGCCGGTCGGCGCGGTGCAGGGCTTCTGCAACATGTTGTGGAAGCTTCTGGAGGACCTGAAGGGCGAGGAACAACCCAGTCATCTGGCCGTGATTTTCGATTATTCCGGCAAGTCCTTCCGCAATGACATCTATCCGCAATACAAGGCCCACCGTCCGCCGGCACCTGAAGACCTGGTGCCGCAATTTTCGATCATCCGCGATGCCACGCGCGCCTTTGGCACGCCCTGTATCGAGATGGAGGGGTTCGAGGCGGATGATCTGATCGCCACCTATGCCCGGCAGGCCGAAGCCAAGGGGGCGAAAGTCACCATCGTGTCCTCGGACAAGGATCTGATGCAACTCGTGGGCGAGCGCGTCACCATGTTCGACACGATGAAAAACAAGCGCATCGATCCGGCCGGCGTCGTCGAGAAATTCGGCGTCGGTCCGGACAAGGTGATCGAGGTCCAGTCCCTGATGGGAGATTCCTCGGACAATGTGCCGGGCGTTCCGGGTATTGGCCCGAAAACGGCCAGCCAGTTGATCGAGGAATATGGCGATCTGGAAACGCTTTTGTCTCGTGCGGAAGAGATCAAACAGACCAAGCGCCGCGAAAACCTGATCGAATTTGCCGATATGGCACGTATCTCCCGGCAGCTCGTCACGCTGAAAACCGATGTCGCGGTCGAAAATTCGCTGGACGAATTCGGCACTGCCGAGCCGGACGCCGAAACGCTGGTCGGTTTCCTGAAAGAGATGGAATTTCGCACGATCACCCGCCGCGTTGAAGAAGTGCTGGGCGCGCCCGCCGCAGATGCAACGGGTGATGCCACAGCGCCGATTGACCGCTCGGCCTATGAGTGCGTGACGACGATGGCGGCGCTGGACAAATGGATTGAGGCCAGCTTCAGGGCCGGCGTGATCGCCGTGGACACCGAGACCGACCGTTTATCGGCTGTCGCCTCCAATCTTGTCGGCATCTCTCTGGCCACAGCACCGGGCAAGGCCTGCTATATTCCGCTCGATCATGGCACGGCCGGGGATTTGCTGGGCGGCGGCGACCGGCCCGATCAGATCGACCTGAAAGCGGCGATCGCCGCGCTGAAACCTCTGCTGGAAAGCCCTGCGGTTCTGAAAATCGGCCAGAACATCAAATATGATCTCGGCGTTCTGTCGCGCTATGGCGTGCGCGTTGCGCCCTATGACGACACCATGCTCCTGTCCTATGTCATCGATAGCGGCCTGCACGGGCATGGCATGGATGAATTGTCCGAGCTGCACCTCGGCCATACGCCGATGAAATTCAAGGAGGTCTGCGGCACAGGCCAGAAACAGATCAGCTTTGCCGAAGTCGACCTGCCCAAAGCCACGGAATACGCTGCTGAAGACGCGGACGTGACATTGCGCCTGTGGGAGATCCTCAAGCCCAGCGTGCCCGGCAAGGGCAAGGCCACGCTATACGAGACGCTCGAGCGCCCGATGCCGCAAATCCTGACAGATATGGAACTGGCGGGCGTAAAGGTGGACAAGGCGCAATTATCCCGCCTGTCGTCTGATTTCGCGCAGAAAATGGCCGAGCATGAAGACACTGCGCATGGGCTGGTGGGCACCAAGTTCAATCTCGGCAGCCCCAAACAGCTGGGTGAAATCCTGTTTGACCAGATGGGCTTGCCCGGCGGCAAGAAGACCAAGACCGGGGCCTGGTCAACCGATGTCTCCGTGCTGGAACAGCTTGCGGCCGAAGGGCATGAATTGCCGCAGGCCATTCTCAGCTGGCGCACCTTTGCCAAATTGAAATCAACCTATTCCGATGCGCTGGGCGCGGCGATCAATCCGTATACGGGCCGGGTCCATACCTCCTTCTCGCTGGCCGCGACGACGACCGGCCGGCTGGCCTCTTCCGAGCCCAATCTGATGAATATCCCGATCCGGACCGAAGAAGGCCGCAAGATCCGCGCGGCCTTTATCGCCGAGCCGGGAAATGTCCTGGTTGCGGCTGACTATTCGCAGATCGAATTGCGGCTGCTGGCGCATATCGCTGACGTCACCGCCCTGAAGGATGCTTTCAGGCGCGGCGATGACATTCACGCCATGACCGCGTCGGAAATGTTTGGCGTCCCCATTGAGGGCATGGATCCGATGGTGCGCCGTCAGGCCAAGGCCATCAATTTCGGGATAATTTACGGGATTTCCGCTTTCGGTCTCGCCAATAATCTCGGCATTGGCCGTGACGAGGCGAAGACCTTCATCGAAAAATATTTCGAGAAATTCCCGGGCGTCAAAACCTATATGGATGACAAGCGTGAGGAGGTAAAAGCCCGCGGCTATGTCGAGACCATTTTCGGCCGCCGCGCGCACCTGCCCTCGATCCGGGACAAGAATCCCAATATGCGCCAGTTCGCCGAGCGTCAGGCCATCAATGCGCCCATCCAGGGATCGGCCGCCGATGTCATCCGCCGCGCCATGATCCGCCTGCCGGGCGCAATTGAGGCCGCCGGGCTGGAGGCGCGTATGTTATTGCAAGTCCACGATGAACTGGTGTTCGAGGTGCCGGAAGACCAGGCTGAAGCCATGATTGCTCTGGCAAGAGATGTCATGAGCAAGGCGGCCCTGCCGGCGATTGATATTTCGGTGCCTCTGGATGTGGACGCGAAGGCCGGCTATCACTGGGGCGAGGCGCATTAGCCGTCCCCGAATAGCGTCTTGGTCCGGCTTGACCGGACCATCTTCAGTATCCTTCGGAAGAGCCGGCGTATGACGCCGTAAAATGACCGGGATTATCCGCCGGTTTTGATGATCGCCATCGTGCAGCGGGACAGGCAGACCAGCTTGCCCTTGTCATTGGTGATCCGGATCGTCCAGACCTGTGACGTCCGGCCCATCGTCTCCATCTTCGCTTCGCCATGGACCCAGCCGTCCCGAACCGGGCGGACATGATTGGCGTTGATTTCCATGCCGACCGCGGCGTGGGTTTCCGGGTTCTGTGTGCAGAACGCCCCGATCGAGGCGAGCGTTTCGGCCAGCGCCACAGATGCGCCGCCATGCAGGAGACCGAAGGGCTGATGTGTGCGGTGATCGACCGGCATCTTGCCGCGCACCCAATCATCACCGGCTTCGGTGATTTCGATCCCGATGGAATCGGCCATGGTCTTGCGATCGGAAAAATTCGCCATTTCCAGCGGAAAGCGCCCGCCATGCCAGATATTGGACATGTCTGTCTCCTTGGTTTGGAGAAAGACTTATGGCGGCACAGCCCGGATTACCAGCGGGCAACGAGGGAAACGGCGGCAAAACCTTCTTCTTCTTCCCATTTATCGGTGCCGTACTGATAGGCCCAGTCCCGGCGGACATATGCCAGAGCGAGATCGGCGCGATCCGTCAGCCGATAGGCCATACCCACCTGAACATCGCCTATCACGCTATAGGGCGTGATATCGATAGCCCGCACCGGCCGGTTCATATCGGTTGCGTCATAAAATAGCGCCTGCCGTTCCGCCGCGGCAAAAAGGAACCAGCGCGATTCATCACCGCGCCCGTCGCCGACGCGAAACTGAGCGCCGACACGGGCTTGTGTGCCTTCGGGCGTCAGGGCCAGGCCGGCATAGGGCGTCACTACAGCATCGCTGTCCGCTGCCTCTACGGGGGCGGCCAGCCTGACAGTCGTGGTCACGCGTGGCGGTTCACCCTCCACCAGCCCGGCGCGCTGATAGGCTTCTTCCGCGCGCGTTTCGCCTTCGATCACGAATTCGCCGGGACCAGGCGGGTCAGCCAGCACAAAGCGCGTGCGGGCATTGGAAAAGTCAGGATCATAAGACTGACGGATACTCATAATAGCCGTTGCGGTGCGCGCCGTTCCGTTCGAAATATGGGGTCTCGGTTGATCATTCAGGGAGGCCAGAACCGCTGATCGCGGATCCCAGTCTTGTTCGGACGACTCCACGGGACCCACCATACCGGTCATCAACCCGGCAATGGCCACACAGCCCGCACAAATCAGCTCGATCGTCCGCCGCATTGTTTCTCCCCTGCAAAATGGTTAACAGAATTTGCGGCAAAGGTCACCTCGGGTCGTGGATATTCCAGTCTTCCCGTTTTACACGAAGCTGTTAGTCGGGTTGGCCTTTTCCGGCTCAAACGCTCTATTCACCACCGACGGAGGCTGAACTGGCCCATATCGACCCGACCCGCGAGAGTTTCGAGATTTTCAAATCGCTTCCCCGCGACCAACCGATTGACATGCTCAACCTGATCCGGCTCCGGGACACCGCCCGCTATCCGGATGGACGCCAGATCAGCGGCGCAGAGGCCTATGCAGAGTACGGAAAGATCAGCGGTCCGGTGTTTCAGCGCGTCGGCGGCGAAATCATCTGGCGCGGCGAACCGCAGGCCATGCTCATCGGACCAGAGGACGGATTGTGGGACATCGCCTTCATTGCCCGTTATCCGGGGGCGGCCGCATTCCTGGAAATGGTCACTGACCCGGTCTATCAGACCGAAGCCGTTCCTCACCGGCAGGCGGCTGTGCGCGATTCGCGCCTGATCCGGCATGCGGTAAAAAAGGGCGGCCGCCAGTTCGGCTGACCGCCCGGAACGCCTATTCGCGGGCGATCAGCGTGAAGGTGACGTCGTCGCCATTCGCATTCTGGCCTGTCCAGCTGTCGCCAACGGCAAGATCTGCCATCAGGGGCTGACAATTGGCCGCGCCGGACTCGCGCTCGACACAGAATTCTTCCCCGTCTACATGCCAGTTACCGGCAATGCCGATATTGGTGGTATAGGTGCCGTCGGCCTCAAAGAAGACAGTGTATTCGCCTTCGGGACCCGAAACCTGAAGCGCATTCTCTACGAGCGGATCACTGGCCATTCCTTGCAGGAGCAGCGCCGCGGCTATCTGAACAATCATCGAATTCTCCCCAACGGCGAAGCACGCCAACCGCGCCGCGCCCTAGAGGTGAATAACAAACGGATATCGACGATGAATCAAGTCTATTTCGGACTTGCGGCAAAAGGATTCCGACTTCCTTGCCGCAGACAGGTCTCCAGCGCCGGCAAGGCCCGCGACGTGTTCGTCAGGGCAAATTCGAAATCTGCCTGCCGCGCGGTAATATAGAGAATGTTGCCGTAAATGAGCGCATTCTCCAGCGTGCTGTTCGGAACATAATCATAATCAATGGCAAGGGTTTGCCGCCCGGCCACATGCGCGGTCACGCTCTGGCTGATGCGATTGTCGATCCGCAGGCTCAGGGAATATTGCTCGCCATCGTTCAGCGACCAGGCTTCGTTTTGCAAGGCAATGCGGAACGTCGAAGCCGAACGCACAAAGGCCAGATCTATTCCGCTATTGTAGGGAATGGACGCGGAGCAAACATAAGCGCCCTCATTGTTGACCGCGCCCCGTACTTCCCAGCCATTGATATCAATGGGCCCGTAATTCTGTATCGCTGCAAGAACAAGAATGCCTGCCAGATTCATGATCGTCTCCCCGAAATTCCCATGAGCGCAGACAAGTCTAGATCAGTTTTCAGGCCATTTTAAAGAGACTTTTTTGGAATCCAGGGAAAAAAACCGCTTGTCCGGGCGACATAGTCTGCATAGCCCGGGCGCGTTTCCGCCAGCCCGCGTTCGAGGAGCGGTGCGCCGCTCCACTTCAGAAGCGTCCAGCTCAGGAAAAGCGGTCCCGGCAATGCCAGCCAGCCCCAGGGCGCCTCTGCCGCGATCAGAAACAGCCCCCACCAGACACAGAAATCGCCGAAATAATTGGGGTGCCGCGTGTATCGCCATAAACCCCGGTCCATGATCTTTCCTGCATTCTCCGGATTTTTGCGGAAGGATTCGAGCTGAAAATCCCCGATGGTCTCGAACAGAATGCCGATGACCGCCAGCGCGATCCCCGCCATCGCCAGATAGCCAATGCCGCTGCCATACTGGCCCAGCTGGACCGGCAGGCTCACCAGCCACATCAGGATGGACTGCGGCAGAAAGACAAAGAGCAGGCTGGCTTTTGCGAACCCGAAACCCCTGGGCTCCACCCGCGCAAACAGATTGGTATAGCGCTTGTCCTTGCCGTCGCGGCGCCAGCGGCCAAACAGATGCAGCCCCAGCCGCAGACCCCATACCGCGCACAGCCCTACCAGAACCAGTTGACGTTCGCCGTCACCATGCACCAGCCAGTAGGTCGATATCGCCAGAATCACCATGCCAAACGCCCAGAAAGCGTCGACAAAACTGGCATCCTTCAGGCGAAGCGCCAGAAGCCAGAGGCAAAGGAACACCCCGACAGCTATGGCCAGATTGATGCCGGCCAGATGAAGCATGGATAATTCGGTCATTTCGCGTCTCCCCGCATTACTTCTTAAACTAGCGCAAATATTTCCGCCGTCATGCTGTTTGGTGGATGCTGTGGCGCCGGGATTGATCGTCACGCTGATTTCGCCATAGTGAACAGTGTTCACTTCGGGGAGCGAATGAATGACCTCAACAGATATTGATGTCCTGATTATCGGCGCCGGCGTGTCCGGCATTGGCATGGCGTACCACTTGCAGGAGCGCTGTCCGGGCAAGACGTATCGCGTGATCGAGGCGCGGGACCAGATCGGTGGCACCTGGGACCTTTTTCGCTATCCCGGCATCCGTTCGGACAGCGACATGTATACGTTCGGCTATGCGTTCAAACCTTGGATTGATGGCAAGGTCTTCGCCGACGGGCCGGCCATCCGCAATTATGTCAGTGAAACCGCCGATTCAGCGGGTATCGCACCGCATATTCGCTTTGGCCGAAAGGCGACTGCGGCGAGCTGGAACTCGGATACGGCCCGCTGGACTCTGCAGGCGGACGGGCCGGACGGACCGGAGACCTATACCGCGCAATTCCTGTTCTTTGCATCGGGCTATTACCGTTATGACAAAGGCTATCTCCCTCATTTTGAGGGCGTCGAAGACTTCTCGGGCGACTTCATTCATCCGCAGAAATGGGAAGAAGACTACGATTATTCCGGCAAGAAGATTGTGATCATCGGATCAGGTGCCACGGCCGTCACCTTGCTGCCCTCGATGGCGAAAAAGGCTGAGCACGTCACCATGTTGCAGCGTTCGCCGACCTATATCGCCGGCCGGCCATCCGTGGACCGGACCGCAAATTTCCTGCGAAAGATTCTGCCTGGAAAACTGGCCTATACGATCACGCGCACAAAAAACATTCTTCAGACCATCCTGATATATAACCTGTCGCAGGCTTTTCCCGACTTTGTGAAGAAGGGCATTCTGAAACAGACTCGCGCCATGCTCGGCGACGATTATGATGTCGAGAAACACTTTGCGCCCAGCTACAAGCCCTGGGATCAGCGTTTTTGCGCCGCACCTGACGGTGATTTTTTCAAGGCGCTGAGGTCCGGGAAGGCGTCGGTCGAAACCAATCAGATCGAGCGGATCACAAAGACCGGCATTCAGCTCAAATCCGGCACCCATCTTGATGCCGATCTCATCATTCCCGCCACCGGTCTGAATCTGCAATTTGTCGGCGGCATGAGTGTCGAGGTCGATGGAAAGCCGGTGAATATTCCCGATCATGTCGTTTATCGGGGCATGATGGTCAGCGATATTCCCAATATGGCCATGGCCTTTGGTTACACCAACGCATCCTGGACCCTGAAAATTGACCTCACCTGCGAGCGCTTCTGCCGCAATATCAACTACATCAACAAAATTGATGCGGACTATTTTGTGCCTGTGCCCGATGCCGACATGCCGCGCGAGCCATTGAAATTGCTGGATTCCGGCTATTTCCGCCGGGCGGCTGATATCCTGCCCCAGCAGGGCCCCAAAACCCCCTGGCGAGTCCATAACAATTACTTTGCGGACATGATGGCCATACGCTTCGGGGCGATCGATGATGGCGCGCTTCAGTTCGGCAAGGCGGTGTCAGCGAAACAAGAACATGCCGAGCTGGAGGCGGCTGAATGAACCGGCTCGATCTTGCTGGTAAGACCGCCATCGTGACCGGTGCCGCCAGTGGCATCGGTGCCGCGCTGGCACGGGCGTTGGCGGATCGCGGCTGCAATCTGGCACTGGCCGATATCAATGGCGATGGCCTGGAAGAGGTGGCCGCGAGCCTGCGCTCGAATGATCGCGGGGTCACGACTACGGTTCTGGACGTTGGCGATGAGGCGGCCATCAACGCCTTTGCCGAAGAGGTCCGCAAAACCCATGGCGAAGCCCATCTCTTGTTCAATAATGCCGGTGTCGCGCTGGGTGGGCGTTTCGATCAGGTTACGCCGGACCAATTTGACTGGTTGATGAACATCAATCTGCATGGCGTTATCCGAATGACCCGGGCCTTCCTGCCTCTGATTCAGGATCAGGAGGAAGGTCACATCACGAATATTTCCAGTATTTTCGGCGTGATCGCACCGGCCGGACAAACCGCCTATTCGGCGGCCAAATTCGGGGTTCGCGGATTTACCATGGCGCTGCGGCATGAGCTCGCCGGCACCTCTGTGGGCGTGACCACAATCCACCCCGGCGGCGTGGCCACCAACATTGCCAAAAAAGCCCCAAGGGGGGAGGGCGTCACGGATGAGGAATACGAGATGGCGATGAAGATGGCGGATCAGTCCCTCGTCATGCCGCCAGCCCGGGCTGCCGAAATCATTTTGCGGGGCGTGGAGAGGCGCAAGCCGCGTGTTTTTGTGGGTCGGGATGCCCACACCCTTATGTGGATGGAACGTCTGTTGCCGACGCGATACTGGAATACCATCAAACGTCGACTCAACGCCTGACCCTCTGATACAGGCGGCAGATGTCTTACGAACTCGGATTTGACTGGAACCGCTCTGTGACGACAGGGCAGGATTGCCCGATCTGCCGGACACCCGGCCCGCACGCCCACAAGGTGACATCCTCTACACCTGCCAGCCCCGTTGGAAGGGCAGATTATTTCGAATGCAGGAACTGCCACGGCGTTTTTGCCGTTCCGTTTTCCTATCCCGACTATTCAGAAGACTATGATTTTGCAGACTATCTGAGATTCTATCAGGAGGTCGGTGCGGGTCTGGAAGCCATGACCCAGCCTCTGGATCTGGCCCTGTCATTGCGGCCAGCGGCTTCGCTGATTGATGTCGGCTGCGGAGTGCCCTTTGTGGTCGACTATGCGCGCCGCGAATACGGCCTTCAGGCGGAAGGGCTCGATCCATCGAACTATGGCCGCCGGGGCGGCGAAAGCCTGGGCGTCGACGTGATCGGCGAACTCCTCGGGGCGGGTTCCCGGTTTGACGGCCAGACCTTTGATATTCTCTATTCCAGCGAGGTGATAGAGCACGTCGAGGACCCGGCAGCCTTTCTTGAAACCCTGGTCAGCCATCTGAACCCGGAAGGCATTCTCATTCTGACCACACCGAATGCCGAAAACCTGGGACCACACAACGACAGCCTGACAAATGTATCCATCGTCTGGCCCGGAATTCATCACGCCCTGTTCACGCCCGCCGCCATGGAAAGAGCCCTGAAGTCAGCCGGCCTGTATCACTGCCATATTTCTACAGCGACCGGCCATATCGTGGCGCTGGCCAGCCGGTCGCCCCTGTCCATTCCCGAACAATCACCACCATCGCGTCTGACACCCTATCTCGAGCGTGATTTTCCTGGCCTGCCACTTCTGGAGGGCGGCAATCTGTTTCGCTTGCTGCGCCAGGCTGTAGGCTTGGGAAACTGGACGGAAGCCCGCGAAATTCGCGACACATTGAGCGCCCGCATCCACACCGATTATGGCTGGGATGTCTATGACATGGACCGCTTTGTCGCGGCGGCCGCAAATGAGCCCGCGCCTGGCCTTTTTGCCGCTTTTCCCTATTTTGCCGGCTGTCTGCCCTTCTATTTCGGCATGGTTGATTTTCAGTCTTCGCCTCGAAATCTCGATTCGGCGGCGAGTTTTCTGAAGGCGCAGATCGAGATCGGTGAAACGCTCACCGGCGGCGATCCGCTCTGGTGGGGCGAGATCGCACACATCCATCAACCGGCCGCTTTCAACCTCGGCATGGTCCATCTGATTGGAGGGCAGGTCGAGCCGGCCATCGCCGCATTGGAGCAGAGCCTGGTCAGCCCTGCGGCGGGCAGCCTCGCATCATTGGGGCGCCGGAGCCTCGCTCTCGAGACCACGGCGCGCCTGCAACTGGCGCTGGCATATGCCAAAGCCGGGCGGTTTGACGACTCGGACCAGACTTTTGCGCAAGCCATGGCCTGCGTCGAGACAGAGCCGGCCTGTGCCTTTCTCGAAACCATGGCCAACACGCTGCAATCAGCGATCAAGGCGTTGCGCTAGACGGCGTTTGCCGCCTCCAGAGCCTGTTCCAGATCGGCAATCAGATCGCCGGCATCCTCAATCCCGCACGACAGACGCACCAGGCCATCATCAATGCCCAGCGCGGCACGCTTGTCCGCGTCAACAGAGGCATGGGTCATGATGGCGGGGTGTTCAACCAGCGATTCCACGCCGCCAAGGCTCTCCGCAAGCGAGAAAATCTTCAGCGTTTCGAGGAAGCGCCGCGACGCCGGAAGGCCGCCGGTCAGCGTCATCGTGATCATGCCGCCAAAGCCCCGCATCTGCCTGGCCGCGATCTTGTGTTGGGGGTGGTTGTCCATGCCCGGATAGATCACACGGCCAATACCATTTTTACCAGACAGCCAGTCGGCGATCTTCCCGGCATTTTCGCAATGGCGCTGCATGCGGACATGCAGGGTTTTTGTCGAGCGCAGCAGCAGGAAGCAATCCATCGGGGCCGGCACGGCACCCACGGAATTCTGGATATAGGTGAGCTTTTCCGCCAGCTCTGCATTGGCCGTAATCAGCGCGCCACCGACCAGATCGGAGTGCCCGCCGAGATATTTGGTGCAGGAGTGCGAGACGATGTCCGCACCCAGCGCCAGAGGATTCTGCAGATAGGGTGACGCGAACGTATTATCTACGACGCAAATCGCACCGCCGTCATGGGCAATCTGCGCCACGGCTTCGATATCGATCACTTTCAGTGTCGGATTCGTCGGCGTTTCCAGCCAGACCAACTTGGTCTTGTTCGTCATGGCCGCGCGTGTCGCGTCAAGGTCCGTCATGTCGACGCGTGAAAACTCGATCCCCAGCTGCGCGAAGACATTATTGAACATGCGGAATGTGCCGCCATAGACGTCGTCGCACAAAAGAACGTGGTCACCGGATTTCAGAAGGTGAATACAGGCGGCCAGAGAGGCAACGCCCGATGAAAAGGCAATCCCGTGCTTGCCGCCTTCCAGACTCGCCAGATTGGCTTCCAGCGCCGTGCGCGTCGGATTCGCCGAGCGCGAATAGTCATAATTGCCAATGAATTCGCCCGGGCTGGTCTGCACATAGGTCGAGGTCTGGTAGATGGGCGTCATGATCGCGCCCGTCGACGGATCCGGCGCCTGCCCGGCATGAATGCACCGCGTCGCAAATTGCTGATTGTCTCCGCTCATCTTCATATCCTTTGTTCAGCCGCCAATGCGGGCATTGTATTCTTTTTCCGTGACGACACCGACGACGCCATCGCGGGTCATCACCAGAGCGGCATCACCCTTTGCCAGGATGTGTGGCATTTCCTCGATACGGGCCTCGGCATAGAGAATACCGCCAATCGACAGGCGTTGACCGTCGCGCGTGGCAATGGCGGTGAATGAGTCACCCTCCTGCAGCGGCAGATAATCCAGATCGCCTTCGGTCATCATGCGCTGGATATCGTCGCCGGAGGCCTCGGACGAGGCGGTCAGGGACGAGCGACGGGCGACGAGGTCCTGCACCGGGCCCAGCAATTCGTGCCCGGTAAAGAAGCCCTTGTCTTCCATCCACTTGTCGGACAGGTATTTCGAAATGTACCGGGTCCCGCTGTCGCAGAGCGTGACCACAATGGTCTTGCCCGGCCCCATTTCCCTGGCGACCTTGACCGCCGCTGCCACGATGGAGCCCGATGATCCGCCGCAGAACAGGCCCTCTTCGCGCACCAGCGCGCGGCCCATATGGAAGCTTTCCCAATCGTCGATCTGGACCATGTCGTCGACAACGGAGAAATCCATCGCCCGGCACTCAATGTCTTCACCAATGCCTTCAACCGAATAGACATAAGCGGCCGGCAGGCGGCCCGTCTTGAACAGGTTGTAATGAACCGAGCCGAGCGGATCGACGCCGATAATTTTTACATCTGGCGCGTATTCCTTCATGTAGCGGCCGACACCCGAGACGGTTCCGCCCGTCCCCGTGCCACCCATGAAGACGTCAAACTTGCCGCCATCTGTCTGCTCGAAAATCTCGCGGCCGGTATTGTGGTAGTGTCCGTCTATATTCCAGGGCGCATGATATTGGTCGACATAAAAGGCGCCCTCCGTCTCTTCCGCGATCCGCTTGGCCGTATTCACATAATGCTCCGGGCTGTCACCGGGTACATCCGTGGGCGTGATCACGACGGTCGCGCCATAAGCGCGCATCATGTCGATCTTTTCCTGGCTCATCTTGTCCGGCAGGGTGAAAACGCACTTATAGCCCTTGACCGCCGCGGCCATCGCCAGGGACTGGCCGGTATTCCCGGACGTATTCTCGACAATCGTGCCGCCGGGCTTCAACAGGCCGGCCTTTTCCGCCTGCTCGATAATATAGGGCCCCATGCGGTCCTTGATGGAGCCGGTGGGATTGAGGAATTCACACTTGGCCAGAATCGTCGCCGAACCTTCGGGCACAACCTTGTTCAGCTTGACGAGCGGCGTATTGCCGATTGCGGAAATAATGTCTGGAAAGTGGGTCATCGGGCAACTCGCTTCTGACGGTCTGGAATCGTGTCCCCTCCTATTGTTCCCGGCGCTGAAAGTCCATCGTCTGGCCGACAATCGTGCGCGCAACAAACCGTGAGCGGAGGCGAACTGGAAATCACGCCTTGATGCAGAAAGAGACTTGGCATTGACTGCAATCAGGCCCGTCAGAGGCATTGAGGGAGACACCCATGTCGGAAGAACGCTCAGGCTCCGCGCCCGAAATCGTCCCGGTTCCGGATCACTACGAACCCCACAGCCAGACCAGCGCAAGGCAATACGCGGAACGCTATCGCCGCTCGATCGAGGAGCCGGACGCTTTCTGGATGGAAGAATTGCGGCGACTCGACTGGGTCAAAACCCCCACCGAGATATCCGACGTCAATTGGGATCCGGAAAAACTGTCGATCAAATGGTTCGCGGATGGCGTTCTGAATGTCTCGTATAATTGCATCGACCGGCATCTGGAAAAGCGCGGCAATGACGTCGCCATTATCTGGGAAGGCGATAACCCAGCCTACCACAATTCGGCGACGTACCGGCAATTGCACAATCATGTCTGCCGCATGGCCAACGAGCTCAAGGCGATGGGCGTGCAGCGCGGTGACCGCGTGACGCTCTACATGCCGATGATCCCCGAAGCCGTTTATGCGATGTTGGCCTGTACACGGATCGGCGCCGTCCATTCGGTCGTCTTTGGCGGCTTCTCGCCGGATGCTCTGGCGGGGCGTATTACCGATTGCCAATCGGAATTTGTGATCACGGCCGATGAGGGCGTGCGCGGTTCCAAACCCATTCCACTTAAGAAAAATGTCGACCGTGCGATCGAGATTGCCGGAGGCGTCAGGGCGGTTCTCTGTGTCCGGCATACGGGTGCGCCCGTTGGCTGGGTCGAGGGCCGCGATCATTGGCACCATGAATTGGCGCTGAAGGTGGATGCTGATTGCCCGCCCGAACCCATGGAGGCGGAGGATCCGCTCTTTATCCTTTACACGTCAGGCTCTACAGGAAAACCGAAGGGCGTCATGCACACAACGGGCGGCTACCTGCTCTGGGCGGCGCTGACTTTTGACACCGTGTTCGAGGTCAAGCGCGGCGAGGTCTTCTGGTGCACGGCCGATATCGGCTGGGTCACCGGCCATACCTATCTGACCTATGGCCCACTGGTGAATGGTGTCACCACCCTGATGTTCGAGGGCATTCCGACATGGCCGGCCGCGGACCGCTTCTGGGAGGTGTGCGACAAGCATCAGGTCAATGTGCTCTATACCGCGCCGACGGCCCTGCGGGCCCTGATGCGCGAAGGCGATGCCCTCGTGGAAAAGCATGATCTGTCCAGCCTGCGCCTTCTGGGATCCGTCGGAGAACCGATCAATCCGGAAGCCTGGGCCTGGTATCACCGTGTGGTGGGCAAGGGAAACTGCCCGATTGTCGATACCTGGTGGCAGACCGAGACTGGCGGCGTCATGATCTCCGCCCTGCCCGGCGCCCATGATCTCAAGCCCGGTGCCGCCTCCATGCCAATGTATGGCATTGAGCCGGCTCTGGTCGATGCGGAGGGTAATTTCATCGAGGGAGAGGGCGATATCACCGGAAACCTGGTGATCAAGGGAAGCTGGCCTGGCCAGATGCGGACCGTCTATGGCGACCATGAGCGGTTTGCCGAGACCTATTTCGCCACTTATCGCGGGCTCTATTTCACCGGCGACGGGGCCCGGCGCGACGCGGACGGCTATTGGTGGATCACCGGCCGGGTCGATGACGTCGTCAACGTGTCCGGCCATCGGCTGGGGACAGCGGAAATCGAAAGTGCGCTCGTTTCGCACCCCAATGTCGCGGAGGCTGCTGTGGTCGGCTATCCGCACGACATCAAGGGACAGGGCGTCTATTGTTATGTGACGCTGAATGCGGGCCTGGAGCCAACCAGCGACACGGCGATTGAACTGAAAGCCCATGTACGCGAACAGATCGGGCCGGTTGCAACACCGGACATTATCCAGTTTTCACCCTCCCTTCCCAAGACCCGGTCCGGGAAGATCATGCGGCGGATACTGCGCAAGATTGCCGAAAATGATTTCGGCGCGCTGGGGGACACATCGACTCTGGCCGAACCGGGTGTGGTTGACGAGCTGATAGCGAACCGGCCCAGAAGCTGAACGGAACAACCCCAGCTTTTGTGTGTGCGCCCGGGCCGCGGGCGTAGCCTCTGGTTATTTCGGGCAGAGTTGCGAAATAAACGGGAAATTCGAACGAGGATTTCCCATGCGCCGTCTTCCCTATGGCATTGGTCTGTTCATGCTGTCGCCGCTCTTTATCTGGGCGGGACTCTGGCTGGCCTTTCCCGGACCCAAACCGGGTATTACCGATGCCCCTTTCATCGCTTCCCTCATCGGGATTTCTATCCCGCTGGCCTTTTACCACTACATTGCCGGACTGGCCTTCATCGCCAACTCCATCGAGGGCGGCGCGGGAGAGGTTCGGCCGCGCTGGGCCCCCGCACGTTGGCTCCAGAAAGCAATGATCCCGCTCACGGCCATTTCCAGCCTTGCGGCCATTATCTGGTTGGTTCAGCTGGACATCAGCCCGATTTACGTCGCCGTGCTGGCCCTTTCCGGTGCCTTGCTGACATTCGGCCTGATCAAGGCTGAGGGCGGACAAGGGCCGTTCAACATCCATTTGACGCTCGCTTCCGCGGTCAGGGGTTCGGTGCGAATCCTTCAGAGCATTCTGATGAATCTGCCACTGATCGGCGCACTAATGCGCGAAATCAGCCGTAATCCCCAACGCGCCGCCCCCTACTTGGTCGCAAATGTCGTGCTCGGCGCGATTTTGTATATCTGGCTGTTTGGGTTTGTGGCGCTGGTCATTCCGGCCATGCTGCTGGTGCCGGTGGCCTTTTATCTGATGATGACGCTCGCTGCAGACTGATTGCCGCGGCGCTTCAAAGAGGGGTTCCAAGTCAAGGCGGGCTGTATAGGTTGGCGACCATGTCCCGACCCCTGCCCGACTTTGACACCCTGCTGGACGACATCGCTGCCGAGGCGAGAAAATCAATCGGCCGCGGCAAGGTGGCCGATTATATTCCGGCTCTGGCGCGCATTTCGCCGGACAAGTTCGGTATGGCGATTTGCGGTGTGGACGGGTCGGAATATGTCACCGGCGATGCCGATGAACGCTTTTCTATCCAGAGCATTTCCAAGGTTTTCACTCTTATTCTGGCGCTGCAGACTATTGGATCGAACGCACTCTGGAGACGTGTCGGCCGCGAGCCGTCCGGCACCGCCTTCAATTCGCTGGTTCAGCTCGAATCCGAACAGGGACTGCCTCGCAACCCCTTCATCAATGCTGGTGCAATCGTAGTTACGGATGCCATAACGGCGCATTCGGTCAGCCCCGTATTGCAATTATTGTCACTGGTACGGCGCTTCTCCGGCAAGGAGCAGATCTATATCGACGATGTTGTGGCGCGGTCCGAGGCCGAACACGGCCACCGCAATGCCGCGATCGCTCATCTTCTGAAAAGCCAGGGCAATCTGAAAGCACGGGTCGAAGACGTCCTGGTGACCTATTACCGGCAATGCGCCATTGCCATGACCTGCCGCGATCTGGCGCGGGCCTTTGTGCCGCTCGCCAATGGTGGAAAGCAGTGGGAGAGCGGAGAAAAGCTGATGACTCCGCTCCGGGTCAAACGCATAAACTCACTGCTCCTGACGTGTGGACTTTATGATGGCGTCGGCAATTTTGCCTTCCGCGTTGGCATTCCGGCCAAGAGCGGTGTCGGCGGCGGAATTGTTGCCATCATACCCGGAAAATTCTCGATCTGCGTCTGGTCGCCCGAGCTTGACGAGCTGGGCAATTCTCTGGCGGGCACGCGGGCTCTTGAGCTCTTTGCCCGCAAGACAAAGCTCTCAATTTTCTGACACGACAATCAGAACCGGCCCATGCCCGTCCCGCCGCTACGCCTTCATGGCGTCTTCCACGTCCTCGTGAGTCGCCTCGACTGACTTCTTCGGGGCGGGCGTGACAAGGCTCACAACGATGATCGCCAGGAAACAGAAGATGAAGCCCGGAACGATGGAATAGAGCCAGCTTCCAAGGGGTACCAGACCGCCATCAACCGGCAGCAATGGCACATAGGTCCAGATCAGGACTGTGGCGGCACCGGTAATCATGCCGGCCAGAGCGCCCCAGCGCGTCATCCGTTTCCAGAACAGCGACAGGATCACGATTGGTCCGAAAGCCGATCCGAACCCGGCCCAGGCGTTGGAGACCAGAGTCAGCACATTGCTGTCCGGATTCCAGGCCAGCGCGATGGCCACCAGAGCCACGATGACCACGGCGATCCGCCCGATCATGACCAGCTCTTTCTGGCTGGCGCTCTTGCGCAGGAAGATTTTGTAGAAATCCTCGGTCAGAGAGCTGGAAGAGACCAGCAATTGCGAGGAAATCGTGCTCATGATGGCCGCCAGAATGGCGGCGAGCAGGAAGCCGGCAATATACGGATTGAACAGGATCTGCGAGAGGACAATGAAGATCGTTTCACCGTCAAATGCGCCATCAACCAGATAGCCGTCGGGCGTGCCGTTCTGAAGGATGTAGGCAAGGCCGATCAGCCCTGTCGACAAGGCACCGACAATCGTGACCAGCATCCAGCTCATGCCGATATTCCGGGCCGCCGGAATATCCTTGACCGAACGGATGGCCATGAAGCGGACAATGATGTGAGGCTGGCCAAAATAGCCCAGCCCCCAGCTCATGGCCGAGATGATGCCGACAAGCCCGACACCGCCGAGCAGATTCATCGACCAGTTTTCGGCCAGTCCGAGCTCGGCGATATTCGCAGCGGTCAGCCCGTTCAGCGTGTCGCTCAGGCCGGAAACGCCGCCAATGCCCGTCAGGGCAACAAGCGGGACCATGACGAGCGCGACAAACATGATGCAGCCCTGCACAAAATCGGTCATCGACACCGCCATGAATCCGCCGAGCAGCGTATAAAGCACCACTACGCCTGCGGTGATAAACAGACCCAGCTCATAAGGCAGGCCAAAGGCGGAATCGAACAGCTTTCCGCCCGCGACAACGCCCGACGACGTATAGAGCGTGAAAAACAGGACAATCACGATGGAGGAGATCACCCGCAGCAGGCGGGTATTGTCCTCGAAACGCTTCTCGAAATAGTCGGGAATGGTAATCGCGTCATGCGCGGTCTCCGTATATACGCGCAGGCGCGGGGCCACGATCAGATAATTGGCCAGTGCGCCGATCAGAAGTCCGATGGCGATCCAGGATGCCGAAAGCCCTGAAACGAACATGGCGCCGGGCAGGCCCAGCAGCATCCAGCCCGACATGTCGGAGGCTCCGGCGGAAAGGGACGTCACGGCCGGCCCGAGCTTGCGTCCGCCGAGAAGATAGCCCGAGGAATCGCTGGTAGACTCCCTGAAGCCATAAATGCCTATGCCGATCATGATGATAAAATAGGCAGCAAGCGATACGCCGGTACCGAATTCCATGTCGTCCATCCAGTTTTGCTTGTCTGCTGACGGAATTTCGCCGCGGGGTGTTGGGCGAGACCGGGCATGACGCTTTCAGGTCAGGCCGGATTGCAGACATCAGGAAATGTGCCGCTCGTGTGGAACATCTGGGGCGTGGAACGTCAAGGCAAGGACTGAGTCCGGTCGGGTTTCGTCATCGCCCGGAAAAACAGGAATCGCCCGTCGCCGCGCGGAAGCGGGGCGGATACAGCGTCCGGCTCCTGATCTCCCGACGATCAGGGATTTTGCGCGGCGGCTTTCAACAGGGTGTTGATGTCATCTTTCAGAACCATGCGGCGTTTGCGCATCTCCGTCAGATGTTCATCCGAGGTCGGCTCGACATTGGTTTCGGCCCGGTGGATTTCACGATTCAGCGTGTGATAGGCATCCGCCAGTTTTTGAAAGTGGGCGTCGCTTTCTTTCAACAGGTGCAGCTGTTCGGCATATTCCGGAAAATCCGCTGCGAGTTCATGGGGGGTATGGCTCATCAAATGCGTCCTCTGGTTCGCGAAACCGGTCCCGTTTTGGATATGGCCGCAGGGTCAATGCGATCTCGATTCAATCCTCAGTATAGACACCCGGTGGCCGTCCAGACTACTGAATTATCCATTCAGGAATTGCAGAGATGTGGGTGTCCACCGCTGCGGGAAAACAGAATTTTCGCCATACCGTACCGGCACTGGCCCGGCCGCCATTCAGGCAGGACCCTGTCGGGCATCCCGGAGGGCGCCGCGCCAAGCCGCCCCGTGCTGCTGCCAGACGCCTCCCGCTTTTCGGGAGACCGCGCAGGACAGGCAGCCTGACGAACCCCCTTTCCAGTCCGGCGGACGGGATGCCATAAACTGATCTCATGACGACACCGCACAAACCTGCGCCCGGCAACGCCCAGCGGGCCTATGACGATTGGCTTGCCGGGAATCATGAGGCTTCGCTTCGCGCATTGGCCGGCGCGGCCCGGGCCGGTGACCTCGCCAGTGCCAGCTTGCTCCTCACCTTGTCAAACCAGCCCGAAGCTCCGCCACGTGCCTGCGAGGCCGCACGCGACGCTCTGGAAGCGGCGCCCGGCGGACCGGTCATCCATCGGCATCTCGCCTATCTCAAGGCGTCCGGCTATGGCGGTCCGGTTGATGCTGCGGCGGCCCTGCGGTTACGGCTCGCAGACGCGCAGAAGGGCGACACTCAGGCCCTGACCGAGCTGGCGCTTCTGTCTATCTGGGCTGGTGAAACCGGCATCGGGGAAAAGGCGCTCATAAAGGCGGCGTCCGGCGGGCAGGCTCATGCCATTGCCGCCCTTCTGCGGATCGGTTCAGACAGGGGCCATTTGCGGGCCATCGCCCGCGAACAGGCCGCGGGCCTGGCCCGTAGTGGCCACCCGCTTGGCGCCAGCCTGGCGTCGGCCACCGCCGGTCTGGAAGTCCGCGAAAGTCCGGACGCTGATACCATTTCCGGAATGGACAGGTCCGTAACCGGCTCAATCGAGCGCTGGTTTGCAGAGGCTGATCCGGCCATGCAGACGCTGAGCGACGATCCGCCGGTTGCCTATGTCGCGGGTTTCCTGCCGCATGTCATCTGCGACTATCTGGTCGCCAATGCGGTGCCACATTTGCAGCCCGCAAAGATATTCGATCCCTACACCGGTCAAAACCGGGCAGACCCTTATCGGACATCGCTGACCGCCAGCCTTCCCGACGGTATTTTTGATATCGTTCTCTGGGCAATCAAGGATCGCATGGCGCGCCTGGCAGGTGTGGACCCGGCCCGGGGAGAAGCCCTCAGTGTTCTGGCCTATCGTGCCGGAGACCAATACCGGGCACATTTCGATTTCCTGACGGATGACAACGGACCTGCTTCGGCGGATCTTGCCCGCCGTGGCCAGCGTATCGCGACGACGCTGGTTCGGCTCAATGACGGCTTTGAAGGCGGTGCGACCGTTTTTCCACGGCTCGGCATAAGCTGGAAAGGCGCATCCGGCGAAGCCCTGACCTTCCGCAATGTCAGATCCGATGGCAAAGGCGATGAGCGGAGCCTTCATGCTGGCGAGGAAGTCACCTCAGGCATGAAATTGATGGCCAGTCTGTGGCTGCGCGAGCGCCAGTAATCAGCCAGCGCGGAGCGAGGCCCTGTCTCCGCTCGAACGCCGGATGATGATATTCTCTATGGCGAAAGACGGGGATGGTGCCGCATGGGTGACTCGAACACCCGACCTACGCATTACGAATTATGGATTAGTTGCCCTGAACGAGTTCGAAAGAACGCGAATAACAACGAAACCCCCAATGCACTCAGTGAGTTGCACTATGAACGGCTGCGAAGTCGTTAGAAGCCTTTTTAATCCCGCGCCCTACTAATGCGCTACTAATCGTCCGGTGGCCCCATGGCGGGGTTATGGGCGACCCTGCCAAAAACCGGTGCCGGAAATTTCCCTAAAATTGAGCTCTGAACCCTAGCGTCCCACTCTCCACTCATGATCGCCATTGGCGATGAGCAGCGTAGCGGCTTCATTTTCGTTTGCGGACAGATCGATCCCGCGCTCGTGGAGCAGGCCCTCGACGTTTCTCAGAGACAGCGGAAAGCGGACATACATCATCACCGCCAGGCGAATGACCTCAGGCGACGTTTTGAAATAGCGAAATGGGTTTCTCATCCGGCGAAAATATCGCCTGACCGGCTAACAGGGCGTTTCTTCTGACGCTGCCAAACCGGCTCTTGGTCATCCGACGCAATTATCGGCTAACCGGCTAACCGGCTAACACCGAGTTTCCTCTGACAGAGCCCCTGTAGAATACCAACAATCTGAAAACCGACCACATCACACCGGTTGCTGAGCCAGCGATCAAAGTAATGACCAAATCTGGCGCATACAGGTTGAGAGTTGCAAGCGAAACGCCAAAGAGCTGCGGTATGAGGAAGATGAAGCACCACGCCATTGCAAGTGTCGCAAGCAGGGGAAACCAAAGGCTGAACATCCCGGTCAATCCTGATTTCGCACGCAAACCCCGCCGCAAAATCCAAGCCCCGATCATGCCGCCCAGAAATATAAACGGCAGAATCACGAGCAACGCAAAAAGGGCCTTTTGTTGCAGGCGATTGCCGCCGCTTTCATAGAGCTGACCGAGACCAAGCGTAGCGATGCCTGTCAGCAGTTCCTGGTTTTCACCAAACCCAATCCCGCTTCCCGCATTGATTAAAACAACAACGCCCCTTTGTTCGGACAATGAAAGAGCGGCGATTGTCTCAACGCCCGGGCTGACACCGGTGTGGAAGGCGGCGTAGCCCTCTACATCGATGGACCAACCAAACCCGTAGAAAGGCGAAATTGGGCTGGCCGGTTGAAGCATCATGGCCTTGTTATCGGCGCTGATGATGTCGTCTTCGCCATTCATCATGAGCGCGAGATATCGGGCGACATCATTGGCGCTTGCGATAATGCCACCGGCGGGTGCGCCGCCCCGAGCGAAGCTGCGCCCCTCCAGGGAGCGCTTTGTGCCGAACCAGGGAAGGTGGCCGATTGCCATAAAGTCGTATGTGCCACCATCAGAGACAAAGCTGTCATCCATGCCGGCCGGTTCAAGAATTTCTGTTTCGATATAATTTGTAAAACCCCGGCCGCTGATCTCTTCGATAAGGGCACCCAGAATCAAATAGTTCGCGTTCGAGTATTGCCATTGGCTATCGGCGGCGTGCGCCGGGACCGTGTGAGCCAGTTCGCGAACATTGTCGGAAAGTCCACGATTCTCATCGTTTTGTTGCGCTTGGAATAAATTGCCTTGCAGGGTCGAGTATCCGCTTGTGTGGCTGAGCAGCTGGCGGATCGTGACCGTTCCGCCAGCCTGCCCCTGGAAGACGTCAAGATATTCAGAGATGGCAGTATCGAGCTCGATACTGCCCGCTTCCATGAGTTGGACCACAGCCAGCGCCGTGAAGCTTTTAGAAATCGAGCCGAGCTGGAAAGGGGTTTCGGGCGTCACGAGTTGACCGCTCCCGGACAAAACCTCACCGCGCGCTCCGGCGCAAACCACGCCATTGTCGATCACAGCATAGGCGAGCCCGGGCGCTCCCGAGACGGGCATGGCTTGATCAATAAAATCGTCAATTATTTCGGAGCAATGCCCTTCCTGCGCATAGGCGCTGGCAGACATGCATAGCAAAATCAACAAAACTGGAAGACGCCACATCTGAATGTCTTTCTTAGTAGACGAAGGCCTGACAAGGTCCGGTCCTGCGCTCTAAGCCATGTTCCATGGACAACACCGTCACGTGAGGCTAGAGAGTCGAGAATTCGGTCGCAATCGATTTTCCTCTGACATCACCAACGCTGCGATTTGGGGGCTCCCAGTTTCGCATCAGCCTTTCTTCAAACCGCAGCGACGCGGCGGCGTCTCCGCCAGCGACGCCATACCAAGCTTGCGGCAATTGCGATGGTGATGAGGCCGATAAGCACAATGCCCGCTAGAATCGTCAGGATCATGTCTCCGGCGTCGCCGGCAAAACTCAACACATCCAGTCGGTGGCTCTGCCAGAACACCCACTCGCCGGCGATGCGGGTGGCAAGGAAACGGTTGCCGGTTTCCAGTATCACAATACCGTCGCCGGTGGCCGGGTTGTACCGAACAGCCGAATTAATCGCCGGATCATTGCTGCCATCGTGTCCTGCAATGAAATCGCCATGACCATTTGGTGCGTAGAGGATATTGCCTAATCCCCAGATTTGCAGCCCAAAATCTGACGCATGTGGCTCGCGCATCGAGCCAATGGTTTGGGGTTGCAGAATGCGGGCCCGGGCGGTGTTGCCCGTGCCGTTTTCAAGATTTGACTGGAGAAAACGCACCATATCGGCCGTCGAACTGTTGAGCGCAGTCGGTGCCAGCCCGGCAAAGCGGTAGCGGACTGCTTCACTGCCATCGACATCATAGAGGGTGGCCCGATTGCCATTATCGCTGACAGCATCAAGATAAGTCGAGTTCTCCATACCAAGAGGCTGGAAGACGGTCCGCTGCATGTAGGATTCGAAGTCCTCGCCCATCACGTCTTCGATCAGAAGCTGCAGCAAGGAATACCCACCGCCGGAGTATTCGAACTGCTCGCCGGGTTCGAGGCCGACGCGGACCCGGCCATCCGCTCCAGGAGAGGCGTCAGAAGCCCGCGTCAGAGATTCCGTCAGCGGCTGAATCTCGTGCCCCGGCGCAAACCCGCCATAACCCAGACCATCGGTCAGGCCGGCCGTGTGACTGAGAAGCCGGCGGATGGTTACGCCATCATTGTCGAACTCGCCGCCAGGCAATTGCCAGCTTTGAAGATAAGTCGAAACCGGCGCGTCTAGGTCCAGCCTTCCATCCTCGACCAGCGCCATAATGCCGACCGCTGAAATCCATTTGCTCAGCGAAGCGACCTGAAAACCGGTGTCGCGGTCAACGGGCGCGCCAATAGAGACATAATGTTCGCCCACGACTTCGCCATTTTCCAGCAGGGCAAATCCAAGATTACCACGATGATCGGCGTCGATCATCTCGATGGCGGCCTGCAGGAAACCATTCACATCGTCAGGCTCTGCGAGGGCGGTGCGGGTCCAGCCATTCATGGTTCCGGTGAAAACGAGACCTGCCCAGGCCGCCATTGCGACGAGAGCGGACACGGCAATCAGAAGGTAGCTACGCATAGACATCATCCTTGAAGCCCCCCAAGCATACCTGCGATCGGGGGCCTGTCATTAAAGCCCCCAAAATGGCGGCAACTCTTGTTCGGGGCCGGACGGGCTTCTCGCCTGACGCCAGCCGGATTGTGCGCCTCGAATGCGCGCAACGCCTTGCCAAGGATAGGGAAAAATGACGAACTGCTCGCATGGATGACGAACCGCTCATTGTGAGACACTTCCATGCGAAGCTGATTGAAGTTTGCATCTGCGTGCTTGTGACGATCGGGGTTCTCACCCTCACCGGACAACCCGTTATATCGCGCGCCCTTGACGCCGCGAGCATCGTTGAATTCCGCACGACGGCGCCGGCCGATCCAAATTCATCCTGGACAGAGGCTGAAACGCTCGATCTTTCAGACCTGCCACGTCCGCGAACAGACGCCTGGTTGCGATGGTCACCAACCCTGGAGCTTCCGACCGATCGTCCCTTGGCGATCCAGATGGCCGGCCCTTTTTCTGCAGATGTCTATTTCAATGGCGAGCTGATCGGTTCGAAAGGTGTGCCGGCGCCCTCGCCGCAGGACGAGCAGGCCGGGGAGATTGACAGCCTGTTTGCCATTCCTGCCGGACTGATCAGAGATGAGCGCAATTGGGTCATGCTCCACTATTCGAGCCATCACGCCGGGTATCAGCCCGCAATTGTTGTGCATTCACTGGTCATTCTACCCTATCGCGACGATGCGCGCCGCCCCCTGCGCTATTATGCGCCCATCATACTGGTCGCGGGCGCATTGGCCGGCCTGATCTTGCTGGCCGCCTATCAATCGCGAGCCCGAGGATACGCGACAGGCTATTGGCTTATCATGGCATTGACCGGATTGCTGATTGCCGGAGGCGCGGAGGTATCGCGGGCACTCATCAATTACTCCTATGACTGGCATCAACCGCGACAGGCGGCCCAGCTTGCAGGGTTTCTGGTCTTTGGTGCCGGCATGTTGCGCTATTGTCTGCTGCGATGGCCTGCCCCGGCGCCGTTTCTGCGCCTTGTTTTCTGGGGCACCATCCTTCTAGCGGTCATTTCAGTGATGGCGTCCAGCGGATACGATGCCCGCTCTTCCATTGCCATTGGCATTCTGGCCGGAATCGCCGGAATCTGGGCGGCCTGGACAGGCCTTCGCACGAACCGCGCCGCCCTTTTACTGGCGCCCCCGCTCGTCGCCATCACGATCTACAGCCAGATGGCCCCGGGGGATTTGCTCGATCGGGGGGCGTATTTGCTGGTGACCATCCTGTTTGGTCACGCCATGTTGCGACACGATTTTGTGCTGATCCCCGTGCCGGTAGAGACCGCTACGTCCAAAACCCTCGCCGTGACGGAAACCGGGCGGACGCGCTTCCTGCCAATCGGCAAAATCCTGTTCCTGAAAGCGGCAGGCAATTACACCGAAATTCACTCGGTTGATGAAACGGTCGTCCTGGACGGGCGTGGCCTCGGCCTGGTCTTGGCTCAATTGCCCGATACCTTTCAGCGTGTGCATCGGTCGTGGGCGGTTAAACTGGAAGCGATAGAAGCGCTCCATACTCAAGAAGGTAGCCGTTACACGTTAGTCCTTACCGGAGGCAGACAAATTCCGGTTGGCCGACAACATGTCGGCGCATTGCGCGCAAAGCTGTAAATTGTACGTACGAAATTCGATCTACCGGATCTCATATGGAAAATTATGCGCCTTAGCCGGTCGGGGGAGATAGCAGGATGTGGACACGTACCATCACCGCGAGACGGATGACCTCAGGTGATGTCTTGAAGTAGCGAAATGGGTTCTTGCTCATCCGCCAAAATTATCGACCAACCCGCTAACACCGAGTTTCCTCTGACAAAGCCCGCCGAGCCGCCTGGGACGGCCCATCCAGAATTTCGCTCAGACACAGTCGTCGACCGGGTCGTCATGGGTGATCGCACAGACCATCAAAGCAGCCCGTTCAGCCCCATAAGCAGCAACCAGCATCTCCTGGAAGGTCGCCCACTTGTCAGCGCTGTCTTCTATGGCAGCCACGACGGCGCGTTCGAAATTGTCACTGATGGCACCGCGCGCTGTCGTTCCTTCTCCAATACGCGGATCGATGGTTCCGGTGTCTTTGTTAAGATCAAGATGACGCAGCCGGTGGGTTCCTGCGGCTTCATCCCCGTAAAGACAGCCCGTGTCCTCGCCGGCGAAGGATGCCATGTCGAAACAGCCGGAAACCAGACCAGCAGGGAAGGCCGGGTTGGCGGCCCGCAAATCCAGCCACGGTGCCCGGCCAGAATTGCCGAGACCGGGCGGATTCTCGATTCCGCCGGGACGCGCCGGGTCGGGCTGGTCGACCCAATTTGAGTGTGAATAAAAGTCCTGACTGGCATGCAGGATGCGCCCCAGGTGGGCCAGCACATTACATTTCGCGCGGCCATGCTCCTGACCTGCATAGACGCAGGAAATATAGGTCGGAATCTGGCTCGATCGTATGTCCCCGTCATCGTCCAACAGGTCTGCGGCATCAACAACGGCGTGGCGAATGTTCTCGAGCATGTAATCGCGGCATTCGCTCAACGAATCTTCGGCCTCGGACCGGCTGCGCGGATAGTCCGGGATGTCGAAATAGTCCCCAGCGCTGCAATGCGCGTACGAGGTGAGCATACCTCGGCCCCGATCCGGCGCGCCAACGGCACCGAAATCACCCCGGCTACCGGCCAGCGAATCCAAAGTGTCGGACTGGAAACAGGCAGCGGGCGGCGATGCGGCCTCACATGCCAGTGCGTGACGCGTTATGCGCCCGTGCTCGGAATTCTGACCACCACTGTTAATGGTCCCGAATCCGGTCGAAATTAATATGGCACCCGCCACAGATAGTAATTTAAGAGCAGACATTTGTTGTTGGAAAATCATGGCACCCCCTGAACTTGAGGAGCGTAACGAAAAAGTATCCGTGAGGAAAACTATTTAAAATGCTATTTTCGAATTTAGGCTCAGCGACCTGAATGAATAGCCATATATTCGTAAACGGCTTCTTCCCTAATTTCGAGGCAAGGAGGCTGGTACCAGGAATTTATTCAAAATTGGACACGGATCATTAGCGTAGCGCGCCCACATGTCTGTTTGCCTCATCTACGATGAGCGTCAGGTTCACACGATAGAGATAGATCAATAAGAGCGGCCTTCCCGGCCACGCGTCGAAGTCGCAACGCAGAACGTGATTTTATGATAGAGTGCGTCCCAGCATGGGAGACACAAAAATGAGAATTTCGTTTTATATAGCGACTGCCGGTCTGGCAGTCGCTTTCGTTGCTTTTTCCGGTTCAGTCGATGCACAGCGACAGGACGCGCGTTCTGTCCAGAATGAGATGCTGCCTCTCTGCCGTGATGCGGAAGCAGGCGAACGCTGCCGTACGCGCAATGGCACCGTCCGGGTCCGCCGTGGTCAACGAGCGGGTTCCGGCAATGAGCCAGGGCTCACTAACAATCTAGGCGGTGGAGATCCCGGCTGGGAGGTGCGCGGTGAAGGCGACACCGAGCCTCGCGGAGAGGCTCCGGGCCAAGTACGCCAGCCAGATGTCCAGAATTTCGGCGGTGCCGATGTCGGCTTCATTACCGGACGTGGCGGGAACGCCCCCGAGCCTGAAGCGATGGACTGCGAATTGTGCGACGACGACGAGGACACGCCGCAAGGCCCGATAGACAATACACCGCGGCCCGACACACGCGCCCCGCAGGGCCCGGACGGCGGCGAGGACGATGATTGCGAGTGGCACAATCCTGCCGGTGGTCCGGATCAGGAATTTTGTGACGAGTAGTTTTTACAGATCACGTCTTTTAAACTAGCGGTCTCTGTGAATGTGGGCACTAAGGGTAGAAGATCGGCACTGACCTGCGCCCCTTAGCTCCCTCGTTTATTTCGAGAATCTGTTATTAAGGAGACAGACGATAGGCAAAGAAATCCAGCGTCCGCGACCAGGCGAGCGAGGCAGCGTCAGAGTCGTATCGCGGCGTGGAATCATTATGAAAACCGTGATTGGCGCCTTCATAGACAAAGGCATCATAGACGGCATTACTCGTATCGAGCACCGCTTTATAGTCAGGCCATCCGGCGTTGACACGTTCATCCAGTCCAGCCAGATGAATCTGGAGAGGAACCTCGAGCTGTTCAGCTTCACTCGCCGTTGGCCAGCCGCCGTAGAAGGGCACGGCGCCTGATAGCCAAGGCTGGCGGACAGCCATCAGATTGGCGACGGCCCCACCGAAACAAAAGCCAACACAGGCCACTTTCCCGGAGCAGGCGTCGTGCGTGCGCAAGAAATCTGCAGCAGCCTGAAAGTCCTGAACCATCGACTCGCGTTCGCGCTGAGCCTGCAGAGCTCGCCCGGGAGCTGTCAGACCAACGCGAACCGGTCTCCGAAATCGACCACCGACCTTAACTCAGGCTGCGAGTTCACGCCATTCGGCCAGAGCCGCGGATCGGTTTTGCTTGAATATTTCTCTGCGGTTTAGGTGACGCTCGTGGCTGAAGTGGTTGTGGACGGATGACTGGGTGGAAACGAATTTCTGCAAGGTCTCGAAGCTGCGGAACTTGCCCATCGCTCGCTCCTTTCGCCGGAAGGGGAGATGGGAGTTTTCCGCTCGATTGTTGAGCCAGCGCCCGGTCTCCTGGCGGCCGGCATTGCCGATCAGTTTCATCGCGGCTTTGTATGACTTCAGCCGATCCGTCACTACGACGTTCGGATTGCCGTATCGCTTCATCGTTCTGCGCAAAAATCTCAACGCTGCTTTGCGATCCCGGCGCCTTGTGACATAGGCCTCTAGAACTTCGCCTTCGTGATCGACGGCCCGCCACAGGTAATGAAGCTCGCCGTTGATCTTCACGAAAACCTCGTCGAGATGCCACGCCCATTTCGAGAAGTTATTGTCGGCAACCCGCTTTTTGCGGATCTGTGCCGCGAACATCGGGCCAAAGCGATTCCACCAGAAACGGATCGTTTCATGCGTGATATCGATCCCGCGCTCGTGGAGCAGGTCCTCGATATTCCGCAAGGACAGCGGAAAGCGAACATACATCATTACCGCCAGGCGAATGACTTCAGGTGACGTCTTGAAATAGCGAAAAGGATTCTTCATTTGGCGAAATTACCGCCCAAGCCGCTAACACTGAGTTTCCTCTGACAGCGCCCCGCTACCCAGAAACCGCCGGACTAACAATACCGGTGGACCACTCCTAAGGGGCAGGCCAAGATGTATTCATGTCACTGACCTATGGCAAAGGTAGCGCGGCCTGAGATGACTCGACGGATCAGCGTGATCAAAGACGTATAACCTCATGATCATAAGGGGTGATGGCATGCGAATTCTGATCACGGCTATTCTGATCAGCCTGATTGCGGGCGAGGCTTGGGCACAGACCCGCCTGCGCTCGGCTGTCCTGCCTGCCACTCGGGTTGTGGAAACCGGAACACCGGCTACCGTCTTTGCCACCCTTATCAACGCCGGCGCTTCGGCCGTCAGCCATTGCCGTATCACGCTGGATGCGGGGTTTAGCGGCCCAGTGCCCGTGAACCTCAGCTTTCAGACCGTCAATGCCGTCAATCAGCTGACGGGTAGCGCCAACACGCCGGTCGACATTCCGGCAGCCGCGGCGCAGGGTTTTCTGATCACGCTGACCCCAACCGGTGAAATCGCAGCGCGGGATATCGGTTTTGATTTTGTCTGCGACGAAGGGCGCGCAACAGTAACCGAGGGGGTCAACACGCTTCGCCTGACAGCCAGCGACACGTTCCTTCCGGATATTATTGCCATTGGCGCCACCCTGTCGGGTGATGGCGTCCTCCGCATTGAAAGCGCTGGGGGTCGTCAGGCCATGGCTGCGGCTGCGCTCAATATAGGCGACACGGCCACTGTCACCGTTCGTCCGGTGACGGGGCGCTACGCCTGGCCGATTGATCTGGAGGTTTGCGAAACGGGTCCTGACGGACGCTGCCTCTCCCCACCGGTCGCCAGCCTGCCGATCAATTTTGCCTCGGGCGAAACACGCACCTTTACCGTCTTTGCGCGCGGCGATAGTCGGCTCGGTATTCCGCTCATGCCTGATATCGCGCGTGTCTTCCTTAATTTCGAAGCCGAAGATGGCAGCGCGCTTGGTGCGACATCCGCGGCTCTTTTCAGCCCGCAGCCGGTGCGCGACTATGCGCCGCTGAACCTGCAAGCGGCCCGCGACCAGGCCTTTGTATCCGGCGCACGCGCAGTCCTCATTATGCGCGATGGTGAGGTTCTGTTGGAAGATTATCGCGGTATTGGCGCTGCGGATCGTGCCGAAATTCTTAATTCAGGAACCAAAAGCTTTTCCTGCCTTCTGGCTGGCGTGGCGCGTGATGATGGTTTGTTTAATCCCGATGACTATGCCTTTGTCGGTATTTCCGCTTGGGCCCCAGATGGGACCGACCCCTGGTCACCGGTCAAGCAGGATATTCGCGGGCGCGATCTGATTGCCCTATCCCATGGGCTCAGCCCCGGCCCCAGCGCAGGCGATATCTCCGGCTTTGACAGCTATGAAGAGGCGATCAATATCGCATCCATTTACCGTCCCGATCGTAATGCGATCTATGGGCGTAGCGGGTTTCAGGCCTTTTCTGCGCTGTTTGAATTGCGAACCGGTGGCGAAATCGACACTGATAGTGTTATTCAAGGCGGGCGCGACCCGGCTACGTATCTGGATGACAGGCTTCTGTCAGTGATCGATGCCGTTCCAGCATGGAATCGCGACATCAATGGTAACCCTAATTTTTCTGCTGGAGCGGCGCTAACGGCGCGAAACTGGGCGAATTTCGGACGGTTTGTGCTGGATGATGGCATGTGGGACAGCCAGCGCCTTTTGACCCGGTCCTCGATACGGCGCTGCCTGCATTATGCCAGTCCTGCTTATCTGGGTTATGGCCTTGGCTTTTGGCTCAACCGCGATGTCGGTGACAGCTATGATGCGCAACGCGACGCCCTGCCGCCTGAGACACGAGTCCATATGCCAACAATGGGGCGCATTTTTCCCGCCGCACCTGATGATATGGTATCGGCTTGGGGTGCATTTAATATGCAGATGCATTTGATCCGTTCGGAAAACCTGGTGATCGTCAAATTTGGGGGATCCGGTGATCAGAATGTATTTTTCGAAACCTTGTTTGCGACGTCACCATAAATTGCCCCTTTTTCGCCGCGAGTCCGTGTCAGCTTGAGTATTCTGACAGGGGCCGTCCACACATGACAGCACCTAACTATTCGAACCAACGAACCGTTGTAGACCATATGCGACGGTCAATGGTCGAGCGTGTTGATCTTGCTGAGGTCACCGCCCGCCCAATCAAGAACTCTAGGATTCATCACCTTGAACCAAAGTTGGGGGATAGCTGCCAGCACGAGACAACCGGGGTAGCCGGATGGAAGACTTGGCACTTCGTCATAGTCTCTTAATGCCTGATACGGGCGCATCGGATAGGCGTGATGGTCAGAGTGGCGTTGCAGATGCAGTGTCAACAGATTCGAAATCCTGTGGTTCGAATTCCAGGAATGGCGCGGCTGACACTTTTCGTATTTGCCATTCGGACGCTTCTCTCTGAGCAGGCCGTAGTGCTCAATGTAGTTGACTTGCGTCAGTGCGTACCAGGAGAAAAAATGATGGGCGAGAATAAACGGAAGAACGATCCAGCCCAATGCCGCCACAAGTCCAATCGTTATAATTGTTGTTAGCACGTAGACTTGGAGAATTTCGTTTCTCCAATGGAGCGCAGGCAACCCCTTTTTTTCTAGCCTTTTAATTTCTTGGCTCCATCCGCCAAAGAATGCGCCTGGCAATTCGCGGAGGGCAAACTGATAGACCGACTCACCGAATTTGGATGAGGCGCAGTCTTCTGGTGTCGCAACATAGACATGGTGGCCGCGATTGTGCTCGGGCGTGAAGTGTCCGTAGCCGGAGAGGCTGAGCGCCAATTTAGCGAATGCGCGATTTCGTTTGTCTGTCTTATGGCCAAGCTCGTGGGCAATGTTGATCAAGCTGCCGTTGATTGAGCCGACACCGACAGCCAGCAAACCGACCGCCCAAACCGGCAAACCCTGCGTGCCAACCATCCAGACACTCGCCAGGAACAGAAAAAAATGCGCCGGAATCATCAAGTAAGCGACAGTTTCGTAGAAAGTGTCCTTACTCATGGCAGGCACCACAACCTCCGGCGGATTCTGAGGATCGCCGCCGATAATGGCGTCCAGCGCCGGAATGAACCCAAAAAAATAAAGAAGCGGCAATACCATAAGAAACGGATTTTCGCCCGCTGCAAAATAGAGCGCATAGGCGCTTAAGGGCACAATTGGCAGCGCGAGGCTGCCGAGCCACAGCCAGCGCTTTTTGTCGACAAATCGGATCACCTCGCCCTGTTCGCCTTTAGCAACAAATTCCATCTTGCCTGCTCCATTGTTGTCCTTGACGTAGCGCTGGATGTTGACAATGTCAACATCTAAGATGAAACCAGAAACGATTGCGGCATTCGAATAGCGCCAGAACCGGCCAGGGGATTGAAATATGTCAACTTATCATCACGGAAATCTCCAGGCGGCGCTTCTCGAACGCGCGATCGAGGTTATTGGCCATGAGGGTGTCGAAGGGCTGTCGCTCAGAAAAGTCGCGAAGGACCTCGGCGTTTCCCATGCAGCCCCAAAGCGCCATTTTAGGAACAAGGCAGACCTATTGGCGGCGATTGTTCGAGAGGCCTACCAAGAATTGACGAAAACAGTTCTTGCGGACGTCGAGGGCGTCGATGCCAATGACGCCCTAAGACGCTTGAATTTAATGGCGCGAAGCACGATCCGATGGGCCGTCGAGAATAAAGCAAAATTCAGCGTCATGACGAACCCCGATGTAAGCCGGTTTGCCGATGACGAGTTGAAGGTCGCCCTCGCTGATTTCACCAAGCTGCTTTCGCATGCATTAAATGACGCAAAATCTCAGGGGTTTCGTGAGAGCGCGTCTATGCAAACGCTACTTGTCTACTCGGTCGGCGCAGCCCTCGGGGTTGCAACTATTCTCACCGACGAATTGATGCGTTCGGTTCTAGGCGCAACCGAGAACGAGCGCGCGATAGCTGCAATGGCCGATCAGATTGTTCCGATCGAGAGCTCACGATGAGAATCAAACGCCATTGGGCTGGGCGGTGGTGTCAGACCTTGGGCGCTTTACGAGCGAAGGTCAGCCGAGGCTGGGTTGGTGGGAACATAAAATCGATCTAGCCTTGCAGGCGTGTTGTCAGACCAAAGCGAACGGGTCTCAGTTCAGCAGGTTTTCGCCGGTTTAGGCCGCAAGCTGCCGCCATTCGGCCAGCGCGATTTCGCGGTTCTCCTTGAACCAGTTTCGGTCGTTGATATGGCGTTCGAGATTGAAGTGATTGTGGACAGAGGAATGGACGGTGGCGAACTTCTGAAGACTTCGCATTCGCCTGAATCTGAGCATCGCCCGCTCGCGTCTTCGTAAGGGCTGATGTGAGTTTTCGGCCCTGTTGTTGAGCCACCTCCCCACATCCTGTTTGTCCTCGTTTCCGATGACTTTCATGGCGGCTTTATAGGACCGTAACCGGTCGGTGACGATAACTTGCGGGCTGCCATATCGCTTCATCGCCTTGCGCAGAAACTTCAATGCAGCATGACGATCCCGACGCTTTGTGACATAGGCTTCCAGCACCTCTCCCTCGTGATCGACCGCGCGCCAGAGATAGTGAGTGACGCCGTTTATCTTGACGAACACCTCGTCCAAATGCCATTGCCATTGGGGCCAAGCACGAAGACGGTCAGCGCGCCGCTTTCTGATCTCAGAGGCGAACATCGGGCCGAAACGGTTCCACCAGAACCGCACCGTCTCGTGACTCAAATCGATGCCACGCTCGTGGAGCAGATCCTCTACATTCCGAAGCGACAGTGGAAACCGGACGTACATCATCACCGCAAGGCGGATCACTTCCGGTGATGTCTTGAAATAACGAAATGGGTTTTTCATCCGACGAAATTATCGGCCAACCCACTAACGCCGAGTTCCCTCTGACAAAGCCCACCAAAATCATCGGCTAACCCGCTAACGCCGCGATTCCTCTGAAACTGCCCCGTCAGGGCCTGTTGTCGGCCAATGCGGCTTCGAGCACCACATCGTGGCCCGCCAGCCAGTCGTCAAACATTACCGGAACAACGACATTTGGCGTAACTGTTCGACGCGTATCGGTTGGAAGCGATCCCTGCCAGTAAAGAGTCGAATGGATAACTGGCAGGCCCGTCATTGTCAGATTGACAAAGTTTGCGTCGCCGAAATGGTTGGGTGCCCCCCCGGTCGGCTCACCGATGAGTACCGCATCCAGATGGCGCTCCGCCTCGGTTACAAAATTCATGGCAGCTGAAAATGTTTGGCGGCCAACCAATACGATAGTGCCTTCTGAATGATCGAGACCTGCGCGGATAGTGTCGCGAATGATGGCTTCATTCAGGAAATTGTTGCCGCCACGGTTGCGCCGCACATCAAAAATCACGCGGGTCGTGCCAAGACGAGTAGCGGTTTCCTGGATGCGCGCCGAAACATCTGCAATCGTTTCATTGTCATTATCCTCAACAGCATTGAACGCGACATAAATTGTCTGTCCGCCGTCAATGACTGCAAAATCGATATTTCTCTCAGGATCTGCAGGAGGCCGTGCGCGGTTTATTGCGGTGCTCGACCGAGCGTCGACCAACTCCCCAGTCGGTATGCCTGGCTCAAGGCGAACCTGGCGGCGCATGCCGTCGTTGTCCTGAACTGTGAGAACGATTGCGCCGTCGATTTCCATCGCGCCAATCGCTTCAAGATACACAGGGTTTGACAGCAAGGTGGGCATCCAGTTTCGACCCCATTGATCATTCTCCCGGCCTATCATGGAAATCAAATGCGTCCGCACATCTTCAATCGGCATATCGTTGATGGACACTATCTGTTGGGCCAACAGGCTTTCATTTCCTGGCTCGGCCTGGATAACGAACACACCGTCATCAAAATCAAATACACGAATCGGTAATTGCTTTTCAAAACCTAAGCTTTGGACGAAGAACGGGACGACGTTGGAGTGACCGTCTTCAAGGCTGGCCACCAGGTGGCTCAAAGCCGCCAGTCGCTCAGTTGCCGACTGTGTTGGCAGCGCGACGCGGATCTGCTCGACAGAATCGTTCCACATGTCCCGGGTTTCTGAGAATCTCAGCGCGGGGTGTTGGTCTCGAATGGCGGTGTCGAGTTGCACGAGATCGGCTTGCCAGTCTTCCAGGGAGGCATCCCGGAAGTTTACCTCCGGCTGCTCGGCGTTGTTCAATTGCAGTCCCTCCGCGGAGTTCACCAAGAGTCCGAATAGAATTGCGAATAGGGAAATGCGTTTGATAACGGGATTCATGTCCGTTCCTCGTTTAAGTAATCGCGGCTTACGACAGGGTCTATTTTCCCTAGCGCAAGACAGAGAAAGACGTCTAGCGTTGAAGGAAATCCGGCATACAGGCTGGCTCACGCGATCCGCTGCATCCGTTGGCGGCAAATCGCACCATGATCTCATCTGGACCGAAAGCAGATGTCGCCAGACCAGCCTCATCCATGCGAGCGAGCACATCAAACGGGTTGAACGGCCCGTTAAGCCAAGCGTGAATTTCACTGGCAGCGCCATCTGACACAACGTCCAATTCAGCAAGCAGGCGGGCTTCAGAATAATGGGTGTCGTCCGCCTGGTAGAGACCGCGCAGCGCAGCCTCATAGGCACCAGGGCCAGATTGCGCGGTCATTTCCGCATCGAGCAGAAAGTTGAAAAGCGCGCCGGAACCATAGACGAGTTGACGGTTCTGCTGCTTGTTTTCACCTGCCTCCGCCAACGAGATTGGCCCGCTGGATATGCGACCTAGAAAATAGCGGCGAATTTGACCCTCGATCATGAAAATCACGTCATCGGCGTCCACAAGGCCAGCCCGGTAGAGCGTCTTCATCGTCAGGTAGTCCGTGCCGCCTTCTGTAAACCATTGCAGCTCGGAATAGGGATCAGCTTCGATCGCATGCCCGATCCATGCATGGAGTGTCTCGTGGGCCAATGCACGCGCCCACATCAAGGTCTCATGCGCGCGAAACGGTGCCGGTAATCGCTGCCCGAAACTTTGGGCAAAAGCGCCACCATCGTTCATTTCATCCGCCCCAAAGGCGACTAAATAGCGGTCCATCGGCATATCGCCAAATATCTGGCCGTAACGAGCCAGGCTTTCGACGAGGACGTTACGAAACTCCTGGCGCGCCGACGAGAAGGCCTCTTCGGTAACAATTACGACGTCGAGGCCACCAATGCGGATCATTTCGGGGTCGAGGCCTGGCCCAACCACAATGAGATTGCGCAGCAGATCGTTGAGGCTCGCGACCGCGAAATGGTTTTCCGCTTCTTCATTCCAAGGCGTCAAAGCCTGCCAGTCGTCTGGAATATCAAAACGCACATCAAAATGGCAGTCTGTCCACGCATAGTTGACCGCGAGGACAGAATGCATAACGAAATAGAACGCATCGTCGAAGCGGTAGGCGACCTCTTCCTTGCCGACATCCCACCTCGCCGCATCATGGCCCGCCGTCAACGTGTAGCGATAACCATCCCAACGCGTTTCCGCATCGCCAGGCACGGTCCAGCTGCCCTGGCCGAGATACGTCGCCTCGACCGACCGGCCATCGGCCAAGTTGAAAACCACGTCTGAGAGAAAATCGGCAGTACCGTCCACCGTGCCTTGCGCTGGGCCCCAACTGATATCGATTGCACCGGAGGCACCGACCGCAGAGACCCCGATTTCGAAGCGGTCCGTACCTGCTGGTGTAATAGAGATTCCGATTGGGTCAGCCGGACAGGATGACTGCGCCTGTGCTGCGCTTGAGAGGCTCAAGGCCGCCAAAAGTGTGGTGGTAAGCAGGAATTTCATGAAAGCGTCCTTTTCGGTTGCACATGTGATGCGTGGCACACTTGAAGCAGATGCGGCTAAAGCCAGCCGTGAGGGCACCGGTTGAGATCAGTTGAGGGAAATTAGTGATCCCATAATTATTCAGATTCGACGCCCGGCCGAATATTTCAATTTGAGTTGCTCTTGTTGTGTTATTCGAGGGCCGCGATTATTTCTTCCACAGTCAATGATGAAACATGCTCAACTATTTGATCTGGCATTACACCGTGCGTGCCAACCTCGCCTGACGCTCTTGTAAAAAGATAAAGGGGCGCCCTAACCTCGAGCCCCGTATTAGGAAGCGTGAAGCTTTGAACTTGGCCGGTTTGATTTGCTCGCCCGTCAGTTTCCTCGCCGATTATCCTACCGATGTCGAAATCTTGTATGATGGTCGCAAAAACTATGGCCTGTGAGTAGGTCTCTGGTCCGACAATAATGTAGACTTCACCCTCAAATCGATTTTCTGAATCGGCAGGGGGTTGCACCCACTGGGCGAAAGGAAGCGTTACAATCGACCCCATTTCAGCACCCGGGATAAGACTAATGTTTTCTTCAGTAATCCGCGCCCGAACGGCTGAAATTGGTGTGTAACGTTCCGAGGTCAGGTAATTAAGCAGCCTATCCGACAGCTGCCGAGCTCCACCACCGTTCGCTCGCAGGTCGATAAAAAGGCGGTCAGATCCAGACTCGTTAATTTGAGCAAATGCATTCTGAAGGAAGCTCTCAAATCGATCTTCATATTCTCGTTCAAAACTTGTGATGGTCAGAATCGCATTGGCCCCTTCCAATTCGACATGAAATGTCTCGGACAAACCTGGGTCACCAGAGAAGTCACTATCCGAAAGCGCCATTGAACGTCCTAGTGGGGTGAGAATCATAACGTCCGATCGTGTGAACTCGCCGACGTGCAATTCAATCAAGTCGTTCAGACGCAACTCCAGAATGCGTCGGCGCAACGCATCAGATTCGCCTCGTATATTGGGCATGGTTTCGGCGACCATTGCGGCAACAGATTGGTTCTTGACTGAGACGAGTTCGGCTGTCTCCCCGCTTCCAGCCAACGTTATGAATACGCGATGCCCTTCAATGGAAACAGGATGTTCGATGATTGAGCGCTGGGCTCTTGGAAGCGCAATGCCGGTATGTGCATCGTTAAACATCGAATTGAGTCGTCCAAATACATGCCACGCCGATTGTCGGCTCATCCCATCTGAGAGACCTGATTCAACCTCGCTCAATAGGGATTCGAGCGCCCTGACGTCGATCAACGCCTCAATTGCTGGGTGTGTATTTCTGGCCCAAGCCTGCCAAGTTTGGAGATCATCGAGTAATTCTGCGCGCGAAAACATTCGCTCGTTCTCGCGAGGCGTAGCCCAAGCGAGGCCAAATGAAAGAGAGAGCACACCGACAATCAGAGTGCGCAAAAAAAAGGAAGACACAGCCATAAAACTCCGCCATAGTGCGTTATCGGTAACGTAACTGGTTACATGTATGACCCTTCCCACATACTCGTCAAGCGTATTTCGTCGCCGTGAACTTCTGCGGGACTTGTACGGGCCGGCCTTTCTTGGTCAGTTGATGGTGCGGATTACGGAATTTCTTATCGCCAGCGGTGCGCCCGTTGCGGCAGAATTTGGCATAACCGCGCCTGTTCGGACATTTTCCATTCTGGTCCTCCTGCGCACCGAAGCGGCGTCAAGTTCCGAGCTGGCCTCGGCCCTCGGCGTGACTCACGTAGCTATTGTCAAGAATGTCCGCGCTCTCCTGGTACTTGGCCTCGTCGAGAAGAGTGATGACCCCGGTGATGCCCGCCGCAAGCCGATCAGTCTGACTGATAGTGGGACAATCGAGGCCCAAAAGGTTCATATGTTTATGGAGTTGTCGCGGTCTGTTTTTGAAGAACTTTTTGAGGATGTCGGTCACGACGTATTCTCAGCCCTCCACGATATAGAAGACGCTTTTAAACGAGAGGGATTAGGCGAGCGGATTCGATCTAAAATTAAATCCAGAGGCACGGGCAGTTGAATGACACGTGGCCAGGCCCCACGAGGAGGTGCCGTGCGCGCATTCGCTGGCAGTCGTCAAAGCAAGGATACGACCTGTTTTCACACAAAGTTGAGTTGCTCCATCGGGCCGCAGGCAACAAACGAAATTCAGATTGACCTGCGCCCCTTGGCTCCCTCGTTTATTTCGAGAATCTTTTATTAAGGAGACAGACGATAGGCAAAGAAATCCAGCGTCCGCGACCAGGCGAGCGAGGCAGCGTCAGAGTCGTATCGCGGCGTGGAATCATTATGAAAACCGTGATTGGCGCCTTCATAGACAAAGGCATCATAGACGGCATTACTCGTATCGAGCACCGCTTTATAGTCAGGCCATCCGGCGTTGACACGTTCATCCAGTCCAGCCAGATGAATCTGGAGAGGAACCTCGAGCTGTTCAGCTTCACTCGCCGTTGGCCAGCCGCCGTAGAAGGGCACGGCGCCTGATAGCCAAGGCTGGCGGACAGCCATCAGATTGGCGACGGCCCCACCGAAACAAAAGCCAACACAGGCCACTTTCCCGGAGCAGGCGTCGTGCGTGCGCAAGAAATCTGCAGCAGCCTGAAAATCCTGAACCATCGACTCGCGTTCGCGCTGAGCCTGCAGAGCTCGCCCATCATCATCATTGCCGGGATAGCCGCCCAAGGGGTGCAGCGCATCGGGCGCAAAGACGGCATATCCCTCCAATGCAGCGCGGCGGGCCACGTCGCGGATATATGGGTTCAAACCACGGTTTTCATGAATGACCACGATGCCGCCCAGTGGCGATGAGGCGCCCGCAGGCCGAGCGAAATACCCTGCCATATCACCTGCCCCGCTCGGCGAATCATAGTCCAGCATCGCAGTTTCGAGGCGCGGGTCATCTGCCGCCGTTTGCTCGGCAGCGGCGTAATCAGGCATAATTAGGCTGGCGAGTGCGGTCACCGTTAAGCCGCCAACAGCATAGCGTGTTAGCCCGTCAAGAAAGGCTCGCCGCGACAAATGACCGTGCGCATACGCATCATAAAGGCTTAATGCGCCTTGAGCAATCTTGGGCTTTGTGTCGTCAGTCATGGGCATGGCTTTCGTTGGGGCAGCATACAGCAGCAACTCGGAAGAAACTGAAGCCCAGGTTGGCCGAGTCAAGACAGCGGTGTCGTTTCTTCGCCCGATGTCGGGATAATGAGCTACCCCGTCGAAGGCCGGTACCCGAAAGTTCCCCAAAATCGAGATCTGAAACCCACCGTTCCACCCGCCAACCGTGTGAGCCATTCACGATCAGTAGCGTAGCGGCTTCACGTTCTTGCGGACGTATCGCTACCGCGCTCGTGCAGCAGATCTTCCACGTTTCGAAGCGACAGCGGAAAGCGGATATACATCATCACGGCGAGACGAATGACTTCAGGAAACGTTTTGAAATAGATAAACGGGTTTTTCATGCGCTCAAATTATCGGTCAACCCGCTAACGCCGGCTTGCTTCTGAAAACGCCATTAGGTTCGTTCTGGCCGCGGTTTTATTGGACAAATCTCAGATAATGGTTCCCTATATAGTTAATGTGGGCGGTACACATCGTCTGCCCGCTTAGCGCACCAAGCGATAGGAGGCGGTCATGTTTCGAAGTTTTCTAACCTCTACAGCGTTCCTGCTATTCGGCTGTTCAGGTGCATTGGCGGACGACCTGATCGATTTCGGGTCGAATACCGATATAGCGTTTGAAGCCGGTCCAGGTTCGGCGGGGCCTGTGCGCCGGGAAATCCGTGGGCTTGACCCGGCCGTCATGTCGATGACGCCTGGTGAACGTGTCGCGCTCAACTTCGGGGCGGGCGGCAATGCCGTCCTCGATCGGATCGAGAGGAACGGGACCGGCACCTGGATTTGGGCCGGACACATCGAGGGTGAACCGCTGAACCGGGTGCTTCTTACCCGGACTGGTGAGCATGTATTTGGACGCGTCCTAGCCGGCGACGGAATCTGGCTGATCATTCCGGAGCTGAATGGCGGCCATACGCTGTTCCGCCATGCTGACAATGCGCGTCCGGGCGGCTTCGATGGCGATAGCCTTGTTCCCACCGTCGACGATATGCTGCGCCTTCGGATGCCGCCGGGTAGCGGAGACGCGCCTGTGACGGAAGCAGCGGTCGCGGTCGGCTCGCTCGGAACGGTCGATATCCTCGTTTATTATAGCGAAAGCTTCCGAACGACATGGGGCCCCGCGGCGGGCGGGCGCATCCAGTATCTGATGGCGCTGCTTGATCAGGCCCTGGTCAATTCCGACACGGGTCTGCGCGCGCGTCTTGTAGGTACGGAATCCATTTCGACCAACGATGATCGCGGCAACGCCGCCACCGTCGTCGATATGCGCTCCGGTGCCGGACTTGGAGAAGCAGGGCCGAACGGACAGGATTACAGCGCGATGTTGGCGCGGCGGAACGCCCTGGGCGCAGACCTTGTGGCCATAGTCCGCAACATGCGTTTACCCAACATGGCCAATTGTGGCACCGCCTATGTGATTGGAGCGACAAGCGACACCATCGGAACCGGAAGCGATATTGTCGGAGTCGCCGCGATCAGCGACTGGATCGACGACACCGATTCAGACCTCAGCAATGGCTACACCTACTGCACCGATCTGACTTTCGCGCACGAAATCGGCCACAATCTCGGCATAGACCATGACCTAGCAAACTCGGACGCCAATCGCGGCGTCCGTGATTATGCGCTCGGATACGTCAATCAATGCGGATACCGGACGATCATGGCGTATGACTCGTCATTGCGCTCAACTACCTGCCTAGTGGATACGGCACCGGGTTCGAACCATGAACTCGAAATGCCTTACTTTTCCAACCCTGACGTCGGCCGGTGCGGACCGACCATCGGTTCCAGCTCGACCAGTCAGCCTTGTGGAACGGCCGACGCGGACGCAGCGCGCGCCATGCGCGAGGAAGGCCGCAACGTCACCGAATTTCGTAGCGAGGCGGGTTTTCTGCGGTCTGCTGTTCTGCCGCTGACCAGGGCAGTCCCCACGGGCACGACGGCCACCGCATTCGCCACTGTAATCAATCCTGCAGCAAGCGGAGATACCGCGACTGGCTGCGGGCTCCGCCTTCCCGGAGCGAGTACAAACCAGTTCAGCTATCAGACGACCGACGCCCTGAACGCGCCAACCGGAACAATCAACACGCCGGTCGACATCCTTTCTGGCGGTGCGCAGAGCTTTGTCTTCACGGTCCGGACGAACAACCAGTTTATCGACAACTCCCGGACTGAGATCGACTCCGGCAATGTCGAGTCCGACCTTTTCATTGAAGCCTTCTGCTCGAACCGGCGTTCTGCCGAATACATCGAAGGCGTGAACTCCTTCTCCTTCCGGTCGGAAACACTCCCCGGACCGGATGTTATCGCCGTCGCCGGAACGCCGACGATCCCGGGCACCGTCCTGATTCCGACGACGGGCAACATGGTCGGCTTTTTCGTCGTTGCCGTGACAAATGTCGGCACAGCCGGCGTCGTCGTCGCGCGCCCGTCAATCGGACCGGACGCCGAAGCCGGAATTTCCTCTGTGGAGATCTGCCAGACCGATCCCGGCACCGGTGCGTGCACAAGCGCGCGCGCGGGATCGGCGACGATCAGTCTGGCGACCAACGGGACGGCGACGTTCGCGATCTTCGTTCGGGGAACAGGGGCTGCGGTGTCAAACCTCCCGGCGACGAACCGTGTTTTTGTCCGCTTCACCTCGACAGGGACGGTCCTCGTCAGCGGCGGTGAACGCGGCGCGACCTCGGTCTCCGTGCGAACGAACTGATGTCTCCTTGCTTTCGGGCCTCGGTCCCTCGCGATAAACGAGGGAGCCAAGGGGTGCACACTCGCCGCCCAAATCCTAGTTTCCCGGGAAGAGCGAGACCACTTCGCTTTAGTCTGACAGCACCTAACTATTCGAACCAACGAACCGTTCCTTGCTAAACGGGGGCCGTCCACACATGACAGTGCCCACGTCTGTGCCAAATGTTCTGACGACGGACAGTCTTGAATTATTTGAACGGATTGCGCATCCGGTGAGGCTAGGGAACTACCTTCCCGCGCTCAAGGCGAAGTTCCTCTGACACGACCCAAACGACGCAAGGAATGGTCCGCCCCGTGTTCACCTTCCGCCTTGAGGGCAGTGGTGATTTGAGACCTGGCCATCAGGGGCAACGGTTTCACAAAAGACCGTGCCGTCAAAACGTTGGAATATTCCTGTATCGAACTGCGACTGCAGCATGGTGGCGCGGGTCAGATCCGCGCCGGCGAAGCGAGCACCGTTCAGGTTTGCCCGGGATATATCGGCGCTTGTCAGATTGGCGTTCTCCAAATTGGCATTGGTCAGGTTCGCGCCCTGGAAATTGGCTCCGGTCAAATTGCTGCCGGAAAAGTTCACGCCCTGAAGATTTCGATTGGTGAAATCATATCCGGTCAGATCCCAGCCGCTATAATTGCGATTGGATTGATCAGCATCGCGGAACTGCGTCGGCGTGATGCAGTTATAGCTTATCACCTCGCCGTTATAGCCGGTTGTGTTGCATAGCACGGTCTCTTCATTGATGTTAAAATAAGCGATGTTCTGAACATTGGTGAGGTTGGCACCTGTCAGATCAGCGCCTTCCAACCGAGTTTCCCGCATGTCGGCGCCGGTGAAAGTCGCATTGCGAAGAATCGCACGATTGAGATTGGTGTTGGTGAGATTTGCGCCTTGGAAATTGGCCCCGGTCAAATTGCTGCCGGAAAAGTTCACGCCCTGAAGATTTCGATTGGTGAAATCATATCCGGTCAGATCCCGGCCGCTATAATTGCGATTGGATTGATCAGCATCGCGGAACTGCGTCGGCGTGATGCAGTTATAGCTTATCACCTCGCCGTTATAGCCGGTTGTGTTGCATAGCACGGTCTCTTCATTGATGTTAAAATAAGCGATGTTCTGAACATTGGTGAGGTTGGCACCTGTCAGATCAGCGCCCTCCAGCCGGGTTTCGCGCATGTCAGCACCGGTGAAAGTCGCATTGTAAAGAATCGCACGATTGAGATTGGTGTTGGTGAGGTTTGCGCCAGTGAGGTTCGCGCGACTTAGATTCGCACCCTGGAGGTCTGTTCCGGACAGATCGACTCCGGAGAGATCCGCGCCGACAAAATTGGTGCCGGTCAGGCGCGCACCCGATAAGTTGGACCCTGCGAGGACTGCGCCTTCAAAATTGAATCTTTCAAGATTGGTGCCTGTGAAGTTGGCCCGCACGGTCGTCCCAGCAAAGATATCCCTGTTCAGCTCCGCTGGAGGGCGGCAGAACACGATGTCACCAAACGCCATGTTTTCGCGCGGAGCCGCGACATAAAAACTGGCGTTGGCCGCCTCGCATCTCGCGTCGTGAATACGATTATTTTCCGCAGTTTCCGCAAACCAATTGAAAAATTCTCTGCTGATGTTTAGCTGAGCCTGGCAAGTGATCCCTTCGATGTCGTTTCTGCATTCGCCAGGGCGTCGCAGGGTGACGCGCTCAGGCGGACCAATAAAAACAGGCCCCCTAAACACATCCGTTAAGATCCCTAGTCTATTGGTGTCTCTTTCTTGGCCCCTCCCTTCTGTTGGAACGAGCGATATGCCGGAGGGTTGCGCTTCGACACCAAGCATTATGCCGGTGCGTTCCAATTCGAGACTGCGCTCATCCGCCCAGTAGCCATTGTAATAACCTGATACGTAAAGACCGTGATAGAGACAGTTTGTGAGCTCTTGTCGACTGTAGATGCGAGTCGTTCCATCCCACTCATAGATGCCGCCACCCCAGACCTCTACAGTGAAACGATATCGTGGCGGATACCCCGAAAATCCATTTGGGTTTAAAGAGCCGGGAAACCGTACGCTGTATTGGATATTGTTCAAACCTGAAAGGGCGGTAACGACGATCGTGGTCAGCCCGGTTGGCCTGATATTGCCGAGTACGTTGTTTTGCCCGTCGACAAGCTCGAATGCCTGGTCGAGCCGGTTATCAAACACCAACCTGCACTGATGGTTGGCCCAACTTGGGGCCGTTACGGTTAGCGCGACAAAAATAGCTGTCAGAACGCAAAATACCCCCCCAAACGCTCCTAACGGCTTCCGGCGTGTTTCCTCTTGGAACAACTTGTCTCGCATGGTCTGCCCCCCGGCGGATTGGCGCCTTGCTCGGGCGCAAGACCTGTTTCAGGTGTCAGGTTAGCGAGAACTCCGAGGTTTTGCCAGCTAGATGCAAATGTCGGGTGTTGTCATGTGTGGACGGCCCCCGGTGCTGTCAAACGAAAGCGAAGTCGTCTCAGTTTTCAAGGGAAACCGGAGTTCAGGCGGCAAGTTGTCGCCACTCAGCGAGCGCCGTCTGCCGCTCCCTAAGTGTTTTGGCGGTTCCCTCGCTCTAAAATGCGCACCTTGCGAGGCTAACTGACCCAAAGAGGGTTCGAAAGACTTGGAAGCTCTTGGAGGGTTTTCGAAGCCTTCTCCCAGGCTGTTGATTTATTTTATTTATTCCTGATTTCTGGCTGTCTTGAAAAGCCAAGAAAGGCATTGAACATGAGAACTATTCGTCAAAACCTGCACGAAATTTTTAACTACCTTAACGACCATCCCGGCGACGAAGATCAATTGCTTGGTTTCGCCGTCCAAGCCACTCACGCAGGCCTAAAAGATTGGGAGAAGGCACTCGATGTTGTCGGTAATCTCACCTCCTTTCTTCGCTGCTATCACAGTGGCGATATTGAATGCATTGCTGGCTTTTTTCAGGACATCAGAGATGAGCAGTACTTCTAGCTGGGATCCGACTTAGCGGACCGGTTTTCCTGCCGGTCCGCTTATCATTGTGATTTCAATCCCTTCAGTTAACCTGGAGGGGCATGGAGGATGAACCATGCCACAGATCAAACTTACCCGTAGAAACATTGACCGGATCGAGCTGCCCCCGAGCGGTCAGCTCATATATCGCGATACCGAACTGCCCGGCTTTGGGTTGCGCGTTGGCAAGAAATCGAGAAGCTTCTTTGTCGAGCGCCAGATCGGCCGCAAGACGATGCGCCGCACGATTGGTAACTTCCCTATCGTGACGCCGGAGCTGGCCCGTGAGGAAGCACTGGTGGTGCTTCGCCGGCTCAATGCCGGTGACGACCCGCTTGAGGAAAAGCGCAAGGAACGCACCGAGACGATCACGCTGGACGAAGCGGCTGAGGCCTTCTTCGAGGGTCGCTCACAGCTGAAGCCATTCACCGTGGACACCTATCGCCGGTCCATCGACCTGCATTTGTCCGACTGGCGCGATCTTCCCATGCGAGAGATCACCCGTCAGATGGTCATGGAGCGCCATCAGCGGATTACGCGTCAGGTCAGCGGCGTCAGTGCCAACAATGTCATGCGGCACCTGCGGTCCATTTATAACTACACAGCGGCCGCACACGACGGGCTGGGGGCCAACCCGTGCCAAGTGTTAACCCAAGCCCGCGCCTGGGCGCGCGAGCAGCGTAGGCAATCGGTAATACCGGCCAAGCACCTGCCCGCCTGGTGGCGGGCTGTGTGGATGGAGGACGACCAGCCGCGTGACTTTATGCTGGTGGCCATCTTCACTGGCATGCGGTCCAGCGAGATCAAGCGTCTGCGCTGGGAGGACGTGGACCCCGTGGCAGAAACACTCACAGTTCCTCAAACTAAGAATGGCGACCCGCTTGTCTTGCCGCTATCGACGCAGCTTGCAGGGCTGTTCAAGGACCGCCGAGCGCGGGTTCAGGGCAGCCCGTGGGTATTCCCCGGCAAGGGCCAGAACAAGACTGGCCATATCAAGGAGGTGAAGTCCATTGTTCGCCGGGTCCGCAAGACGTCAGGCGTTCACTACTCGATGCATGACCTTCGCCGGACCTTCATCACCATTGCGGAAGGCTTGGATATTCCCGCGTTTGCGCTCAAACGCCTTCTCAATCATCGTATCGATACCGATGTTACGGGCGGCTACATCGTCATGGACGCTGAGCGTCTGCGCGAACCCGCACAGCGCGTTGCAGATAGAATCATGGAGTTGGTCAGTGACAGATGATGAACCGATCGGCGAATATCTTCCGCCGCTAACAGAGCTTCAGCATTTAGGCTTTGTGCTGGGCACCGCATTCAGGTGCCTTTCAAAAGAGGCAACCAATTCCGTCAAAGCTAATGAGGCAAAAAAGCTCCGCAGTGAAGCCAATAAATTCTATCGCATTAGAACGACACGCAAAGAGAAACCCCTCGCTCTTGTCACAAACTCTCGTCAACGCACGGCACTCAAGACCGCTATGGCAACCATGTGGCAGAATACGAACACTGATACCGAGCGAATGATGGCCTTGAAGGGTGTCGAGCGACGCCTCGGGTTCGAAGCGATAGCTAAACGCGTCTTGCCGCCGCGCTCAGAGCATCAGGAGCGCCCTTTTCAACGTGAAGGCGACGAAGGACGAAAGCTGAAGAACAATGAAAGGGCATGGGCGGCGATATGGTTGAGCGTGAACGCGTCAGCAGACTACACCGATTTTGACCATAAGTTTGAAGCCCTACAGTCTATGGCAAAGCAGTGTTGGTCTGACGGAGTCTATTTTCTCAACCCACTGGGGGTTGATCTGTTCATCACGCCTGGAGGCCTGAAAAATCTGGCAAAAGAAGCTGTTCACGATCTAGATGCCGCTTGCTCTTCTAAATAAGAGCCCAGTTTTTCCTATCAAGACCGCCCGGATTCATGTGCATAAAAGGATGTCTTCATTAGTTGTTTATGGAGACGCCGATGCGCGAAAATACAAATATTCCTGAAACCTACGTCCCAACCCGCGATGCGGCGAAGTTTCTAGGCCTGTCCGATTCTTGCCTCGAGCGATTACGTTGGAAGGGCGGCGGGCCACGCCACTACAAGCTGGGTAAGAACGGCCGCATCCGATACAAGTATTCCGATCTAATTGAGTGGGCAGAAGATAATAATTTCGCATACGGGAGGTCAGCCTAATGACTCTCCCGATCGAAGGTGGCCGGGTAACACCGGCTGCCGCCCAATTCATGCTGAGCTTGGCGAAGATGTCACGGCTCGACGCCTTCAATTTTTATACCGGCAAAGCAAAGTCCAAGTACCGAAAGATTGACGCCGAGCTATCGGAATCCACGGTCGCGGATCACCTATCCAATGCTAAACCGATCAGTGTCTTTCCGGTCATTACAGACCAGACCCGATATGCAGTGTTGGACTTTGATGACCACGACGGGACAACTGAATGGTCGGACATGGCGTCGGCGGCGAATGCCGTCGTCGAAAAGCTCACCGAAGGCGGAGTGAAGTGCTTCGCGGTTCGATCCGGTGGGGGCCGAGGCATCCATATCTGGATACCATTCCGGAACCCACAATCGGCGCGCACTGTTCGCCGGTTCCTGACGCGAACACTCAAAGACTGTGGATTCACGGTCGGCGACCGACCCGTCAGCGATGGCCAAGTACAAGTCTTCCCGAAGTCCGATTCTCAAGGCAAGGGCGGATATGGCGGCGGTGCAATAGCACTCCCATTTGCGCGCGCAAGCGTTCCGCTCGACGCCGACTTCAATCCGTTGAACTTGGAAAGTTATGAGCCGCCCGCACTAGAATCCTTGCTCAACGATGATGTGGATGAGCCGGAAACAGTATCGCTGCCCGATGAAGCTTCGGCTGAAACGGCACCCATGGCGCTGGGTGACGATTTGGACGAGATGCTAGATCATATTCCTGCAGATGACCGTGACGTCTGGATTCGCGTCGGTATGGCCCTGAAAGCGACCTATGGTGATCAAGCCCTTGAGACATGGGACCGTTGGTCTGCAAAGTCCGATGCATATGAGGGGGCGGAAGATTGCGAGACAGCGTGGCGCGGACTTACGCCGACAGGATCAATCGGGTTCGGTTCCCTGGTCTACCTCGCGAAAGCTAACGGTTACGCCCCGTCAGGCGATTTGCGCTTGCTGGCAATTAACGAACGCTACGCCCGTCTGACAGTTGGCCAGACTCCAGTCGTGATTGATTTGGAGCCGGATGGCGCATCGCATGATGTTATCAACACGCTCAATGAACGCACCTTTGTGCGGCGTATGTCGGCAGAGCTCAAGTTGATGGTTTCTGAGGGCGGCAAGCCAAAACTGGTGAATATCGGTCGATATTGGCTCGATTGGCCTCAAGCTCGCCACTACACCCACGTCATCTTCGATCCATCTCGACCGCCAGGGCACAATGGAAGTGGATACAACGTCTGGCAGGGTTTTACCGTCGATCCCGCGCCGGGCGATTGTAGTCTTCTGCTTGCCCACATTCGCGACAATGTCTGTAATGGCGATGACGAAGCCTACAAGTGGGTGATGAACTGGCTAGCGCTGGCTGTGCAACGCCCCGCCGAGCCACCCGGAACCGCGCTGGTACTCAAGGGCAAGCCAGGCACGGGAAAAGGTTTCCTCGCGAACATGTTCGGACGCCTATGGGGTATCCACTTCAAGACGGTGACGCATAAACAACACTTCACTGGTCGGTTCAATTTTCACCTATATGGGCGACGATTTATCTTCGTCGATGAGGGTGTCTATGGCGGCGATCCACGCGAAGCTGACGTCGTCAAGGTCATGATCACCGAATCCGTGATCATCTGGGAAGAAAAATTTCGTACGCCATTTTCCGACTTCAACCGAATGGCCTTTATCATTGCCTCTAATCGCGATTCGGCAGCGCCCGTAATGGACAATGATCGCCGGTTCACCGTGTTAGAGGTCTCGGATAGCCGGGCTAATGACCGTGCGTATTTCAGTCGCATAGCCAAACAGATGAATGACGGCGGTGACGCTGCGTTTCTCGACCTCTTGCTCAGTCGCGATATTAACGATGGGCCGAATCCGCGGCAAAATCTGCGGCGAGCAGCAGCGTTTGAGGATTACCTTGAACACGCACCGCCGGAGATTAAGGCGATACATCGCGCATTGGATGAAGGCTGCCTACCCGGAAGCATTGAGAACCTGGAGAATACGGCCAACAGCTTCGAATTCTTTGACCAGATGCAAGCCTTCGGTGGCTACGGCGCTCGCAACACCGCCCTGACCCGTCTCGGCAAAGCCATCAAACGGTATTTGCCGTCCGTTGCGAGCAAGCAGGGGTCGGTGATGAGCGACGATCATGACAAAAGCCGGGGGCGGCCTCGGATTTATACCTTCCCGCCATTGCAAGAGGCGCGCGCCGAGTTCGCAACCAATATCGGCCACGTCATCGAGTGGCAAAACGACGCCGCGGCGTGGGAAGCAGAGCATCTTTGCTAGCAGCCCTATGCACGGGTGCACGGTAAAACCACTAAATTTAATAGGGAGAACAGGTATTGTACTGCAACACCAATCAGTTCGGTGCCATTCCACCATTCCATATTGGCGGCCCTGCCGTGCACCCGTGCATGGCAGGGCTTTTGTTTGACCAAATCGTTCAGGCCGCGTCGTTTATATCACTCCTAGTTCGGGCGCAGCTGTCCGCGCCCGCGCACCTACGGCCTTCTGAGGGGGCTGAGCCGCAGATTCAGTCCCGCGGTCGTGAACGGTCCGAAAATTTCACATTAACAACTTATCGATCAGGCTTGCCTGCCCCGCCGAACCGGTCGACCCTCGGACCATGTTATCGCTTCTGCTGGCAGCATTGGTTTCAACAGACCCGCCGTTCGATGTGCACCGCGTTGCGGAATCCGCGGTCTGTGTACCGGTGTCATCAACTTCCGTCGCGCCGGGCGGCGCTCTGGATCAATTCGCCTTCTCTTTGCAATGGACCACCAGGGCCGAGGCGCTGGCCTTTCCCGATTATCCGGATGAACTGGCAGCGGTTTATCAGGAGCGCGTATTCGCAGCCTTCGGCGAATCGCCATTGTTCCGGGGCCTGGTGCTTGTGACCGGTGAGATTCCGCACCAGTGGCCGCTACAACGCCATATAGACGCCAGCGCTGGTCGCCGGTTCTCCCTTGCAGGGCACCAGCTTGCAAACGGTGCCACACTGACGGTCTATCCCGATGAAGGCGAGTTTCTGCTGACTGCGCCGCAGGATGCTCGCGACGAACCCGAGATCGGCGTTCTGATAGTCCGCGGGACCTGCGAGTTCTTCTGGTCAGAAGGCTATGGGACAGCCAGCGCCGAGCGCTGATTCACGGGCGCTACTTTTGAATTCCCCGGATGTCGTTTGTCTATGCGGCTGGACGGCCGATTTGTGCTTCATGCGCCCTACTAGACCGTACACGCACAATCTTCGGAGGGGTATGATCGCGCTGTTTTTTATGTTGAAAATCAGTGATTTGATGGTGCCGCATGGGTGACTCGAACACCCGACCTACGCATTACGAATGCGTTGCTCTACCAGCTGAGCTAATGCGGCCTAAACCAATCATGCGCGCTACTTTTGCGCTACTTTTCTTACCTCTGGCAACCTAACTCACTGCTTTGCTTCGTGTTCCGCAATTAGGGCACCTAATTACGAATGCGTTGCTCTACCAGCTGAGCTAATGCGGCCCTTGAAATAAGGCGCCGGAACGTAACCGCGAACGCGCCAATCCGCAATATCCCAAATGCGCTCTGTTTCAGCGCGTTTTCCGGTCAGAAAATCCCGCGGTGGGTCGTCTAGCTTCGCGCCGCCAGCATTTCCTTGATCCGGGCGGCCGCCGGTGTAGCCAGGCGATCAAAGGACGGCGATAGCGCTTCAAGTTCCGGGCTGGCGGCGGCCGCATCATTGGTCACGACGAGGTCGGCTTCATTTTTTCCCGGTTCCGTATGCGCCAGGTGCATGGGTCGCACGGTGCGCAGATACTGGGTCACCACAGATTCAACGCTTCGCCCCCGTTCGCGGACATCGCGTAACAAACGCCGGGCCAGACGGATATCAGCCGGCGCATCCACAAAGATCGAAAAATCATAGAGGTCGCGCAAAATGGGGTCGGCCAGAACGTGAATGCCCTCGACAATAATCACATCTGCAGGCTTCACTTCCCGGGTCTGTGTCAGCCGCTTGTGGGTCAGAAAATCATAAAGCGGGGCATGAATGGTCTTGCCGGCTTTCAGCTTTCGCAACTGTTCGCTCATCAAGGCATGATCATGGGCGGCGACGTCGTCAAAATTGAAGCGCTGGGGGTCAAAGCCCGGCTCGTCGGCATGGTTGCCATAATACTCGTCTTCGCCAATCAGGCGCACGTCATTGGGGGTGAGTTGGCGGCGGAGCGCATCTGCAAACGTCGACTTGCCTGACGCCGAACCGCCTGTCACCGCGACAATCAAGGGTGTCATGCGTCAACCTCATCGATACCCGGATCATCCGGCGGACGCGGGGCATCGTAGAATTCGGGTGCAGACCCGGCCTTCCTGACCGGCCTCGGGGCTTCCAGAAGTGCATTTTCCGGAACGGCACCGGCGGCAATCTCGAAGCGCTCATAGCGCGGATGGGTCATGCGGCCCTCATCGCCATAGGCATAGACCATGCGCTTCCAGTCATCCGGGGAGTAGGAAAAAGCCCGGCCCTCACCGTCTATGTCTGACCAGTCGGCCTCACCGGGTGCATGCGAAGCGCGTGTCATCCAGCGGCGCGCGGCGGCATCATCATCTTCCTGACGGGCCAGACGGGAGGCCAGAGCGCAAAGCCGCGCCGTTGGCGTACCCATATTCAAAAGCGGATCCAGAACCGCTCTCGCGGCTTCGGCCTGCGAGGCATCAAGGGCGGCTTCCGCCAGCAGCAATTTTGACTCGCGGTGCTCCGGCCGCGTCGCGGCCAGCATGCGCAAGCGTTCAGCTCTTTTGGCTCTTGTGTCCGACTTTCGCAAATCACCCAGCGCCCGGGCCAGCGCCGGATGAGGCTCGGCCGCCCAGGCGGTTTTGATCAGCTCTTCGGCACGTTTATGTTTCCGGCTCGCCGCTAGAAGGCGGGCGGCGAGCACCACGGCAGGGGCAAATCCCGGTGCCGAGGCGGCCGCACGTTCAGCCAGGGGCCGCGCAGTATCAGGCTCCGCATTTTCGCACTCCAGCGCTCTGGCCGTCAGCAGAACAGCCCGCCGCCGCCGGGCACGGTCGAGCGGAATACGGCGGCGCTTTTCGCCTTCGCTCAGCGTTTCAAGTGCGGCCGTCCAATCGCCTTGCGCGACCTGGGCATCGAACAGGGCGTCAAACGTCCAGCTCGCCGATCTGGACTGATCGAATGCGGCCTTCGCGTAGCTCGCAGCCTCGGCATGCGCGCCGCGTTCCCGAGCGATCTGGGCCAGGCCACGCTGGGCGACCAGCTTCGATTTTGGATCTTCCAGCATGGCTTCGTAATGGGCTTCGGCGCCCGGAAGATTGCCGGCAGACTCTGCGGCCCGGGCGGCCAGAAGGCGGGACAGCGCCGGCCGGTCGAGCAGAGCGTCGGCCCGAGCCGCCTGGCGGACTGCCACTTCGCCTTCTCCGGCTGCTGCGGCGATGAGGGCGTTCTCGAGCGCGTCGAAGCCCTTCTCCTTGCGTCGGCGGCGGCTGAATTCCCGGAATTTGTCCGGCGCGGTCCACAGGATGAAAATCGCCCAGATCGCGACGAAAAGCAGAAAGGTGCAAACCAGCAAAAGCGCCATGGCCAAGGCAAACGGCATCTGGCCTTCCATACCCAGAAACTCGAAACTGACGGATCCGGGGTTGAGGGTCAGGAAGACGCTCAGTGCGCAGGCGACAATGATCGCGATGACAACAAGGATGAGGCGGATCATAACGGGTCAGCTCCGGTCTCGGCAGCCGCCTCTGTCAGCGCGGACCGCAATTCATCCAGCGCCGTATTGATGGCAAGCCGTGCGCGGGCCTGAACCAGCCAGCTTTGTGCCGCCTCCAGAGGCGCGCCTTCCAGTTGTTCGGTCAGAAGCACGGCCCCGGCGAGATCATTTCGATCCAGCCGCTCATGCGCCAGAACAACCCGCGCCAACGGGCTGGCTTCGCTTCCCGATGACGGACGAAGCTCGATCAGGCCGAAGAAAACACGATTGGTACCGATGGCGTCTTCGATCTCTTGCCGGGGATAGGCATTCACCAGCATTTCGACATCCGGCACGCCGGACCGGGCATGCGCGGATAACAGGTTGAGTTGTGGCTGGTTCCGCCAAAGCCGGGCCAGGGCTGCGCGTTCAGCCTCAAATGGCTGTCCGCTGCGGGCGGATTCGATCAGGGCCACCAGAGCCAGCGAGCGGGCGGCCAGTTGCCGGCCGGATATATCACCAGCGACGCTCTGGCTTTGTTGCTCCGATTGGCGGGCCTCCAGCACGTCGATGCGCTCGCGCAGTGCGCTCAGGTCAACCGGCGCCGCTGTCTCGAGCGCATCAAGTCGGGATACCAAAGGCTCCGCATCGAAGGGTTCAGCAGGCATTGCGGATTCAAGAGCGGACAAACGTGATTCGATCGCCGACAGATCAACAGGCGCAGATCCTGCGGGCTCGGCGTTTTCAAGAGCGGTCAGCCGCGTCTCCAGCGCCGTGAGCACGGCCGGATCAAGGCCCCCACTACTCTCTCCGAGTTGATCGAGCGCCTGATTGGCCAGCGCGGAATTTTGCGCAACTGCGCTTTCCAGCGCATCAAACCGCCGGGCGATGTCCGGGTCTCCGGAATTGGCCGGCGTCACAGCTTCCAGCGCCTCCAGCCGGGTCTCGACGCCTGACAGATCCACCGGTTCCGGCTCGGGTGGCGGAACCGATTCCAGAGCAGTCAGTCGCGCTTCAAGCTCCGCCGGATCAAAAGCGACGGCATCCGGGGAAGACTCAATATCCGCAAGGCGGCTGCGCAATTCACTCAGCACGGTCTGATCCGAACCCCGTTCGTCAAGCGTCCATGCGATCCACCCGCCCAGACCCGCCCCCACGATGGCGGCGAACAGGAAGGTCAGAAAATAGCCGCCGATACCGCCGGATTTTCGCGGTTTTTGAGAGCGTGCAGCGTCTTCGGCCGGTTCAAACTCGGCATCGACGGGTTCGGGTTCAGTCGGATCACTCATATCTATCCAGCCCATGGCTGATTCGCCTTAACGAAACCATGCTGACGACTGTCATGCTAGAGGTCAAAACCAATCCGGCCCAGCATGTCATTCTCATTGGGTGTTTCCGCCACTTTTACGGCGGCCCAGTCAGACCGCACCAGCCCGTTTGCGGCCGCCTGACTGATCGCGACCGCGATCACCGTATTGAGATGGTCTGACAGGTCTGCATCCTCGACCAGCGCGGTAAAGGCGACCGCGGCGCGTTGGGAATGGAACAAGGCGACGGCCAATTCCCGTTGCCGGATGAGTTGCGCCGCCTTCTTTGGAAGCTGGTTTTTGGCCACGGCTTCGTAAATCACCGCCTCATCAACCTCGTAACCGCGCGCCTGCAGGGCTCCGGCGATATCATGCGCCGTGTGTGCGCCGCGCAAATGCAAAAGCCGATGCCGCCCCGGAACCAGCCGCGCCTCGCAAAGCGCGATCAGGTCGTTGGCATCCCCGCCCGCGGACCGGACTTTTGAAAACCCGGCTTCCAGAGCGGCAGCTGCCGTGGCATCACCGACGCAAAATGCCGGAAGATCGGTTTCGCTTCGGCCCGAAAGCCAGGCGCGCACGCCGTTGGGACTTGTAAACAAGAGTGCGCTGATCCGGCTCAGGCCGACCTCGATTTCGTCGGCAAACTGCACCTGCAACATGGGCGCGATAACCGGCTCAGCCCCGCGCCGGCTCAGCTGTTCGGCGGTTTTCGAGGCACCGGGCTCGGATCGTGTGATCAATACCTTCATGAGGCCTCGATCACCTTTGCCAGGCGTGCGCCGCCGGCCCGCTTGATGGCTTCGCCGAGGTCGCGGCCAAGCGCTTCCGCGTCCGCAAAAGTGCCGGAGCGTTGCGCCTGCCAGCGCGCACTGCCGTCCGGAAGCAGGGCCTCGCCGCGGATCGAGAGCGTGTCGCCATCCAGGGTGGCGTGGGTGGCGAGCGGTGTCCGGCAGGAGCCATCCAGCGCCGCCAGAAAGGCCCGCTCCGCCGTTATGGCGAAAGCGCTGGGCAGATGATTGAGCGTCAGAACAGCACGCGCCGCATCGGCATCATCCGCGCGAATGACCAGACCGATGGCCGCCTGGCCGGCGGCGGGAAGCATCGTGTCCATATCACAGGGCGGGAAGGTGCCTTGTTCACGCCCGAGGCGCTTCAGCCCGGCGAGCGCCAGGAAGGTGGCATGCACCTCGCCACTTCTCAGCTTGCCCAGCCGGGTATCGACATTGCCGCGCAGGGTAACGATTTCCAGATCCGGGCGGAGCGCGAGTGCTTGCGCCTGGCGCCGCAAGCTGGCTGTGCCCAGCCGTGCGCCGCGCGGCAGGTCGGCAAGCTGCGCGCTACCATGAGCGGTGAGCAGCACATCCCGCGGATCCTCACGCTCCAGAATGGCGGCCAGCACCAGCCCGGCGGGTAATTGTGTCGGCACATCCTTCATCGAATGCACTGCGATGGCGGCGGCACCTGTCAGCAAGGCGTCGTCTATTTCCTTTGTAAACAGGCCCTTACCGCCCGCATCGATCAGCTTTCGATCGGTCAGCTTGTCGCCGGTCGAGACCAGAGCGTGAATTGGAAAATCATCCGCTGTAGCGCCAAATGCAGAGACGAGCCCGTCCTGAACCAGATGGGCCTGAGCCAGCGCCAGAGGAGATTTTCGCGTCGCAAGCGAGAGTGGGAAGCGCAAAGGCACGTTGCTTTATCCTGTTCAGGCAGAGTATCGAACTTGTCATGGACTTAGACTCCTCACCACCCGTCGCGCAAGACAAAGCCTTCACCGTTCTCGGGCTGGAATCCAGCTGTGATGAAACGGCAGCCGCCATTGTGCGGTTGGGCCCTGATGGTTGCGTGCAGGTCCTGGCTGAAAAAGTGCGCGGCCAGAACGAGGCGCACGCGCCCTATGGCGGTGTCGTGCCCGAGATTGCCGCCCGGGCTCATGCAGAAGTCATGGACGTTCTGGTCAGACAGGTTCTGGATAAAGCCGGTATCTCGCTGGACTCGCTGGATGGCATTGCCGCTACATCAGGTCCCGGCCTGATTGGCGGGGTGATGGCGGCCCTGATGACGGCAAAGGGATTGGCCCTAGGTGCCGGCAAGCCGCTGATCGCCGTGAATCATCTTGAGGGCCACGCCCTGTCGCCGCGCCTGTCTGAGCCTCTGGCGTTTCCGTATTTGTTGCTTCTGGTGTCGGGTGGGCACACACAATTGCTCATTGCGGAAGATGTCGGTCGCTATCATCGCTTGGGCTCGACCATGGACGATGCGGCCGGTGAGGCTTTCGACAAAACCGCAAAAGTGATGGGGCTCGGATTTCCGGGAGGGCCGGCGTTGGAAAAAATCGCAAGATCCGGAAATCCGGATCGCTTTGAATTGCCGACCCCGCTGGGTAATCGCCCGGGGCATGACTTTTCCTTTGCCGGGTTGAAGACCGCTGCGCGTCAGATCTGGGACGGCCTGTCCGTACCGACAAGTGTTGACAGGGCTGACTTGGCGGCGTCCATGCAGCGGCAGATTGCCCGGTCACTCGCCAATCGCTCTTCTAATGCCATGAAATATTTCATGGAGACATATACTGACATAAGCGATTATGTGTTTGTCGTCGCTGGCGGTGTGGCGGCGAATCAGACCGTGCGGCAGGCTTTGCAGGAAACGGCTACTTCGCGCGGGTTTCGCTTGATGGCGCCGCCCATGAAGTGGTGCACGGACAATGCGGCCATGATTGCACTGGCCGGTGCCGAGCATCTGCGCCGGGGCGAGGTCGATGATTTGTCGGCGCCCGCCCGGGCCCGCTGGCCTTTGGACGCGGCATCGGCCAAGCTGGATCCAGCGATTGGTTCAGGTCGGAAAGGGCCCAAGGCATGAGCGATTATCAATCGATTGGCGTGATTGGAGCGGGTGCCTGGGGCACGGCTCTGGCCCAGACCGCGGCGATTGCCGGGCGGGACGTCACGATCTGGGCTCACGAAGAGAGCGTCGCGGAGAGCATAAATCGGGAGCGGACCAACCCGGCCTATCTGCCGAATGTCGAACTCCACGCCAATATCCGCGCGTCAGGCGATCTGTCGGAGCTTTCCGCCTGTGGGGCCGTTCTGGCAGTGGCACCGGCGCAGCATATGCGGGGCGTGCTCGGACAGTTTGCGCCGCATGCGACCGAAGCACTGCCAGTCCTCCTCTGCTCGAAGGGCATCGAGCAATCTTCGCTGAAACTGATGACGGACGTGCTGGCCGAGGAAATTCCGGCCGCCATTCCTGCGGTTCTGTCCGGACCCAGCTTTGCGATAGACGTCGCGAACGGCCTACCCACCGCCGTGACACTGGCGACCGGCTATAAATCGCTGGGCCATGCCCTGATGGAGGCCATCGGGACGCCGCGTTTCCGGCCTTACTGGTCTGGCGATCTGATCGGGGCTGAAGTGGGGGGGGCCGTGAAAAACGTCCTCGCGATTGCCTGCGGCATCGTTGAAGGCCGCGAATTGGGCAAATCAGCCCATGCCGCCCTGATTTCCCGCGGTTTTGCCGAGATGACGCGTCTGGCCGTCGCCATGGGCGCCGAGCGGGAAACACTCTCTGGCCTTTGTGGACTGGGCGATCTCGTTCTGACCTGCTCCTCGCCGCAATCGCGCAACATGTCCTGCGGCATGGCGCTGGGGCGCGGCGAAACACTCGACAGTGTTCTGTCGGCGCGAAAAGCGGTGACCGAGGGCGTCTCATCGGCTCCCGCAATTGCAGCGCTGGCAGACAAACATGATGTCGATATGCCGATCTGCGCTGCGATGAATGCCATTTTATCGGGCAAGGTGACCGTAGACCAAGCCATGGAGGAGCTGTTATCCCGCCCCTTCACGGTGGAAGGCACATAATGGCGTTTGTCGTCAGGGCAACAGACCGGGCCGGCGCACTGGAAATCCGCAAGGCCAACCGGGAAGCGCATCTCGAATTCCTGAAGGCGGCAGGTGATCGGCTCTTGCTGGCCGGGCCGTTACTGACCGGGGCGGGCGAGATGGCGGGCAGCCTGCTGATTGTTGATTTTGACACCGCCGCAGCCGTCACCGAATGGCTCGCGGCCGACCCCTATTCCAACGCCGGCCTGTTCGAAAGCGTCGAGATTACCGGCTTCAAGCCGGTGCTCGCAAACTTTCCGGCTCAATGATGGAATTGCCGCCGTCCGGAACCCTTCTCGGCCGCATCAGTGACTTGCCGGATTCCGGCGGGCTGGAAGCGGACTGGGACGCAGCACCGCTCTTTCTCGTACGCAAGGGCGCAGACATTCGCTGTTTCGTGAATATCTGCCCCCATGCCGGCCGCGCCCTCTCTCTCCCGGACGGACGGGTCTTTCTGCACAAGGGCGAACATATTCTCTGCCCGGTTCACGGCGCGACATTCGAGGTATTGTCCGGCAAATGCACGGGCGGGCCTGCAGGCGAACCCCTGAAATCTGTCCCGATCCGGCTGGACGGCGACACGATCCGCGCCGCCTAGCCCGTCCGCATAAACCGGACCTCGTCCATACCTGTCTGGCCATGGGTCATGTCACCCAACGTCACAAAGCCGCGGGTATGGCTAGTCATTGGAGCGGAAGAACGCGGTCGCCTCGGAAACCAGCGAATCCCGCGCCGCCAGCGTGATGGTTTCGCCCTTCTCCGGGGTGGCCTGGGATGGATCCGAGCCGATCCGGCCATCGGGAAAGGTTTTCCGGTAATCATCGGCATCGGCAAAGTCGCCGTCCGGGGCGATCTTTGGCGTCATCTCGACCCGCTTCACGGAGTCCGGATAGCCGTAATACGTCACCGCCACCTCGGAGGCTGTGGCATGAGAGCCGTCTCCGACCGGGAATATCTCCCGGCAAACCTTCATGACACCGGGCAGGTCCCACCAGTTCCGGCTTTGTAGACGGTAGGGGCAGGGCTCTCCCGCCAGCGACCAGTTCGAATAGCTTTCGGCGATCGCCGCCTGAATGGTCGGCACATTGCCGCCATGACCGTTCAGGAAGTAGATCCGCTCGAACCCATGACGGACCAGGCTGTCTATCCAGTCCTGCAGGGCGGCAATCATGGTCGAGGGCCGGAGCGTGATGGTTCCGGAAAACCCGAGATGATGCTGGGCGATGCCGACATTGAAGGTCGGGGCGATCAGAAGGTCCGAGGCTTTGCTGGCTTCGTGAGCGATGATCTCCGGGCACAGCGCATCCGTCCCCAGCAGCCCGTTGGGGCCGTGCTGTTCGGTCGAGCCGATCGGAATGATGATCCCTCTGGAGTGTTCCAGATAGGTGTCGATTTCCTGCCAGGAGGATTGATGCAGCAGCATGTCGTGACCTCTTTTAGTGTCTGGCAGAAGGGCTACGCGTCACGCTGGCCTATGGCAAGTCATTCAATTCAGCCCGGCTCAAGCGGACCAAAATTGGCGGCAAACTGTGTTCACGAAACTGTGCACGCAACGCCGCTTGTCTTGACGCGATAATCGGCGAGGATGCCGCCAAACCAATACGGGGGAAACTTATGAGACTGGCAATTTCAATTCTGGCACTGGCTGTCTTGTCGGCCTGCTCTGCAAACTCGACGGATCATATCACCCTGGCGGTGAACGATTCAGGCCGCCCGGAAGCCGACATGCAACGGGATGCCGGACGGCACCCGGCGGAAATGCTGACCTTTGCCGGCGTTCAACCCGGCTGGCGTGTGGCCGATCTGGGTGCTGGCAGTGGCTATTATTCGCGCATCCTGTCCGGCGCTGTCGGCATGGACGGCGAAGTCATTTCCGAGAATATGGACTGGATCGTCGAACGCTTTCCAAATGCGGACGCCGCCATTGCCGCACTCGAAGCAGAACGCGACAACGTCACGCGCCTTGTTTCACCCGTCCCGTCCATTCTGGATGATTATGAGAACGAGCTGGATGCGGCCTTCATGATGCTGATCTATCATGATCAGGCATGGGCACAGGAGGGCTTCGAGGCGCCGACCCGCGAAGACCGGATTGCCATGAACCAGTCCATTTTCAATGCCTTGCGTCCTGGCGGCGTTTATCTTGTTGTCGACCATCGCGCCGAAGATGGAACCGGTGATAGCGTCATTGGCGACTATCACCGCATCGACGAGGCCTTCGTTCGCGAAGAGATCGAGGCCGTAGGCTTCGAGCTGGCCGACGAATCCGACATTCTCTCCAATCCGGACGATACGCGGACGATTTCCGTCTTCGACCCGTCCATTCGCGGCAATACGGATCGCTTTGTGCTTCTGTATCGCAAACCGCTTTGATTGAGCCATTGATTATGGTAAATTGGGTGTGCGAGCTGAGTTAGGCTGAAAGGTCAGACACGGTTAGGCAATGATCGGGCGGCGCGTCGCTATGCGGATGTGCCGCCCGTTCTGTATGTGGGCCCCATTTACGATCACACATTCTCGACAACAAACACACCATCCGCATTGACGCCCGGAGCCTTGACGATGGCCGGTTGCAGCGCTTTCAAGAAGCGCTCATCGCCCTTGTTGGCCTTGACCGCCATTGACGGTTTTTCTTTCTGGAAGACCGCATAGGCGCACAAATCGGCCGCCTGAATCAACAGGCTCCGCTTTGAATCCTGATGCTGGGGCAATTCAATAACGTGTTTGAGCGGCTTGTTGTGGATGCGTGTCTTTCTGCGCCACCAGCCATAGGTCTCCGTCACGGGCCGTTCACGCCGCAAGGCCCGCACCAGCTTGTCGAGCTGCGCACTCTGGGTCCGGTCCGCAACGACAAAGCCCTGCGATCCCGCATTCCGCCCTCTTCCGCCGGCATTGGCCAGAAATCCGTCAAACTGACCCAGTTGGGCCGACCATCCGGCCCGGAACACATCGGTTTCCGGCGGCAGATTCTTCTTCCGGACCGCGCACAGGATAACGCGGACCGACTTGATATCGGCGATGCCTTTTAGCGCTGATTCGATCAACGCCACGCGCCGGGCCGAATCTCCGGGCCCTTTGCGCATGATCGTCGAGCCGCGCAGCTCCTCACTGGCTTTCAGGCCATATTGCGCGCCGAGAGACTGGCGCAGTTCAATCATCGCCTGCTCGATCTCGGACCATTTTCCCGAGGGCGCAATCAGTCCGGCCAGCACGAAAGCCGGGCTTGATCCCGGTTCCCGGCCGGTATCCCCGGACTCATCGACATACATCAAATACATGTAGCGCCACCCCTCAGGCCACAGGTTATAGTTAACACGACTCAACGTGATGACGAAAGCTGGCTCGCCTCTCGCGGGAAGGTTAAGGTGGGATCATGACAATCTGGACCTCTTTCAGGAACGGCACACGTCCGGCCCGCGCCTGGCTGAAGCGCCGCTGGGCACCGACAGCGGCGGTTGCTGCCGTCGTGGCCACAACGCTGGGCGTGATCACGGACATGGAAAGCCTTCTGAATGGCGGCGTCGCGCTTTCGCAAGCGGAAGCGGCGTCCCTGGCCCTGAGTGTGGCGTCACATCTGGAGGCCGCCTCCGTGGCCAGCGGCGGTGAAATCGATGGCAATACCGATCTGGAACGCACACTCAATACGCTCGCACGGTCCGGCGACCGCAATGTCGAGCGCGCTCTGACGGATTTGGACAACGGAAATACGGACGCCGCTTTTTCAGTGCTGGAAGACAGCGCACGCCAGCTGGAGCGGCGTCAGCCGCAGGTAGCCGCCGAGCGGTGGTTTGCGGTTGGCGTTCTGGCCGAGGCTGTCGTCCCCGAACGGGCAATGGCGGCCTATCAATCCTCCCTGACACTCGCCCCGGACAGCCCGAGGACGCTGGACCGGCTGGGCGGTCTCTATCTGGACCAGGGGGATGACGAACAGGCCGAAGCCCTGCATCGCCGCGCCCTTGAAGCCGCGATTGAAGCAGATGATGAGCCTGAACAGGCCCGGATACACTCCAGTCTCGGGTCTCTGGCCTGGATGCGCGGCGATTTTGACGACGCGGAAGAGTTTTACGACCGCGCGCTCGAGCTCGCCGACCTGAATGGCGACGTATTCCTGTCGGCGCGGCAATTGGGCAATCTCGGCCTGATTGCCATGGCGCGCGGTGAAACGGAAACGGCCGAAGCCTATTATGACCGGGCCTACAATCTTATGGAGCAGAGCGGCGACACGACAGGCATGGCGCTGGCCCGCAATAATCTCGCCAATATCTATCGCCAGCGGGGTGAGCTGGACCGGGCGGAAGACATGTACCGGCTGACGCTGTCGGAACTCGAGACCGCCGGCCAACCGCCACTCGCTGCCATGACCATTGCCAGCCTCGGAATGGTCGCGGAATCACGCGGGGACTATCAGTCCGCCCGCCGCTTCTATGAACGCAGTCTCGAACGCGCCCGGGAGTATCAATATATCCGCGCCATAGAGCGGGCGGCGCGTAGCGCGGGCTGGATGGCCATGCAGCACGGTGATCTGGGTCAGGCCCGGCAATATGCCGATGAGGCGTTGGCGGCGGCCGAACGCATTCCGGATCCCGCCAATCTGGCAGATGTCTTGATTCTCTCTGTGGGAATTGCAGCCTCGGCTGAGGACGATGCCTTGGCCCGCGCCCACGCGGCCCGCGTCTTCGAGATCATTGATGCGCGCGGCGCGCCGCCGGACACCCGGGCCTTTATTCATGATGCTCTGGCGCTGTCGGCTTTTTTTGCCGAGGACTATACGCGCGCCGAGCAGCATGTCTCCGAAGCCAGGCGCTATTATCAGGAGGCGGGCGAAATCCCGGCAGTCGCGGAACAGGAATTGCGGCTGGCTACATTGGCGTTTCGGCGCGCCGAACGTGAAGAGGGCTGCAACTGGCTGGAGGCCGCCGAGGTCAATTACGGCCGCTCCGGGGTCATCTCCGAGGCCAATCGCATGCTGGACCGCCGCGAGGAAGAAGGGTGCCCGCCGCGGGAAATTGGCGGAAATGGCAATGTCGCCGACGCGCCTGGCTAGGAGCAAATCTCCCACGGTCCCATATCCATGTGGAAATGATCCGCATGGGCGTCATTGTACTCCGGACCCAGCACGCCGGTGAAAATCTCGCAGGAACGGTCACGGACTTCCGTCAGAAAAGCGGCGTCCTCGCCGCCATTATCCCAGCGATGCACGCCGATAACGCGGCCATCCGACAGGCGGAAACCGGAAATATCAATGGCATTGGCATTGGCATGCTGGGACCAGCGGCCCGCTTGCGCCGAGTTTTCCCGGCGGCAATTATACGTTCCGTAATGCAGGATTTCCGCGACCTCCGCATCAAGATGGCGCGCTGCTGCAGGTGCGACAATCTCGCGCTCCCAGATGTAGAGCGCCGCCGCCAGCGCGCAGGAAGCCACCGGCGGCTCCGGATTCGCATAGTCCAGATTTGAGGTGGAAATCTGGACACCGGCCTGCCAGCGGCATTCCGGCGTTGGAGAGCTCGGCTCGACTTCGGCATAGCTCATATTCGATCCATCCAGCGCGGCGATACAGGCTTGCGGGTCGTCGCGAAGGGCGCGGATTTGCTCAGAGGTAAACAGCCGGATGGGCTCTTCCAGATCGGCTTCACCCCAGGCGCTGGCACCATTCGGCATTTGTTCAATATAGAAAAACACGCCCAGAATGCCCAGCAGCGCAAAGATCAGGATGAAGCCGCGCAGCGCGATCTGGACCGGCAGGCTGCTGCCGCCCCAGATGTCGGTCTTGCGCGGCGTTGTGGTCCGCCGCGAGGGAGTTTTCGGGTCATTAGACATGTCAGCTACGTCTAAAGCGGAACTTTTGGGCCATTTTCAGGCACGACAATCGCGTAAATCAGGCTGTCGCGCACGCCGATATGGGTCGACCAATTGCCCTTGAGCCGGCCTTCATAGCTCAGACCCAGCCGCTCGATCAGCTTTATGGAGGCCTGATTGTCGGGATCCACATCCGCCCACACGCGCTGGAAACGGCGAACTGTCAGGGCGTGTTCCAGCATCTTCGAGGCCGCCTCAAAGGCGATGCCCTGCCCCTGCGCATCCGACCGGAACATGAAGCCGATCTCGGCCTGATTATTGTCCTTGTCCATCAAAATGACCCAGCCAACGGCCTTGCCGGGTTCGGTTTTTCGTTCCACCGCCCAGCACTGGCACCCATCCCCATGGGCATTCCAGGCAAGGTAATCATAGACTTCAGCAACCGTCTGCATCGGCCCGCGCGACCAGTAGCGCATATTGGCCTCGTCCGAGACCGCCGGGAAAAGCGCTTCGGCATCGTCCTGACGGATGCCACGCAATACCAGCCGTTCGGTTTCATAGACGGGGACAGGATGGCCTGCTTCTCGTTCGGAGAGCTCGTCCGCGGTCAGCGTCAGAACCACTTCCGGAAAGCGCTCTTCGATGCAGTCCCGCATGGTTCCGAAACAGGGAAGGTCACCGAGGCCTTCATTTTCCCAGCACTTCTGCCGCAGTTCTTCTGACGGCCAGCGCGCATAGGACCAGAACAGCCCGTCAGCGCCTTCATGCAGACGCGCGCCATAGGAAGCACAGGTCTTGTGAATGGCTCTCGTCGCTTCCGTCCAGGCCTTGCGGAATGTGTCTTCCGTGCCCGGCGTCAGCTTCCAACGATAGAGAACAGCGGACGACATCAGCCTTTCCGCGCACTCGCACGCAGGCGCTCGCTTTCCGATTTCAGCTGCCCGCAAGCGGCAAAAATATCGCGGCCGCGCGGCGTGCGGATCGGCGAGGCATAGCCCGCCCGGTTCACGATCTCGGCAAAGGTCTCGATGGTTTCCCAGTTCGAGCACTCATACGGGCTGTCCGGCCAGGGGTTGAACGGGATCAGATTGATCTTGGACGGCACGCCCTTCAGCAGATTGACCAGCGCCCGGGCCTCGGCGGGGCTGTCGTTCACGCCCTTCAGCATGACGTATTCAAACGTCACGCGATTGGAATTATTGAGTCCCGGATAGGCCTTGATGGCGTCCATCAGCTCGGCAATCGGGTATTTCTTGTTCAGCGGCACCAGTACGTCGCGCAAATCGTCATTTGTCGCGTGCAGCGATATGGCCAGCATGGCGCGAGTGCGTGTCCCGAGCTCGGTAATTTTTGGCACGACACCGGAAGTGGAAACCGTCATCCGCCGCCGGCCAATGGCCATGCCGTCGCCATCGGACAGGATGTCGATGGAATCCGAAACTGCATCCAGATTATACAGCGGCTCGCCCATGCCCATGAAGACGATATTGGTGATCTTGCGGTTTTCCGCCGAGGTCGGCCATTCTTCCAGGTCATCGCGGGCGATAATCACCTGTGCCGCAATCTCCTGGGCTGTCAGATTGCGGACCAGTTTCTGGGTACCGGTATGACAGAAGGTGCAATTGAGCGTGCAGCCCACCTGGCTGGAAACGCAGAGCGCGCCGGATTTGCCGACATCGGGAATATAGACGGTTTCACACTCCACGCCCGGTGCGAGGCGGATCAGATATTTGCGTGTGCCATCGACCGAGACCAGCCGTTCAACAATTTCAGGCCGCGACAGCACATATTTTTCCGCCAGAACTGCACGTTGCTCCTTCGCAATATTGGTCATCGCCTCGAAATCGGTGACGCCGTGATGATGCACCCAGCGCCAGACCTGCTCGGCGCGCATTTTCGCCTTGCGATCCTCCACGCCCGCCGCCTTCATCGCCTCCAGCATCTGGGGACGCGTCAGCCCGGCGAGGGAGCGTGGACCTGCCACCGGTTTCGCGGAGGGGTCGTATATGTTGAGTGCAGCCGCCATGGGAGCGCGGACATAATGCATATTTGACGCAAAGGCGAGGGGGTGACCGATTGAAGCCTGCGGGCGTAGCGGTTATCGAATGGGGCCATGAAACTGACGCTTTATCCGCTGTCGAAAGAAATGCCACAGGTGCGCCCGGCAGATCCGCGCCGGCAATGGATGGACGACACGCCTGAAAGCTTTGCCTATCGCTGCCTGCCCTTGGCGCTGGCCAATCAGCATGGCTGGGAGGTGACAACACCGGCCGGATTTACCGCGACCTGGAATGGCGGAAACCTGCCATCCGATGTCTCGATCACATTTGATACGCCTCAAACAAAAAGCCTGTCGGGCGCGCCGCTTGCCAATTTCGGCTCCGGCGTTCTGACCTTCGAGCTTCACTTCCTTTTACGCACCCCGCCGGGCTGGAATATCTTCGTGACGGGCCCGATGAATGGCATCAAGCACGGTATTGCGCCCCTTTCGGGTGTGATCGAGACGGACTGGAGCCCTATTACTTTTACCATGAACTGGCGCTTCACCGCGCCCGACTGCCCCGTGCGGTTCGAGGCGGGCGAGGCTGTGGCGCACTTCTTCCCTGTAAGGCGGGATCTGTTCGAGAAGTTCGAGCCGGCGCTCGATCACCTCAATCGTGACCCGAAAACCTATGAGCAATTCATGCGATGGCGTGACAGCCGGCAGGACTTTGCTAAACGCCTCGTTGAACTGGAGGCGAATGCGGTCGAGGAAAAATGGCAGAAAACCTATTATCGCGGCCTGCGGCCTGACGGTTCGGCCGGTGCAAAGGATCACAAGATCAAGCTGCGGGTGAAGCCCTTCAAAAAGCCATCCCGCTGATCAGCAAAGCGCATCAACCCTTTGCAGGGCGGCCGTTACCCCGGTGAGCGAGAAGAGATAGGCGGTCGCCGTGCCGCGCTGGCTTGTGGCCTCGATGCGCATCTCCGCGCCGCGCCGCATTTCGCGGATCAGATCGCCTTCATCATCGAGGTCCTCGAGAAATCCGTCTTGTCCGGCGGCAAACATCTGATACCGGCTGGAGCCGACACGCGCTCGCGGTGGCGTTTCCGGACGCAAGGTATAGCCGGAAACAAAGCGTGGCTGGTCTTCGGCGGCCCCATTGGCCCATGTCGATATCACAAAAAACACTTCGCCATGATCGACATTGGTCGGTGTCATTTCAATGGGCCGGCTGGCGGCATAGCAGACCTGGCCGTTATCGGTATCAATGGTGAAAACAAGCCAGTCGCCATAGGCTCCGCGATTCTGCGCCTCCTGGGCCAGGCCAGGGCCCGTAAAAGCGGCGAACAGGGCAATCATCAGAAATCGAAAACGCATGGTGAAATTTGGCTCCGTTGTCGCAGACCGTCATACCATCCCTGCAATGCGGCGCTTTATGGGCAGTTAATGGCGAAACCACTTCCCGCTTCAGGTGCATATCTGTTAGGCAATTATGGCGCTGAGCAAAAGCGGTGAATGAAGGATTTCGCGTGCCAGACTCATCTAGACAGGATGCAAGCCTGCCCGGCCGGGATCAGCTGGACGCCTGGGTGGAGGCTTGCGCGAAATCAGATCGTTCGGCTTTTGCGGCCCTGTTCGAATTTTATGCGCCGCGCGTGAAGGGCTATCTGAAACGTCTGGCGACCGATGACGCCACGGCCGAGGAGCTCGCGCAGGAAGTGATGCTGACGGTCTGGCGCAAAGCGGGACAGTTTGATTCCCGGCAGGCCTCTGCGTCGACCTGGATTTTCCGGATCGCCCGGAACCGGCGGATTGATATGGCCCGAAAGGCAGCGCGGCCCGACCTTGATCAGGACGAGCCCTTGCTGCAGCCCGTTGCCGAGGAGCTGCCGGATAATGCCGCTCATGCGCGTGATCGCGAGGGGCGTGTGCGTGAGGCCTTGAAATTGCTTCCTGAAGACCAGGTTCGTCTTTTGCGTCTGGCATTTTTTGAGGGATTGTCGCATTCGGAAATCGCTGAACGCGAAGACGTCCCGCTCGGCACTGTGAAGTCCCGGATAAGGTTGGCATTTGACAAATTGCGAAGCCAGCTGAACCCGGGGGATATTTAAATGCGTGTTTGCCCTTGACCCCCAGGTCAAGCGAGACATATCGAGAAATCCGAGACCGGATATAAAAGAAACCTATGACGCTGATTTCTTTAGATGACGAATTGATCGCGGCGCGCGCGTCCGGGACGCTGAGCGCGCCCATGCGTTTGCTCGTCGATACCCATGCGGTTCTGAAAAATGATGTGGCCGAAGCCGCGTTCATGTCCGATGTGATGTCAGCGGCCTTCCTGGAAAGCCTGCCGGCCGAGTCGATGGCGGATAATGCGCTCGATATCGCACTTGCCGCGATTGATGCGATCGAGGCTGGCGCGGGCGAGGCCGCCGGCACGCAATCCATTAGCCGCAAGGCCGCAGCGGAAGCAGCGGACTCCACATTCTTCGAATTGTTGAACCTGCCGGAACCTGTTCGCCAGCGCGCACTGGAAGCGGGCGCTCAATGGCGGTTCGCTGCGCCGGGCGTGCGCCGCATCGAGTTGATGCGTGAAGGCAATGCGACCGCAGAATTATTGCGGATCGAGCCGGGTCACGGCTCGCCGAGCCATACGCACGATGGCAAGGAATTCACGCTAGTCTTGGCCGGCGCTTTTGCCGATGGCATTGGCCGCTATGAAAAAGGCGATCTTTGCGCGGTGGGCGAGGAAACCACCCACCGGCCCATCGCGGAACAAGGCGAGATCTGTTTTGCGCTGGCCGTGACGGACGGATCTCTCAAATTCACAGGTGCGCTGGGCGCTGTGCAGCGCTTTCTGGGGCATTAGTGCTTTTTCGCATCCCAGTCTGAAATCGCATCCAGTCCCGGCCCGCCGGGCATGACGGGGCGTTCGGGATAGCCGCCCATACACAGTGTGCGATCGTAAAGCGTGATCGCCGCCGCGACCGAGACATTGACGCAAAACCGGGTCGGAATACGCACGATGTGATCGCACCTTGCCTGCATTTCCGCAGAAAGCGAGCCGCGTTCGCGACCCAGCACATAGGCCGCGGCGCGCGGATGCCGGAAGCTGGGCAGTTCAACAGCCTCATCGGTCAACTCGATCCCGACCAGCGAACAGCCTTTTGGCAACAGCATGTCATTCAGCGTGTCCCAGCCGTAATAGGGAACGTTTTTCAGGCTCCGCGACGTGTCGGAATCAAAGACTTTTTGTGCCTTGTGATGTGCGTTGACCGTAAAGGCGAAGCTGGCACCAAAGGCATGGGCGGTTCGCAATATGGCCCCGAGATTCATCGGCTTGGAGATTTCCTCGGCACCGATACCGAAATACCCCCTCAACGGCCGAACAGGCTTGATCATGACAAATCCTGCACGCCGGCGGTAATCCGGCCGTCCGCGTGCAGCACCGCACACTTCATGCCTTGCGAATTATACGGCGCGGCGATCCGGCCATCGCGCCCGACGGCAATAATCCCGCCATCGCCGCCTAGGCGCTTGACGTCTTTCAGGGCCCAGCGCGCGGCCTCGTCAGGGCTTTCATGCAGGTAGCGGATGCGCGCGGCGACCGTTCCGGCGGCCAGAGCGCGAATGAAGAATTCACCCTGGCCCGTACAGGAAATCGCCACGTCCTGATCGGCCCAGGTTCCGGCCCCGATCAACGGGCAATCGCCGACCCGGCCCGGTGTTTTCTTCAGCGTGCCGCCGGTCGAGGTCGCGGCGGCCAGGCGGCCCTCGCAGTCAAGCGCCACGCAGCCGACCGTGCCGGTGGCATAGGCCCGGCCATCCGGCACGGCTGCGGGCGTATAATAGCTGTCCGGATCATCGACAGCCTCAAGGCCCTCGCGTTCGGCCAGCCGATTGGCGCCCCAGCCCGCCAGCATCACATGCGGCGTCGATTCCATGACCTTGCGCGCGGCATGTATCGGCGAGATGAATCCTTCCATTGCCGCAACCGCACCGGCATTGCGGGTGTCTCCATCCATGATGGCCGCATCCAGCTCGTAGCGGTTATCGGTATTGGGTGAAGAGCCCTTGCCAGCCACATAATGGCCGCTGATTTCCAGCTCGTAGACGATGGCTTCAACCACATCTAGAGCCGTCGCGCCCTCATTGAGCATGGCTTTTCCGCGTTCGGCGAGGCTGCGCATATGATCAATCTCGCGATCATAGGACTTCTTGGCGAGCACGCCGGCTCCGCCGTGTAATACCATCGCTACGGGTCGGGTTGTCATGGATCGAATTCCTGTTTCTGGACGTCGCGTTCATCTAGCACCGGAATTCGTCACATCAAAACGACTGAACACCGTTCACTTGACGGCGATGGCGCGCTATGTCCGGTGCAGGATAAAAATTGCTTCAAGGGGAGTTCCATGAAAATTACCAAGGACACAGCCGCTATCGTCACAGGTGGCGCATCGGGTCTCGGCGAAGGCACGGCGCGCCGCCTCGCGGCGGAAGGCGCCAAAGTCGCCCTCTTCGACCTTAATGCCGATCGGGGCGAGGCTGTTGCGGCCGAGCTCGGCGGCGTCTTCTGCCACGTCAATGTGGCGGATGTCGCCAGCGTTGAAGCCGGATTTGCCAAAGCCCGTGACGCTCACGGCCAGGAACGGGTGCTTGTGAATTGCGCCGGGATCGGTTGGGCCGAGAAAACCGCCCGCCGGTCCTCTTCCGGCGATATTGTCCGGCACCAGCTGGATAAATTTGCGCTGGTCGTGAATATCAATCTGATCGGCTCCTTCAATTGCGCCGCCATTGCGGCTGAAGGCATGCTGTCAAATGATCCGGATGATGGCGGCGAACGCGGCATCATCGTCAATACCGCGTCGGTCGCCGCGCAGGATGGCCAGATCGGCCAGGTGGCTTATGCCGCCACCAAGGGTGGAATCTACAGCATGACCCTGCCCATGGCGCGGGACCTCGCGCGGGAAGGCGTTCGCGTCAACACCATCCTGCCGGGCTTCTTTGAAACGCCAATCTATCAACAGATGCCGCCGGAAGTGAAAACCAATCTGGCCTCCCACCTCCAATTCCCGCAGCGTTTCGGCACGCCGGCCGAATATGCAGACCTCGTCGCCTTCATGGTGACCAATGGCTATATCAACGCCGAATGTGTCCGCCTCGATGCGGGCGCCCGCATGCCGCCGAAATAGGCTTTCAATTCAGACTGTCGAGAAGGCCGCACTCTCACCGGGTGCGGCCTTTTTGTTACGCGCGCGGTCCGGGTTGAGAGGGATACTGCAAATCATTTGCATGACGGGTAGACAGGCGGCTTTCCGTCAAAGAAAATGCATATCATTCGCAAATTCAGTTTTTCGGGGTCTTTCCATGCGTTCTTTGTTTGCCGGTGCCGTGTCCATGCTTGCCCTCTCGGCGGGCGCTTTTGCCGATGATGTCACACCTGCATCAGAGGCGGCGACGGCCACCGACGACATCATCTATGTCTACGGAACGCGTAGCTTCTATCGCGAAGATGAGTCCAGCTCCTTCACGCGGACCGAGACCCCGCTGGAGCACATTCCCCAATCTGTTTTTGTCATTACTCGTGATGTGATTGACGACCAGGCCATGACCGGCTTTGGCGAGCTCGTTCGTTACGTGCCTGGCGTCACGATGGGGCAGGGCGAAGGCCACCGCGACGCACCGGTTCTGCGCGGCAATCTAACCACGTCGGATTTCTTCGTCGACGGAATCCGCGACGACCTCCAGTATTTGCGTGATCTCTATAATGTGGATCGTGTCGATGTGATCAAAGGGGCCTCGGCTCTGGTATTCGGCCGAGGAACCGGCGGCGGTGCCATTAACCGCGTCAGCAAATCCGCCGATGGCGGCGACATTCGCAGTCTGATGCTCACACTTGGCAGTGAAGGTCAGGCGCGGTTAGCCGGCGACCTCGGTGGCGAGCTGTCCGACAATGTGGGCGCCCGGCTCAATGTCGTGGTTGAAAACAGCGAGACTTTCCGGGATTTCATGGAAGTTGAGCGCCTTGGTGTCGCCCCGGCTTTCCGCTTCGAGCTGTCGGATACCACGCAGCTGGATGTTTTTGCAGAATATTTCGAGGACACTCGCACAGTGGACCGCGGAGTTCCGTCTCTTGCCGGCCGGCCCTGGCCGGGCGATTCCGGCACCTATTTTGGCAATCCCGATATCTCGAACAGCGACATCACTGTCGCCACCTTGCGCGGCGTGCTGACCCATGAACTGGCCAGTGACCTGACCCTTCGCAGCGTTCTATCTTATGGCGACTACGATAAATACTATCAGAACGCCTATCCCGGTGGGCCGGTAGATCCCGTTGCCATCACGGTCCCGATTTCGGCGTACAATTCGTCCACGACGCGCGAAAACCTCCTCTTCCAGACGGATCTGATCTGGGAGCCGGAATTTGCCGGTCTGCAACAGACCATTCTTTTCGGTCTCGAAGCGGGTCATCAGGAAAGCGCCAATATCCGGGTAAACACGGCAGGGTCTGTTTTCAGCCTCGTTGACCGGGGGCGTAATTTTATGCCGGACTTCTCGGTACCGGCCGCGCGCGACAACACGAATGAGCTCGATCTTTTTGCGCTACTGATCCAGAACCAGATTGCGGTGGCGGACAATGTCCGATTTGTTGCCGGCCTGCGATTTGACCGGTTCGACATGACGTTCGATGACCGTCGTCCAAACACCACCGATTTCTCACGAGAGGATACCTTCTTTTCGCCTCGCCTCGGTGTCATCTGGGAACCTGGCCTCGAAGCTTCTTTCTATGCGGGCTGGAGCCGTTCCTATCTTCCGCAATCCGGCGAACAATTCAGCTCACTCAACGTCACAACGGCGGCTCTCGAACCGGAAGAGTTCGAAAACCTTGAAGTCGGTTTCCGCTATCAGCCGAACGAGCGCCTGCTGGTCAGTGCTGCCGTCTACCGTCTCGACCGGACCAATACCCGCGCTCCCGGCGCAACGCCGGGCACAACGGTTCAAACCGGCTCGCAGCGTGCGGAAGGCGTTGAGCTCGCCATTCAGGGCGAGGTGCGGGATGGCTGGAATCTGATAGGTGCCATGGCCTTCCAGAATGCCGAGATCACGTCGACCACCAGCGCGGCGCCTGCCGGCCGCGACGCGCCACTCTCACCGGATTTCAGCGCGTCGCTGTGGAACCGGGTCGAGGTGACGGACAGGCTGGATCTTGCGCTCGGTGTCATTCACCAGGGTGACCAGTTCGCCTCGATCAGCAATGCGGTCACGCTTCCGGGCTATACGCGCCTGGATGCCGGTATCTTCTATGCATTGACCGACACAATCGATGTCCAGCTGAATATCGAGAACCTGACCAATGAGGAGTATTGGTTCAGCGCCCACAATGACAACAATATCAGCCCCGGAGCGCCGACCTCTGCGCGGCTGACCCTGTCGGCGAGTTTCTAGGCGGACCTCAAGGAGCTGGCCGGGCGTGTACGCTTGGCCAGCCGGATTCCGGAGAACTGCCAGCGCGCATCGGCCGGAAAGAAATTCCGGTAGGTCGAACGGATATGGTTGCGCTCTGTCGCACAGGAGCCGCCGCGCAGCACTTGCTGTCCGGACATGAATTTGCCGTTGTATTCCCCTACCGCGCCATCGGGCGGATGATAACCGGGATAGGGTTCATATCCGCTGGACGCCCACTCCCAGACACCGCCAAAGACCGCTTCGGGATCCGGCCCTCCCTTTAGCGGGCCGGGGTGATAGCGCTCGGCCTGTCCCAGCAAAACGCCTTCGGCAGGATATTTACGGGCCAGTAACTCCAGCTCCGTCTCGGTTGGCAACCGCTCGCCCTTCCACTCGGCAAAGGCGGCGGCCTCGTAGGCGCTGATATGGCAGACAGGGAAGCCCGGCTGCAGCGATGCCAGCCCGTGGAGAGTATACTCCTTCCAGCCATCGGCACTTTCACGCCAATACAGGGGATGCCGGATGGCATTCTCGTTGATCCACGCCCATCCGTCAGACAACCACAGCCGCGCGTCCCGATACCCGCCATCTTCAATGAAAGCGCAAAACTCGGCATTCGAAACGGGTCGCGCTGCAATCTGGAAATCTTCCTGCCAGCGTTTGTGACGGGGCAGTTCATTGTCGAACACGAAGTCTGCATGGCTCGCGCCGATTTCGACAGCTCCGCCGCTTATCTCCAGATAGCGTGCCTCTGAAGGCGCTTCTGCATTGGCCAATGGCGATGGAAAGGGCGCATGCGGCTCCGGTGCGTGGGACAGGACGTGCTTGATATCGGTCAGTAGCAATTCCTGATGCTGCCGTTCGTGTTGCTGGCCCAGCTCGAGCAGGGGGGCAATCTCTATCCAGGCTTTGTCGGAGGCATCATCGATCAGGCTCAATACCGCGGTTTCGACATGTTCCCGATAGGCCAGAATCGTTTCGGCGGACGGCCGCGACAGCAAGCCGCGCTTTGCCCGCGGCCATTTCTCGCCGACCTGCTCATAGTAGGAATTATAAAGATATCCGAAGCCCGGATCAAATTCCTGATAGGTGCCCAGAAACGGCTTGGCCAGGAAGGTTTCGAAGAACCAGGTCACATGCGCCAGATGCCATTTCGTCGGACTGACGTCGGCCATGGTCTGGATCTGCATATCTTCAGGCGACAGCCCGGCAATCAGCCGCATCGTATCCGCGCGCGTGTCCTGAAATCTGGCGCGGCAAGCAGGCCGGTCATCAAACAGAGGTCGATAGGAAAGGGCAGGGTGGGTCATCTGATCGGGCTCCGGCACGGCTTCAAAGCCTAAACGGATGCCTTGAAACTTTCCACCCGTAGGTGCTTGACGCCCAAATATGAAAGGTTTGTAATGTCTTTGCCGTCTGGGGAGGGGCAAGATGAAGCTATTGATCGGAATAGGTGCCGCTGGTTTGCTGGTGATCGGTGCCACAACGTGTCCCGAGGCCGTGCGTGATCAGGCAAGAGAGGCGACTACTCTGTCGCCAGCCATTCACGCTGAAGTCTCGCGTCAAATTGAAATGTTCGTGGCTGTCATGGAGGGTGAGCGGCCCGACATTCAGCCGCCAGCTTCACAATAATTCTATCGGGTTTACGTCGCGGTAGTCAGACTGAAAGCACACGGACAGGCGCGCAAATTCAGCCTTTGCCCACTTTTCGGGGGAAGGCATGCATCGCTCTTTGATCATTCTGGATAACTTCATGGACAATGCGCGGGATGTCCCGCGCCGCTTTTGCCGGATCACCTAATCCACAAACGGATCCGCAAAACGTGGATCCGTCAGAAAATCATTATCGGTCAGCGTATGCAGGAAGGCTTCCAGCGCCTGCGCTTCTTCCGTTGTCAGATTCAGGCGCCGGGGCTGGCCGCCACCTGCCCGCAGCCGCGGATCGAGATTCGGATTGAGGATAACGCCGGAATTATAGTGCTCGATCACCTGGGCCAGCGTTGTGAACCGCCCGTCATGCATGAAGTGGGGCCGAACACCGACATTTCGCAGTGAGGGCGACTTGAACTCTCCCAGCCCGTTTCCGGCATCTGCATCGGCATCATTCGCAGCATTCAGACCGATATTGTGAACATCGTCGCTGATATGAGCCAGAGTATTATGGCAGGCCGCACAGCCCACATTCTGGATGCTGGACCCGTTCACCGGCATGAAGAGCTGTAAACCGAGATACTCCTGCTCTGTAAAATTGGCCTCAAAGGCCGGCGAGCCCACCGGCCCCGCGGTAAGAGCATCGTCAAACCGGGAGTTATACGTCGTCAGAGATCGCACGAACTGCGCCATCGCCAATGCCATGCGGTCGGATGTGACCGCCGCATCGCCGAAGGCTGCCGTAAACAGCGCATCATAAAAACTCTCTGCATCGACCCGGGCGACGGCCTCTTCCAGTGTGAGGCCCATTTCCACAGCGCTCTGGATAGGCGCGAGCGTCTGGTCTTCCAGCGTTTCGGCGCGCTCATCCCAGAAGAAATGGCCATTGGCGTAGTACCGGGCATTGGACAGTCCCGGCGAGTGACGGCTGGTCAGCTCACCTGCAAAACCTCGGGAAAGCTCCAGCGGATCGGAAAAGCCCGTCGCCTGTGTGTGGCAGCTGGCACAGGACGTAGTATTATTGGCCGACAGGCGGCGGTCATAGAACAGCACCCGGCCAAGGGCCGCTCCGGGATTGGTAATATGATTGTCCAGCGGGGTATTGTCGGCGCCCGCGACGGGCCCGTTCCGGTAATAATTTGGCAGGTCGATATCGGCATCGGCGTAAAGATAGGGAATTTGCGGCGGAATCGGTTCGCTCATCAGCGTTCGCACGGCCACCGAAGTTGACCCTCGAAGCGCGCCGTCTTCTTCAAAACGCACGGAAATCCGATTGCTACCAGGCTGAAAGGTGACGGGCATGCCATCCTCGACAAAAATGGCAAAACTCGCCGTCTGGTTGGCACCGATAAAGAAATCAACATCTGCCGTGGCAGGTGAAAGGCAGGCGCCGGTCGCCTGATTTGTCTGGCAGATCCGGGGGGTGACCGTAATGCCGTCCTGACTGAGCACAGGCCGTGCCGTCAGATTGGCCGCCGCGCCAATATTGCTGATGGCAACAACGAAGGCCCCGTTTTTTTGACGGTCGATCGTTTCAACGACGCCGGGAAGTGTATTGAGGCCGACGGCGGAGCCGGTGTCCGAAACCGCCACAATATCGGCTCCGGCTGTGGTCGACGCCGAAAGCCAGAAGGAATTGACCCCTGCCGTCATCGCGGCCGGAGGGGTGTTGTCGCAGTCAAAGACCAGTGGCAGATCACCGCCCGCATAGGGTGCGGCGGGCGTAAAGGCGAATACAAAACTTTGCGACCCGCCTCCGGCGATATTCACCCCAGCGTTAGGGCTTCCGGTTGCAACATTGTTGGCATCCGTGGTCTGGAACGCGAACGTGCCGGCCGCCTCTCCACCTGGTGCCAGCGCCACGCGGCAATTTTCCGCTTCGATCTGCCCGGAATTGATGATTGTCGCAAAGGCCGTCGCTGTATCGCCAACCTGCACAGCGCGGCTTGATGGCAATACAGCCGCGACGATCGGACCGCTATTGTCCTGTGCCAGACTGGAGGAAAAAGTAAGGAGACTCGCCGCTATTCCGGCTTTTAGATACGTGTTCATAAACGCCCGTCCTCGCTCGCTCTTGTTCAACAAAAGCGCCGTCCCCGAAATCAATAACGGCCAAGGGTTACCAATCCGTCGCGAGACAATTCATCAATCTGTGCGGTGACCGCTGGCTCCCCTGGCGGTTTCGTGAGGCTGTTCCGGGAAGCCCTTGAGGTCACCGAGCTCCTGCGCGTCCCGCAGGATGTCCACCGGGCTCAGAACATAGGCGGCGACGAGCTTGGCCACCGAACACGGGGCATCCATATGCGTTCGCTCATAGCCGTGGCTGGCATCAATGCCGAACGTTATGAGCGCCGTGCGGACATCCGCGCCACCTTCGACGGCGGAGGCATTGTCAGAGCGGTAGTGTTCGAAGTGATCGCGTTGATGGCGAATATCGTGTTGCCGGCAAAGATCGATCAATTTCCGTGTCAGGTGAAAATCAAAAGGCCCCGTCATGTCGCCCATGGCGATGGTGACACCGGTTTCCCGTGATCCCTGTCCGGGCGCGACCGCTCCGTTGTCGATGGCCACCATTGACGCGATATCGTGTGTCAGGATCGAGGAGGCACCGGAGCCGATCTCTTCGGTAATCGAAAACAGGAAGAGTGTATCAACCGCAGGTGTCTGGTCCGCACATGGACGGTTAGCTCCTATAATTTCTGTATTCAATCAGTATTGAATCAAATTAGAATGAATTGATTGGGAAAACCCATAATTAGGATGGGTCCAGCGATAAATTAACCGGCGACGCTCGCGACACTAAAAAGCAATATAAAAATAATTATGTCATATATGTGTGGAGTATGATTGAATTATGCCACAATTCGACTATTTCTATGCTCATTAGAAAAACGTAGAAACCAGAATCGTCCGCACCGAGGTGCAGGGCGTAGAAGGAGTTTAATGAACCGCTTTGCCCGTAAACGCCAACCCATCATCGGCCGCGTCGCCGCCATAACCGCCCAGAATTTCAATGCCGATGAATTTGTCAGAGCAACCCGTCCCCTTGAGCAAAAAGGGTTCTCCGTATCGGTCGTGTCCAACACAAGTGGAATGCTGACGGGGCGGACGGAAGCCGGGCAGGACGTCAACTTCGTTCCGGCGTCAACAATCGGGGATATGGAGTTTGACGGGTATTGCGCGCTTATACTTCCGGGCAATTCTCATGGCATGGGCGAATCCACACAGACCGCCATCGAAAAATTCCTGAGTGATGGCAAGCCCATAATCGCCATGATGGGCGATGTGCCCATGCTGGCCGAAGCGGCCAACTCGCCGGATGTTTCCGACGCCGGTGTTGCCATTTCCATGAACGGAAAGGTTTTCGCCGCGCGGGGTGAATCCGATTCAGAAGAAGCGATCGAGGTCTTTGCCCAGGTCCTGGCTGCCTGACTCCGAAGCAAATCCAGTTGAATGTAGAAGCGTCGCCCGGGCAGGGCGGCGCTTTTCTGTTTCTGGAAAGACAGTCTTTCACGGACTTGTGACGTCCCGTGGGGTGAAGTTTCATACCTTCCGACCCATATGTCCTCCACAAGAGCGAGGACACAAGTCGATGTACAAGATTGCATCAATCGGATTGGCAGCGATGGTTTTGGCAGCCGTCATTCTGGTGTGGTCTTCAAATGGAAGCACCACTCTCTATATAGCATAACGAAGCCGCAGGGCTTCGCGTAAACAGGCCTCTCTTGTGCGTCCCCCCAGCCTGCCTCGGAGGCCTGCAGGCACCGCCGGACAACTCCCCTGTCCCCGTCCGGCGGTGCCATACCATTCTTCACACATTATTGCGGTTTTTTACGGCATTACGCCTTGATTAACCCTTCTCGTTGCAGGAGTAAGGATGAAACGCTGGTCGTCCTGTCGGCTGCACATTCAGGCGATCCGGTCACCTTTTCCGTGCTTAAGAAGAGCCGCTCCATGACCTCTGTTGTCGCCACCGCTCAGGCATACACTTCCGCAACATTCACCAAGGCCGCCCGCAAAGTATGGCAAAAGAAATTCGGCAGTGAACCGGATGCCTCGGCACTGGCATTTCTGGAGCAGGTTCTGGGCGATGCGTTGGCCGAGGACCTCGAAGGCATCAAGCCGGTTCAGCTTGCGGAGCAGGCGGCCGAATTCTGGGATTGGGCCAGGGGTCTGGGGAGCGGGAAAATCCATGTCCGCGCCCGGCCGTCCGACACAGGAGGTGCCAGCTCGATCAAGCGCGACATCGTCGAGGTGGCCGGACCGGACCGTCCCTTCCTCGTTGATTCCGTCATGGGTGAGATCGGAGCGCAGGGGCTGGACGTGCTGGCCATGTTCCACCCGATCGTCCCGGTCAGCCGCAACGAAAAGGGCGAAATCTGCACAGGCGGCGAGACGCTTCCCGAAAGTCTGATTCAGGTGCATGTCGAGCCGCTTGACGAACGCACCCGTGAAGTTCTGGCGGAAGCTGTTCGTGGTGCTATGGAGGATGTCCGCCTTGCGACGGACGATTTCAAGGATATGCGCGCGGCCATGAACATGGCCATCGCCCACGTCGAAGACGCAAATACCCCGGCCAGTCTCGAGGAAAAATCCGAAACGCTCGAGTTCCTACGCTGGCTCCGGGACGACCATTTCGCGTTTCTCGGCAGCCGGGTCTACCAGTTTGATGTCGATTCAAAAGGCCGGATGACAACGCGTGAGCCGACGGTTCAGCCGGGCTCCGGCTTTGGCATTCTTCGCGATCCCGAGCGGCAGGTGCTGCGCAAGGGCAACGAGCCGGCGCTTCTCACCCCGGCCATCGAATCCTTTCTGAACGAGCCGTCTCCGATCATTGTCGCCAAGGCGAATATCAAATCCCGCGTCCACCGCCGGGTTTACATGGATTATATCGGGGTCAAACGGTATCGCGAGGATGGCGCGGTGGTGGGCGAGGCCCGGTTTGTGGGTTTGTTCACCGCCGAAGCCTACGACCGAATGGCGCGGGATGTGCCGCTCGTCCGCCGCAAGGTCAGGCGGGTTCTGGAGCGTGCGGGCAAGATTCCCGGCACGCACTCGGAGAAGAAGCTCCGCAATATTGTCGAGAACTATCCCCGCGACGAACTCTTCCAGACCGAGGAAGACGATCTGCTGAAGATCGGTCTTGGCATTTTGCACCTGCAAGACCGGCCGCGGACAAAGCTGCTAGTCCGGCGCGACCGGTTCGACCGTTTCGTGTCCTGTCTGCTTTTCGTGCCCCGCGACCGTTATAATTCGCGTGTCCGCGAGCAGGCCGGCGAAATGATCCGCGCCGCGTTTGATGGCCGCATGTCGGCCTATTATCCGCATTTCGGCGACGGACCGCTCGCCCGGGTCCACTATATCGTCGGCCTTGACCCGAACAACCACCCGGAACCCGACCTGCATGAGCTGGAACGTCAGATCGTTGCCCTGGCGCGCACCTGGGAGGACGAGCTTGTGGCGGAAGGCCGCCGCTCTCTGCCTGACACGCACCGGCACCGCCTGTCAGCCTATGATCAGGCCTTCTCCGCCGGTTATCGCGAACAGTTTGCGCCGACCGAAGGGATTGCCGATCTGCTGCGTATCGAATCGCTGGGCGATGAGACGAATATTGGGGCACGTCTGTATCGTACTGGCGGGGAAGATAAATCCGTTCTGCGTTTGAAAATCTATCGCCGTAACCAGCCGACCCACCTGTCAGACGTCATGCCCATACTGGAGAATATGGGTCTCAATGTGATCCAGGAATCCGGTTATGAAGTTCACCGCGAAACCGAGGAAGCCCGCGAAGCCGTTGTCCATATACACGACTTTGAAATGCAATCGGATGCGCTGGCTGACACAGATGTCGACGAGTTCAGTCAGGCCTTCGAAGACGCCCTCCTCGCTGTTCTGGCCAACCGGGCCGAGAATGATGGCTTCAATCAGCTTATCCTGAAGCTCGGCGTGAGTTGGCGCGAAGCGGCCGTATTGAGGGCTTTTGCGCGCTATCGTCAGCAAACCGGCCTCGACCCCTCACAAGCCATCCAGGAAGAGGCCTTGTCGGAAAACCCGGCCATTGCGCGCCAATTGCTGGTGCTGTTTGATACGCGGTTCAATCCGGCACTCGATTTCGATCTGGAAGACCGCAAGGAAAAAGCTGCGGCTATCGGCAAGGATATCCGGTCTCAGCTGGAGAAGGTCGCCTCCATTGATCATGACCGGGTATTGCGGCGCCTGCTCCGCCTGTTGGAAGCCACGCTCAGGACGAATTACTTCCAGACCGGCGAGAACGGCCTGCCCAAGGCGCATATCTCGTTCAAGATTGCCAGTCAGGAAGTCGAAGAGCTCCCCCTGCCAAAACCGTATCGCGAAATCTTTGTCTGGTCGCCGCAGGTTGAAGGCGTGCACATTCGCTTTGGGCCGGTGGCCCGGGGCGGATTGCGCTGGTCGGATCGCCGCGATGACTTCCGCACCGAAGTTCTGGGCCTCGTAAAGGCCCAGCAGGTGAAAAATGCCGTGATTGTTCCGGTGGGGTCAAAGGGCGGCTTCTATCCCAAGCAATTGCCGCGCGCCGGTTCCCGGGATGAATGGCTGGCAGAGGGCCAGAGCGCCTACCGGACGTTTATTCGGGGCCTGCTCGATATCACCGACAACATTCAGGAAGATGAGGTGGCGCACCCCGATGACGTGGTCATCTGGGACGGCGAGGACCCCTATCTGGTCGTCGCGGCCGACAAGGGCACGGCCACATTTTCCGATATCGCCAACGGCGTTGCGACAGACGAGTATGATTTCTGGCTCGGAGATGCCTTCGCGTCCGGCGGTTCCGCCGGGTATGACCACAAGAAAATGGGTATTACGGCCCGCGGCGCATGGGAGTCCGTCAAGCGGCACTTCCGTGAACTCGGCAAGGATATCCAGAACGAGACCTTCACCGTCGCCGGCGTTGGCGACATGTCCGGCGATGTGTTTGGCAATGGTATGCTGTTGTCGCGCAAGATCCGGCTGATTGCGGCCTTCGATCACCGCGATATCTTTATCGACCCGGATCCGGTCGATTGCGAGGCGAATTGGGAAGAGCGCAAACGCCTGTTCGATCTGCCGCGTTCCAGCTGGCAGGATTACAACAAGAAGCTGATCTCGAAGGGCGGCGGCATTTTCTCGCGCGCCGAGAAATCGATCAAGCTGTCCAAAGAGGCTCGCAAGGCGCTGGGCATCGAGGTTGATACGCTCTCGCCTCCCGAGCTGATGACGGCCATCCTCAAGGCACAGGTCGAACTGCTCTGGTTTGGCGGTATCGGGACCTATGTGAAAGCCTCCACCCAGCAGCACTGGGAAGTCAGCGACAAAGCCAATGATTCCATCCGCATCAATGCCATGGATGTGGGCGCGAAAGTCATTGGCGAAGGGGCCAATCTCGGCTTCACCCAGGCAGCGCGGATCGAATTTGATCGCGCCGGTGGCCGGGTCAATGCCGACTTTGTCGACAATTCTGCCGGCGTGGACACGTCTGACCACGAGGTCAATATCAAGATATTGCTGAGCCCGCTTCTGCGCTCCGGCGAGATGAGCCGCCAGGCGCGGGACAAGTTGTTGGGCGGCATGACAGATGACGTCGCCGAACACGTTCTCCGCCACAATTATGATCAGACGCTGGCCCTGACGCTCGCCGAGCATGACGCACCGGCCGACGTCGATGCGCATGAGCGCTTCATGGCAGGCCTGGAGAAAGCGGGCCGGCTGGATCGCGGCGTCGAGGGTCTGCCGTCCGGTGACGGAATGCGCGCCTTGAAAGAGCAGGGCCTGGCGTTGACCCGGCCCGAGCTCGCCGTGCTCGTCTCGTACGCAAAGATCACGACCTTCGACAAGCTCGTGGCGTCCAACGTGCCGGATGATCCGCATTTCGAAAGCATGCTGAAAGGGTATTTCCCGAACGATCTCGACGCCTATGGCGAACAGATGTCCGGGCACCGTCTGCGGCGCGAGATCATTGCCACGGTTCTGGCCAATCACATGATCAATCTGGGTGGCCCGACCTTTGTCCACCGCGCGATCGAATCCACCGGCGCCGAGGCGCAACAGATCGCCCGCGCATTCGAGGTTGGCCGAAGAATTTTCCGCTTCTCCGAGCTGACTGACCGCATCAACAAGCTGGACAATCGTGCGCCGGCAGACATCCAGATCACCCTGCACAGGGAAATCATTCGCCTTCTGCGCCGGCAGACCTATTGGCTGGCCCGACGGGCAAGGGCACAGGAGGCCGGACAGGCCACGCCGATCCACGAGCTGATCGAAGCCTATCGTCCGGGCGTCGACAAGCTGCGCGATACGGCGATGGGGCTGATATCGACCTATGAGCGCGCCAATATCGAACAGCGCACCGAAGCCTATGTCAGAGCCGGAGCGCCCAAGGATCTCGCGCATGACATTGCGGTTTTGCGCCCGCTGACATCGTCCTCCGATGTTGTTGACCTCGCGCTGCAGGAAGACTGGCCGCTTGAATCGGCGGGCTATGTCTATCATGCCGCCGGGTCACGCTTCTCGGTGGATATGTTGCGGGGTCTGGGCGCGGAAGTGTCCTCGGATCTGCATTGGGACCGTCTGGCCGTTCGCCGCCTGATTGAAGACCTCTATGCCAGCCAGCAGGCGATCGCCGCCTCCATGATGCGGTTTGCACGATCAGCGGGCGGCGGGCTTCAAACCGGTGTCGAAGCGCCCAATCGCGAATGGGCTGACGAATTGCTGGATGCCTGGTGCATTCAGAATGATGTCGAGGCCGGTCGCTATGACAGCGCGCTGGAAGAGCTGGAAACCACAGGGGCCTGGACCCTCTCCAAGCTTGCGATTGCCTCCACGCAGCTGCGGGAAATGGCTCAGTCCGCCGAACCGTGATCGAGATTCAAATGTCGGCTCAGGAAGTCCTGAAAGGCGGCATGAGCGATTTTCGCAACTTCGGGATCGAAGACCAGCGTCGAGGTCGGGTGGTGATCCGGCTCGTCAAAGGCGTGCGTCGCATTTTCGACATAGCGCCATGTGACGTCGGCGCCCCACTTGATCTGGCGATTGAACACGTCGACGGAATCCGCGTCGCTGCAAATCGTATCCCCCCGCACCAATAGGCTTTTAACCGGGATATCCGGCGGCCATGGCAGGCGCCGGGATCGCGCCGGAAATCCGCTATAGGGATACATGGCGAACACAGCCTTCACACCGTCAAGTCCGTCTGACGGCGCCTTATCCAGAGATCCCGGCGGCTGTCCGGCCCTGGCCAGCGCCAACGCTTCTAGCGCCGTCCAGCTGCCATGGCTCCAGCCGGCGAGAATGATCTGCTCCGGATCTGCCTGTGGGTTCTGCCGGACAAGTTCCAGCACGGCGTGCAGATCACCGGCACGTTCCGAAGCGCGCAATTTCGCGCCCGAACACACGGTTTCCAGCGCCTCTTCGTAGTCAATTCCATGAAAGGAGTTCGAGTCCGGAACAACAGCCATCACGCCGAGATCGTTCGCCAGCCTGGCATAAGTCGCCATGTTGGGCCTGACACCGCCGCATCCATGCAGCAGGATCACAACCGGAAACGGTCCCTTGCCCTTCGGAAGATGGATGTCCGTGAAAGGCGCAATGCCGCGTGTGATTTCATCCAGCGGTGTTCTCGCAACCGGCATCAGCAACCCTCTCCGGTAAAGCCGGAACAGAACGAAAAGCGCGGCAGCCAGCGCGATCAATAGTGCCGAGAGTGAAAACCATCCCATACCGCCTTGATGGGCGAGGACGGGCGCGCCGTAAAGTCAGTCTTGTGTCTCACCCAGCATTTCGATCAGCCGGGCGCGCAACCTGGCGGCCGCCTCGGCATCATATGTCATGCGTGGATCGATAGCCGGTGCATCTGTATCGTCAAAAGCGTGTGTAACGCCGTCCCACACCGCGTAATCGATTTCTGCGCCGGCCTCTATTGCCTGTCGCGCCAGACGTTCACAATCGGCGTGAGGGGCCACCATGTCGCGCTCGGCCAGAACCATTTCCACGGGCGGCAGACCCGGGCCGATGCGTCCGGATGCGCGCGCCGGAAATCCGCAATAGGGATAGATGGGCACAATACCGAGGACGCCGTCAAACGACACGTCTCCGTCGATCAGGGCGGGTGGTCGCTCGCCCTCGCTGACAAAGCTCATCGCATCCAGCAGCGTCCAGCCGCCATGGCTCCAGCCTGCCAGAATCAGGCGCTCTGCATCAATCCCGTCGGTTTCACGCGCGATTTCCATCGCCGCGAACACATCGGCAGCGCGTTCCTGACCCATCAGCCGGGTGGCAGAGCAGACCTGCGTCATGGCACCAAATCGGCCAATCCCGCGCGGCTCGAACGAATCGACAACCAGAGCGCCAAACCCGGCCTCTGCAATCGCCGCAGCATAGGCCGTATGCATGGGGCGCTCACCCCCGCAGCCGTGGAAGAACAGAATCGCCGGCACCGGCCCGGTTGCGGAATCGGGCAAGAAAATCTGCACGCCGGGCCGTATCAGCTCGACCTGTTCGTTTAGCGTTCGCCGGGGCACAAAGGCGCTCGTCAGATTCTGCGCCGCCGCGGCACCATAGATCAGGGCCAGCCCGGCCAGGGCGAGACCAATGCGGATGGTCCAGCGCCCCATCTTCTAGTGCCGGAAATGCCGAATGCCGGTGAAAACCATGGCAATACCGGCGTCGTTCGCCGCCTTGATAACGTCTTCATCCCGCACGGAGCCACCCGGCTGTATGACGCTGGTCGCTCCCGCGTCGACGGCGGCCATCAATCCATCGGCAAAGGGAAAAAACGCATCCGAGGCGCAGGCGGACCCGATCGTGGCCGGCTCGTCCCAGCCATTCTCCTGCGCGATCTCCACCGCCTTGCGGGCCGCCAGCTTCGCCGCTTCGACACGGCTTGTCTGGCCCATGCCGATACCGGTGGTCATGCCATCCTTTGCGTAGACAATGGCGTTGGATTTCACATGTTTGCAGACCTTCCAGGCAAATAGCAGATCCCGCGTCTTCACATCGTCGGGTTTGACCTCTGTGACCGTTTTCAGATCCTGTTGCGTGGCCAGGCCATTGTCGCGTTCCTGTACCAGCATGCCACCGGCGACGGTCTTGGCGGTCCAGCTTTCCTGCTTTGGATCGGGCATCGACCCGGTCAACATGACGCGCAAATTGGCTTTCTTCGACAGGATATCCAGCGCCGCTTCATCAGCGCCCGGTGCGATGATCACCTCGAGGAATAATTTGGTCAGGCCATCGGCGGTTTCGGCATCGATGTCGCGGTTGAACGCCACAATCCCGCCGAAAGCGGAAATCGGATCGGCCAGCAAGGCCCGGCCCCACGCATCCCGTACGGATTTCCCGAGAGCAACGCCGCAGGGATTGGCATGCTTGACGATGACGCAGACGGGTTCCTCCGCGAATTCCGCGGCCAGTTCGAAAGCAGCATCGGCATCCGCCAGATTATTGTAGGACAGCGCCTTTCCCTGAACGATGCGCGCTGTAGCAACACCGGGACGGCCGGCCCCGTTGGCATAGAAGGCAGCGGCCTGATGCGGGTTTTCGCCGTAACGCAATTCACAAATCCGGGCGCCCCCGAAAGTGCGGAAGGTGGGCGCTTTGTCGCCGAGCTCGCCGGAAAACCAGTTCGAAACTGCGGCATCATAGGCGGCTGTGCGGGCATAGGCCTTGGCCGCGAGCGTCTTGCGCAGCGCGAGCGGCGTGGCCCCGGCGTTGTCGTCCATGGCATCCAGCACGGCATCGGCGTCCTCATTATCGACGCAGACCGCCACAAAGGGGTGGTTCTTGGCCGCGGCCCGCAACATGGCCGGGCCGCCAATGTCGATATTCTCGATACAGGTCTCGAAATCTTCACCGGCCGCAACCGTAGCCTCAAAGGGGTAGAGATTGACAAAAAGAAGGTCGATGTCCGGAATGCCATGGGCCGCCATGGATTCCCGGTCGCCCTGCAGATTGCGCCGACCCAGAAGTCCGCCATGGACAAGCGGGTGCAGTGTCTTGAGCCGTCCATCCATCATTTCCGGAAAACCGGTCACATCCGTGACGTCCCTGGCCGCGATCCCGGCTTTTTCAAGCGCGCGAAGCGTGCCGCCGGTCGACAGGATTTCGACTCCCAGTGCAATGAGGCGGCGGGCCCGGCCTTCCAGTCCTGTCTTGTCAGACAGGGATATCAGGGCGCGGCGAACGGGAACGAGATCAATTGGGCTCATGAGACGTCTGAAACTTTCTGTTGAGGGCGGGGTCGTCGATTATCACGCAGTGGCGAGGAGGCAAAGACGTGAACGCTTACGTTCCGCCAACGCGGCCCAGGCGTTGAAATGCCCAGCGGACCCGATTGGGCGGACGTTCGCCGGCTCCGAAGGGCTCTGCCTCGCCCTGAACGACGATTTGTGAGGTCCGTTTCGGGCCGCCCCCGGCGGCCAGATAGACGGATCGTTCGATGCGGATCGGGCCACCATCTGTCCGGAATCGCCAGCCATCGCCATTTCCGAGAACCAGAAGGGCACTCATTCCGTCTCGCGCCAGCGAAGCCTTGACGCCGGGATGAAGGTGAAAGCGGATCGCATATCGATACCGCTGATCGACATCTTCCGGCGGGCCGTCGTCGACCGGCCGGAAAAGTCCATCCTCGCCGCGCAGATCACCGCCATCCGCCGCCAGGAATAATCGCCGTCGATGGTGAAGGCCGAAGCTTTCATGATAGCCATCGTGGCTGGCCTCGATCCATGTCCCGATGTCTTCTTCATTGCGCCGGGCTACGACCATGCCGGGCTGGTCTTCAAAGCGCGGACCCAGAAGTTTTCGCGGCCAGCCGGGCGGAATCAGGCGCGCCGATGACGTTTCTTCCAGTGTCAGGGTCGAATGAGCCGCGGTCGCCCTCACGGCTTCCCGCCAGCTGTCGGGTTGTTGGTCGGCCCATCCGCAATTGACAATGATACGGTGGCCGCCTGCCGCGAGCTCGAAAGCAAGCGCGCCGGCATGCGCGGATACGGCAGACGCTCCTTTAACCGGTTTTCCGGCGTCCATGATCAACAGGGCACCACCCGCTTCGACCCTCTGATAGCCACTATTGGGCGCAAACCCGAATGATCGGGCCCCCGTATCCCGGGCAGAAAGCGAAATGTCTATGGCCCTGCGATCGCCCTCGCCGCCGCCCTGAAATGCGGCCAGGCCACCATCACCCATGCGGAAGAAGCGGATGATGGGCGCCATGCGGTCCATGGCCCGGCTGACCGATTCAGGCGTTTCCCGGTTGACGTGCGCGTCGGCGGTATCAATCAACGTCAAAAGGGTCAGGATTTCAGACGTGGTCGCGGGAGACCGGCTCAGATGACCACCGTCTGTAAAGACCTGACGCGGCAATTCGCTGTCCAGCAATTTCTGGCCCGCAGCGCGGAGGCTGTCCGTCGCCAGCGCCGCGCCAGATAGCATCAAGGCCGCACCGGCGCGAATATGATCCACATCGGTGTAGCCGTGTATGGCGGATCGTTTCAGATGACGCGCCTGGCGCATCAATGATTTCAGACGGTCGGGCTCGCCCGTGAAAAGCTGTCCTGCCAACACCCAGTTGATGATCCGCTGTGCATTGATCTCCGGCGCCCACGAAAAACTGTTCCACGTATCAAAGCTGGCGATCCAGCTATCAATCAATTCACCGGCCCGGGCGTTGGCCTGTCCGTCCTTGCAAGCGAGCAGGTCGCGCAGCCAGGCAAAACTGTGCAGAGAACGCGCAAAACGCTCGGAGGGTGCCGGTATTGAAAACGGATTCTCACCTTCCAGGACGTGACCGGAAAACCCGAAACGCCCGTCCAGAATGGCTGCACCGCGGGCGGCGTCTGCTCCGCGAATATCTTTCAGCGGGGGAGAAAAGGGAACTTCAGGAAGGGGCCCCGCCGAGATGGCCCGCGCGCCACCGATTGAGTTCAGTGTCTCGAAGAGCTCACGCTGCACCTTGCGGCTCAGGGCTTCGGCATAATCGGAGAGTCGGACCGCACGGGTCATTCCGGCTAATCTCCGCGAAGGGCTTTGATGTTTGCCGAATACTTGTCCGCGCCGCCTTTGAAGACAGCTGTGCCCGCCACGAGCGCCCGGGCGCCGGCGTCAATACATTGCCGTGCCGTTTGCGGATTGATTCCGCCATCCACCTCGATGATCACGTCCAGCCCACGCTTTTCTATTGTGGTGGCCAGCGCCTCGATCTTGCGCAATTGTGATGCAATGAAACTTTGCCCGCCAAATCCGGGATTGACGCTCATCACCAGAACCACATCCAGCTCGTCCAGAACGTGATCAATCACGGTCTCGCTGGTGGAGGGGTTCAGCGCGGCCCCCGCCTTGCAACCCGCTGCCGTGATGGCCTGCACCGTACGATGAAAGTGCGGACCGGCTTCGGGATGGGCGGTAATGATGTCGGCTCCCGCTGCGGCAAAGGCGTCGATAAACGGATCAATCGGCGCAATCATCAGATGGCAGTCGAAAGTCTTTTTCGAGTGGGGACGAAGCGCCTTCACAACACCCGGGCCGATTGTGAGATTCGGGACGTAATGACCGTCCATGACGTCGACATGGATCCAGTCCGCGCCCGCCTCGTCAATGGCGCGCACTTCCGCGCCGAGCCGCGCGAAGTCCGCAGACAGGATAGACGGCGCGATCAGAACAGGTTCAGCCATGTATTTCGAATAACAGCGCGCCCGTGCCCGCGCAAGCAAGCCGTCAGGCTTTGCCGGTTTTCCGCAGCCGGGCGATGAAGAAACCGTCAATTCCGCCGCGATCTGCCCACATGTCGGGAGTCAGGCGAACGGTTCCGTTTTCCAGAATGGCCCCTTCCAGTTCCGGCAATTCTTCTGGCTGGACCGCGTCAATGTCCAGCTCCGGATGCCGTGTCAGGCCGTGCTCGAGCCAGTATTCGCCTTCTTCCGGCTGAAGCGAGCATGTGCAGATAACCAGACGTCCACCGGGCTTCAGCAATCGCGCGGCATTGTCCAGCAACGCATTCTGGATCGGAAGCAGCGAAGCGATATCCTCCTGATTCTTGATCCATGCCGCGTCTGGACGACGTCGGAGTGTGCCGGTTGCCGAACACGGCGCATCCAGAAGAATGGCGTCGAAAGAATCCGCTTCGCCCCAATTCTGACCATCGGCGGTGACACATTCGGCCACAAGTCTGGTGCGGCCAAGATTGTCGGCAACTCGGCGCATGCGTTTGGGGGACGCATCCAGTGCTGTCACCGAGGCACCCGCCGCCGCCAGCTGCATGGTTTTCCCGCCAGGCGCGGCGCATAGATCAAGCACTGATTCGCCCGGCTGAACATTCAGCAAGCGGGCGGGTAGAGCCGCGCCGGCATCCTGTGCCCACCATTGCCCCTCGTCAAAACCCGGCAGGGCAGTCAGGTCGCCGATTTCCGGCTTCCGCAGTGTGCCCGTCGGCAGGATGGCCGCCCCGATGGCCTCGGCCAGACTTTCACCGTTCCCGTTATGTCGCAAGGACAGATCGAGGGGCGGGTCACGCATGATGACGGCGCAGATGTCCTCGACCGTACGCACGCCATAAGCGGCCTGCCAGCTGTCCCGCAGCCAGTTTGGCAGATTGTCGGATAGCGGTGTGGCGTCGGCGATCTCTTTTCCGCCGGCAACGACCTTTCGAAGAACCGCGTTGATCAGGCCGGAGAACCGCTTTGAATTCGCCGATGTCTTCGCCAGCGTTACCGCCTCGGAAACGGCCGCATGGGGTTTGGTGTCCAGAAACAGGATTTGCGCGGTCGCGGTCTCCAGCAATAACCGCGCTTCCCCGGCATGTTCGGGCAGGTCGTGTTCCAGAAAAGCAGAGAGCACGGCGTGAATTTGCCCGCGCCGGCGCAGCGTGGTGGCAGATATCAAACGGGCAAAGGCCTTGTCGCGCGATTCCATACGCCCGAATTCCGGCGTTTGGGAGAGCGCAGCGTCCAGCGCCGTCCGGCTTTCCAGCACAAATTTCAGAGCGCGCACAGAGGCGCGGCGGGCATCGAGTCCAGGATTCATGCGCGCGCACTAGCATGTCGCGTTCTGACGCGCTATCTCCCCGTCCATGAGCAAGCCTGAAACACATCCCGAAGGAGCCGCCCCCGGCAAGGTTTTGAGTGAGCCTGCGCGCCGCGCATTGGAAGAAGCCGCAGAGCGCCGGAATAAAAGCGCTGAGGCGACCGATTCCCCCAAGGAAATCAATGGCCCCAAAGGCCTCGAGCCTACGCGCTTCGGGGATTGGGAACGCAAGGGCGTGATCTCCGACTTCTGATCGCTTCGCGCGACAAGGGAAATCGCTGTCAATTGGCACAAGTCTGGCATTAGCATTTTGTTAATGAACAAGATGCTCGCCACTCTCCTTGTCTTCTCGGCTGCCAGTCCGGCGGTCGCCCAGGACTATAACCGCCTGCTCGGGGGCCAGAACGTCCCGTCAGGTGCCCAGATTCGTTTTGCTGAATGTCCTGCTGGGACACGACAGGAATACCCCGAGGGCCAGTCCGAGCCGATCTGTGTGGTGGATCGTTCCGGGATATATTCCGGAGGCGGCCATGAAACCCGGCAGACATCTGGCGGATATACGTCGAACAGCCATGAAGGCTCGGCGCTTTCGCGGCAGCCAACCTCCGGCCGCTCCCGGTATGCCTATATCGAGGACGGCGATTACAGTCCCAACGAGGCCGGGCATCGATATATTTCGGGAGGCCACGGATCGGATCGATATGTGGATCACCGGGGAGGATCGCAGGGCGGACGCCGCATGCCGGGCCATCCCTGTGTGATTCTCGACCCGGTTCCGACCGAAGCCGAGTGGAACGCGTCGGGCGGGCCTTGCCGCCTCGTCGATACGCCTCAGCGTCCACCACATTATGAGCCCCCTCGCTACGAGCCTCCGCGCTATGTCGTGAGAGAAGACAGCTATTATCGCCGTGAGACTGAACATACCCGTTCCCGTTATGCGCGGGAATGGCACGGTCAGGATGGCCGTTACTGGCAAGAGACCGGCGGCTATTCCTCGGGCGGACACCATTCTTCTTGCGGCTGTACGGATCACCATCAGCATCACAGTGGCTGCGGACACCAGAGCGAATATGCAAGCTGGTCCGGCCCGATTTTTCCGGGCGTCGGCGGCCGGTCACCGGTCTATTATGGCGGCGGCGGGGGCGGCACAATCATTATCAATAATAGCGGCGGACGCTCCCGCGCCTTTGCCGGCAGCGGCGCCGGATCCAATTCGAACGCCAATGCCAGCGCCTCGGCCAATGTCAATGTCAACACCAATGTCCGCGTCAATACCGGCGTCCGCATTACCGGCGGCGGAGGTGGCGGCGGTCACGGCGGAGGCGGCTATGGCGGCGGCGGTTATGGTGGTCACGGTGGCGGCGGTTACGGTGGCGGCGGCTACTCCGGTGGTGGTTATGGCGGTGGCGGTTATTCCGGCGGCGGTCATGGCGGTGGTGGCTATGGCGGTGGTGGCTATGGCGGCGGTGGCGGCAGCTATTAGGCGGCTTCCATCTCCTCGAGGATTTTCCGCGCGGCCTCGGCCGGATCAGCAGCGGCATTGACCGGCCGCCCGACGACCAGATGCGTGGCCCCGTTGCGCAGGGCATCCGCGGGCACGGCGGCGCGGGCCTGATCGTCCTGACTGGACCATGAGGGCCGGATACCCGGCGTCACGATCAGCAATTTCTCCCCGAATTTCTTCCGGATTTCAGCGGCTTCCAGCGGGCTGGCGACAACGCCATCCATGCCCGCTTCCAGCGCCTGCTCGACGCGCCGCATCACCAGATCGTGCGCGCCCATCGCATAACCCATCTCGGTCAGCATCGCATCATCATAGGAGGTCAGCACGGTCACGCCAAGCAATTTCAGATCCGGATCATCGCCGCGCCCGGCCACGGCGGCGCGCATCACGGGCGGTTCGGCATGGACAGTCAGCAAATCCCCGCCGCGCGAGGCAATGGACCGTGTGGCTTTTTCCACTGTCGTCGGGATGTCGTGCAGCTTGAAATCCAGAAACACCTTTTTCCCGGCGGCACGGAGCTTTTCGCAAAAATCCATCCCGCCCACGGGCAGGAGTTGCAGGCCGATCTTGTAGAAGGAAACGGCCTCTCCGCATTGCGCGGTCATGGCCTCTGCTTCGGCGGTGGAGGGCAGGTCGAGGGCGACAATCAGGCGGTTTCTCATGGCGCCTTACTCCGCGGCTTGTGAGGTCTGGGCGCGCTTCATGGCGCGTCTGGCCTGCTGCGCGATCAGCCATTCGCCGATCGGGTCGGGCAGAACCCGCATCGTGGCGACCATGAATTTATACCAGGCCCCCGGCACGCTGACGGCCTTGTTGCGTTCGACCGCATCATAGGCAGTGGCGGCGACGTCCTCGGCTTTCAGCATCCAGTAGGACGGCAGTTGCGAAACCGACTGGCGCGCCCCGTTCACATCGTGAAATTCCGACCAAGTATAGCCCGGACAAACTGCGGTGGCGTGAACATTCTTGCCCGTCATTTCCGCCTTCAGGGATTGCGACACCTTGATGAGGAGCCCCTTCGCGCCGGGATAGATCGTGCCGGAATAGCGCGTATGGCCAGGCGAGACCGGCAACAGGGCGGAAACCGACGACACATTGAGGATCCGCCCGAATTTGCGTTCCTCCATGCCCGGCAGGATCAGGTGGATGAGCTTGAGATAGCTGGTCACCATCAGTTCGAGGAAGCGCGCCTGATCAGCCCAGTCCGTTTCTGTGAAATATCCCGGTTGTCCGGCGCCGGCATTATTGACCAGACCGTCGATTTGCCGTCCGGCCTTTTCGATTTCGCCGACAATGCGCTCCGGTTCACCGGGTTTGGACAGGTCGGCGGGAATCACGAGGCTGTCGACGCCATTCTTGGCCTTCATTTCCGCGGCAAGATCGCGCAAGCGGTCTTCGCGGCGGGCGACCAGGGCCAGATCCCAGCCTCTGGAAGCGAATTGCCGGGCCATGGCATCGCCGATGCCGGAGGATGCGCCGGTGATGAGAACGAGTTTGCGGGCCATTTTTCAGTCCTTTGACGGCGGAAAGCGTGGATAAATCCGGAATCGGCGGATTTCGACTCCTACTACTACAACTCCTACAGTTTTATCCACGCCGGAGGCAATCATTGCCGCCGGTACCGGCACGATAACCCGGACCGGAAGGCCGTGGAGACGCACTGCGTCATTGCGCATCTGGCGGCCCGCCTCAGCTTGCGGCAGGATGGCGCAAAACGGAGAGGCGCATGACCGTCATAGAGCATCTGGGACGCCTTTTCGTCCGGCGATTTCTGTTTCCCGCCATCGCCTTTCTTGGTGCCAGCATGGTGGCCAGCTTGCTGGTCTCCATCGTCTTTTTCGCCATCGCGCTCCGGGGCGAACCGGATCAGACGTTCAGCCCCTTTGGCCTGTTCGGCATGCTGATCGTGGCGATCACGCTCGGGTTTTACACGGCCGCCCTAGCCGGTGTGCCGGCTTGCCTTCTGATCTGGGGCATAAGATTGACCGGCCTTCGCCGGGGCTGGGCGGATGCCATCGCCGGCGGATTGCTCGGCGCGGTGATGATGCATGTCGTGCTGCATGGCGTATCCGCAATCACCGAAACCCCGTCACTGATGGTCGGCGTGTTTGGCCTGGCCGGACTGATCGGCGGCGCGGCCTACTGGAATTTCACCGGACGGCCGAGGGTGCCATATATAGCAAAGCAAAATTGAGTGATCGTCGCGCGATGTTGAAAGAGTCAGAAACGGCATACGAACAACAGCTACGGCGGCGTGTAGTGAGGCCAATCGTGGCCTTTCTATCAGCCAGTTTTGTAGCCGGTCTTGTTGGGTCGTTGTCCGCCATATTTTTGGCAATAGGGGAAGACGCTCCTGGATGGCTGGCGATTCCGTCAATTCTGTTTGTGGCGCGTTTAATTGGATTCAACATTGTCCTCGTCGCGTTTTTCCCAACCATTTTGCTCGTCTTTCTGATGCGTTGGACGCATGTGCCGCGAGGCTGGGGGGACACAATCATCAGCGCGGGCCTTGGCGCTGGCATGATGACAGCCCTGGGCGGCGGGCCAGATATGGTCAGCCGAATTCAAGTGTCGTTGGTCACGGTTTTCGCCGCGGCAGGCCTCATTGCAGGCCTTACATACTGGTTGGCCGCCGGACGACCAAAGCCGCCCTATTCCGCAAATAAAGCCTGAACTTTTCCCGTCTTGCTCCGCACCTCTGTCCGGGCCAATGTTCGACCCATCAGGGGGAGATCGAACATGCGCACGTTTTTCAAATGGCTCGGAATGGCGATATTGGTGACGGCTTTGACCGGGGCCGGGTTTTTCTTTTTCATCTTGCCGCCGCGCGTCGATCATGCGCTGAACGCGGTTACTCCGCATGAGCCCTATGTCATATCGGCGGAAGCGCAGGCCCTGCATGAAACCTTGCGCGTCGCGGACCTGCATTCCGATCTGCTTCTGTGGTCGCGCGACCCGGTGCGCCGTTATGGCCGGGGTCATACCGACCTGCCGCGCCTGCGCGAGGGCGGCGTGGTGTTACAGGTTTTCACCTCGGTCACCAAGACGCCGTCCAACATGAATTACGAGACCAATGATGCGACCAGTGATGACATCACCCTGCTGGCGATTGCCCAGCGCTGGCCGGTGGACACCTGGGGCTCGCTCTATAATCGCGCCCGCTTCCATGCCCGCCGCCTGCACCGCGCCGCCGAACTATCAGACGGCGAATTCGTCGTGGTGGAGAGCCGTGCCGATCTGAGCGCGGCGCTGGCCGCCCATGCTGAAAATCCGGACATGGTCGCCGGTATTCTCGGCACGGAAGGCGCGCATCCGCTGGAAGGCGATCTGGCGAATATTCCGCGCCTCTATGCTGAAGGCTATCGCGTTGTCGGCCTGCAGCACTTTTTCGACAATGAGCTGGGTGGCTCGCTGCATGGCCTCTCGAATGCCGGCCTGACCGATTTTGGTCGTGCAGCCGTACGCGATCTTCTGGATCAGGGCTTTATCCTCGATCTCGCTCATTCCTCGCAGGCCGTAGTCCGCGAAGTGCTGGACATGACAGACGCCCCGCTGATTGTCTCCCATACCGGCGTGCGCTCCCTGTGCGAAACGCCGCGCAATATCGACGATGCGTTGTTTGCGGAGATTGCCGCCCGCGGCGGTTTGATCGGCATCGGTTTCTGGGCGGACGTGACCTGCGATGACAGCCCGGCCGGCGTTGCGCGCGTCATCGCCTATGCCGCAGAGCAATTCGGCGTGGAGGCCATCGCGCTGGGATCAGACTATGACGGCTCCATCACTGCCACATTCGATGCCTCGGAACTGGCCGCGCTCACCGATGCGCTGCTGGCGGGCGGGATGAGCGAAGCCGACATTCGCGCCGTGATGGGCGAAAACCAGATACGATTTTTTCTCGAGAATCTGCCGGCGGAATAGCGCTTACTCGCACGCCTGGGGGGAACGCGCCGGGCGGTGTGTATTTATCTTTCGCTTTTTCAATAATTAGTCTTGACGCTAAATAAAGTGCATGTCAATCATCGGCCATGAGTGATGTTTTCAAGGCGCTGGCCCATCCGGTGCGGCGTCAGGTGCTGACAAAATTGCGCGACGGGCCGATGTCGGCGGGCGATCTGGCCGCGGCCTTTCCCGTATCCAAGCCGACCATGTCGGGCCATTTCACCGCGCTCAGGGAGGCCGGGCTGATCCTCGCCGAACGTCATGGCACGACGATCCGCTACCGGCTCAATGCCGGCGCTGCCGAAGAAGCCATCGCCCTGCTCATGGGCCTGATGGGTCGTAAGGAGACTGACACATGATCCGCCTGGGTTTGATCATTTCCGCCTTTGCCTTTGTCCTCGCCGTCATCTTTTCCGCCTATGGCTGGATCAACACCGAACCGGGCGCGCAAGTGCCCGTCCACTTCAACCTGTCGGGCGAAGCCGATAGCTACGGCTCGAAAACCGAAGCCTTCCTCTTCCTGCCGGCTATTCTTCTCGGCATCACCTTCCTGCTCGCCATTGCCCCGAATATCGACCCGCGCGGCAAGAATCTGCGCCGCTCCCGGCCGGTCTATATTGTCGGCTGGATCATCGGCGTTGTGGCGCTGGCGGGCGGGCAGGGCCTGATCACCTGGACGGCTGTCGGCGGCGGTGTCGAGGGCGAGGTCATGGCCCGCGGCGTCGGCATCTTTATCGCGGCCATCATGCTCCTCCTGGGCCTCGTCATTGCCAAGGCGCGGCCGAATTTCTTCGCCGGCATCCGCACGCCCTGGACGTTGTCTTCGGACCTCTCCTGGGACAAGACCCACCGCTGGGCCAGCCGCGTCTTTCTGGGGCTCGGCGTGGCAGGTCTGGCGGCGGCCCTGCTTCTGCCGCCGGAACCGGTGACCATCGGCCTGATGGCGGCGCTTCTGGTATCGACGCTGGGCCTCGTCATCTATTCCTTTCTGGTGTGGCAGGCTGACCCGGCGCGCGAAACCCTCAATCCGGACGATGCCGATGAGGATGCCGGGGTCTGATTGATCGCTTGCGCGGGCCTGTGCTTGCGATAGTTTCCGCCCGAAATCGATTTTCGGGAGATGCGGCATGGCGCGCAAGGATATCAAGCGGATTGTACTGGCCTATTCCGGCGGGCTGGATACCTCCATCGCGGTCAAATGGCTGCAGGAAGCCTATGACGCGGAAGTCGTCACATTTACCGCCGATCTGGGGCAGGGCGAGGAGATCGAACCCGCGCGCGAAAAGGCACTCGCCGCCGGGGTCAAACCCGAACATATCTTCATCGAGGATGTGCGCGAGGAATTTGCCCGCGACTACATCTATCCCATGGTGCGCGCCAATGCCGTCTATGAAGGCCTCTACCTGCTCGGCACCTCCATTGCCCGCCCGCTGATCGCCAAGCGCCTTGTCGAGATCGCGCACGAGACCGGCGCTGATGCTGTTGCCCATGGCGCGACCGGCAAGGGTAATGATCAGGTCCGTTTCGAGCTGGGCTTTGCCGCGCTGGATCCGTCTTTGCATGTCATCGCACCCTGGCGGGAATGGGATCTAACCTCGCGCACCAAGCTGATCGCCTATGCCGAAAGCCGGGGGCTTCAAATCCCCAAGGACAAGCGCGGCGAGGCACCGTTTTCCGTCGATGCCAATCTCTGGCACACCTCCTCGGAAGGCAAGAATCTGGAAGATCCGTCAGCGCAGGCCTTTGAGGAAACCTTCCAGCGCACGCTGGCGCCCGAGGATGCGCCCAATGAGGCCGAATACATCGTCATTTCCTTTGAAAAGGGCGATGCCGTGGCGCTGAATGGCGAGAAACTCTCTCCGGCGACGCTGATCGAGCGCCTCAATGATCTGGGCCGCGCCCACGGCATTGGCCGTCTTGATCTCGTCGAGAACCGCTTTGTCGGCATGAAATCGCGCGGCATTTATGAAACGCCCGGCGGCTCCATCCTGATGGCGGCGCATCGCGGCATCGAGCAGATCACGCTCGATCGTGGTGCCATGCACCTCAAGGACGAGCTGATGCCGAAATACGCCAAAATTCTCTATGAGGGTTTCTGGTTCTCGCCCGAGCGCGAAATGCTGCAGGCCGCCATCGACCACTCGCAGAAATATGTCTCCGGAGATGTCCGCCTGCGCCTCTTCAAGGGCTCGGTGAATGTGGTGGGCCGCCACTCGCCGATGTCACTTTACAGCCTGGAACACGTCACCTTTGAAGACGATGATGTCTATGATCAGAAGGACGCACAGGGCTTTATCCGGCTGAATGCCCTGCGCCTTCAGCTTCTGGCCGCCCGCAAGAAACGTCTGGGGGAGAATGACTGACCTGTCAGTCAGGCAATCTTTCTCGCGAAATTGTCAGGTGCATTGCCGGCACAGATATCTTCCAATGCCCTCAAATCAGCTGTGAGACGCCCCATGATCCGTTCCCTTGCCGCCGCCGCTCTACTGGCGGCCAGCCCGATCACCGCCTTCGCACAGGATGAGGCACCCGCGCCGCTGGCGCCATTCGAGACCTCGCGGGCTTTGCGCGCCGAAGCCGCGCGGGCGGCAGAGGCCGGTGATTACGAAGCCGCCCGCCGGGCGCTTCAGGCGGCCAGCGCCTTGCAACCCGGTCATCCCGGCATTCTGCTGGGTCTGGCCCAGACCGGCATGGCCAGCGGCGATGACGAATTGCTGCTGGGAGCGCTCGAAGCCGTGGCCGAGGCCGGGATTTCCTTTGACCTTTCCCGTCTGGGCGAGAGTGATGCCCGCCTGCGCGAGACCTATACGGACCGCTATGCGGCGCTCGATGGCCTGCTGGCACGCCATTCCGGCATGGGCGGCGAGGCGGAACGCGCCGCCGAAGTCAGCGTCGCCGGCAGCCTGATCGAAGGTGTCGCCGTCGAGATCGAGACCGACCGGATTTTCCTGTCTGATGTCACCGGGCGTCAGGTGCTGGTGGTCGAGCCCTTTGATCGCTCTTCCGCTGCGGTCTTCGCCGATGCCGAAGACGGTCTGCAATCGGTTTTCGGCATTGCGTCCGATGATGTAAATCGCGTCATCTGGGCGGCGACCGGCACCTTGCCGCAAACCCCGCTCGCCGAGGGCGAAGCAGCTACGACCGCCCTCGTCGCGCTGGATATGATCACCGGCGATGTCTACCGCCGCTATGAAATCGACGGCGCCGACCGCATCGCCGACATCGTCACGCGCGATGGCATTGTCTATGCAATCGATAGCGGCGCGAACCGCATCTACCAGCTGACCTCGCTCACCGGCCGCCTGCAGCTCTTATCGGACGATGCCCGCTTTGCAGGATTACAGGGCGCGGCGCTGGCCGATGGCGCGCTCTATGTGGCGGATTATGCGCTGGGCCTGTGGCGGGTGGACCTCGCCGACGGCACGGCGCAGCAGGTCCGTCCGGGATCAGAAAGCCTGGTCGGGATTGATGGCCTTGCCGCCACCCGCGAGGGTCGGCTCATCGCCGTGCGCAATGGCGTCGCACCCCATGCCGTGATCGCGATCGATTTGTCCGCGGACGGGCTCGGCGTGGCGAACACGGAGATTCTCCTCCGCAATCACCCCGATTTCGGCGAGCCGACTCTGGTGGATGTGCAGGATGACCGGATTTTCGTGGTTGCCAATGCGCCCTGGGCGCTGTGGCCGGAAGATGGCAGCGGCCCGTCCGAAGCCGTGCCGCCCACCATCATTCTGGAATATGATCTCGACTAATCAGTTGAATTCATCAATGCCGCAAGCTTCGCGCATGACGGGTTCGGCCACCTGCATTTTCTGACCCATCACCATGATGTCGGCGACTTCCATGCCTTGCTCGGCGGCAATGCTCATGACTTCCGTGGGCTCATTCGTGTCGGCTTCCATCACGGCGAGCATGAAGGCCAGCTCGGTTTCGTCGAGCGTTTCGACAATGTGATCCGCAGCGCAGGCGCAATCCGCGGCGTCATTGCCGGATTCCGTGCAGGCGGCGGTCAGTTCCTCCTGCGGCGTCAGCGCAAAGGCTGCGGTGCTCAGGGCGAAGACAGCGGCGCTGCCGGCGAGAATACGGAACATGCGAACTCCTTATCGGTTTCCTTTGACGGGAGAGCCTGACACGAATTCGATGAACCCGGAATGACACCACTGGAAAAACCCGCGCAACAGGCTCATACTCGTTCGCGCGAGGACATAGAAATGGAGAGATTGCCATGCGAATTACCGCAACGCTTATACTCGCCGGAGTCCTTCTGGCAGCCTGCGCCACCCCGACCCCCTATCAACAGGCCGGTCAGGCCGGCGGCAGCGTCTACGGCTATAGCGAGCAGGCCATCGAGCGCGATCGCTATCGCATCACCTTCTCGGGCAATTCCATCACCGACCGCGAAACCGTGGAGACCTATCTGCTCTATCGCGCGGCCGAGCTGACGCGCGAACGCGGCTATGAGCATTTCACCGTCGTCCGGCGCGCCACCGATGAAGAGACCCGGCGTTACGATACCGACCCCTTCTATTCGCGCTTCTATGTCGATTACCGCTATTTCCACCCGCGTCATGGCTGGTATGGCTGGCACGACCCGTTCTGGAATGACCGTCACTATCGCGAGAGCACGCGCTATGAAGCCGTGGCCGAAATCGTCATGGGCCGCAGCCCGTCCGGCAATGAAGCCAATGACTTCAACGCTTCCGAAGTGCTGCGCAATCTGGGTCCGAATATCGTCCGGCCGGAGATGGGTTAAACCGCCATCCCGCACATCGCGGCGATCACCTCCGGCGGGATGAGCAGCATCAGCCCGCCCAGCGCCGCGATGGCAAGGCCCGCCCCGAGCCGCAGGCCGGGCTTGCGGCCCATATGCTCCAGCGCGCCAATACCCAGCGCCGTGCCGGTGACAGACGGCAAGGTGCCAAGGCCAAAGCCCAGCATCACCCATGCGCCCTGTAACGCGCTGCCCGCCAGCATGGCATAGAGCAGGGCGGCATAGACCATGGCGCAGGGCAGAGCCCCCCAGGCCAGCCCGGCCAGCCAGGGCGAGACCGGCCCGGCGGCCATGACCGGCTTCATTACAAAACGGGTGACCGGGGCCAGCACACGGTCGAGCACGACCGGCGCGGGCAGATAGCCGGTCAGCGACAGGCCGATCCAGACCAGCATCATCGCCGCGCCCCAGCGAAAGACGGCCTGAGCAGCCGAAAAGTCCATCACCGAATAGAGCCCGGTGCCAGCCGCCCCCACCGCGGCCCCGGCCAGAACATAGCCCAGCATCCGCCCGGTCTGCGCCGTCATCAGCACGCCCAGCCGCGTCGCCGGGCTCTGGTCCGGCGACAGGGAAAACATCAGGCCCGAGGCAATGCCGCCGCACATGCCGGCGCAATGCAGGCTACTCGCCAGCCCGGCGATCAGACCGCCGAGAAAACTGATTTGCGCCAAGGCTTCCATGGCGGGCACATTGCCTCCGGAATCGGCTTGTGGAAAGTATGGCATGCGCGGCACTACGCCGCTGGGCAAGTCCGGTGCTTTGGCCTTATGATGATTGTGGACTTATCCGGGGAGGGACAAGATGGCAGCTATTGAATTGAATGCGGTCCGGCCGGGCGCGCCCATGCGCTGGCTGAAGGCCGGGGCGAATGATCTCAAACGCGCGCCGGTGGTTTCCATTGGCTACGGGCTGATTTTCGTGGCGCTAGGGGCGCTTTTATCCGGGGGGCTCTGGTGGATCGGGGCCGCGGCCTGGGTCCCTGTTGCCCTCTCCAGTTTTGCGCTCATTGCGCCGCTCTTTGCCGTCGGCTTCTATCAGATTTCAAAGCATCTCGATGAGGGCAAGGCGGTCAGCTTCAGCGATATCTGGCTGGTCTCTGGCGAGAAAATATCCCAGGTCGCCTTTCTGGGCCTGCTGCTCATCATTCTTCTGCTCGGCTGGGCGCGGATTGCGCAATTCCTCTACGCCTATTTTGCATCGCAGGACTATACGACGCTGGCGGAATTCTCCTCATGGGTGCTGACCCATCCGGCGGGCCTGCTCATGGCGGTTGTGGGCACGATCATCGGGGCCGGGCTGGCGCTGGCCGCCTTTGCCATTTCCGCCATTTCCTTTCCCATGCTGATTGACCGCGAAGTCGATGCTGCCACGGCGCTCATCGCGTCAGTGACGGCTGTGCGCCGTTATCCGCTGGCCATGCTGACATGGGCGTGGCTGATCGCCTTCTGGACGATTATCGGCACGGCCTTCTTTCTGGTCGGGCTGGCGGTGGTCTTTCCCTGGCTGGGCCATGCCAGCTGGCGCGCCTATCAGGACTTCTGCACGTCGTCCGGTCCGTCGGCTTCCGCCTGACCGGCCTTGTCATCAGGCAGCGGCCTGTCATCATCGTTAATGAGAATGCGATGCGCCGCGCCATCGAGGTCCTCATACTGGCCGGCCTTCATCGTCCACAGGAAGGCGGTGAGACCGACCACCCCCAGGCCCAATGCAATAGGGACAAGATAGATCAGCACCTCCATCAGCGCGCCAGTCGCAGCGCGTTGAGCGTGACCAGCAGCGAGGAGGCCGACATGGCAATGGCAGCCACCAGTGGTGTCACGAAACCGAATGTGGCGAGTGGCACGGCGATCATGTTGTAAGCGACCGAAAGACCGAAATTCTCCAGCACCCGGCGTTTCGCCTTGCGGGCAATGATGATGGTTTCGGGAATGGCAGACAGCCGGTCCCGCTGGATCACGAAATCGGCCGCTGCCTTGGAGATGTCGGCGGCACTGGCGAGCGACATGGAAACATGCGCCGATGCCAGGGCCGGAGCATCATTCAACCCGTCACCGATCATCAGAACGTGCCGGTGCTCGCCGCGAGCGGTCTCCAGGGCGGCAATCTTCTCGGCCGGTTTCAGCCCGGCCTGCCAGTTATCCATGCCCAGCGTCTGCGCCATTCCCGCGACGGCCTCGGCATGGTCGCCGGACAGGATACGGGCCGGCAGGCCCAGCTTTTCGACCGCCCGTACGGCCTCGGCTGCGTCATTGCGCAATTGGTCGGCAAAGGCAAAACGCACGGGTGCCCGGTCTCCGGATTGCAGCCAGACTTCCGAGACCGCTTCGCCCGTCGCTTCAATCCCCATCCAGCTGGCCGAGCCCAGCCGCACGCGCTGGCCGTCAATCACCGCTTCCAGACCGCCGCCGGGGGTTTCGGTCACGCCGTCCGCCACTGCGCCCATCCCGGCGAGATCCGCAATCGCCCGCGACAGGGGATGACGGCTGGTCCGGGCGAGCAGCGCAGCGCGCTCGAAATCGGCATCGGTTATGGTGTCGCGATTGACCAGTTGCGGCTTGCCGATGGTCAGCGTCCCGGTCTTGTCGAACGCGGCCAGATCGGCCTCGGCCAGCCTTTCCAGCGCATCGCCGGACTTGACCAGCACGCCCGACCTGTAAAGCCGCCCGCAGGCCACCACCTGCACCGCCGGAACGGCCAGGGCCAGTGCGCAGGGGCAGGTAATGATCAACAGGGCAATCGCATTGAGAATGGCGGTCCGGGGCTCAGCCCCCACGACGATCCAGCCGACCAGCGTCAGCGCCGCCAGCGTGTGCACGATGGGCACGTAAAGCCGCGCCGCGTGATCGGCGAGCTTTACATAGCGCGAGCGGTTCTGTTCGCCGGCCTCGACCAGCCGGGTAATCTCTGCCAACAGCGAATCATCGCGCCGGGCTGTCGCGCGGACTTTCAATGCCGCGCCCAGATTGACCATACCGGAGAATATCTCTGCGCCCGGCGCAGCATCAACCGGTCTTGTTTCCCCCGTCACCAGCGCCGCATCAAGATGGCTGGTCCCCTCGATCACCTCTGCATCGACGGGAACCTTCTCACCCGCCGCGATCAGCAAAACATCTCCGGGCCGGACATCGCGGGCGGGAACGGCTTTCAGCTGGCCATCCACGCCGATGCGGCTGGCAGTCGCCGCCTGCATTGCCGCCAGTTGCCGTGCTGCTGCTCCCGCCTTGGCCCGCAGCCGGCTGTTCAGCCAGCGTCCGATCAGAAGGAAGAAGAGCAGCATCACGGCAGCATCGAAATAGGCTTCCTCGCCGCCCTGTATGGTTTCGTAGAGGGAGAGGCCGCAGGCCAGCGTCACCGCCAGCGAGATCGGCACATCCATATTGACCTGCCGGTTCCTCAGCGCCGCCAATGCCGATGAAAAGAAGGGCCGTCCGGAAAAGGCGACGGCCGGCAGGGCGATCAGGGCGGATATCCAGTGAAACAGGTCGCGCGTCTGTGCGCTCATATCCGTTCCGGCCCAGACAGAGACCGAAAACAGCATGACATTTGCGGTCGCAAAGGCCGCCACTGCCATGGCGATCAACAGGCGCCGCTCTTCCTGAGTGGTGGCATCGGCACCGGTTTCCGGCTCGAACGGCGTCGCCGGATAGCCGATCTCGCCCAGCTTTCTCACCATATCGCGGGCGCGGGCCGCCGGGCCGCTCCAGACCAGCGACAGGCGTCCGGTCGACAGATTCAGCCGCGCATGGGAGACGCCGTCAAAGTCGCGCATGGCGGTTTCCACACGCGAAATGCAGCCCGCGCAATGCACGCCGGAGACAAGCAGATCCATTTCCTGATGGCCGTCGCGCGCCCGCACGAAGGCTTCAGGATCAATCCCGCTGGCATCTATTGCAGCCATATCTCCTGTTCCATCTCAAACGGCGGACCCTCCGGGGTTGACACCACCAGCGTCCAGCGGCCGTCCGGAATATCGGCCTGTGTGGCATAGACGCCGGGCCCGTCACCGCGCAAGTCCAGCACGATATCCAGATTGGAATCCGCCGGATGGCGCAGCCGCGCATCCAGCATCAGACCGGTCACACCCTGCCCGTCCGCATCGGAAATCTCGATCCGGACGCCGGTCTCGCTGACCGTGCTGATGGCGGTCCAGCCCAGCTCTGCCTGCGCCTCGCGGCGCGCCAGCGTGTCATTGTAATTGATGCCCTGGATATAGGAGCGCGGCTCATCCTCCCCCCGGAAGGTGCGGAAGGCCTGCGTCAGGAAAACCGCATTGACGGCAATGATGACCCCGAAAAAGATCAGCAGGCCGATGAGGACGTGATAGCCCTTGATTTCACGGATCATCGTGGACCTCCCGACAGGAAGACGGTTTCGGCTGTGCGCGTTTCGTCCGAGCCTTGCGGCGAGACAGTGAAGACCACGCTTTCATTGCTGGTCGTGATGGTGTCGCGCGGGACGGTCAGGAAGAGGCGGAAATCCTGCGTCCGCTCGGCGGGCACATCCACGGTGAGGCCGCGCGTGGCCTCCTGCCCCAGAATCCGCCACTCCAGCCCGTCCGGCCCGTCAATCTCCACCGTGTATTCCAAGTCATCATGGGTGCGGTTGATGATTTTCAGCGTATAGCCATTGCGCACTGACCCGTCCGACAGGGTGACGAAATTCGGATTGCGATCGCGCGTGACATTGACGTCCAGGCTGGCGCGCGTCGTGAGGCCGAACAGCATGATGGAACCGGCAATCGCCAGCGAGACCGCATAGACCAGCACACGCGGGCGCAGGAATTTGTAGACCGGAGCCAGCCCGGCCTGGCGGCGGTCGATATTGATATCGGTGTCATAGGAGATGAGGCCGGTCGGGCGATCGACCTTCTTCATGATGTCGTCGCAGGCATCAATGCACAGCGCACACTGGATGCATTCCAGCTGCGAGCCATTGCGGATATCAATCCCCATAGGGCAGGCCACGACGCAGGCCTTGCAATCAATGCAATCACCGCGCCCGTCCCAGCTCTCGCCCTTCTTGTGGGGCCCGCGCGGTTCGCCGCGATCCACCCGGTAGGCGACATTCAGCGCATCCCGGTCCGTCATCGCCGCCTGTATCCGCGGCCACGGGCACATATAGGTGCAAACCTGCTCGCGCATCGTCCCGGCGAGCGTGTAGGTGGTGAAGGTCAGAACCCCGAAAAACAGATAGGCCGACATCGGCGATCCGCCGGTGAAGAAGTGTGACAGCGTGTCATAGGCGTCGTGGAAATAGAGGATCCACGCCCCGCCTGTCGCCCCGGCAATCAGCAGCCAGACGGCGTGTTTGCCGGTTTTACGCCACGCCTTGTTGAACGACCATTTGGCACGGTCCAGCTTGATCCGCTTGTTGCGGTCGCCCTCGAATATCCGCTCGACGGCGATGAACAGGTCGGTCCAGACCGTCTGCGGACAGGCATAGCCACACCAGACCCGGCCAAACAGGGCAGACACCAGAAACAGCGCCAGCGCTGCAATGATCAGAAGCCCGGAGACATAATAGATCTCCTGCGGCCAGATCTCGATGAAGAAGAAATAGAAGCGCCGGCCCTCGAAATCGATCAGCACGGCCTGGTCCGGTGCCGAGGCCCCGCGGTCCCAGCGCAGGAAGGGGATGAAGTAATACGCCCCCAGCGCCAGCAGCATGAACACCCATTTGGCGAAACGGAATTTTCCGTGCACCAGCTTGGGATAGATCTGCTCGCGCTTTTTATACAGCTTGCGCTGGGTGGCGTCATTCACCGCCTCGACCTGGTGGGTTTCGACACCGGGGGCGGAAATCAGATTATGTCTGGCCGTGCTCATTTTTGCACTATGCCTTTATTCGGGGAGGAAAGGGATGCGGCTTATTCGCCTGCTGCCCCCTCGGCTTCGGCTGCCGCTTCACCGCCGCCGAGTGAGTAGACATAGGTGGCGAGAGCCGTGATCGTCGGATCGTTGAGGCGGCCTTCCCAGGCGGGCATCACACCATAGGGTCCGCGCCAGATCGTATTCTCGATCTCTTCCGGGCTACTGCCATAAAGCCAGACCGCATCGGTCAGATTGGGCGCGCCCTGGGACTGGTCGCCCATGCCATTATCTCCATGACAGGTGGCACACTGGTTGGCGAAGACGGCTCCGCCCGCATCCAGCGCGGCCGCGTCAAAGCCGGTTTCGCCCGACAGGCTCAGGACATAATCGCGAACGTGACGGATTTCCTCGCGCGACAGCAGGCCGTCAGCCCCATAGGCCGGCATTTGCGAGAAGCGCGTTTCGGGATGGTCCGAGCGGATGCCGACCACCAGCGTATGGCGGATATCTTCAAAGGAGCCGCCCCACAGCCAGACATCGTCATTGAGGTTGGGATAGCCGACAAAACCCTGCGCGCCGGCACCGTGGCAGGTCGAGCAGAAGTTTCCGAAGGTGGATTCGCCCGCCGCCAGCGCAAAGCGGAAAAGCGCCGGATCAGATTCGATGGCGCCATAACCGTCGGCCGCTTCCAGTCGCGTAAAGAAGTCCGCGCGCGAGGCCTGCAAGGCGTTCAGGTCATTGGCCACATTGACGCGTTCGGAATTGCCGACGACGCCGGTTGTGTGGCCCTGCATGCCCGGCGGTGCGGGCCAGGCCGGCATCAGCACCCAGTAGACAACGGACCAGGCAATCGAGGCGTAGAAAATCCACAGCCACCAGCGCGGCAGGGGATTGTCCAGCTCGCGGATACCGTCCCACTCATGACCGGTCGTTTCCGTGCCGGTTTCCTCGTCGATATGTTTCTCAGACATGGGTTTCGTCCTTTTTCCCGTCCTCGGAAGGCGGGGCATCATCATTCAGCGGCATGCGGGCAGCGGCATCGAATTTATCGCGGTTCTTCGGCCACAGGGCGTAGACCAGTACGCCGATAAAGACGGTGAAGAAGAACAACAGACCCCAAGTCTGCGCGAAACTGGCCAGTGCCTCATACATCATTGCCGCTCCTAGCGCTGGTTCTCGTCGGCTTCGGGCTCATAGGTGGAGAAATCCACCATCGTGCCCAGCACCTGCAGATAGGCGATCAATGCGTCCATCTCGGTGATGACATCGCTATTGCCGTCGAAATTGCGGATCTGCGCACCCGGATAACGGGCCAGCAAGTCGTCATAGCCGGAGGAAAACTCGTCGACCTGGGCTTCCAGATCGGCAGCGGCATTTTCAATCGCCTCGTCCGAATAGGGGACGCCGAGAAACTGATTGACCCGGAGGTGGGCAGAGATGGTGGAATAATCAAGCGCCGCATCCTGGAGGAAGGCATAGGGCGGCATGATCGATTCCGGCACCACCGATTGCGGGTGGATCAGATGGTCGCGATGCCATTCATCCGAATAGCGGCCGCCGACCCGCGCCAGATCCGGCCCGGTGCGTTTCGACCCCCACTGGAAGGGGCGGTCATACATGCTTTCCGCCGCCAGCGAGTAATGGCCATAGCGCTCCACTTCGTCGCGCAGGGGACGGATCATCTGCGAGTGACAGTTATAACAGCCCTCGCGCAGATAGATTTGCCGGCCCATCAGCTCCAGCGGAGAATAGGGACGCACGCCTTCGACCTCTTCAATCGTCGAATCGAGATAGAAGAGCGGGGCGATCTCGATAATGCCGCCGATGGAGATGGTCACGACCACGCCCAGCGTCAGGATCAGCGAGTTCTTCTCGAAGAACTTCTGGTGGAAGCTCGGTTTTTGCGGTGTATCAGCCATGAACCTGCTCCTATTCCGCCGGGATCGCACGCGGTTGCGGCGTGACCACGTCTTCGGTCTTGCTCACATCGCCTGTGATCGTCTTGTACATGTTGAACGCCATCAGGATGGCTCCGGCGAGGAAGAGCAGTCCGCCCGCCGCCCGGATGATGTAATAGGGATGCATGGCCTCGACCGTCTCGACGAAGGAATATTCCAGGAAGCCGAGATCATTGTAGGCGCGCCACATCAGACCCTGCGTAATGCCTGATGGCCACATCGCCGCGATGTAGAGCAGGATGCCCAGTGTCGCGAGCCAGAAATGCCATTCAATGAGGGCGCGGCTCCACATGCCCTTTTTCTTCCATAGCCAGGGCACCATGCAATAGATCGCCCCGAAGGAGATCATGCCGACCCAGCCAAGGGCACCGGAATGCACGTGGCCAATGGTCCAGTCGGTATAGTGCGAGAGCGCATTGACCGCGCGGATACTCATCAGCGGGCCCTCAAAGGTCGACATGCCGTAGAAAGCGACCGAGACCACCATCATCCGCACCACCGGATCGGTCCGCAGCTTGTCCCAGGCACCCGACAGCGTCATCAGGCCATTGATCATACCGCCCCAGGACGGCATCCACAGCATGATCGAGAAGGTCATGCCCAGCGTCTGCGCCCATTCCGGCAGCGCCGTATAGTGCAGATGGTGCGGCCCGGCCCAGATATAGATGAAGATCAGCGTCCAGAAGTGAACGATGGAAAGGCGGTAGGAATAGACCGGCCGGTCCACACGTTTCGGGATGAAATAATACATGATGCCGAGGAAGCCGGCCGTCAGGAAGAAGCCCACCGCATTGTGGCCATACCACCACTGCGTCAGCGCATTCTGCACCCCGGAAAACACCGAATAGCTGAACGAGCCGAACGGATCGACGGGGATCGACAGATTATTGACCAGGTGCAGGACGGCAATCGTCACGATGAAGGCCAGATAGAACCAGTTCGCCACATAGATATGCGGCTCCTTGCGCTTCCACAGCGTGCCGAGGAAGACCATCAGATAGGCGACCCAGACAATCGTTAGCCAGATATCCGCATACCATTCCGGCTCGGCATATTCCTGACCTTGTGTGACGCCCATCAGATAGCCGGTGGCGGCAATGACGATGAAGAACTGATAGCCCCAGAACACAAACCACGGCCACAAACCGCCTGCGAGGCGTGCGCGGCTGGTGCGCTGAACGACATAGAAGGAAGTGGCGATCAGGGCATTCCCGCCAAAGGCGAAAATGACCGCAGATGTGTGAAGGGGACGCAGGCGCCCGAAATTCAGAAAACCGAATTGCTCGAAGTAGAAGATACCGGGCCATGCCAGTTGCAACGCCAGGATCAGCCCGACCAGAAGACCAGCAATAGCCCAGAACATGGTCGCGATCGCGCCCGCCTTGATGACGTTGTCATGGTAAAGGCCCTTTTCCTCCACCCGGCCATTGGCCGAATAGGCATTCACCACAAGGATGAGGCCGACAATGAACCCGCCCAGCATCAGCCAGCCATGCGCCACCATTTGCGGATCAACACCGCGGGCAGCTGCCATGAGGCTCCAGAAGGCACCGAGAATACAGATCAGTCCGATCAGCATCCCGTCGAGGCCGGATGATTTTACCGGCATCGCTGTGGCTTGCGACATGGATAGTCCCCCAAATCAAACTTTGCTCTGCGGGATAATTCCACAGACCGGTTAACGGTAAAAGGGGAATGTCCCCAAAAAGAATGTGGCATGCTGACACATGGCAGGGAGTCGCAGGCTCGGCCGCGTTGAACATTAACCTTCCGCAATGCGACGCAGTGGGGCATTTGCGATTCGCCCTTGTGACGCTAGGTTCCACGCCAGCCATTCACCTTTCCCGGAGAAAGACACATGAAACGCATTCTGATTACCACCACCAGCCTCGCTGCACTGGCGCTGGCCGCCTGCTCGCAAGAAGGCACAAACGGCACTGACGCGGAAGGCGCCAATATGGACAATACCGCCACCGAAACCGCCATGAATGCCGACACCACATCAGATGACACCATGTCTGACGAAAGTGCGGACGCCATGGATTGGCAGGCCGAGCTGGAAACAAATCCGCTTCTGGCCGATCTGTCCGGCCCTTATGGCGGCGTGCCGCAATTTGGCGCCGCCAGCCTTGATCAGCTGGAATCTGCGGTCGAGGCCGGCATCGCCGCGCACCTCGCCGAGATCGATGCCATCGCCAACAACGCGGAACCCCCGACGTTTGAAAACACCATCGTTGCCATGGAGCGGGCCGGCGCACCGCTGGGCCGGGTCTTCAATTTCTGGGGCATCTGGTCGTCCAACATGTCATCGCCGGAATTCCGTGGCTTGCAGCGCGAACTTGCGCCGCGCCTGTCCGCCTACAATTCGCAGATCACGCAGAACCGGGCATTGTTCGACCGGATTCGCGCGGTTTATGAAGGCGATGAATTTGACAGCCTGCGTCCGGATCAGCAGCGCCTTGTCCAGCTCACCTATGACGGCTTTGCCCGCAATGGCGCGACGCTGGAAGGCGAAGCCGCCGAGCGCTATGCTGCCATCAATCTGCGCCTATCGGAATTGCACACGCAATTTGCCAACAATGTGCTGAACGATGAAGAAGCCTATGTCACCTACATCACCGCAGACCAGCTGAGCGGTCTCTCCGACTCGGTCATTTCGGCCTATGCCGCCGCCGCGGCCGAGCGCGGACGCGAGGGCGAATATGCCATCACCAATACCCGCTCCTCGATGGACCCTTTCCTGACCTTCTCTGACGAGCGCGATCTGCGCGAGACGGTCTGGCGCACCTATTACAATCGCGGCGATAATGGCGATGAGTTCGACAATAACGCCGTGATCGCCGAAATCCTGCAGCTCCGCCACGAGCGCGTCGGCCTGCTCGGTTATGACAATTACGCCCAGTGGCGTCTGGCCGACCGCATGGCCGGCACGCCCGAGCGGGCCATGGAGCTGATGGAAGCTGTCTGGCCGGCCGCCGTCGCCCGCGTCGAGGAAGAAGTCGCCGACATGCAGGCTCTGGCCGATGCGCGCGGGGACGACATCACCATCGAGCCCTGGGATTATCGCTATTACATGGAAAAGATCCGGCAGGATCGCTATGAGCTCGATTCCAACGAGGTGCGCCAGTACCTGCAGCTCGACAATCTCCTGCAGGCCATGTTCTTCGTCTCCGGCGAGCTCTTCAATTTCGAGTTCACGCAGATCACCGATGGCTCGGTACCGGTCTGGCATGAAGACGTCACCGTCTATGAAGTGACCGACCGGGACAGCGGCGAACATGTCGGCGTCTGGTATCTCGATCCCTTCGCCCGCACCGGCAAGCGCTCGGGCGCCTGGGCGTCCTCCTTCCGGGGCCACACCACTTATGACGGTCAGGAAACCCCGCTCTCGACGAATAATTCCAACTTCGTCGAACCGGCACCGGGCCAGCCTGTCCTGATTTCCTGGGACGATGCCAACACCTTCTTCCATGAATTCGGCCATGCCCTGCACACTCTGTCGTCCAACGTCGCCTATCCGACGCTGAATGGCGGCGTCCGCGACTACACCGAATTCCAGTCGCAATTGCTCGAGCGCTGGCTCTCGACCGACGAGGTCATCGACAACTACTTCGTCCATGTCGAAACCGGCGAACCGATGCCGGACGAGCTGGTGGCCCGTATCGAGGCGGCCTCGACCTTCAATCAGGGTTTTGCCACCACCGAATATCTCGCTTCGGCCCTGGTCGACATGTACTACCACACGACCGACCCGGCCGGCATTGATCCGGACGCGTTCGAGCGCGAGACCATGGAGCGCCTCGGTGCCCCGTCCGAACTGGTCATGCGTCACCGCAGCCCGCATTTCGGACACATCTTCTCGGGTGAAGGATATTCCGCCGGCTATTACGGCTATATGTGGGCCGACGTCCTGACCTCGGATGCCGCAGAGGCCTTTGCCGAAGCGCCGGGCGGTTTCTATGACGAGACCGTCGCGGCCGCGCTGGTCGAGCATCTTTTCGCCCCGCGCAATTCGGTCGATCCGGCCGAGGCCTATCGCGCCTTCCGCGGACGTGATGCCGACATCGCGCCTTTGATGCGCGATCGCGGCTTCCCGGTTCCCGGTGAAGACGAGAGTGATAGCGGCGAGGAATAATCTCGCCATTTCAACCGGCCCGGAGCATCCTGCTCCGGGCCGTTTTGTATCTGCCTGACATTCAGACCTTTTCGGGGACCTTCATGACACATCGTATCCTGCTTGCCGCTCTTGCCGCTTTCGGCCTGTCCGCCGCCGCGTTCGCGCAATCCGCGCCGACCCCGCTGGAGGCCCGGTACGACACCGCCATACCGGATCTGGAAGCGGCGCTGGGCCATGATTTCGGCGAGGAGATTACCCCGCCCGAAGACGCGGTCGATTATCTCCGGACGCTGGCTGATAGGGCCCCTGAACGCATGCAGGTCTTTGACTATGCGACCAGCTGGGAAGGCCGCCCGCTCGTCTATGCGGTGATCGGCAGCGCCGAGAATATGGCGCGTCTCGACGAGATCCGGGCCGGTCTGCAACGCCTCGCCGACCCGCGCGGCCTGTCAAATGCCGACCGCGAGGACCTGATTGCTACACTGCCCGTGATTGTCTGGCTCGGCTATGGCGTGCATGGCGACGAGATTTCCTCCACCGATGCCGCTTTGCGCACCGCCTATCACCTGATCGCCGCGGCCAATGACCCGGTCGCCGACACGATTCGTGAAGACGCGCTGGTCATTATTGATCCCACCCAGAATCCCGATGGCCGCAACCGCTTCGTCAATTCCTTCACCCAGGCGCGCGGCCTGCAGGCGGACGGCTATCGCTACTCCGCCGAACACGACCAGCCCTGGCCGGGCGGGCGGCACAATCACTACCTCTTCGACATGAATCGCGACTGGTTCATCATGACCCAGCCGGAAACCCTCGGCCGCACGGCGGCGATGCTGGACTGGCGGCCCATGGTGATTGTCGATGCCCATGAAATGGGCGGTGATCAGTCCTACTTCTTCCCGCCCGTGGCCGACCCGGTCAATCCGGTCCTCACTGACGGCCAGCTGGAAGGCCATGACATTATCGGCCTCAATCACGCAATGTGGTTTGACCGTATCGGCTCTGACTATTTCACCCGCGAAATCTTCGACGCCTTCTATCCGGGCTATGGCGATACCTGGCCGATGATGCAGGGTGGTGTGGCCATGACCTATGAACAGGGCTCGGCGCGCGGTCTGGTCTGGACCCGCCGCAATGGCGAGGACCTGACCTATGCCGATGGCGTCACCAATCATTTCATCGCCAGCCTGTCGACAGCGCAGGCCGCAGCAGAAAACCGCGAGCGCTTCGTGCGCGGTTTTCATGATGTCCGCGCCGCCGCCAGCAACAATGCGGACGGCCCGGCGGCCATCCTTCTGTCACGCGAGACCAATCGCTGGGGGGCGGAACGCCTCGCCCGCCTGATCGCCCGGCAGGGAATTGAAATCACCCGCATTGATGCCGGAACCACGGCCTGTGGGACCGCCCTGCCAGAGGGCGGGTTTCTGGTGCAATTGAACCAGCCCGCCGGGCAGCTCGCCCGCACCCTGCTGGAGCGCGACACGCCGCTGCCGGAAGATTTCCTCGCAGGCCAGGAAGATCGCCGCACACGCGGGCTCGACCACGAACTCTATGATGTCACCGCCTGGTCCCTGCCGGTGATGTTCAATGTGCAATCAACCGAATGCGCCAACCGCCCCAATCTATCCGGCGACGCCGTCACCGCCGATGACGCCATGCCTGCCAGCGTCGCGGACTCGGCGCGCTTTGGCTATGTCATTCCCTGGACCGATGCCGGTCAGGCCCGCCTTGTCGCAGCGCTCGCCGCCGAGGGCGTGCCGATGCGCACCGCGGCCAGCGAATTCACCATTGACGGCGAGACATATCCGGCCGGATCGGTCGTGATTGCGCGTACAAGCGCCCCGGCCAATCTCGATTCCCTGATGCGGCTCCATGCCCGCATGATCGGGGCGTCCTATGCCGGCCTCGCCACCAGCTGGACCGAGAGCGGCCCGAATTTCGGCTCCAGCCAGTTTGCCGACATCATCGCCCCGCGCATTGCCATGGCCTGGGGCGAAGGCACGGATGCCAATTCGGCCGGCGGGCTGCGCTATGTGCTGGAGCGCCGTTACGGTCTGCCGGTGACGGTGATCCGCGCTGCGCGTCTTGGCAGTGCCGATCTCTCCGGTTTTGACGTGCTGATCCTGCCCGAGCAGTCGGGTGGCGGTTATGGGGCGGAGATCGGCGAATCCGGTTCCGGTAATCTCTCCCGGTTCGCGCAAGGCGGCGGCACGCTGATTGCTCTGGGCGATGCCACCCGATTTGTCACCGACCCGGATATCAACCTTCTGCCGCTGCGCCGCGAACGCGCCGCCGACACACCCACTGGCAGTTCCGGCGAGGGCGCTCTGGTCTCCGGCAGTGTGATCGAGGATGACGCCGCGTTGCAGGCCGCGCTGGAGCCGCGCAATGCCCGGCCCGACACCTCTCCCGGCGCGCTGCTCAATGTCACCGCCAATGCCGATGCTTTCCTGTCAGCCGGTTATGCCGAAGGCGCCGCCGCCATGGTGACGGGATCGGACATCTATACCGCCGTGCCCCTGGACGAGGCCGATACGGTGCTGCGCTTTGCCGGGCCGGACGACCTGGTCGCTTCAGGCTATCTCTGGGACGAAAACATCGCCCAGACCGCCTATAAGCCTTTCATGGTCTCGCGCCGGACGGGGTCCGGTTTTGTCGTCGCCTTCACCCAGGACCCGACCGCCCGCGGCTATCAGGAAGGCCTGGATCTGGCACTCCTGAACGCCGTCATCCTCGCCCCGGCGCGTTCCTGGCGGCTCAGATAGCGGCGGCAGCAGGTAGCGGACCGCCATCTATCTCAATCGAAAGCCGCCTTTCAGCCCCCGTCACTGATCATTTCCGGAAAACGCCGCGCGTTTCTGAAAATCATCACGCGTTTTTCGAAATCGCAAAGCAGAGCAGACAGGAACTCTCCAGATTGAACTCGTCAGCCGCCTCCCCGCGGCCATAACAAACGAGGTCGATTATGTTGAACGCACTCCTCCCTGCCCTGTTTCTCGGCACAACCGCCTTTGTGGGCGGCCCGGCCAGCGCAGAGCTCTCCTTCTCGCAGGCCGAACTTTCCACCCACAATGGCTCTGCTGCCGTCTACCAGCGTGTGGTGTCGGCCGCTGAACGAGTCTGCGCCGCTGAAAACCGCAACTCCGGCATGGCGGCAACAGCAGCCCGTATCTGCGTCACCGATACGGTGGACCGCACCGTGGCTCAGATCGCCGCCCCGCAACTTTCCGAGATCCACGCCGCCCGGAGCATCTCCCCTGATGGACGGGACGCCGTGGTGCTGGCCGCCGCGCGCGACTAGCTTTCCTGCCCTGCCGGCTTTTCCTCCGCCCCCCGGGTTTTCGGAAAAGCTGGCAGGATTTTTTTGATTGAGGCATACTTCGCCGCATGACCGACGCTGCTCTTATTGAAGTTATCGCCCGCATGAGCGCGGGTGTGCTGTGTCTTCTGACCAGCGCTGTGCTGCTGCTCAATGCGCGCAAATCCCTCGCCGCCCGTCTGGGCGCGCTTTTCGGACTCGGTGCCGCAGCCTACATGGCCTGTGCCTCACCGACCATGCGCGACCTGCTCGGCACCTGGCGGCACATCATCGAGCCTCTGGGCTGGCTCGACGGAGTCTTTTTCTGGTGGTTCTGCCTCGCCCTGTTCTGCGACCAGTACCGCTTCCGCGCCGCGCATCTCTTGCCGGCCTTACCGATCCTGATCCTGGTGCCGCTGCAATATGTGGTGACGGACCCGTTCTGGCGCGATGGCATGACGCTGATCAAGCAGTCCATTTCCGTCATCCTCTTCCTGCATGCCACCTATTTCGCCCTGCTCAGCCTGAAGGATGATCTGGTCGATAGCCGCCGCCGTTTCCGCGTGGTGATCGCCGTCTCGGTGGGGCTGTCAGCGGTGATCCTGATGGGACTGGAAATTCTGGTGCGCGGCACGGCAGCCGAAACCGCCTATCTCGTCGGCTCGTCGCTGTGGCTGCTCGTCCTGTGTTTCGCCTTCGCCATGTGGGCACTACGGGCGAGCCCGGAAATGTTTGTCGACCGCAAGGAAGTGCGCCAGCATCATGACAGCGAGGCGGCCATTGCCGCTATTGATCCGGCGGACCGTCCTCTGCTGGCGCGGCTGGAAGCGGCCATGCAGGCCGGAGCCTATCGCGAGACCGGCCTCACCGTCGGCAAGCTGGCCGATCATCTGAACACGCCGGAACACCGCCTGCGCAAGCTGATCAATTCCGGCCTCGGTTACCGGAATTTCTCCAGCTATATCAATTCGCACCGGGTGGAAGACGCCAAGGAAATCCTCGCCGATCCCGAGCGCGCCCGCCTGCAGATCCTGCAGGTCGCGCTCGATCTCGGCTATGGCTCCATCGCCAGCTTCAACCGCGCTTTCCGGGAAGCCACGGGCGAAGCCCCGACCAGCTTCCGGCGCAAGGCATTGATGGCCGACTAGTCCTCGATGGCAAAGGTCAGCCCCGCGCGTTCCTGCAACCGGTCAATCAGCACATCCCCCAGAGCGGCGCCCGCTGTCCACACACCGCCACCCGTGGTCTGACGGTCCACATTCATGACCAGCGCCGCGGCGCATTCGGTTATCATCTTCGAGGTCGAGCCATAGCCCGGATCCTTGTCGCCCTTCACCGAGGCGCGAAGGGCATGGCCGTGCGCGTCTTCGCCGAGAAACAGCACGTCATAAAAGCCGGTTTCACGGGCCTGTTTGTCCGGACCCTGGCCGGGTTTGGGCAAGGCGAATGTCTTGATCAGCCAGCGCGTGGGCGCAATTGCCAGAAGAATATTCTGGATCTTGTCCTGCCGGGCCGCAGCTTTCGCGCGCTTCTCGCCCTTGGGGCCGTCCCCTGTCATCATCCGCTCGTCATAGATAAAATCCTCACCGTAAGGGTGTCCGGCGAGCGCATTGGTGCGATGCACATTCTTGGTATTGATCGGCGCCATGATGAAAGGCGCCGTCCACGACTTTGCACTCTCATCATACTCGGCCTTGTCCGAATGGGGCTGCTTCGGGCCCTTGAAGCCCGGCACTAGCGAGAACGGATTGGTGAGCAGCTTGATGATGGACTTGTCCTTCGAGGCCGCCTCCAGCGTCGCCGTCAGGCTCGCCGCTGTGCCGCCCGAGAAGGTGCCCTTCATCTTGCGCACCCGGCCTTTGACACGGGTCAGGGTGTCGCCGAATCTGGCCTTTGCCTCACGCTGCAGGAACCAGACGCCAAGATCAAACGGCACTGAGTCAAACCCGCAGGAGAAGACCAGACGCGCGCCAGAGGCTTCGGCCTTTTCCTGATATTTGACGATCATCTGCGCCATCCAGGCCGGTTCGCCGCACAGATCGACATAATCGGTTCCGGCCTCCGCGCAGGCCGCCAGCAAGGGTTCGCCATAAAGCTGATAGGGCCCGACCGTGGTCAACACGACCCTGGCGCTTTCCGCCATCGCTTTCAGGGTTTCCGGCTGACCGGCATCGGCGATGACCAGCGGCACATCGGCAGAAATGCCCATCTCTTCACGCACGGCCGCGAGCTTGGAGGCGGATCGTCCGGCCATCGCCCATTTCAGGTCGCCGCCGACGCCATAGGTGGTATTGAGGTATTCCGCGACCAGCCGCCCGGTAAATCCGGTGGCCCCGTAAACCACGATATCATGTGTGCGTGTCGTCATGTCCGGCTCTCCCTTTGACCTTCAACATCGCGCGCAGGGACGCTCCGTCAAGGCGCTAGTGAAGTTCCAGTTGACGTAACTCCACCGTTACCCCGCCAAAGCCGGCCCGCGTGTGCAGACGCACGGGCAGGAAGGCGGTGCCATCGGCGATCGGAGCGATCCACATGCGCAAGGGATGGCGGGTTTCGCCCGGCTCCGGCCAGTCTTCGGCGTCATAGCCGGAAACCGGTGTGTAATAGGCATCACAAACGAGCGCCTCGCCGCGCCAGCCGCGTGTGCGCACCGTCTCGGTTCCACGTGAAGCAAGGTTGAGATCATAGCGCTGCTTGCCGTCGAAGACGGGGATCGAGCCTTCGCACGGCGCCCCGCCCGAGGCCGCCACCATTTCCGACAGCAGCAGGGTGGCCGTCATCGGATCGACCACGCCGGTCCGGTCGGCCTCGCTTGCAGGCGGATCACCCCAGTTGGTAAACTCCGGCGAGGCTGTCGAGCGGGCCACACCGCCGCCAAAATCCACATCGATGATCCGTGTCTTGTCGCCTGTGCGCTCGGTATGGCCATAACGGGCCGGTTCGGGCCCGCCTGCGCCGAAGCGTCCGGCCACTCGGGAATCGATCTCGAAATCGGTGAACAGCGCTGCCAGTCCGGCCGCCTCGACATGCGCCTGCGCCGCATAGTCCGCGCGCCCCAGATCGGCCTCCAGCGTCACCCGCCCGACCCGGAAAACCAGCACCGAGGCGGAATAATCCGCCGTTATTGACAGCGGCGTCTCGCGGTTCAGCGCCGCGGCCGGCGCAGTTGCCAGAAGACAGAGCAGGCCGATGGATATCAAACGCAACACATTCACCGCCGTTTTGCCGGGTTCCGGGATCGATCCGACCAGTCTATCGCCCCGGCCCGGTCTGTCGAGCGCAGGGCATATCCGCCGCGTATGGCCGCCTCAGGCTTGTGCCGCCCGGTCGGCCTGCAGGACGAGTTTGCGGTAATCATTGAGATCGCCGTCATAGCGTGTCGCCCGGCCATCCTTGACCAGCCAGAGCTGATCGGCGGTGCCTTCGGCGAGATAGACATCGTGGGTGATCAGCACCACGGCGCCGTCATAATCGTTGAGCGCATAGATCAGCGCCTCGCGGCTGTCGATATCGAGGTGGGAGGTCGGTTCGTCAAGGATCAGGATATGCGGCTTTTCAATTGCCATCAGGCCGAGCAGCAGACGCACTTTCTCGCCGCCGGACAGCTTTTCGATGGCCGTGCCGACCTTCTCATAGGGAAAGCCCATGCCGGCCGCCACGGCGCGGTGCTTTGACGGGGGCGAGCCTTCCGGCAGAGCGTCGCGAACATGGTCGAGCACGGTTTCGCCGGGCCGCAACTCGTCCATCTGGTCCTGCGAGAAATAGCCGATGCGCAGGGCGCGCGGCGCCACACGTTCGCCAGACAGGAGCGACAGGCGCTCGGCGATGGATTTCACCAGCGTCGTCTTGCCCTGTCCGTTGGCCCCGACAATGGCGATGCGGTCTTCCGGGTCCAGACGCAGATCGATATCCCGCAGGATCACGGCGTCTTCGCCATAACCCAGCGTCGCATCGCGCAGCTGCAGCAGGGGCGGGGCGAGCTTGTCGGTGGAATTGGGAAAGACGAACGGCGTCGTCCGCTCGGCCAGCGGAACGGAAATTTCCTGCATCTTCTCGAGCTTTTTCACCCGCGACTGGGCCTGCCGCGCTTTCGAGGCCTTGGCGCGGAAGCGGTCGACAAAGGCCTGCAAATGCGCCCGGTCGGCATCCTGCTTGGCGCGCTCGCTTTCCAGCAGTGCCAGTTTTGCGGCCCGCAGCCGCAGCCAGGCATCATAGCCCCCCGGCGTGATCGCCAATTGTTTGTGCTCCAGCGCCAGCGTGTGCGTGACGGAGCGATTGAGCATCTCCCGGTCGTGCGAGACGATCAGCACGGTGTGGGGATATTTCCTCAGATAGGTTTCCAGCCAGGCCGCGCCTTCCAGATCAAGATAATTGGTCGGCTCGTCCAGAAGGAGCAGGTCCGGCTGGGAGAACAGGACGCCGGCAATCGCGGCGCGCATGCGCCAGCCGCCGGAAAACTCCCGCGTCGGCCGCGACAGATCGGCATCGGTAAAGCCGAGCCCCATCAGCACTTCGGCCGCGCGCGATTCTGCGGACCAGGCGTCGATATCGGCGAGCCGCATATGGATCTCGCCGATGCGGTCGGGATCGACTGCGGTTTCCGCTTCCTGCATCAGGGCGTGGCGTTCGGCATCAGTGGCCAGCACGACCTCAAGAATGGTCTCGTCCGACGGCTGGACCTCCTGCGCCACCCAGCCCATGCGCGCCCCGCGGCTCAGCCGGATCGGGCTGTCCGGAGAGGGGTGGGCAATCTCCTCGCGGATGATCTGCAGAAGGGTGGATTTGCCCGTGCCATTGCGTCCGATCAGCCCGACCTTCCAGCCCGCAGCGATCTGGGCGGAAGCGTTTTCGAACAGGGCGCGTTCGCCGACACGGTAATCAAGGTTTGAAATCGTCAACATGGTGGCGCGGTGTAACGTGCGCAGCGCCCAGCGCAATGCCTGTAGGGAGTCGAAAAGCGGCCAGCTACGGGTCCGGGGCGGGGGCCAGCGGCAGGATGCCGGCAAATCCCGCCTTCTCTCCTTGCCCCGCCCCGCTGCCATGCTAGCTTTTCATGCATTGTTTCTCGGGGAGCCCAGCATGTCCATCAAATCGAAATTTCTGAACCAGTCCATTCTTGGCGGTGCCATAGCCGGCGTTTTGGCCCTGACCAGTGCCGCTACGGCGCAGGATGTGCCGATTGTGCAGCCGGGCGCACCCGGACAGGACACCCGCACGCTGAGCGCGGACGAGGCCGTCCAGCTGGCGAATAACCGCTATTCCGATGCCGACGTCGCCTTCATGCAGAACATGATCCCGCACCATGCACAGGCGGTGGAAATGTCGGCGCTGGTCGCAGACCGCACCAATAACGGGGACGTGGCCGCGATTGCCGGGCGCATTGATGCCTCCCAGGCTGATGAGATCGCCTTCATGCGGACCTGGCTGACCGAGCGCGGCGAAGCGCTGGAAAGCCCGCACGCCCATCACGCCATGGGACATGCCATGATGGGCATGGCCACACCGGAACAGATGGCTCAGCTCGCCGAAGCGTCAGGGCCGGAATTTGATCGTCTCTTCCTTGAATTGATGATCACCCATCATGAAGGCGCGGTGGACATGGTCGATCACCTGCTGGAACAATCCGGCTCGGCCTACGACCCCCTGCTGTTTGATTTTGCCGGCGACATCAAGAATGAACAGGAAGCCGAAATCCGCCGCATGGGCGGTCTCTTGCGCGGCCTGTCCGCGGACCCGCGCTCCAACCTGACACCCGGTTTCCGCGACGCGGGTGAGGCCATTTCCGGCCTGATCCATGTCGCCACCCTGCCCAAGCCGACCGGCTTCTTCGATCCGGAAAACCCGGCCGGCCTTCCGCCCCTGATCGAGTCCGACGAGGATGAGGACGAGGCGGCCGACGCAGCGGATGAAGACGACAGGCCGGAATTTGGCGCGCGCTCTCCCTTCCTCAGCTTCTCCAATACCGACATGGCCTTTTCCGGCGATCTGATGGCGGTTGGCAATTATCACGGCTTCAACCTCTACCGGCTGGGCGGCGCCGAGCCGGAATTGATCTCCTCGGTTGTCTGCCCCGGCGGGCAGGGCGATGTCTCCATTGTGGGTGATCTCCTGATCATGTCGGTGGAACAGACCCGTGGCCGCGTCGATTGCGGCCGTCAGGGCGTCAGCGAGGATGTCAGCGCCGACCGCTTCCGCGGCATCCGCATTTTCGACATTGCCGATCCTCTGGCCCCGCGCCAGGTCGGACAGGTCCAGACCTGCCGCGGTTCGCACACCCATTCCGTGGTCTCCGGTCCCGGTGAGGATGGCGTTCTGATCGTCTATAATTCCGGCACCAGCTCGATCCGCGATGAGGAAGAACTGGCCGGTTGCGTCGGCGACGTGCCCGGCGACAGCAGCACAGCGCTCTTCCGCATCGATGTGATCGAGATCCCGATTGCCAATCCGGCGGCCGCCCGCATTGTCGACAGCCCGGCCGTGTTTGCGGACGATGAAACCGGACAGCTGGCCGGTCTCTGGCGCGGCGGCGATCATGGCGAGGGCACCCAAACCACCAGCCGCACCGATGAATGCCACGACATCACCGTCTTCCCCAGCCTGAACCTCGCCGCTGGCGCCTGCTCGGGCAATGGCATTCTGATGGACATTTCCGATCCGCGCGCCCCGCGCCGCATGGATGCTGTCAGCGATACCGGCTTTGCCTACTGGCATTCGGCGACCTTCAATAATGACGGCACCCGGGTCCTGTTCACCGATGAATGGGGTGGGGGCGGGCGTCCGCGCTGCCGCGTTCAGGACCCGATGACGTGGGGCGCCAATGCGATCTATTCCATCGAGGACGGCGAGCTGGACTTCAATGCCTATTACAAACTGCCCGCCTATCAGTCGGACGAGGAAAACTGCGTCGCCCACAATGGCTCCATCATCCCGGTGCCGGGCCGCGATATCTTCGTCCAGTCCTGGTATCAGGGCGGCATCACGCTGATCGACTTCACCGATCCCGCCAATCCGGTGGAAATCGGCTATTTCGACCGCGGCCCCATCAATGGCGATACGATGGTCACGGGCGGCTTCTGGTCGTCCTACTGGTATGGTGGCCGCATCTACGCCACCGAGATCGTGCGCGGGCTGGATATTTTCGAGCTCGCCCCCAGCGGCGTCCTGACCGAAAACGAGATTGCCGCCGCCGCGCTCGGCGATCAGGGCGACACCTTCAATCCGCAACAGCAACACCCCGTCACCTGGCCGGATCACCCGGTCGTGGCGCTCGCCTATCTCGACCAGCTGAACCGGGAGGGCGCGCTGGTAGTAGAAACGGCAACGGCGATGGCGGCTGCGCTGGGCCAGGCGCGTGCGCTGATGGAGGCAGGCGAAAGCGATAGCGAGCTTTCGCAAACACTGACCGATCTGTCAGAGGATTTGTCCGGCGTCGATGCGGATGGCCGCAATGGCGCGCGCCTCACCGCCTTGCGCAACACCCTGACCGGCATTGCGGCGGGTCTGGAGTAGGCCTCTGGGCCGCGGCGGCAGGTTCGACATTCGGGCCGCGCCGCGGCTTTCACGCCATTATGCGTCGTCGCCAGCCTTCAGGATTGGAAACAACGAGGCCGTCAAATGAAACAACCCGCCATCCTGTCCGTTCTGACGGTTGCTTTCCTGTTCGGCTTTGTCATTCCCGCCAGTGTCGGGGCGCAAATGCCGCCGCCCGTCCTGCCCATGAGTGAGACCGAAGAGGAGGCGCCGGAATTGCCGCCGGTCTTGCCTCTGCGGGATCGGGCCGCGGTGATTGACAGAATCCTCGCGGAGCGCCTTGAGACCGTCGTGCCGCAGATCATGCGCGAGAATGGCGTTGCCATGTGGGTGCTGATGGCGCGGGAGTATTTCGAGGAGCCCGTCATCGCCACCATGCTGGATGCCCGCAGCATGGCGGCCCGCAGACGGACCATTCTGGTGTTCTTTGATACGGGCGAGGGAGAGCCCATCGAGCGTCTCACGGTAAGCCGCTACGGGCTGGCAGGCCTGTTTGAGCCCGCCTGGGATCCCGAAGTCGAGCCGGACCAGTGGAATGCCGTGGCCGCCATTATCGCAGAGCGGGACCCGGCGACCATTGCCATCAATTTCTCGGATATTTCAGCGTTTGGCGACGGCATGACACTGAGCCAGTACCGCTTGATGATGGCCGCCTTGCCGGAGGGATTCGAGGACCGCATCATTTCCGGAGAAACCCTGGCAATACGCTGGCTGGAGACCCGCACGCCAAGCGAGGTGGCGCTCTACCCGGCCATTGTCCGCACGGCCCACGCGCTGATCGCGCGCGCCTTTTCCCGCGAAGTCATCACGCCGGGTGTAACAACCGCAAATGATGTCCGCTGGTGGTATCGTCAGGAATTCGCCCGCTTGGGCCTGACGCCCTGGTTTCATCCATCGGTCGGAATTCAGCGCGCCGGGCAGGAGGGCATGCTCTCGGGCGATGAAATCATCCAGCCCGGAGACCTCCTCTGGACGGATGTCGGCATCACCTATCTGCGGCTGAACACGGATACCCAGCACCTCGCCTATGTCCTGCGGCCGGGAGAAACCGTGGCCCCGGCCGGGCTGCGGAATGGTCTGGCCGCGACCAATGAGGTTCAGGACATTCTGCTGGCCCATTTTCAACCGGGGCGGAGTGGCAATGAGGTTCTGGAACGCGCCCGCGCCGAAGCGATTGAACGGGGGCTCAATCCGTCCATCTACACCCATCCGATCGGCCTGCACGGGCATGGCGCCGGACCGGCAATCGGCTTCTGGGATAATCAGACCGGCGATCCTCGCGGCGAAGGGCCGATCAACGCCAACACAGCGTGGGCGATCGAGCTCACCACCTTCAATGCTGTCCCCGAATGGGGCGGGCAAATCGTCGACTTCCGCTCCGAAGAAGATGCATTCTTTGATGGCGAAAAAGTCCGCTTTTTCGACGGACGGCAGACCGAAATCACGCTGATACCGTCCGGCGAGTAGATTGGGGTCCACCCGCTAAGCGGATTGACCCGTGCGGACTTTGATCGCGTGGACGGTCTCCGCGGCCGGTACCGCCCTGCCGTTCCAACAACGCGCAAAGCAGGCGCGGCCGAAACGTCAACCGAGAATCATACTGAAAAGAGAATGGAGCGGGCGATGAGATTCGAACTCACGACATTCACCTTGGCAAGGTGACGCTCTACCCCTGAGCTACGCCCGCTCATGTCTGGGGTTCCGGCTTGCGCCGGGAGGCGGCGTATATCGCGCAATCCCGGCCCGATGGCAAGACGCCAGATTCAGCTAGGCGGCGATTGTTTCCAGGTAAAGATCAAACCGGTCCTGCCCCCAGTATTTCTGCCCGTCCGCGATCAGGAAGGGGACGCCGAAAATCCCGTGCTTGGTTACCGCCGCGCGCGCCCCGGCTTCGGCGCTGCGGATGGCTTCGGACGTTTTCAGCGTGGCGGTGTCCGGCAGGTCAAGGTCCAGCCCGGCGGCGATGCCGGCGAGCACGTTGTGTCGATTGAGATCCTGCCCTTCGCCCCAGCGTGCCTCCGAGGCCGCGCAGGCAAAATCAAATCCCTTGTCCGCCAGATCGGCAAAGTGAAAGGCGAGATTGGGCAGGCGTGAGGTCAGCTCGAACGTATCGGGAAAGGCGAGCGTCAGGCCCGCCCGCGCCGTCATGCGCGGAATGTCTTCGAGATAGTATTCCAGCTTGGGTTGGCTGTCGGTCGGATTGAAGAAGGGCACCCCGTCCGGCGGGCCGGTAAAGGGGATCATCTCCGGCCTCACACCCGCCGCTTTCAGCTTGGCGAGTCCGATGCGGGAATAGGGGCTGCGGAAACCAAAAAAGCAGACAGGCGTTGTCATGGTCAGGTCCTTCTGGCGGTCGCAGGAAGCGTATAGTAGATTTACGCTTGATCCAGCACACTCATGCGCCATAACGCCCGTTATGACAGCGACCCGCAATGAATTGTTTGCATACCTGGATGAATTGGGCATCGCCCATTCAACGCAGGACCATGCGCCGGTCTTCACCGTCGAGGAGGGCCAGGACATCAAGGCCAGCCTGCCCGGCGGGCATACCAAGAATCTGTTCCTGAAGGACAAGGCCGGCCGCTTCGTGCTGGTCTCGGCGCTGGGCGACACGCCGGTCCGCATCAACCGCCTGCACAAGCCAATGGGCTGCAAGCGCCTGTCCTTTGCCCGCGAGGGGGATTTGCTCGACGTGCTGGGCGTGCGGCCGGGCTCCGTCACCGCCTTTGCGCTGATGAATGATGTCGCGGGCCGGGTGACATTCGTCGTCGATGCCGCCTTGCTGGCCACCGATCCAGTCAATTTCCACCCGCTGAAGAATGACGCCACCACGGCGATCTCCCGCGATGATCTTCTGGCCTTTGCCAAAGCCACCGGACATGATCCGCTGATTGTGGATTTTGCCGCGCTGGCGGCAGACGACTGACCTTGTAAAGCGGGGCATCGCGCGCCAAGTAAGCCCCAGGATATCAAAGATGGAATTTTGCCATGAGCGACTTTTTCACCACCGACCCAAATGCCGCCCCTTCCGCTGGCTCCGCCCCTGCGGCCGACCTCATCAAGGACGGCACGGATCAGGGCTTCATGGCCGATGTGATCGAGCCCTCGAAAGAGGTGCCGGTGATTGTCGACTTCTGGGCACCCTGGTGCGGTCCGTGCCGCCAGCTGGGACCGGCGATTGAAAATGCCGTGCGCAAGGCCGGCGGCAAGGTGCGCCTGGTCAAGATCAATATCGACGAGAATCCGGGCATTGCCGGGCAGTTGCAGGTGAAATCCATCCCCGCCGTCTTTGCCTTCCAGAACGGCCAGCCGGTGGACGGCTTCATGGGCGCCTTGCCGGAAAGCCAGATCAATGACTTCATCAAGCGCATTACCGGCGATGGTCCGGACAAGGAAGCCATTGCGGCGCTGATCGCCCGGGCCGAGGAAAGCCTCGCCTCCGGCGATCTCGGCGGCGCAGCGCAGGACTTCTCCCTCGCGGCGCAATCCGATCCGGAAAATGTCGCCCCGATTGCCGGCATGGCGCGCGTTTTCCTTGCCGGCGGCGATCCGGACAAGGCGCGGGAGCTGCTCCAGCATGTGCCCGAAGACAAGCATTCCGACCCCGCCGTTCAGGCGGTCATGACCGCACTGAAACTGGTGGATGAGGCCGGCGATGCCGGTGAGGCCAGTGAGCTGGAACAGAAGCTGGCGGATAATCCCGGCGATCACGCCACACGGTTTGAACTGGCCAATGCACTGGTTGGCAAGGGCGATCTGCAAGGTGCCACCGATCAGCTTTTTTTGATCCTGGAGGCCGATGCCGACTGGGAAGAGGGCAAGGCCAGGGCGCGCCTTCTCGAGGTTTTCGAAGCCGCCGGATTTGCATCCCCGGTGGCGAAATCGGGCCGCCGCCGGCTGTCCACGCTGCTGTTTTCCTGACCCCCCCTTGGCAGAGGCCTTTATCGGCCCTAGCTCAAAGGTATGACACAGCTTCCCAAAACCCTGCCCGTCTTCCCGCTGGGCGGTGCCATTCTGCTCCCCGGAGAGATTTTGCCGCTCAATATTTTCGAGCCGCGCTATCTCAACATGATTGATGATGCGATGGCGGGCGACAAGCTGATCGGCATTGTCCAGACCCGGGCCGGCGGGCCCGCGGATCAGCCCTTCATCGAGGCCATCGGCGGCGCCGGACGGATTACCCGTCATGCCGAGACGGAAGATGGCCGCTATCTGATCGAGCTGGAAGGCCTGTCGCGCTTCGAGATCACCGCCGAGCTGGACGCGAAAACCCCCTACCGCATGGCGCAGGTGGACTGGTCGCTCTTTGACGCCGATCGCGCCGCCCCCGATGCGCTGCTGACTGCCGACCGGGAACGGTTTACCGCGCTGCTTCGGGGCTGGTTCGCGCAGGAAGGCATCAAGTGTGACTGGGGCACGGTGGAGGCAGCACCGGTGATCCGGATCGTCGACCAGATCGCCATGGCTGCGCCCTTTGCCGCCAAGGAAAAACAGGCTTTGCTAGAAGCCGGCGATGGCCGCGCCCGCTATGATCTGATGACGGCGCTGCTGGAAAAGAAGCTGGCGGAAGGCGCAGGCGGCACGCCGAACTAGGCAGGCCCGCCCTGACAGGATAGAAGATCCGGCATGAGCGAAAACATCGAAACCCCGCCCAAAGACGTTGATCCCAAGCTGCTGGAAGTGCTGGTCTGCCCGGTGACGCGCGGTCCGCTCGTCTATGATCGAAAGAAAGGCGAACTGGTCTCGAAAAAGGCCCGTCTCGCCTATCCGGTACGCGAGGGCGTGCCCATCATGCTGCCGGACGAGGCGCGCGAGCTCAGCGATGCGGAAGTGAAATGAGCCGCGCCTGGCCGACCCGGCTCGATTTCTCGAAATCGCGCAAGGTGCTGACCGTCGACTTCGATGACGGCCGGACGGCCGAATTGCCGTATCAGCTTTTGCGCACCGAATCGCCCAGCGCCGAAGTGCAGGGCCATGGTGCCGGGCAAAAGAAAATCATTACCGGCAAGGAAAATGTCGGCGTCACCGCCGCCCATCCTGTGGGCCGTTATGCGGTACAGATCGTCTTTGATGATGGCCATGATACCGGTCTTTTCACTTGGGATTATCTGCGCGAACTCGCCGGGCTGGATTAGCGTGATTTTTCTCCCCCTGCTCGCGGGGGGAGTGGCCCGTAGGGCCGAGGGGGGCATGGCCCCCTCCGTCAGCTTCGCTGCCACCTCCCCCGTAAACGGGGGAGTAAAACATCATCTCGAAGCCCGCAGCGATCAATTTTATGGCGTCTCCATCCGGCTTGACCGGAGGGTCTCTTCGTCATCGAGGTTGTCCGGTCAAGCCGAACGAAGACGGTGTAATTATTTTCTGGTGCCGGAATGCACTTTTCCTCCCCTGTGTGGGGAGGGGAAATATGTGCTGCCTACTCCGCCGCGCGTTCCACCGGCGAGGACGGCGCTGCCATCGGCTCGAGGCCGAGATCGTTGAACAGCGCCCCATCGACTTCCAGATCCGGATTGGGCGTGGTGAGAAGCTCTTCACCCACAAAGATCGAATTGGCCCCGGCGAGGAAACACAGCGCCTGAAGCTCGCGGCTCATGCCTTCGCGGCCCGCCGACAGCCGCACAACCGAGCGCGGCATCATCAGGCGTGCTGCGGCAATCGCCCGCACGAAATCAAACCCGTCCAGCGGCCTGGCATGGCCCAGAGGGGTGCCTTCCACGGCGACCAGATGGTTGATCGGCACGCTTTCCGGATGCGGGGCGATCGTGGCCAGCTCGACCAGAAGGCCGATCCGGTCAGCTTCGCTCTCGCCCATGCCGATAATGCCGCCACAGCACACATTGATGCCCGCCTCCCGCACACGGCCCAGCGTTTCCAGGCGGTCGTCATAGGTGCGCGTGCTAATCACCTTGTCGTAATATTCCCGGCTCGTATCCAGATTGTGATTGTAATAATCCAGCCCCGCCGCCTTCAGCCTTTGTGCCTGATCGGCCTCCAGCATGCCGAGCGTGACGCAGGTTTCCAGACCTTCCGATTTCACGCCTTCAATCATCTCGCATACGGCATCAACATCGCGATCCTTCAGGGATCGCCAGGCCGCCCCCATGCAAAATCGTGTCGCCCCGCCGGCCTTCGCCTTGCGCGCGGCGGATAGGACCTCATCGACGGGCATCAGTTTGGAGGCTTTCAGCCCGGTCTCATGAAAGGCCGACTGGCTGCAATAACCGCAATCCTCGGCACAGCCGCCGGTCTTGATGGACAGGAGTTGGGATTTCTGGACCGAATTGGCCGCATGATGGCGCCGGTGCACGCTTTGCGCGGCGAACAGCAAATCGTTAAACGGAGATCGGTATATCCCGCCCGCCTCGTCTGCAGTCCAGTCAAAGCGGGGCTTTGACAAGGTCTCGATATCAAGGACAGTGGCAGCCATGTCATCTCATCCGTTTTCTTCTGGCGCGGACCCTAGAAAGAGGCAGGCCCTGCGGCAAGCCGCCAAGGGCATGTTCTGGCTGGCTTTTACAGCCATCACCGTCCTCGCGCTTTTGCCCGGCCCGGCGGCCCCGCCGCGCCTGCTGGGGACGGACAAGCTGGAACATGCGGCCGCTTTTCTGGTGCTGACACTTCTGGCCGGCTTTGGCTGGCGGGCACTACCCCTCTGGTTTATCACGCTGGCCATGATCACCTATGGCCTTCTGATCGAGCTGATCCAGGGCTCGCCCATCCTTCAGCGCACCATGTCCTTTGCCGATGTTCTCGCTGACTTGGCGGGGATTGCGCTGGGCCTGACGCTGGTAGCGATACTGGGCCTGCGAAAGCCGTGACGCGGCCGCCCTACAAACCCTTTTATAGTGGCCCGCCGCGCTTTCAGGTCGGCCTTACCCGGATTGATCCGGCGCACTGGCTGTCCCCTGATCCGGAAGCCGATTGGCTGACAATGAAATCGGAACGCCTCGATGCCGATCCGGAAAAATATTACCGCGCCTTGCCCGCCGCATCGTTGGCGGAAGCGGAGGCTCTGTCCCGCATCGAGGCCGCGACCGGGCGGGCCCGCTCATCCCGCACCGAACCCGCCCTGATTGCCGCCGGGCGTCTGGTTTCGGATGATCTCGTGGTCATGGAAAATGCGGGCGAGGGTTGGGTGGCCACCAGCCTGCTTTTGACCCAGCCGACCTTTTTCTCTCTGGAAGACAGCTTCAACCGCGAACTGCACCAGCTCCACGCGCCTGTGCCCTACGGCGCGCCGGCTCTGGCGGGAAAGATCGCCCGCGTCTTCGATCGCATGCCCGCCGGAGAAGTGTTCGAGCGCTTCAACTGGACGGTCCAGCTCGGTATGGAGCGGCACTGGCCGCATGGTTCGGCCATGCGCGAACAGCTGAAGACCACGCCGCCGGAAGCCGCCATCAATGACCTCGTCTTGCGGGTGGAGCGCCAGACGCTGGTGCGGCTGGAGGCCACGAATGCCATCCTCTTTTGCATCCGCATCTGCCTCGACCCGATCCGCGAAGCGCTCGCCGACCCGGCCGACCGTTCTGCTTTTGCGGCGAGCTGGCGCGCGGCGTCAGACGATGCTCTGGCCTACAAGCGCTGGGGCCAGTTCAACGCCCATGTCGAGGCCGCCCTCGCGGCGCTGGGTGACAGGTAATTTCGGTCTGATAGACTGTGCCAAACCGGATGCGAGGCCGCAACAATGCCAGATCTGACGCTTTACACATTTGACTGGGTGCCCGAAATGCCGCGCGGCCTTGTGCGGGACTTGCGCGTACGCTGGGCACTGGAGGAGGCGGCTCTGCCTTATCGTGTAAGGTCCGTGTCGTTTGCGGAGCGGCGCGCCGATCATTTTTCGCATCAACCTTTCGGCCAGGTGCCGTGGCTGACCGATGGTGATGTGTCGGTGTTTGAAAGCGGCGCGATCCTGCTCTATCTCGGCGGGCTGAGCGAAGCGCTGATGCCGGCGGAAGCGCCCGCCCGGCTGAACGTGACGCAATGGGTCTTCGCTGCGCTCAATTCCGTGGAGATGGCGGCCCTGCCCTGGGCGTTGAAGCAGTTCGGGCGAGACGATACCGCTCCGCCGCTCGACGACTTCCTGTCCGCCCGGCTGGGCCATATGGAAGCTGTCGTCACCAAAGCCGACTGGCTGTGCGGTCACTTCTCCATTGCCGACATTCTGATGGCGGACGTATTCCGCCTGGTGGACCGATTTGACGGTCTGGCGGCCTATCCCGCCTGCCATTCATATCTGAAGAGCGCCATCGCCCGGCCGGCTTTTACAACCGCACTGCGCGGCCAGATGGATCACTTCGCGGCCGCTGATACGCGCCTATCGGAATAGAAAAAGGCCCCGCCGGTTGGCAGGGCCCTGATCAGTTCACTTCCGCCTAATTGCCCGGATGGGAGGGGTCCAGCGGGTCGGACGGATCCGGCTCATCCGGTCCGGGCGGCTGCGTGCCCCAGACATCGCCTGCCCAGTTAGGCGGCAATTCGCCGGTTTTATCAAAGCGCCTGGTCATGCCAACGACGACGCCTGAAAGCATCAGAAGCGCAACGACATTCGGC